>CAZWDL010000104.1:0-26768 GCA_964632995.1 uncultured Saprospiraceae bacterium
CGGAAGTCGGAAGTCGGAAAGCGGAAAGCGGAAAGCGGAAGTCGGAAAGCGGAAAGCTTACCCGCCCCTTGTTCCTCGGATCGGTTAAACTTTTCGACTTTGCACTTCCGCCTTCAACTGATCCGGCTCCAGCCTTTCAGTTTTTTGGCGTATTTCTCCAGATAATGCTTTACGGGGGCATGTTCCGGCCGTTCGAGGGGCCCGTCGGCATCGAGGATGCGCTGGGCCACTTCGCGGGCGCTGCGCAGGATTTTGCCGTCCTTAGACAGGTCGGCGATACGGAAGTTGAGGATGCCGCTCTGCTGGGTACCTTCGATGTTTCCGGGGCCGCGCAGGCGCAGGTCGGCTTCGGCAATTTCGAAGCCGTTGTTGGTGCGCACCATAGTGTTGATGCGTTCGCGGCCTTCATTGCTGATTTTGAAGCTGGACATGAGCAGGCAGTAGGACTGTTCGGCGCCCCGCCCCACGCGGCCGCGCAACTGGTGCAACTGGCTAAGGCCGAAGCGCTCCGTGTTTTCAATGACCATTACCGTAGCATTGGGTACGTTGACACCGACTTCGATGACTGTGGTGGCCACCATGATCTGGGTTTCGCCCTTGACGAAGCGTTGCATCTCGAAGTCTTTATCGGCTGGTTTCATGCGGCCGTGCACCACGCTGAGCTGATAGTCGGGGATGGGAAATTCGCGTTGCAGGGCTTCGTAGCCTTCCTCCAGGTTTTTCAAGTCCAGCTTTTCAGATTCCTCTATCAGCGGATAAACGACGTATACCTGCCGTCCCTTGGCGATTTCTTCGCGCAGGAAGCCGATCACCCGCATGCGGTGGTTTTCCGTTCGGTGGATCGTCTGCACCGTTTTGCGCCCCGGCGGCAACTCGTCGATGACCGATACGTCGAGGTCGCCGTAGAGTGTCATGGCTAGTGTGCGGGGGATGGGTGTCGCTGTCATGACCAAGACGTGAGGCGGGTAGGGCTCGCTCTTTTTCCACAGCTTGGCCCGCTGAGCGACACCAAAGCGGTGCTGTTCATCGGTGATGGCGAGGCCGAGGTTTTGAAATTCCACCTTGGGTTCGATCAGGGCATGGGTGCCGATCAGGATGTGGATTTCTCCTTCTTTCAGAAGTTGCAGCAGTTCGCGTCGTTTTTTTCCCTTTACGCTGCCGGAGAGAAAAGCCACGCGGATGCCGAGCCCTCTGACGTAACCGCTGATGGAAGTATAGTGTTGTTGGGCCAGTATTTCGGTTGGCGCCATGAGGCAGCTCTGGAAGCCGTTGTCCAGCGCGATGAGCATACACATCAAGCCGACGATGGTTTTGCCGCTGCCCACATCGCCCTGCAGCAGACGGTTCATCTGGACGCCCACGCCGAGGTCGCGGCGGATTTCCTTGATCACGCGCTTCTGGGCGCCGGTCAGCTCAAAAGGCAATTTTTCTTTGTAAAACCGGTTAAAGAAATCGCCGATCTGGTCAAAGCAGAACCCTTTTATGCGGTCTTTACGACGCTTTTTGATCTGCAAGAGCCGCAGTTGGAGAAAAAACAGTTCCTCGAATTTGAGGCGGTTGCGGGCGGTATTGAGCTGCTGCTGGTCGCCGGGGAAGTGGATGCCTTCCAGGGCTTCGAATCGCGAGGGAAAGCGAAACTTCCGGATCAGGTATTCCGGGAGGTTCTCCGGGATATCCTCTGGCTGCAACCGCTCGAAAAGCGTTTTCATCAGGCGGCGCCGGGCCCTGGCATCCAGCCCTTTGGAATTGAGCTTTTCCGTGCTGGAGTAGACAGGGGCGAACGTGGCGGCCTGCTGGGTGTTGGCGGTGTTGACCTTCTCAATTTCCGGATGAGGTAGGCTGAGCTGACCACGGAAGGCGTTGATACGTCCGTAAACGACGTATTCCGCGCCCACGTCCAGATGCTTTTCCAGAAAATGGATGCCGGAAAACCAGACCAGGTCAATATAGCCCGTCTCGTCGCGCAGCCGGCCTGTCAGCCGGCGTTTGCGGCCCGAACCGACTACCGTCAGCCGGCGGAGGACGCCTTTTAGCTGTACTTCGCCACTGTCTTCCCGAAGATCGCGGGTATGGTGAAACTGAGTTTTGTCAATATAGCGATAGGGGAAGTGCAGGAGCAGATCCCGGAAGGTGAAAATGCCGAGTTCCTTTTTAAAAAGTTCACCCCGCTTGGGGCCTACGCCTTTAAGGAATTCGATCGGACTATCTAGTGTCGATTGGGTGGATTTCACAGAATGCTCGCTTAGGTCAAACAATACATAAACATGCAACTTCTTGCGGCAATATCCGCAAGCGGAGAAGACAGGGCGTCAACGCGAGGGCAATGGTAAAATTACGCAAAAAGTTGAAACTTTTTCTCTTCTGTTGACATTATCACTTCACTGTAAAACTAAAAGGAAAGAAATTGACGGTAGTGCCGGCAAATTTGGTTTTTCACCAAATTTTAGGGTAATTAAGACCGAATAAAAGCGCCTATGGAAACAAAGAGACAGAAACAAGTAGCAGAGCTGGTCAAGCGAAACTTCAGTATGGTGCTCCAGCAGGAGGGCGGATATATTTACGGTCCGGAGGTTATGGTTACCGTGACTTCGGTCAAAATGTCGCCGGATATGACCCTGGCTAAAATATATTTGAGCGTGTTCAATACGGATAATAAACAGGCCGCTATTCTCGAGATGGAGGAGCAAATTGCCCGGCTGCGCCAATCACTGGGGCAGCGAATCCGGAAGCACATCCGCCGCATCCCTGAAATTAATATCTACCTGGATGATACGCTGGATGAAATGTATCGCCTCAATGACCTTTTTAACCGTCTGCACAACGAAAATCAGATGGGGGACGAAGAGGAACAGCAGAACGAAGGATAGACCTGCCGGTCGATGAACGGCAACTGGAGCCTTTCTGCGAAAGGGAAAAAGGGAACCTGGTTTTTTTTCAGGTATCTCTATATGCACTTACAGCCCCCCTCGTCTATTTGGTGTAGAATAAGATTGTTCGCTTACTTAGTACACTGTCAAAACCGAAAAGAACTTAATTGACAGTGTACTTAGGAGGCGATCCACAATGCTCACTCCTTGCTGAGCATCTCCCATAGTATCCCTTCTTTCATCGCGTATTTTGATACGGTGATGCGGTGGGCTCCGGTTTTGCGCAGGATGAATTCCAGCAGCAGCATGGCGACGACGAACATGTCCGCCCGCGATTCGGGAAGCTTCTCCATTGCTAGTCTTTCCTGATGCGTAGTAGCAAGAATACTTTGGAAAAAAGGGTAAAAGCTGCTCGAGAAAAAAGAGGTATACAAAGAGATGACGCCATCGGGAGGGAGTAGCTCTTCCAACACTTCGAAGGTGCCGGAAGCACCGACTAGTTCATGGATAGGGTAGCTTTCCAGTATGGGGAACAATTGCTTGAGCTCCTGTTGCAGAAAGCGGCGTAAGGCGTTTACTTCCCGCTGCCGGATGGGATCACTATGATGGAATTTTCGCTGTAGCACCGCGACGCCCACAGGGAAACTTTGCGCCCAGTGCACCTCGTGCTGGTCGGCGACGATGAGCTCGACGCTTCCGCCACCGATGTCCATGATCAGGCAGGGAGTTTCGTCAAAAGGAATGGCCTGGATAACGCCCAGATGAATTAGCCTGGCCTCCTCGTCGCCATCGATCAGTTGCACCCGGATACCGGTCTGTTCATTCACCTCCTGAATAAAAGCCAGGCCGTTGTCTGCCGTGCGCAAAGCAGCGGTACCGATCGCGCGAAGTTGATCCACCTGGTGGCTGTCCAGAATTTGTTTAAATTCGCGCATCGTCTGAAGACCGCGCTGATAGGCCTGGGGGGCCAGCCGTTCCAAGCCTTCTTCTCCCAGCTTCACGAAGCGTCGCTCCCTGACTTGTTCCCGGAATCCGTCGCCTTTTTTCCAGGAGGCGATCAGCAGATGAAAGGTATTGGTCCCCAGGTCGATGACCCCGTAGTTTTTCATAGCTTCATGGTTTCACCATTTCATATCCCTCCTACAGCATTGTAAAGTTGCGACTACCCTGTAACCCTGATTTTTACTGCTCCATCATCTGGAGTACCCGTTCATAAAATTGTATCCCGGCGGGCGTCATGGCGTTAGCATAGGTTTTTTCATTATCCTTATAAAAAACGAAATACTGGCATTCCGGGGTAAAGAAGATATCTGCCTGGGCGGCATTTTCCCCCTCGATCTGAAAAAACAGGCGCCCCATTGCCGGGCATCCCGGATATACCTCCGCCGGTTTCCGGGATATATGTTGCAAGGTGCTGCGAATATCGGACTGTTGCTCCTGGCTCATACTGAAGGACAAGTTGTAAAAGACAAAATCGATGTAGTCGCATTCGTCCCATAGCCGCTGCATAGTGGAATCCGGGATGGAAGGGTAGGGGGCAGAAACCTGCCCGCCGGAGGAGCTTTGCTCCGCCTGTCCATTTTGCCGGCAGGCATAACAACAACTGATGATCAGCAGCAGAAAGCATATGGATAGTGAACGGAAAGGGAAAAGGGATAACATGGTTTTTCTTTTTGGATAAAGGCAATAGAAAAACGGAAAAGCGATCATCAAAACATATATACGCCCTTTACAATGACATTCCGGCTGATGAGTTTACCCGCACCCTCCTCAGCCTGCAAGTTGTTGAGGGCCTTACTCCACCCCAGGTTGAGCCCGAAGTGCTCATCGAAATAAAAGGTGGCGCTGACGATCGCCAGGAACAAGTCCTCGTTAAAGGTCTGACTGTCGCTGACATCCTCTCCGAATACATCTTCGACCTTGAAGTTAATCAGCCGGCCGTAGGACAGGCCGGCGCTGACGTGAAACTTCCACTCCAAAAAGTTGATCATCACCGGCACCTCCACCATATTCAGGTTTATTCTTTCGAAAACGGCGCCGGGATCATCGTTGAGCGTGCGTTTGCTGCCCTGCTGGGAAAAGAGTAATTCCATGCTCAACTGCCAGCGGTCGGAGAGTATGGCAGCAACCCGCCCCCCGGCGTTCAAACCGATGTGATTGAAGCCCGCCAGGCGATCGCCGTCGAGCTGGGAAAGGTTAATACCGGCGACTATACCTCCCTCGAAGCGTTGTGCATCCGCCTTAGGATGGAAGATCAAAAAACAAAGTGCTATAAAGCAACAGCGTTGAATATTGTGATTGTTTATCATGGCGTAAAGATAAAAGTTATTCGAGCGAAATTGCGATATTTGTGGACATTGATAGAAGCTGCTTTGACTTTTCGGCAGTTCATAAGACCAGGAGATTGACTTTTCCGGTTTTCGGACCTTTCTTAAAGGCGGGTTCCGCACCCGCCTCCGCAGGCCCTAGCCGGCAGGCGAAGGCCTGTAAAGTATGGGAATGAAATCCGGCGAATTCAAAAATTCCGGTCGCAGCCCAGTTGAAAAGCTTAAACAGCCCTACGGTCAGCAGACACATCAAGCCTTAAAGAAGGACCTGAATTGATAAATTATGTTTAAGTACACCAAGTATAGCCTGAAGAAACTGGAAACCCTTTTCGAAGAAATCGATTATACGATCCGCTATGAAAAAGGTAATTTTCAGTCGGGATATTGTATCGTAGAGGATAGAAAGATTGCGGTGATCAATAAATTTTTTGATACGGAAAGCCGCATCAATGTTCTGCTCGAAATCCTGGGAAACGTTGAAGTACAGGAGTCCGGGCTCAGTGATAAGTCAGCTGCCCTTCTGCGGGAAATTAATAAAATCACGGCTAACGAAAACGAAGCGAAAGAACCATCGAATTGAAAATTACATTGCTGGGTACAGGGACTTCACAAGGTGTACCGGTGATCGGCTGCAACTGTGAGGTTTGTATTTCTACCGATCCCCGGGATAAGCGACTTCGTACTGCTGCCTTGCTGCAGGTGAACGGAAAGCACATCGCCATCGATTGCGGACCCGACTTCCGTCAGCAGATGCTCCGGGCAGGGGTGCAATCCCTGGACGCCATCCTGCTAACCCACGAACATAACGATCACATTATCGGTCTGGACGATGTTCGCCCTTTCAATTTTATGAACTGGGCGGATATGCCGGTCTATTGTGCTGCCCGGGTCGCACAGGAACTCCGGCAACGCTTCGCTTATATTTTCGCAGCCGACCCTTACCCGGGGGCTCCCATGATCCGCTTGCACCTCATTACCAAAGAATCCGCCTTTTTCATTGAAGGTCATGCTGTTACGCCCGTAGAGGTGCTGCACGGCCGCTTGCCGGTTCTGGGATTCCGGGTCGGTGATTTGGCTTACCTCACTGATGTCCACAACATAAAAGAGGAAGAAAAGTCAAAATTGCGGGGATTGAAAGTACTTGTTCTGAGCGCATTGCATCATAAGGAACACCACACTCATCTGAATCTTGAACAGGCATTGTCACTCATTAGCGATCTTAATCCGGAACATGCTTACCTGACCCATATGAGTCATCGTATGGGCCTGCACCGGGAGGTGGATAAAGTGCTGCCGGCCAATGTAAGCCTGGGGTACGATGGATTGGAGATCCAGGTGCCCTGAAATTAGAAAGGCAGCCAAGCCTTCAACAGCGGGGGGGGGGATTCAAAAGGGGGAACGGTTCCCGTCCATATCTGGCCGGCTGCCAGGTTCTTTAATGATGGATGACTCCAATGATGTCAATACACTGGCAACATGATACCATAGCATAGGTTGATATTTACATAAATTGTAACTGGGATGAGAAATGGACCGGCAGGCTTATCTGTTTAGCAAGTTAAGCATAAAATAGTTAAAGAATACGATTTATTTTATCGAGCCCTCTTTTTTGATAAATTTTTTTAATTTCTTTTCAATCACTTCTCTTCATAAAAATATTCCAGGCAGAGAAGGGGAACCAAACTAGAAATGCTAAATTTTATTTACTTTGAGCTGAAAAAAGAACTATGTCTAAACTGGATTATTTGACTATTGGTATCGTTGTCGTTTGTATTGCGGCAATCATTTTCCTGATTGTTAAAATTTCCGGTCTGATGAATGACGATCAGCCTGGTTTGGAGCCGAACCGTATTGAAAGCGCACTCGGTAATGAGGAAAAACCTGCTGAGGATACCTCCCGGTCACTGAGTGGAGATTCCGGGGTAGGGGAAATCCCCGGGCCTTCCAGTCCCGATGATCCGGATGATGAGGAAGTGGAATATTATGATCCGGTAGGAGAGGAGAACCGTTTTAAAGAAGAAAAAACCGAATCGGCGACCAAGCCCGGAGAGGTGGCGCCCGGATATAGCGCTTCCCGGGCGGAAGAGCTAACTCCCCGCAGCGTGGAGAAAACACCAGGTAATACGGGGGAAAGCAAGGCCGGCACCATCAATAAAGGAAAATACATGGTGCTTGCAGGCTCTTTCCGGTATAAAAACAACGCCGAGCAAATGATAAGTAAGCTCAAAAAACTAGGCTACCGGGAAGCAGAACTGGGATATACCAACCGCGGCGCCTACGCCGTAGCTTTAGTCAACCGCTTTGATGACCTCAGCGCGGCCCGTTCGCTGGTTACTGAACTGGAAAGCAAGCACGACATTGAAGCAATCATTAAAACCGAAGAGTGAATTGCCGGATCAAATGGGAAGTTAGTCTTCCTCGTCATTGAATTCCTGTATCCAGGCGAGCATGCCACCTTCCAGGTTGCGCACTTTTTGGAAGCCGGCCTCTTCGAGTAATTTTTTGATATGTCCGCTGCGGCGGCCCGAACGGCAGTAAACGACTATTTCTTCCTCTTTTTTATCTTCCAGTTTTTCAATAGCAGCTGGAAACCGGCCGACGGGAATGAGCTCGCCGCCGACATTGAATTCTTCGTGCTCGTAAGGTTCTCGCACGTCAATGAGGATAAAATCATCCTCTTTATCCATCTTTTCTTTCAATTCCTTAATGTCAATATCTTCCATAGCTGGCAGAGTATTTTACTTTTTAGTTATACTTAGAGTTGTTGCGGTAGGAGTCCTCAGGCGGTTAAAATTGATTTTTTTCTCCCAGGCAGTCGGGCAGGTCTGATTTTTAGCTTCACTGATCAGCTTCGCCTTGGAGTTCCCACCCGATTATCCTATCGCAGCAACTTCTATTGTTCAAACTGCTCTTCCTCTTCTATTGTTGACCCTTCTTCCCCAAAGCAATCGGCAGGCCGGGTATCAGTGAGGTACAGGTTGACTTGCGATCCTTTGCGGAGCATCTGGCCGGGGGGCGGGTCCTGTCTGTAAATATAATCGCCGCTGCCGATCACCTCGCCTATAACGAGCTCGTTGGCGCTGATCTGAAAAGAAGCGGCCTCGAAGCGCTTGCAGCGCAGGTCAGGAGCGGGCACCTGCTCGGTCAGGCGTTCGGTGACGACAAATTCAAGCAGGCTGCCTTTCGGCACTTTAACGCCTTTTTCCAGGTCGTTTTCTGTGATCCGCCGGCCATCGTGATAGAAGTACAGGATGGTATTTTCCTCTAGTTTGTTATCAAATTGACGTTCGATGATCCTGGCTTTCAGCCCTCGCTGCATCAGCTTGCGCTTATAGGCGTCGTAATTGTAAGCTCCTTCCAAAGTGGGGAGCAGCACCTCGGGCGCCGTACTACGGCTGATTACCACATAGATGCTACGGTTCTCTTTGACCCGGGAAAAGGGGTCCGGCGTTTGTTCGAGCACGATGCGCGCTTCCCTGTCTTCACGGTAGACAGAATCACTTACCACAATTTCAAAACTCCTGCTCCTGGCTTTCCGTATGGCTTCCTCCAGTTTCAGGCCCTCGTACTTCTGCACCTGCAGCGATTCCCCGTGGTGGGTGTATTGATTGAGCAGGAAGTTGAGTCCCAGGAATATCAGAAGAAGGAATCCCAGCAAGAGTCCCAGGTTTTTGAGAAAGTAGGGAGACTTTAAAAAATTCCATACTTTTTTAGCGGTTGCTCTAAACCAGTTCTGTTTTGATTCCGCTTGTTCGTATTGCTGATTTTCGGTTTGCAATTCGGTATAATTTTCTTCCTTGCCGCCGCCGGCAGTCGATGCGATCGCTGTCGCAGCAGATGATGGATGTTTTTCTTTTCGCTGAATCGCGAAGATAAGAATCTTGTCGATAAATTGCCCCGGGGAATATCCACTGTATACGGCCTGTGACGTCAGGCATTCCTCCCCGGTTAGCGGAGGAAGCGCCAGTACATTCGTAACGACGGTTTCTACCTGCTTATTATCGAAAACACGCACCCAGCCCTCAAACATGCCGTAGCCTTCGACCTGAAGGATGCGGCCCGCTTTCTCAAAGGTGTCCTGAATCTGGCGGCTGATTTCGGTATAAGCACCGGGGGCATCGGCCAGGCGGGCGGGGGTGATGCAGTTGCCTGCATCCAGCAGGTATTGTTCCCTAAGCGTAAGTATTTCCTGGCTCGCTATCCGCTCTGAGGGTTCGAGCAGCTCATAATGCAGCTTTTGGTTTTCATAGCCGGTGAGCAGGCCGCAGACAATAGCCCTGCGTTGCCGGGCGCCGCCGGCATGCACCTGGGCCTGGAACAGGAGGGATTCTTTTCGGGGAAACAGGGCTTTGGGTCTTACCTTTAGCTGATAACGCGCTTCCACAGCTTCGTGGCCGGGCGGACGGAAAAGGAGTTTGCAATAAGCAGCAAGCTTTTTGCGGTTATCGATCTCCATTTCTGCGGCGGGAAAGTGCTCATCAGAAGGCATGGCCCGCAAGGGATACCCCAGTTCCTGCTCCATGCTTTCGATACAGGCGCTGGGGTCTTGTTCGTATTCCGCTCTGGTCAGCAATACCTGCCGGGGAACCGATATACCGTTTCGTTTAAGGCTTTGAAGGCTGCGATGCCGGTGCTTCAAAACCTGCATGGTCTCCGGGCCTGTTCCTGAATAAGGGATATCCAGTGCTGCAAGCTGAGCCTGAAGTGTTCCGTTGTCGGCGGGAGCACCTATAACAGCGATAAAGGCGGCCGACACCCAATCCTTCAGATCTGCCAGTTCAATAGGCTGCGGGTTGTAGGTCGTATCTTCGCTTCCGTAGCGGTATCTCAACCGGCGGCTGTTTTCCCGTACTTCTTCTTCGGCTTCCGAAGGAGACCAGGAATGAAGACGCTGCTGCAGGGCCGGAAGGTCTTTCTCGAAAAGTAGTGATGGGGGGAGGTGAAACAAACGCGAGGGTGCTGTGCCGGGAGACAAAAAGAGCGGGATCGGATCATATTGAGCATTCCCGGCCATCAACCAGTATATCCGGTGCGCGTGTTGCATGGGCAAGCGCTGTTCGGTGCAATCACCACCAAACAGTAAGGCGATCTTTTTTCGCCCGGCCTCGCCCTGCCTGAGCTGGTCGATCTGTTCGTCCAGGTTCTCCAAAAGGCTGAAGCAGCCGGCCGGTTCCGGAAAGCTTTGCGAACGAACCCTCAGGGAATTGCGCAGCAGGAAAGTGAGCGACTGAGAGGGGGAAAGACCAGTCACGGCGCTTTGCTGGTAGAGGAATGCACCGGACTGGAAATCCAGGGTGGTATCGGCTTCCCGGATATAAATCTGTCCCTCCGGCGTAACGACACCGTCAATTTTTGCGAAAGCCTGAGCCTCGAGTGCCTGGAAAGCTTCCCTGCAGGTCTGCCGAATCGATTCCATAACAGAAGGAGGCAGATCGAGAGCGGCATTGCCTGTGCCCGGATTTCCCCGGTGATAAGGGGCAAGGTTGGGCCATTCGGCCGCAGGCGATTTGGCCATGGGAAGCAAGGGCAGTATATTCCCGGAATCGTCCTGTACGACCAGACAGGAGAAATGCTCCCCTTCCAGCTGTGCTTCCAGCAGCACGGCGTTCTCTTGGGCGTGGCTTTCCAGGATAAACTCGGCGCGCGGGTCGGTAGCCAAGGCACTGCGCTTGCTTAGAAAATCCAGCAGGTCTTCCGGATGATAAAAGGTATGACCAGTACCCTCAAAGCTTACTTCAATGGGGAAACCTAGGCCGTCGCGAGGATCGGTCAACAGGCGCAGGTGGTCAATTTTGTCGTACTGGCTGATTTCACGCCAATGCCGGACCGAGATACGCTCCCGGAAAAAAGCGCTGTCGACCGATTCGGCAAATGCCTCCACCCCCGAATCCTCATCGATTATAGACAAGCCGATACCGGCAGTCTGATGAGCCGGCCGGATAAGCAGCGGGAACCCTGCGACCCGCCTGGCTTCCCGGTAGAGCAGCTCGGAACTGCCCGCCAGCCACTGCTCCCGGTCGACCGGCATAAAGTGGGGGGTCGCTATTCCCCGGCTGATCAGCTTCTTTTTCTGCTTAATGCGATTGTGAAGCAAGCGGCTGCCGGCGGCTCCGGTGCCTGTAAAAGGGATATTCAATTCGCGAAGGAGCTGTTGAATCTGACCGTCAGCACCAAACGTTCCCGGCAGAACGAGAAATGCCATGCGTATTAATTGCGGTAATTCTTCCGGCGTTACCCGGCGGCCGATGCGCTTGATCATTGCTTCCTGTTCCGCTTCGCCGAGGCCCGTAAGGCTTTCCCGGTAAACCTGGAAAGCGTTGGGCGAGGGCCGAAGGGCTTCCAGCGGAGGATAAAACCGGCGAATATCCTTCTTGTACAGGTAGGGCCAGTCAAGCGCAATAAACTGGTGACAGCTATCGACAAATATGGGAAAAGGATCGAAGAGAGACCGGTCCAGCGCCTCGTACACAGCGCGGCCGCCCGCGTAGGCGCGCTCGCGGTCCCGGGAGGGGCCTCCGAAAAAGATGCCAACTTTAATCTTCATAGTCGATCAGGCTTCAATACGTTTACCCCACCCAACGCAGCTTAGATGCGGCCAAATGCAAAAGTAGTGAACATTCCTCTAATCCCATCTTTTCCAATAATAAACCACTTGCTCATGCGCTTCTTCCTTAAAATGAAACATTGGCAGTTTTTTGTATTATTTGCTGTGCTGCCGCTGATTGTCGAAGCTGCTTACGACAACCTGTTTACTACCGGTGATGGCTCCTGGCCCATCCGTCTGGTCCTCAACGCCGTCATCGTCTTTCTGGCGATCGCCTATCTGTGGACAGTAGGCGACAACCTCTACCGGCGCCTTCCGGAAAAAATTGCCAACCTGAGTCTCAGGTGGTTTAGAGCCGGACTCCTCTTCGCCTTTATTGAACTTGTTTATCTCAGCACCTTCGCCTCTTTTTTTATTATTGAAAAACCGGCTTCTCCCTTCTATATTGTACCGATACACATGCTGGCCACCGTAGCTATCTTCTATGCCATCTATTTTATTGCCAAATCGCTGGCGAGTGTGGAAGAGGAAGAAGAAGCCACTATCAATGACTGGGCAGGCTACTTTTTTATGTTGTGGTTCTATCCCATCGGAATATGGTTCTTCCAGCCCCGGGTAAACCGGCTTTTTGAAAAGAAGTAAAGGACTGGCCTTTGCGTTGAGCAGGCCCGGCTGCATGTTCCACCTGTTCCCTTGCAACGGTCGGACAAGCCTTCCGCTTTTCGTATGTCTCACTTCGTTGCGGAGGGGTAAAACTTCCCACTTCCGTTTCCAAGTCGTATTATTGCGGTTATATGAACCGCGAAATTCTTCGATTAGCCATTCCCAATGTCATCAGCAACGTATCCGTACCTTTGCTGAGTACCGTCGATACGGCCCTGATGGGGCGTTTGTCGGAGCTTCATATCGGCGCGGTTGGCCTGGGAGCGATGATTTTCAATTTTGTTTACTGGAACTTCGGTTTTTTGCGCATGGGCACGACGGGCATAACGGCGCAGGCTTTCGGCCGGCAGGACGATCCCGGGCTTACCCAAACCCTGGGACGGGCCCTGCTGGTTGTACTCGTCGTCGCCGGGCTGTTACTGCTGCTACAGTATCCGCTGGGCGAACTCAGTTTTCTGCTGCTCAATGTCACCGAGGATCAGCACGCGCTGGTGTCTCGCTATTTCTATCTGCGAATCTGGGCGGCGCCTGCCACCCTGGGCCTCTACGCTTTTATGGGTTGGTTCTTTGGGATGCAAAACGCGGTTTACCCCCTGGTGCTGACTATCGTGATCAATGTGATCAATATTGTGCTGAGTTTTATCTTCGTTCAGTATTACGGTATGGATGTGGACGGTGTGGCGCTCGGCACCGTAATTGCGCAGTATGCCGGACTACTGTTAGCCTTCGGCCTTTTTCTTTATCGCTACCGCTACCTCCTGGCTCATTTCCGGCGCCGGGCTATCATGGAATGGCGGGTGCTGCGGCAGTTTTTGAGTATTAATGCGGATATCCTCATCCGTACTTTATGTCTGACTTTTGCCTTCGGCTTTTTCTACAGCCAGTCTTCCAGTGAAGGGGAGCTGATTCTGGCGGTCAATGTCATTCTGTTGCAGTTCCTCAACTGGATGTCTTACGGCGTGGACGGATTCGCCTACGCCTCGGAGGCGCTCGTAGGGAAATACGCGGGCGCCGGCGATCCTGGGAAGACCAGGCGGGCTATCGGGTTGTCCTTCGCCTGGGGGATGGGCCTGGCCGTTCTGTACAGCCTGGCTTACACTTTTTTAGGCGAGCCCTTTCTCCGTGTTTTTACAGACCAGCGGGATGTCATCCGGGCGGCTCTGCCTTTCCTGTTCTGGATGGGAATTTTCCCGGTACTGAGTACTCCCTGCTATATCTGGGACGGTGTCTTTATCGGGCTGACTGCCTCCAGAGCAATGCGCAATACTATGATCCTGGCTTTTGCGGTGTACATGGCTGCCTACCTGCTCATCGGTGTCGATTACGGCAACCACGGGCTCTGGCTGGCCCTTCTGATCTTTATGGTGGCCCGTGGCCTCATCCAGCACGCTTTCTTCGCCTGGAAGGGAACGGAGTTAAGGTGATGGCTGTATGTAGTTACCTTTCCACTACGATTTTTCGACTTACCAGTGCTCCTTGCGATTGTAGGGTCACCACGTACATGCCGCTGGGCAAAGGGGCAGTATTGATTTGCCATTCGCCGGTTCCGCCGGGGAACTGCTGCTGTAACAGGATCTGACCCTGCAGTGAGTGGATCCGGACTAGTAGCGGCGCCTGTGTTGGAGAGCGGAGCCGGACATTCAGCGTATTGCGCAGTGGGTTGGGAAAGAGCTGTATACCCTGTTCAACAACAGTCGATGAGGTGCTGGTTGTGGCACTTTCATCGGTGCGGATGTGAAAAATTTGATTGTGTAACCATCCGCCTTCCTCATTGCGGACGAGGAAATAAAAACTGTCTCTTTCCGTGCTCATGCCCTGATGGCTATACTTCACCTGGAAATCGTTGAGGTCGCGTTGGGTGTAGGTGTCGCCGGTACGCAGTGTATCATCCCGCAGCAGGAGTACGCCGTGGAGTGGGGAGGTCAACAGCATAAACTCCAGTTTATCGGGATTGCTATTATCGGCGGCCGCTTCCAGCTGGTCTCGTGACAGGTGATTGGCGACTGCCGGAGGTAACAATAGGGTATCGTTGCGCAGCAGATAGGGATCGGAGGCAGCGAAGTTGGCGCAAAACTGCAGCCCCCAGTTTTCGATAGCCCCCGAAGCACCAAAGCCGGATTCCACAACCTGCACGCGGAGGGTCCAGTTTCCGAAGGTGCTTTCGCCGATAAATCTGGCCAGGGAATCAACCGGACGGAAAACGATCTGGTCATCCGGGGGACAGGCGATATCCTGCGGGGCCTCATCATCGAAACCCGCTCTGAAATTGACGGTGTTGCCGCAGTCGCGGTTGTAGAGGACCACCTGGGTGCCCGCCGGGCTGATGAGGGTCATTTTCAAGCTTCTGACGGGTTGATAATTGGCCCGGATAAAGGGGATGTTGACATCCTTGATTTCCACATCTTCCTGAATAAAGATGCTCGATTCAACGGTAGGTCTTCCGGTTCCGGATATATTGACGGGCACGTCGCTGGGCTGGAAGTCACTGCATACCGTATTGGCTGTTTGCAGCGCCTGTGCGGGCAGGAAGGGACCGGGGCCGCATTCGTTGAATGGGCGAATACGCCAGAAGTAGAGTTGATTGTCTTCCAGCAAAACAGCCGGAAGGTAAGCCGTATCAGTCAGGGCGCCGGCGCTTTCGATAATATTTTGGTCGAAGTCGGGATTGGTCGCCAATTCAAATTCGTAGGTTTCGGCATCCGCTGCATCAGTCCACCGGAAAGTAGTGGAGAGCTGTATGCCACGTTGGCCATTGACGGGGCTGAGAGGTTTCAGCTCGCGGTAATCGTTGGAAACGGTGATAAAACGAAGGGGGCGCAGGGCCGTGTCGGAGGTGGCGCTAATGGCCTGAAGCTGCACATCAAACGTGTCCTGTAAGGTGTTGCCAAGGTCAATTTGTAACTGAACGCGGTAATCATCCAGGGGGTTAACCGGGTTTTTGGAAAAGGAATAAGAAGCTCCCGGTGGCAACTCACCTGCTAAATCAAGGCTGAGCGATTCGTTGTAGCCAAGCAGGGAGCCGATTTCCAGATCGATATTTAAAGGGGCCGGGAGGCAATGTTGTGGAACCATAGACGGATTGACCTGTAGGGTATAACCGGGCTTGGCCGGCGGCCATATCTCGAAGTTGCGATCACTGATATCAAAGAAAATGTTGTCAGCGGCCTCGATCCGGAGCCGGGCCTGGTTGCTCACCGTATCGGGTACGGTGATGAAGGCTTCGCCGTCGTTGGGTGTTTTATCGAGCAGGGTGATAGGAAAGCTTTTTCCGCCGTCGAGTGACAGCCGGATGCGCACCAGGCGGCAATTGACCCGCGCATTATCGGTGTTTGCCACTTCCCAGTACACCGGTTTGTAATCACCGGCTTTCCACCGTTCATCGGGAGCATTGCCGGAAATTACCTGGAAGGGGCCCGCTGTGGAGTCGGCTTTGAATGCGATTTCTTTCCAGCTGAGCGCTCCGGCTTCCGGGTGATTGTCGCGTACCGTACAACGAAAGGTCAGGTTGCGGGAGTAGGTCGGCAGCACTTCTGAAGAGCTGAAGGCGCCGTCGAGAATGCTGGTTAAAGCGGGGAAGACCCGCGTGGGAGAGGTGGTGGGAGGTAGTGACCGAAACAGGGGCGAATCCTCCACCGGTTCTCCGGGGAGGCTGTTCACGGGGCCCAGGTCAAATTGTTCCCAGCAATAAGTGAGGGAGTCACCGTCGGGGTCCTTTGCGACGGCCGTCAGTTCGAAGGGAGTCGATACGGGAATTTGAAAGCCGTTCTGCAGGGGAATCCGGACTTCGGGAATGGTATTGCCGGAAGCCTGTTTTTCCGCGCAATTGTCGCCGGCGCGTTGACGGGAAAAAAACAGCATCTCCTCCAGGGAAACGACGTGGAAATACTCGTCCTTGAAAAACTGAAGGTTGTTGCGTGCGTCGGAGCAAATGCCGGCATAAGACATGATAGTGGTACCGCCGCCGGGTTCGTAAGCCGTTTCGGGGCTCACATTATGACAACTGCTAAAGGAGTGGCGGGCGTTGAACTGATGCCCTATTTCGTGCGCGATAATGTCGATGACAAAAGGATCGACGTCCGGCTTTCGCATGGCAGAGGCGCCTGCGCCTTTTCGCTGACCACAGACGCCCCCCAGGGCGGCAATGCCGCCGAAAGACTGGTGCGTACCCAGTACATGGCCGATGTCGTAGCTTTGGAATCCGATCCTTTGGTTGAGGGCCGGGCTGTTTTCTTCGAGCATAGCGCCCTCATCGCCGTTGGTGTAGGGATCGAGGTCGGGCTCGAGGAATATGAGCTCGTCGTTATTTTCGACCAGCAGGAAACGAATGGCGAGTTCGCGTTCAAAGACGGCATTGAGGCGGTTTACCTTGGTGACCATCACTGACAAGACCTTGTTTTTGGTGCCGCCGTGGTACTGGGCGTATTCTCCGGTACAGGCCAGCGCCAGCCGGTAGGTGCGCAGGGGCAGTCCGTTTTCGCCTTCGCGAAAATCCACAGGGGTGTCTACTGTCGCTTGGGATTCGTCTTCCCGGCCACACTGAAAATCGGTGCTTCCTTCCGGAGGTAGCTTATCCCGCACCCAGTAGGCAGCAAAGTAGGGCGAGGGTTCACTTTGGTAAGGGTCGATGTAAACGGTACCGGAAGCGGTGCTTATAGTGGCGTGAAATCCATGCGCTGTAATATCCAGTCGTGCACTGTAAACACCGGGGCTGCTGCTGTAACCCCGGTAAGTACGAAGCTGCGGATAGCGGGCTGCTAATCCGGGCGCCATGACCGGGGAGACTTCAATCCGAAAGGCGGCCATGCGCCCGTCGGGCAGGGGCAGTGTCAGTACCCTGGAGGGCTGGGGGGCTCTTTCCATGCTCACGTCTTCCAGGAAGGCGCGCAGCCGGGCCGTATCGGCGTACAGGCTCCGGAAGGTACGAAGGTCTTTGGCAGGTGTGTCCCGAAGTAATACGGGTAGTTGCTGGGAAGTGATATCCCGCCAGGGGTTGGTCCCGCTTTGGGCCACGGCGAATAGCGGGAGCATCAGAAAGGAAATCAGGGGGGCAATCCATTTCATGTTGGTGTAGCGTTTTCTCAGCTGCTGAGATATGCAAGTGCGAAGCGCACTGGTTTTGGGAAATGAACCAAAATTACGGAATGCGGTAAGACGAGCAATTAATTTGGTCGTTCTTTTCTGCAAAATTGTTGACATGTGCAGGCGCATAGTATGATTGAAATGATCCAGCCATTCCCGGTCAAGAAGCGGGAGGCGCCGGCGCCCTTCAATTTTCATCGTTTAGAAGGTTGCCGCCACCTGCGCCCGTCCGGTGTGCACTACGCCGGCCGTTCCTGTTTTTCGTCCTTCGTAGCTGATCCGCAGCTGGATGTTGCGGGCCAGCTGACGGTCGAGGCTGAGGTTCCAGAGAAAGTTGCGGCCGGGAGAGAGGCCGTTGAGAATGGCGAAGCCGACGGGAGAATTAGCCTGGCCGTTAAAATGAATATTGACATAAGAAAGGCTCATACGCAGAGAGGATGTCGCTGAACGATTGTAAGTGGCTTCCAGGTTGAGATCATGTTGCAGGGCTGACTCGCCCTTGTCGATAAGTGTGTTTTCGTTCCATCCGTATTGGTAGCGCAGGATGGTGCGGAAATTTTTGGAAGGAAGAAAGGTGAGTTGTGGTTCGAGGGTGAAGAAAGAAAGCTGGTAATCTTTTGTATCGAAGAACTCCGAGTTGCTGATGCGTTGGCCGGTGCTGAGTGCGAGCTGTGTACTAAAGGCGGAGCTGAAATTCCAGCGGCTGCGGATAAAGCGTTCCAGGCGGCGGCGACTTTCGAATCCTGAAGTCTGCACCAGTTTGCTACTGTTGTCCTGCATGCCGAGCTGTATATCGTATTGGGGGTCGGCGCGGTTGAAAAACAGCACATTGCGAATATTGGAGCTGACGGCGACGAGGGCGGTATCGGCGATATTGAGCTGGAAAGGGTTCCAGGGAGAGAAGCCGGGGGCATCCCGGGTTTTGCGGTTGATTTTAAAAGAAGACTGAGAAGAGAAGCGGGCCAGGAAGCGCTTTAATCCCGTTTTATCATACCAGACAGCTTTGGGGTTGAGTTGCAGGCTTTGGTTGATATTGGCGGAATTCGTTCTCGTAAAAGTATCGGTAAAGGTGGTCACCCTTACGAAGTCGGCCTGGTCGGGGAAGGGAGCGATTTCCATTTCGTTGGGTTGTACTACGCCGTCGCTATTGTACAGCGAATCGAGCCAGATGTGGGTGCCTTCTCCTTTATTGACTTTGATGTAGGTAAACTCCAGCGCTGGTTCCTGGCCGGCGCCGATTTCGTAGGTCGTCGTACTGCGCAGCGCTCCTTTGAAGAGGGTGAGGTTGGCATCGGTGCGTCCGAGAAAGGTTTCGCCGGCTTCCGGGCCGGGCCGGGCGAAGGAAGAGACATCGAGGTGGCGGTAGGTGAAATTGCTGCGCAGCCGGAAGCTGCGCGCTGCCCGCCAGCTGCCGTTAATATTTACTTCGTGGGCCAGGGTGCTTCGTTCGAAACCGCCATTGGCCGGTTGGTAATCCTGGCGACGGGTGAGGTTGGTTTCCAGCTGCAGGGCCCCGGTTTCGGGGCTGCGCAGAAAGCTGCGCAGTAAGTGGTAGTAAAAGCTGGCCTGATTGAGGGTGTCGGCGCGCTCGTCGTAGCGATCGTTTTTTTCCATTTCCCCGTAGGCGCCGATCTGCCAGTTGTTCATCCAGGGCAGTTGTTGAGTGATGGTCAGGCGGGGGCGCAGGAAGCGACTGCGGCTACTGGGAGAAGAGGCATTGACGAAGCTTCCCTGCCCTTCAATTTCCAGTCCTCCCCTTTTTAATTCCAGCGAGGTAAAGTGTTGCAATCCCTGATAGAGGCTGTCGCGGAGAAAAGCGCTCAAGCGATAATAAAGACTGAGCGTACCGGGGCGTTCCAGCTTTAGGCCGCCGTGCAAGAGCTGTTCCCGGGCTGGTTCTACAGCGCCGAGTCCCTGCTTGTCGGCGAGGCTCCAGTCGCGTAGAAACTCCGGATCGCGGTAAGGATTGAGGGCGCGGAAGTTTTGCTGGACCATTTCATAGCCTAGTTCGGTGCTTAGTTGCCAGCCCTCACTTTGGGAGCCGAGCTGGAAGCGGTTGTCAAATTCGGCCAGCAGTGCCATGCCGTTGTCATCCTCGTTGTCAAGGGTGGAGAAACGATTGAGGTCATTATGGCTAAAAGCGAGCTCTGTGCGCAGGCGGCCCTCCTTTGCAATGCGGTATTCACCGCCGGTCGTGAGCAGCATTTGTCGCTGGGGGGCAACGAGCTGTACTACCGGTGCGTAACTACCCCGGGGGGCGCAGGTAGCAGGGTCGGGGGCGATCCACTGGTATACCCTTTCGTTGGCGACCTGTTCTTCGTCGAGCATGTAATTGCCGTTACCGGCGCCCACAAAGGAAAAGCGTACTGTCAGGCGGGCGCGTTCGGCATCGGTGCTGTATATATATATGGTGTCGCGCCGGCCACAATCCAGCAAAGTATCGCGGGCAATATACAGGGCGCGGAAAGGGCTGAATTCCTCCAGGGTATCTATCCCAGGAGCAACGGCGAGGCCGGGGTTGTCTCCGGCATTGGCAAGAATGCGCTTGTCCTCATCGGAGAGCTCCTGGTTACCGGTGGAGGTTTTACTGTCTTGTTGGTTGAGCAGGTTGACATAGAAGCGGAACCGGTCCTGTTTGTATTCGGTGTTAAAGGCGTAGAGGGAGCGAAGGTAATTCTGGTCGGAATAGTCGAACTCGATAATGATCCGGCTATCTTTTGTGATGAGGCGGCGGTTGGTGAAGGTGAGCTCCCCCCGGTTGTAATCGATAATGTAGTCTTCCTCCAGGCCACGTTGCAGGAGCTGACCATCCAGCCATACTTTTTCGGTTCCTGAAAGAATGATGATAAAGCGTTCGCCCTGACTGCCCCGCAGCTTGTAAGGCCCCTGGTTCCCCTCCTCACCACTGATGGTGTTGCGGGCAAACTGCCCCCTGGCAATAGCTACACTGGCATCGGTTTGCAGCAAGCCCTTTCCCAGCGAACTTTGATTGCTAAAGGTGGCGCCCTGCAGCTTTTTGAAATAATTCATAAAATAGCTGTCAGGCCTTCGCAATTCGTAGTCACCGGCAATAAGCCGGTTTTCATCTTTTTTGAGCTGGACAAAAATCTTATCGAATTCCTGTAGCTGCTGCGTATTACCCTCCGGTTGCAGCGGGATGTTTTCATCACTGATCGCAGCCAGGATCTCTACACCTTCTCCCAGGTCTCCGGCAAGTTGAAGGTTGAAACTGGAATTTAGGACGAGATCCTGGTTATTACCGAAGGAGAGGCCGCGGGCAAAAGTGCCGTTGTAGTCGAGCCCCTTAAAGTCGATCAGGGGTTCTTGTTCGGAGAAGGGGTTGTAGGTTAGAAGCAGGGAATCGCCCGCAGGGCTGATCCGGCTGGTATCCAGATGGCGGAATGACTGCTCCAGATCATAGGGAAGAATACGGTAGTTCACCTGTACGGTATCAAAATGAGGGAGTCGTTGCCAGTAAAGGCGGTTGTTGGCAATTTGGTAGCTGCTACTGTCTATCGTTTCGCCGGTGGGATGAGCGGTAATACGCAGCGAAGAGGGGATGACAATCAGCCTATCCAAACGCACAGCACTGTCCTGCCTGGGCAGGAGCAGGCGTTGCCGAATGTTGGATAGCGAACCGGTTTGGGCGCCGATCCAGCCAATCGGTAAGAGGATAAGCCATATGCAGTACCAAGTTTTTCTCATAGTCGGCAGGGATAGTACGCTTTAAGTACCTTTACTATTGCCCAAAAAAAGAGAAGGATACACAAAGTACCCTTCTCCTAAGAAATCACCCGACTGTTGTATTGGTTATTGAGCAATAGGTGCTCAACCAAACAACTCAATAACCTTTGTTGTGACGTAATTTTCTTCTAAAGTATCAGCTTTCTGCAGAATTTCAAAAATACCTTTCTTTATTTTTAACATTTTAAAAGGCAAAGTGAGTGTAGCAAACGCATAACAGTTTTATCGGACAAAGGTTTTAATCAGCTCGGTTGCTGGTAAACAGCAGTTTAGCCGGAGAAGAAAAAACCCGAAGCCGCACGGGCTTGTACGCCTGGGTAAGGTAAGAAAATCTGGAGTACTTTCCTTTACAAAATCGTCAACATGATGTTTGACGGGTTTTGGCCGAACATTCAAATAGGTAAAATAATTATTAATCAAAATTTGTGCTTTAAACACGTAAAATAATTATATTTGCAATTGCTTTGATTAAGTTGCCTGTTAGCTTCCACTGGCTCCCCTCACCAGTATAAATTTGTTGCGTCGTTCCTGAAAACCGGTCCTAGTGCTCTGTCCTAAAAGTAACTGTCGGTAATTTTGGCCTCTTTTGGCGCTGGGCTTCGTTGCTCATTCCTTACGTAGCTCCAGCTATGCGCGTCATGAGCGCCTCGCTCAGCACCAAAACAGCCGCTGAATTCCTCGAAAGAACTTCTGGGACAGAGCACTAGTAGCAACTACATCAGTTTCAAGATACATTGCTCCTTACTTTCTTACAAAGTAAGTAGGAGTTGGCGTTATTACCCATGACTATAATAATCAAAAGCCTATGGACAGACGACCTTTACTCTTGACCCTCTTTTCCTTACTTTTTTGCTGGCCTCTATTAGCTCAAACAGAGGAACCTGCTGCCTTTCGGTCGATAGACGGCTTCGGCAATAATCTGGAAAATCCCGGCTGGGGACAGGCGGGAGAGAATTTACGACGTTTTACCGAGAACGGTTACGCGGACGGCATGGCGGCGCCGGCCGGCGAAAACCGGCCAAACCCGAGAGAAGTAAGTAATGCCATTTTTGCACAGGAGGGATTGATCAACGATCCCTTGACCCTGAGTGATTTTTGCTGGGCCTTCGGCCAGTTCATCGACCATGATCTGGGACTGACACCAGACGGGCCGGAACCTCTGATGATCCCCGTGCCGAAAGGCGATCCCTGGTTCGACCCTATGGGGGTAGGGCAAGCTATGATTCCGATGCATCGTAACAGATTTGACCCGACAACAGGTGACAGTCCTGAAAATCCGCGGGAGCATCCCAATGTAATTACAGCCTTCCTGGACGGGAGTGTCGTCTACGGATCGGAGCAGGAGCATGCAGACTGGCTTCGGAGTTTTAAAGGTGGAAAGCTGAAAGTTTCACAAGGCAATCTGCTGCCATTCAATACGGTCACTGGTGAACTGGATGGGGCCGTCGACCCGAATGCTCCCCATATGGATAATCCAACCCGCACTTCCGAAAAAATTTTCGTGGCGGGCGATCCTCGCGTCAATGAAAACCCACTGCTCATTTCCTTTCATACCTTATTCGTTCGCGAGCACAACCGCATTTGTGATGAACTGGCCCTGGAGCATCCGGAATGGGATGATGAGCTGTTGTACCTGCAGGCACGTAAACGGGTGGCAGCTGTCCTGCAGTCTATCGTTTACAACGAATGGCTTCCCACTATGGGCGTGTATCTTCCCAATTATCAGGGATACCGTCCAGATGTCAACCCTCAGTTATTTCAGGTTTTTACCGCGGCTGCTTTCCGCCTGGGGCATACGCTGCTCAATGGCACGCTGCAGCGCCTGGATGCTAACGGCGATACTTTGCCCGAAGGAAACCTTGCGCTTCGAGATGCTTTCTTCACCCCTATGACACTTATCGAATCAGGGGGGATAGAACCTTTCGTGCAAGGAATGGCCGTCCAGGTACAACAGAGTATGGATTCGAAAGTGATGGATGACGTACGTAACTTTCTTTTCGGTGCGCCGGGCGCCGGCGGGCTCGATCTGGTTTCTATCAATATCAATCGCGGCCGAGAGAGGGGATTGTCCGACTTTAATACGGTGCGCCGGAATTTTGGCCTGCAACCCTACTATTTTTTCCAGCAAGTTAGTTTCAATCCCGAAACGGTTTCCCGGCTTAACCAATTGTATAAAAGTATTCACAACATTGATCCCTGGGTAGGACTGCTGGCGGAAACCCCCATGCGCGGTGCACTTTTCGGTGAGACGCTCCTAACCATTATGACCCGTCAGTTTGCCAATTTACGCGATGGGGACCGCTTTTTTTACCTTAACGACAGCGAACTTAGCGAAAAAGAGAAGAAGGAAATTCACCTTACGACGATGCACGATGTGATCATGCGGAACACGGGGATTAAGCTGATGCAGGAAAACGTATTCGAAGCTATGCCGCATAGTGAGATCTGTGAAAGTATGCTGGTGGAAGTCGATGGAAGAGTACGTACGGAAAGAGGAGACCCGGTTCCTGATGTGTTGGTCTACCTTCGCGCGGGCGGCAATGTAGAACAGCTGACTACCGAAAGCGATGGCCGCTTTGATTTTCTTCCGGTCGGAGGCTGTGACCTCCGTGAACTCAAGTTGACCAAATCGGATAAAGCCATCAACGGCGTTTCCACCATAGACCTCATTCTCATCCAGAAACATGTTCTGGGCCTGAGTACACTGGATTCCCCCTATAAGATCATAGCTGCCGATGTCAACAACTCGGGGAATATTTCCACCCTGGATATCGTATCGGTGCGGAAGGTGATCCTGGGCATACAACGTGAGTTTACGAACAATGAAAACTGGCGCTTCGTGCCTGCTTCCTACGTCTTTACAGATCCACTAAATCCCTTCGCCGAGGAGTTTCCCGAAGGGCTTGATTTCAATGTGCTCAGCCAGGATCTCAACCTCGAGTATATTGCGATCAAAACGGGTGATGTAAACAATACGGCTCAGGTTATCAGCAACGCGACGACACCGGTCATCGCCGATCGCGGACAAAAGCCGGGGCTTAATGTGTACCTGACCGACCGGGAACTCAGGAAAGGGGAATCCGTAACGGTTCAGCTGACCAGTTCCGAACTCTCTTCCCTGCAGGGGTACCAATTCAGTCTCGCTTTTGACCAGAATGCGCTTCGCTTTGAAGGTATAAATAGTGATGGGGTATTGCCAGGGCTTTCGGAGGACCACTTTGGGATCTTCCAGGAGGAAGGACTGATCACTACCAGCTGGAATTCCAATGCGGCTATTCCCCTGCAGGCAGGGAGCGCGCTGTTCGGATTGACCTTCCAGGTGCTTCAGGATGGTTACCTGAGAGAACTGCTGCAATTAGGGGATAAACTAGCCCCCAATGCTTATGACCAGACCTTGCATGAAATGCCCGTTCGACTGATGTACGAAAATCAGGGGATGGAAACAGCCGGCTTTGTATTGCATCAGAACCAGCCCAATCCCTTCCGGGCACGAACGGTGATTCCGTTTTATTTGCCGGAAAGCGGAGAGGCTACCCTGACCATTTTCGACGCATCCGGAAGGGTGCTGTACACCCGTACCAACACTTTCGGACAGGGAGATCAGCAATGGAGTCTGCAGCGCAGCGAGCTGACGGAAACAAGCGGAATACTTTACTATCAGCTGAATTCCGGCCAGGAATCAGCAACCCGCAAAATGTTGTTAATTGAATAGCCCGGCCTTTTGATCCATGCAGAAGGGGATGCTGAGCCAATGTCGCTTAGCATCCCCTTTTGCGTCTTTTTCAATACAAAGTGGTTTAGCATGGATTGAGTTACCAGACAAAATAGAACCCGGCCGGAAAGACATCGCGCAGAACAGTAAAATAATCAAATAATATGCCCAATAACTCCATCGATGTAGCATACTTTGCATCCCAAACTTGACAATAGTTTAAAATTTTTATTATTTTGCCTTATAGGTGGCTAGAAAATTATTCTTCTCCACTACCTCTACCCCTTCAAAAGTTAAATCGCCCTAAAACTTTTTCAAAAAAAGTTAGGTCAACCCTTTACCTCGTCGCCATACCTGGAAATACTATATCCGTGAATAGTTCCCTCGTCAATAAAAGGGATAAGGGCCCTGAACGGTAGTATATTCCAAACGAAGCACTTTATATCCCATGTACATATCCAAAATACTGTAATCCCATGCAAAGTATTAAAACGATCCTAGCGGATGATCAACAAATTTTCATTACCGGGTTAAAAAAAGTCCTCACGGAAGAAGCTCCCTTTCCCTGCGATATTATCGCCACCGCTTTTGATGGATGCGAATTGCTCCGCACTGTCCAACGGGAAAATGCGGATCTGCTCATCCTCGACCTCAACCTTCCCGGAAAAGACGGACTGGAAGTATTGCGGGAATTGAAAAACGCCAATGCCTCTCTACGCGTATTGGTGCTCAGCCGTTACGATGATCCCAAAATCATTAAATCAGCGTTTAAATTCGGTGGGGATGGCTATATCCTGAAGGATAAAAATATAGGTGAACTCTTTACCGCTATGGAAGCGGTGCTGAGTGGGCATACCTTCGTTGGCAATGGGGTGGCCTTTCACAGCAGGCAGCCTACCCGGTCCACCAATGGACAAGCTAGCTCCGGCACCTATATATTCGAGGATAGTTTCCTGAAGAAGCATCACCTGACCAAGCGGGAAACCGAAGTACTCCGCCTGATCGCAGAGGCGTTGAGTAACAAAGAGATCGCCCAGCGCCTTTTCATTAGTGATCAAACAGTAGGCGTCCACCGGAAAAATATTATGCGAAAACTGGGCGTCAGCAATACCGCCGCTCTGGTTAAGACGGCCTATGATCACTGCCTCGTCTAACGATGACTTTGAATCGCGGCCTGATTAAAAAAAATTACCCTTTTTAGGGTATAAACTTGTATCAGCTTTTTTCTTTATATTTGTACTGTTCTGCTGTATATTCAAAGTTAAAATACTACCCACACCCAAAAGGTCAAATTTCAGGAAAAATTATTCGTGATTTTACTGAATAATACTGCCAAGTTTTTAACTTTGCAAAAGCTATTAAAAAATATTCCATGAACATGAACATTTACACTCCCAAGCTATTTTCGTATTCCCGTACCCCATTTCTTCTGACTTCCTTTAAATTATCTCATCTAGCTCTGATTTCATGAGTGTTGCACTAAGCACATCCTGAAGTTCAGCGAATCTCATTAGGGAGCATTTTTATTCATGTGGATCTATAATCTATCGCGATACAGTTGCGATAGCACTGTAGCTGTTACCCATAGCTGCGATTTTGACCTGATGTAATTAATGACAACGCAGGTACTCTTTTCACGACGACCGACAAGAGAAACTGCTGTTTAGCATAGGCAACAATAAGTTGTATTATAATCCATCATTAACCTAAATTCATTTTAACAAATTGTAATCTATGAAAAAGACGACCTTTACCTCTTTCCGGCCATGGAAGGACCTCAAAAGCAGGAATATCCTGTTGTTGCTGGCCTTCTTCGGCCTAAGCTTCGGGCA
>CAZWDL010000105.1:0-26282 GCA_964632995.1 uncultured Saprospiraceae bacterium
CCATGGGCACCTCTCTGGCCGACCGCGCCTGGGGCCGCGACAGCGCCGTATACCGCGTCGCGGGCGTGATCAACGTAATCGGAGGATGGTTCGCTACGGCGCTGATCGCCTTTACGGTGTCGGCTATCTTCGCTTTCCTCATCCATCGCTTTCAGTTATGGGCCATCATCGGGTTGGTCGTAATTGCGGTCTTCTTTATCACCCGCACCTTTCTGTTGCACCAAAAACGGGAAAAGGAAAAAGCCAAACGAGAGGCCGCCCATTATGCTACGGAGGCGGTGCCGGCCGCCAAGGCCATCAGTGATACCTCTGCGAGGGTCGCTCTTACGCTGGCCACCATCCGCAAAACCTTTAGCGACTGCCTGGATGGCCTGAGGCACGAAGATCTCGAGCTGCTCCAGAAGACCAAAAAAATGGCTAAAAACACGAGTCAGCAAAACGAAGCATTTAAATACAGCTTTTATTCCGACATCCAACGAATCAAAGAACTGGATGGTGAAGGCAGCCGCGCCTACCTGCTCGTCTACGACCTGGAACAGGATATTATTCAGTCGATCGACTTTATCGTCAAAATCTGCCACAAACACGTCAAAAACAGTCACCAGCCTTTATCCGATAAACAGCAACAGGCGTTGAAGGAAGTAGAATCCAGACTACTCACCTTCTTCGACAATATCACCGCCAGCCTCGAAAACAACGAATTCGACCGCCAGGCGGAATTGCTGGCCGAAAAGCAGGCGCTGCATACCCGCCTGGAGGAACTGCTCAACGAGCAGGTCCAGGATGTCAAACAGCGCAAGGACAGCGCCCGCAACAGCCTGCTCTACTTCAGTCTGCTGCTGGAAACCAAAGACCTCGTCGCCGTCGCCGCCCGATTCGGCAAGCTCTATCACCGGCTCAGGCACTACTCGCCGGAACAGCCGTATACGCTGGTGGCCGGCACGTAATTGCTTTTCGCGATTCGCTTTTGGCCATTCGCCGGCTAGGAGTCTGCTGTACGACAAGCTGCGGATAGCTCTGCTTTTCAAGGGAAGCCAAGCTTGGGATAGCCCGGTGCCTCGTCGCTTATCCCCGGCAAACTTGCGAAAGGCGAACCGCGAAAGGCAAACAGCGAGGGGCGAATAGCCAATTATGGATGAAATGATTATCTTACCCCTCCTTTTTTCGAACAACTAATCTATATCCAATTATGAAAAAGATACACCTGCTGAACACCCTCGCTCTCCTGTTTTGCGCAAGCAGCATCATCTTCGCCCAAAGTGCTTACCAACTCGATGCCGAACAATCGGATATTTCGGTAGACGGCACCTCGACGCTGCACGATTGGACGATGACGCTCGACAAAGGACGAAGCTCGGGAGAAGCTACCTTTGTCGTCGACGGCGGAGCGCTCACCGGCATCGATGCCCTGCAGCTCGCCTTCGAAGTGGAAGGGCTCAAAAGCGGCAAGACCAAAATGGATGACAACGCCTACAAAGCACTCAATACCGCGGAACATCCCAATATCACCTTCGCCGTGAAAGAAGTGCAGGAAGTCACCAAATCGGAGGAAGGCTTTCTGGTCAAGCTAAAAGCCGATCTGGGCATCGCCGGCGCCATCAGGCCGGTCGACATGACGGCTACCTGCAAGGTCGAACCGGCCGGCGCACTCACCTGCAGCGGCGCCAAATCGATCAAGATGACCGACTTCGAGGTGCAACCGCCCAGCATCATGCTCGGCTCGGTGAAGACGGGCGATGAGGTGACGATCAACTACCGGGCGGTGTTTGTGAAGTAATCCGAAAAACACCGGATATAGCTTTACACAGCTTTGAAGGGATATGAGAAGGAGGAACTTCAAAAGGAACTGGCCGCCTATCTGATAGAAGTATACGGCAAGGCCGATGAGGATAATCTCAACCATTGGCTGGCGGCGTATCTGGCAACAAAAGAATAAGCAAATTACTCCCCGATTTCGGAAAAAGACATCAAGACTTTTTGACCGGGAGATCCGAGGCATAACAAAGCCAGGGGAATTATCTATTTTGAGGCGATTAATCATTGCGAAAACAGCCTCATGACACCCGATATACTGATCACCATAGGGGTTATAATAGCGGCATTGATCCTCTTTGCCACGGAGCTGCTATCTATCGATCTCGTCGCCATTCTTATTATGGTTACCCTGATGCTCACGGGCGTCGTTTCACCTCAGGAGGGCATATCGGGCTTCAGCAACCCCGCGACGATTACCGTCGCCTTCATGTTCGTCCTTAGCGATGCGCTATTGAAAACAGGGGCTTTGCAGCACCTGGCCCATCACTTGTCGGGCGTTTTCAAGTCGAACTACCTGCGCGGGATAATCCTCATGATGGGGCTCATTGCCTTAATTTCCGCCTTTGTCAATAACACGCCGGTGGTGGCGGTATTTATACCTGTCATTATTCAGATTGCTTACTCAGCAGGCATCAACCCAACCAAGATGCTGATCCCCCTGTCCTTTGCTTCCATTCTCGGCGGCACCTGCACCCTGATCGGTACTTCTACCAACATTCTGGTCAGCGGCATTGCGGAGGAAAGCGGGTTAAATGGTTTCGGTATGTTTCAGCTGCTGCCTCTTGGGCTGGTTTTTCTGAGCATCGGACTGCTGTATATGTTCCTGCTGGGATTCCGCCTGTTGCCGGACCGGGATCGTCCGGAAGACCTGAATGACAAGTTCGAAATGAGCAATTACCTGACGGAAATCGAGTTACTCGAGGGCTCCTCAGCAAACGGCAAAAGAATTATGGATGCCGACCTGGTCAAAGACCTAGATATGGACATCATTGAAATTCGCCGGAACGGCAGCCGGATCATCATGCCGCCGGGAGATCTGCTGCTGCAGACGCACGATGTATTAAAGGTGCGCTGCAATGTACAGAAGATCAAGGCACTGAAGGAGCGGGTGAAAATCGTCGGCGATACTACGCTGAAGGTGGGGGATGCGGATCTGACAGAGCGGGAGACGACGCTGACGGAGCTCGTCGTCACCGCCGATTCTTCCTTTGCCGGCAAAACCTTGAAAGAGGTGGATTTTCGCCGGAAGTATCGCGCTATTCCGCTGGCGATTCGTCACCAGGGGCTGTTCCATCACGAACAGCTGTATCAGACACCGCTCAGGGCCGGTGACATCATTCTGGCAGAGGTCAAAAATCATTACGTGGAAGAGTTAAAGCTCCGGGAAGCCGGCCCCGATGCCCCCTTTGTTGTACTTTCGGAAGACAAGTTGACCGATTTTAATAAAAAACAATTCCTTTTCGTCACAGCGGTTATCGCCGCCATGGTAATTGCCGCTACCCTGAAGGCGGTGCCTATTCTGGTAGGCGCCACTGCCGCAGTGGTCGTGCTGGTGTTACTTCAGTCAATGACGATGAAGGAAGTGTACCGGGCCATCAACTGGAAGATTATCTTTCTGCTGGCCGGGGCACTGAGTTTAGGCGTGGCCATGACCAATTCAGGTCTCGACCGCCTGATCGCCGGGACTATGATTGAGGAACTGGGAGCATGGGGTCCTCCCGCAATTGTATCCGGCTTGTATCTCACGACTATCCTGCTCACGGAGATCATGTCTAATAATGCCACCGCAGCATTAATGGCGCCCATCGCTATTGCGACGGCTCAGGATATGGAGCTGAGCCCGGTGCCTTTTCTCATGGCGATTACTTTTGCCGCCTCCGCCAGCTTCATCACGCCTATCGGTTATCAGACGAATACCATGGTATATAGCGCCGGAGAGTACCGCTTCAGTGATTTCAGCCGTGTGGGAGTGGGCCTGGCGCTGCTTTGCTGGGTGGCGGCGTCGTTGCTGATCCCGGTGTTTTTTCCGTTTTGAGTTATATAGTGGTTCTTACGAAAATATACAGAATGCAGCGTTTTTCGCCGGCGCGAAAAGAGGTTTCAATCACACAGAGTTGAACGGAGAGACACGGAGAAGCACAGAGGGTTAATGAAGGCGCAAAAAAGAGAAAAGAAGGCAATAAGAATGCTTAGTACCTATTTTGTTAAATTTTCTTTTAATTGAATTTCTCCTCTCATGAGTTTGATAAAACCTTTATTCTCAAGGTCTTTTAATATTCTTGAAACCACTACCCGGGTTGTCCCCAGTTCATTTGCTAATTTTTGATGGGTCAATTTCACCCTGTTATCACCATGTCGGTGATGGTGCTGAATCAGGTAGTTGAATACTCTTTCATCGATGTTCTTGAAACTAATATAACTAATTGTTAAAAACGGTATCTTTTGATACACAAGCGAATGAAATATGAAAAAATTTCATCGGGTCAACTCCTTCTCTCTATTTTTGGAAAAACACCATTGCCATGCAAAAGCTATCTGCTCTCTTGTACCTTTTTTTCTCCCTCACACTGATCACCTCCTCCTGCAGCGGCGACACCGGAACACAGGAGCAGGAGGCAGCCGCTATTGAGGAAGGGATGGAGTATCCTACCGCCGGTTCCATTGAACGTTTCAATTCCGGGGTGAATGGACTTATTGCCGAAGAGGCGGAAATCGAAGTACTGGCCGCCGGCTTCAACTGGTCGGAGGGGCCGCTGTGGCTGCCTGATGAAGAACTGCTGATCTTCTCCGACGTGCCCGAAAACCGCATCTACCAATGGAAGGAAGGTGACACCGTCGCCACCGTCTACCTCGAGCCTTCCGGCTTTACGGGCGACGGCGAAGGCGGCCGCGAACCCGGCTCCAACGGACTGGCGCTGAATGCGGAAGGGCAGCTGATCCTCTGTCAGCACGGCAATCGCCAGTTAGCCCGCATGGATGCGCCCCTCAGCGCCCCGGCGCCACGGTTCATTCCCATTGCCGAAACCTACGAAGGCCAGCACTTCAACAGTCCCAACGACCTGGTGATCGACAGCAAGGGCAATACATTCTTTACCGATCCTCCTTATGGACTAAGTGGTGGTGTGGACGATCCGGCTAAGGAGATCCCCTTTCAGGGGGTTTACCGGATTTCCCCGGAAGGAGAGGTCAACCTGCTGATCGACTCGCTGACGCGACCCAACGGCATTGGACTTTCGCCTGACGAACGCACACTCTACGTCGCCGTATCCGATCCGGACCGTGCCTGGTGGCTGGCCTATGGTCTCGATGAAGCTGGCCAGGTCACCGGCGGTGGTATCCTGCTCGACGCTACGCCTGATGTTCCAAAGGCCAAAGGATTACCCGACGGTCTTAAGGTGCACAGCAGCGGCGCTATCTTTGCTTCCGGACCGGGCGGCATCTGGGTTATTTCGGCGGAGGGACAGCATCTGGGCACCATCCGCACTGGGCAGGCCACGGCCAATTGCGGCTTTAACGCCGATGAGTCGATGCTTTATATGACGGCGGATAGTTTGCTGATGCGGATAAAAGTTGGCGGTTGAAAGGTTGACGGGTTGAAAGGATGACTGTTGGCAGGTTGGCAACCTGTGGGTTTGTTTTTTGTTTAGAGGACATGAGTGAAACACAGATCGTTTCGATGACCTTTTTCCGGTACCGGGGCGCGGCGGAAAAGTGGTGGGCCTTTCGGCAAATGGGACTGGCAGGCCCGGACTTGGAGCAAGTAGAAGGATTGTCCTTCTTCAAACTGCTCGGTAGTGGAGGCGGTAATGGATTTAGTATTCTTCCCGACTTCGGTGCTTACGGACTGCTCGGTGTCTGGCAGCAGGAAGATGATGCCCGGCGATTTTTTAGCGAAAGCGACCAATATCAGCTCTTCGAAAATCACAGTGTAGAACAGTGGACCATTTTCATGCGCTGTGTCAAGGTGCACGGCGAGTGGGATGGGAGCACGCCCTTTCAGGTGACTGCAGACTATGATCCGGGGATGCCTCTGGCGGTAATCACCCGGGCAACTATATATACCAAACACTTGTGGCGTTTCTGGCGCTTTACACCGCCCGTCAGCCGCTCTATGGAAGGATGGGAAGGGCTGTTGTTTTCCAAAGGCATCGGCGAGCTGCCGGTCGTTCAGCAGGCGACATTCAGCCTGTGGGAAAACAGCCGGTGCATGCAGGATTACGCCTATAAGAGTCGCCGCCATAAAGAGGTCATCCGCCGAACCCGGCAAATCGGGTGGTACAAAGAAGAACTTTTCGCGCGTTTCGTGCCTGTTTCCACAAAAGGGACCTGGAACGGAGAAAAGTTGTTAAAAAATTTGCCTCAGAAGTTCTAAGCCGGATTAATCTGTTTTTTACTCATCAACGGAAAATCTGTAATAATAATGACATTCCAGGCCTTAGTATTCGATATGGACGGCGTGCTGGTCGACAGCGAGCCACTGCACCTGGAAGTAGAACAGGCCATTTTTGAAGAATTGGGACTCGACGTTTCCAAGCAGGAGCATCTCAGCTATGTCGGTATGGCTCCTCGAGAAGTATGGACGCATATCCGCCGGCGTCATGGCCTGGAGATCCAGACGGAAGCATTGATGCAAAAAGAACAGGACCGAAAGTACGCACTTTTTCAACAGCGGGAAATCCCCCTGGCGCCGGGCGTCTTACCCCTGCTGAAAGCGCTTCGTCAAAAAGAATGTCCCCTGGCATTGGCCTCTTCTTCTCCGCGTCGCATCATCGATTTATTTGCTAAAAAAACGGACATCCGCCGTTTTTTTCATTTTACCATTAGCGCCGAAGAGGTAAGCCGGGGAAAGCCGGCGCCCGATATTTTTTTGGCAGCAGCAGCCCGTCTTGGCTTACCGGCCCGTGATTGTCTGGTCATCGAAGACAGCGCCAACGGCGTCAAAGCTGCAAAAGCGGCCGGCATGTACTGCCTGGGGTTCCAAAACCGGAATTCGGGCTATCAGGATTTAAGCAAGGCCGACCGGGTGATGGAAAAGTTCTCACCGGAAGTGCGAGGATTAATCCAGCAATGGACAGCTCCTTGTTGATTTTTTATAAAAACACGGCTTATTTCCGTATTTTCCTGCTTTTTATTGACTGCTAAAAACCCGTATTACGATGATATCATTGCTGAGCTACGAGGCAAGAAAAAGCTTGCTGATACTACTCGGATTTCTTACAGGCACCCTGGCTCTGGCCCAAAAGCCGACAAAACTAAAAAAGCAGGCTATTGAAAAAACCGAGACCCTGCGTCCTCTTATCAACGAAATGTCTCAGGGACTTTGGGATTATTCGGAAACAGCCCTGCTTGAGGAGCAGTCGGCGCAGTTGCTTATCGAAAAACTGCGTTCCGCCGGGTTCCAAATCAAAGAAAGCGTAGCCGGCATGCCGACGGCGTTTGTTGCCACCTATGGCGAAGGCAGTCCGGTTATCGGTATTCTGGCCGAATTTGATGCTCTGCCGGGAGTCGGTAACCAGCCGGTCCCGGAACGCAAATCGCGAACGGACGGCGTTTCTTCCGGTCATGGCTGCGGGCACAACCTCTTCGGAGCCGCCAGTGTAGGAGGCGCTATTGCTTTAAAGCAACTGATGGAGGAAAAAGGCCTTTCCGGCACCCTCAAACTTTTTGGAACGCCGGCAGAAGAGACGGTCGTAGGCAAAGTATACATGGCCAGAGACGGTGTCTTTGAGGGGCTCGACGCGGTGATCGACTGGCACCCCGGCACGGAAAATAAAGTGAAAAATACGCCAAGCCTGGCCATGAACAATTTCCAGGTGGAATTCTTCGGCCAGGCCGCCCACGGCGCCGCCGATCCCTGGAACGGCCGCTCTGCACTGGATGCCGTGGAAATGATGAACTACGGCGTCAACCTGATGCGCGAGCATGTCAAACCCACCACCCGTATCCACTACGTCATCCCCAATGGCGGCGAGGCGCCCAATGTCGTGCCCGAATACGCCCGCGTGTGGTACTACGTGCGGGATATCAACCGCGAACAGGTGGAACAATACTACCAGCGCATCCTGAAAATTGCCGAAGCAGCAGCCTTGGCGACGGAAACCACGCACGAGGTGCAGCTAATCACCGGGGTTCACTCCTATTTGCAAAACCGCCCTTTGCAAGAGGCCATCCAGGCCAACCTGGAACTCGTAGGCCCGCCGCAATTTACGGAAGCGGAACAGACATTCGGACGCGCCCTGCAGGGCTTTGTGGAAAAAGAAGCACTCGGATTCATCGACACTATCGCGCTGTTGGCGGATACTCCGCTCCCCGTAAGCGGCGGGTCCACTGATGTCGCCGAGGTCAGCCGCCTGGCCCCTACCGCGGGCTTCCGGGTGGCGACAGCCGCCTACGGGGTGCCCTGGCATAGCTGGGCGACAACGGCCTGCCACGGTACCGATGCCGGCAAGAAAGCAGCCGTGGTCGCCGCCAAGGTCATCGCCGCTACCGGTATTGACCTGTTTACCCGACCGGAATTGTTGGAAAAGGCCAAGGCCTTCTTTGAAGAAGCCACTGGCGGAAACCCCTACCGATCCCCCCTTCCCGCCGACCAGGCGCCGCCGCTGCCGGGAGGAGGACGGTAGAAGAATTGATGAATGAATAAGAGCCGAAAAAAATATTGGAAGCGATTCGCCACAGCAAGTCGGAGACCACAGCTTCCTTAGAGCATTCCCGTGCCGACCTTCGCAAGTCCTTTACGCTCGTATCGGAAGGACCGGGGGCCAGGGTGGTGGACCTGGCAGGAAAAGCGCTTCCTGGTTTTCACCTTCCACCCACTGTCGCTTACCTCCGGGTCGCAAAGCTTCGGCCGGGGAGAAGACAGGTTCGGAATAAAGTCGTACTTTGCGCACAAAAAGACGCATGGCGATACTGTTGGCTGTCACCGACCGCGATGTGACACCGCTACAACAAAAGATCGAAGTATTACTAGAAGAAGAAACAGAGGTGTGGATATATCCGGACATTCCGGATAAGGAAGAGGTAGAGATGGCCGTCCTTTGGAAGCACCCGGAAGGCCTGCTCCAGCAATTGCCGGAGCTGGAACTGGTCAGTTCTTTGGGGGCTGGAGTGGAGCATCTGCTCAGTGACCCTGGTTTGCCGGATGATTTGCGCATCACTCGCATTGTTGACGAAGCACTGACTTCTTCCATGCGCAATTACGTTCTGTTGACAGTGCTCAGCATTCAGCGCAGTTTTCGTTTCATGCTGGAAAACCAGCGAGAGCGCAGCTGGGTCAAGCCCGATCCGGTAGAGCGGCTGCTTCGCATAGGCATTTTAGGGATGGGGGAACTAGGAGGAGCTATTGCACGTGCGCTCCGCAGCCTGTCTTTCGAAGTGTGGGGGTACAGCCGGCAGGCAAAAAAATTAAAAGGCGTCCATTGTATAAGCGCGCAAGATATGACCCCTGCCGATTTTGCCGAACAGGTCAACCTCTTGGTTTGTCTGTTACCGGCTACTGCAGAAACAAAAGGCATACTCAACCGGGAGCTGTTCTCCCGAATGCCGCCCGGGTCTTTTCTGATCAATGTAGCGCGTGGCGCCCACTTGTCAGAACCGGATCTGGTGGAGGCCATCAAAAGCGGACAGATAAAAGAGGCTTATCTGGATGTATTTCAGGAGGAGCCACTTCCGCTCAACCACCCATTCTGGCTCTACCCGGAAATTGTGATCACACCTCATATTGCAAGTGTCACGAATCAGAATAACGCCGCGGCTATTATCGCCGAAAACTACCGCCGGCTAAAACAGGAAGAAGCATTGCTGTATGAGGTCAGTCCGGAAAAAGGATACTGAAAAGTGAAGGGTGAGAAGTTTGAAATAGATTAGACACGTCGGATTAAAGATTTTTTTTAATTTTTGTGTATCACTTAACGCTACTGAAACAAGTCGGCTATTGTTATTGTATTCATGCAAGCAATAAGACTTTTTGGAGAAGAGCGATGATCTGCAAAACGCCAGACATCATTATTATAAAACTTACATCTTGAAATTTACTGAATTTAACTTTGAGGACGCACTGCAGGAGGGGCTGGACGCCATGGGCTTTAAAGACGCTACCCCAGTACAGGAACAAGCCATTCCCCCGCTGATGCAGGGAAAAGACGTAATGGCCTGTGCGCAGACAGGGACCGGAAAGACAGCTGCTTTTTTACTCCCCATACTAAATGAACTGACTAAGCATCCCAGCGAGGGCATTACCACGCTCATCATTGAGCCGACGCGTGAACTCGCCGTTCAGGTGGATCAGCAGATCGAAGGGTTCTCTTACTTCACACCAGTAAGTTCTATCCCTATTTACGGGGGTAGGGGCGGCCAGGAAATGGAACAGGAGAAAAGAGCCCTCAAGCAAGGGGCTCCAATCATTGTTGCAACGCCCGGGCGCCTGCAGGCGCATCTCGACCTGGGCTACGTGAACCTGGATACCATCAAGTATCTTGTATTGGATGAAGCCGACCGGATGCTGGACATGGGATTTGCCCCCGCTATCATGAACATCGTTCACAAACTTCCACAGAAAAGGCAGACCCTGCTATTCTCGGCCACCATGCCACATCAGATCAGGAAATTTGCCAAGCAAATGCTGAAAGATCCGGTGGAAGTGAATATTGCAGTTTCCAAACCGGCCAAAAACATCCTGCAGGCTGCTTACGAAGTAGAGGATGAGGGAAAAGTTAAATTGACTGAGCACCTGTTGCAAGGGAAAAAGAATCTGGATCGCGTTCTTATATTTGCGAGCACCAAAAAGAAGGTGCGGGAGCTGACGACAAACCTGCGCCAGCTGGGGTTAGAAGTCGGTGATGTTTCCTCCGACCTCGAACAGAGCGAGCGGGAAGAACGCCTGAGCAAATTCAAGAGCGGATCGCTGCCCATCATTGTGGCCACCGACGTACTTTCGCGGGGTATTGATATCCGCGGTATCGATTTAGTGGTCAATTTCGATGTGCCGCAGGATGCCGAGGACTACGTACACCGCATCGGCCGCACCGCGCGCGCCGAGGCCTCCGGCATCGCCCTGACCTTTATCAATGGGAAAGATCGCCGCCGATTTAAGAATATCGAAGAGCTGATAGAAATGGAAGTGCGCAAACTGCCCCTCCCTCCTGAGCTCAAAGCTTTTCATCCTTCCAAAAGCCGCTCCGGCGGCCGGGGAAGAGCAAGCGGTGGCCGGGGAAGCCGAAAGCACGGAAAAGGCGGTTCACGCTCAGGCCGCAACCGGCACGGTAAGCGAGGCGGAAGGAAAAGTTGACAAAGAATAAACCTTAATTTTTCTTAACCGTTCTCTTTGCAGCATTTTTGCAAAAGATACTGTCAAATGTTCATCTAATCTATGATTGAAACTGAAATCCAGGAACAACTCAAAAATTGGAAGAAGATTGTCAAGCCTTACCAGAAGCCAAGCACGAAAAAGGCCGTGATTCAACTACTGAACACTTTTCTGCCTTACCTCGCGCTTTGGGTCTTGATGTATTTTTCCCTGAGCTGGTCCTACTGGATCACCTTCGCACTGGCTTTAGTTAACGGCTTCATTCTAGCCCGAATTTTCATTATTCAGCATGACTGCGGCCACATGTCGTTTCTGAAATCCAGAAAATGGAACAAGTTTATCGGTTGGATCTGTAGTTTTTTCAGCACCATTCCCTTTGGCTACTGGGCCGCCGTGCATAACTTCCACCATGGTCACTCCGGACAGCTGGAATTGCGCGATATCGGTGATGTTCCGATGCTTACTTCCGAAGAGTTTCGGCAGCGCTCCCCGTTGGGTCGGCTCAGCTACCGGATTTTCCGAACGCCTTTTTTTCTCTTTATCATCGTTCCGCTAGGTTACCTGGTCGGCCCTATGCGCATCCCCTTTATCCGGGTTAAAAGCGCCAAAAAGGAGTACCTCTCCATGTTGAAAAACAACATCGTCCTCGTCCTCGTCTATGTAGGTCTTGGATTCCTGCTGGGCTGGAAGGCTTTTTTCCTGGTACAACTTCCTATCGTAGGGATATTTATGATCATTGCTTTCTGGTTTTTCTACGTGCAACATCAGCACGAGGAAACCTACAAACGCTGGAAAGAAAACTGGAGCTTCCTCGTCGCTTCCATCCGCGGCGCCACTTATTACAAACTGCCTAAGGTTTTTCAGTGGCTGAGCGGCAATATAGGATTCCACCACATCCACCATCTCAGTGCCCGCATTCCAAATTACAACCTGGAACGCTGCGCCAAGGAAAATCCTATTCTACAGAAATACGTAACTACGATGACCTTCCGCGACAGCCTGAAGTGCATTTTCAACAAACTCTGGGACGAACAGGAACAGCGCATGATCACTTTCCGCGAATTCTATCGCCTGGAACGTATGCGTACAACGGCTTAGTAGAATATCATGAGTCATCCCGAATTCTAATTTAAACTACTTCAGGACCTCGGAGAGGCCGCATATATCACTTTATCTTTTAACATGCGACCTCTCAAGGTTGGAGCAACCAAATTTGACTGTTTTCTACAAATAGCTGACCTCTCTAGCACTGAGGAATAAAAGTTAGTTGACCCCAATGAGAAAACGCTTCGCGTTTTCCTCAGCGCACTCGGCGACTCAGCGTGCGGCTCCTCTTCAGCGCAACTGTAGGATTGCTTAGCGAGAAGCAGCTTTTCTTCTGCCACTCCGAAATAGGGGTCTTGAATGGGAAAACGATGATCTTCACTAACAAAATGCCAGCTTGTGAGAAATTGTAACTGAAGGTTGTTAACCGTCGATCCTTCTAGGCGCAGATGGGTGTCGCGCCAGTACAAATCGTGCTTTCCGTTGTTCCAGTAGCGGTCATCCAGATTGATGCCGCCCACATACCCAATTTTCCCGTCGATGACGACGATCTTGCGGTGATTGCGGTAGTTCGCGGAGGCCAGGAAGGCAAAACGCACAGGCATGAAGGTCTGATAGCAAACACCGGCCTGTTTCAGCCGGCGGGGAATTTTACCAATCCCCGTCGTCCCCAGGCCATCGTCAATGACCCGCACTTCAACCCCGTCCCTCGCTCTTTCTACCAGGATCTCGGTTATTGCATTTCCCACATCATCTTCAGTGAGTATGTAATATTCAAGGTGAATATGGTGGCGGGCATTTTTCAGACCTTCAAAAAGCCGTGGAAATTTTTCTTCCCCATTGAGCAGGAGATCAACACGATTACCGGAAAAAGTAATCCCTTCATGCCGGTTGAAAAGCATCCGGGCCGGTTCCACGAGTCCGCCGTAGGCCGATCCGAGTTCCTCTAGCCGGCCTCTGAACTCATCCGCTCGTTCTCTCCAGTACTTGTCAATCACCTGCTGATCCTTTTCTTCTTTCAGCCGGAAACGCCGCCGCTTTCGGTAATCTCTTCCGAAAAAATAAAAAATAATGAGCCCAAGAATGGGTAAGAAAATTAATAACAGTAAGTAGGCCAGTGATTTATTGGGATCTCGGTTCTCGAAAATTATCGTAAAAATCGCTCCAATGTAAATGGCCGAATATAATAACCAATCCCACTCCCGGTAAAAGGCACTAAAGGTTTCGATGAATTCCATTAAACCGGTTTTAGATCATCTTATAAGATACAGAACTTCTGCGAGGCAAGCTCTTTCCTTCATAGGTTGTTTCGGTTTTTGTGAAACCTAATGGTTATTTTTGCGGTTTCACAGTGGATTTTTTACAAAAGGAATACGATGAAAAGAACAATAATTGCTGCGATCGCCCTGCTTTACAGCCTTAACCTGAGCGCCTGGTGGGACCCCGGTCACCTGGTAACCGCGATGATCGCCTACATGCAGCTCGATGAAACGGCCAGGGAGCGAGTGGATGAACTGACTAAAAAGCTTGAGCGGGATTATCCCGCCGTGAACCACTTCATTGTCACCGGCGCCTGGCCCGATGATCTCAAGGCCGAAGGGGTGCGCAGCTACGATACCTGGCACTATACCAATATTCCGTACAAATACGACAACGTAGCCATTCCCGATCAACCGGAGGTGGACATCCTCTGGGCGATCAACGAAGCTGTCGATGTTTTGCGTGACAATCGCTCACGCGAAGTCGACAAAGCCCGCCACCTCGGGTTTCTGGTGCACTTCGTCGCCGACATCCATCAGCCGCTGCACAGTACTTCCATGTATACCGACGAGCTACCCAGCGGCAATCAGGGCGGCAATAAGTTCAATCTTAAAGGCGAATGGCGCAACCTCCACGCACTCTGGGACGACGGCTGCGGCTTCCTCAGCGATTACAACGACATCCGGCCCTATGGTGAAGAAAAGCAAGCGCTGAGCCGGCGGGAAATCCGCCGCCTGCAGGATCTGGCCGAATCCCTGGTGCGCGAGTTCCCTAAAGAAAGCTATTCCGCTGCCGATACCCTCGACCCCGACTTCTGGGCGCTGGAAAGCCATAAACTTGCCGTTCGTTACGGCTATAGCGGCGTCAAGGATCCCGACGCTCGTGGTCGCGCCCGCTACCTGCAGCCGGGGGAACAACCGTCCGAATACTATCTGGAACAAGCACAAGAAGTGGTGCGTCGCCAGCTGGTGCTGGCCGGATACCGCCTGGGGACGCTGCTGAATAACATTTTTGGAGAGCAGAAACCGGATCAAACGGGAAACTGATGCCTTCAGAAAGAGGCTCTCGGAAAAAAGTCATCTAAGACTGTGACAGAACCAGGGATAGTCATTAGTCCACAGTCGATGGTCCATTGCGCAACTCCTGCGCATTCCGCACAGACTGTCCTCCCTCCGACAATACTCTTTCACCCATTCTGGCCGGGAAGAGCGTTATTTGTATTAGACCTATTCCACTGATGATCAAACCGATATACTTCTGTGATAATTCTGTGATAATTCACGGTTAATTTAGTAGAGGGTTTGGGGTAGAGGGACGGGACCATCAACTGTCCCTCTACCCTCTACCCTCTACTCTATACCCTCTACCTACCACCCTATACCAAAAACCACCCCCATGAGAAGAGTACTTGTAGTAGAAGACGATCCGAATATTATCGATCTGCTGGAAATCCACCTGAAAGACCTGGATTGCGAACTGGAGCGGGCGCTTCGCGGCGATGACGGCCTGCGCGCCGGGCTGGCAGGCCGTTTTGATTTGATCGTGCTCGATCTGATGTTGCCCGGCATGGATGGCCTGGAAGTGTGCCGGCAGTTGAGGGGCAAAGAAGTACATACCCCCATTTTGATGCTCACCGCCAAGTCGGAAGAAATCGATAAAGTGCTCGGTCTGGAAATGGGCGCCGACGACTATCTGACCAAACCTTTCAGCGTGCGGGAGTTCATCGCACGGGTGAAGGCAATCTTTCGCCGGCAGGAGCAGTTACAGACCAATGAAGCACCTATCGAGGGAGCCAAGTTACTGGAGTTTAGTGAGCTGAGCATCGATCTGGACAAACGGAAGGTGATGCTCCGTGGACAACGTATAGAGCTCTCCCCTAAGGAATTCGACCTCCTCAGCCTGTTGGCCTCCAGCCCCGGCAAGAGTTATGACCGGGGAAGGATCCTCAATCCCGTATGGGGCTACGATTTTGACGGCTACGAACACACCGTCAATTCACACATCAACCGTCTGCGCGGAAAAATAGAACCCGACCTGCAGCATCCCAAATTCATCCTGACCACCTGGGGTATTGGATACCGCTTTAATGAAGAATTGTGATTTTTCCATGATAAAAAAACAACAAAACCAGCTTTACCTGAAAATATCGGCTACGCTGCTTTCCCTGCTGATCGTATTGGGAGTTGTCTATATGCTCATTTCCAGTTTCGTGGCCCGGCAGTATTACCAGGAGGTTAACCAGAAGCTGTACGGGGGCATTGCGGACAGCACTGTACAACAGGTTAAACCGCTGATCGACGGCGAAGTGGATACTACTGCCGTACAGGACATCATGCATTCGCTTATGGTCATTAACCCAAGCGTGGAGGTTTACCTGCTCGACACGCTGGGCAATATCATTACCTTTATGGCGCCCAACCACCGGGTGAAACTCGACCGGGTGGACCTCTCTCCCATCCGGAAGTTTATCGCTGACAGCAACCGGCCCTTTACCAAAGGCGACGATCCCCGCCATCCCGGGGAACAAAAAGTCTTCTCTGCCGCTCCTATCCTCAACGATAGCTTATTGGAGGGATATCTCTACATTATCCTGGCCAGCGAAGAACAGCACGCTGTGGTACAAACCCTGCAGGGGAGTTACATGCTTCAACTCGGCTTCCAAACGTTTCTCCTCTCCCTCCTGGCGGCCCTGGTCATCGGCCTGATCGCTATCTGGTATCTGACGAAAAACCTGCGCAGCATTATTGCCACCGTGCAGCGTTTTAAGGAAGGAGATCTGCGAGCACGCATCGCCGAGGAAGACAAAGGCGATCTCGTCGTACTAGCCGATACGTTCAATGAAATGGCAGACCGCATCGTGGAAAACATAGACAACATGAAGTCAGTGGAAAACCTGCGCCGGGAGCTCATCGCCAATGTCTCGCACGACCTGCGTACCCCTCTTTCCATCATGCAGGGATATGTCGAGACCCTGCTGATCAAGGAAAAGGACCTCACCGCGGAGGACCGCCGCAAACACCTGCAAACGGTACTGGGCAGTTCCGAGAAGCTCTCCAACCTGATCCACCAGCTTTTTGAGTATTCCAAACTGGAAGCCAGACAGGTTGAGCCTCAAAAGGAGGCTTTCTTCATTTCCGAACTGGCCCATGATATTTTCCAGAAGTACCAGCTACTGGCCCGTGAGAAAAATATTGACCTGAGGCTGGAGATGCCCGACCATCTCCCCCTCGTATTTGCCGATGTGTCGCTCGTCGAGCGCGTGATCCAAAACCTCATGGACAATGCCCTGAAATTTACCCCCGTAAACGGCCGCGTAAGCCTGCTGCTCAGTGAAGGAGAAGGGGAAGTTGAAGTTAAAGTGTCGGATACCGGACCTGGTATCGCCGAAGAAGAGCAAACTTTTATTTTTGAACGGTATCATCAGGCAAAACGGGAAAGAAACCGCAAAGCCGGCGCCGGCCTAGGCCTGGCCATCGCCAAAAAAATCCTGGAACTGCACGACGCCAATATCCGCGTACAGAGTAACCTGAATGAAGGAACTACTTTTCTGTTTAACCTGCCGGCGAGGGGATAAAGAGGAAAGGATTAAAAAATTGAATGGGAGAGCGAAACCTCCTATCTTTTTTTTATCCTGCCACCAATCCTCTTTCCTCTACCCATTTCCCGGTTTAGCCTTTGATCAGGCTATGCCTCTATCCATATTAAAATCATCCAGCGTTTTGTCAAACATAGCCAGGCCTTCCGGGCCGGCGATATCCTCTACGGAAAAGGTTTCGTCTCTGCCCATCGAGTAAAGGATGTAATCAACGCGCTTGACGGGATAGACTAGCAGGAGATCGCAAAATAAATTGTAGGCTCCCTTAGTAATATCAATTCCATTCAGTTTGCTCTGGCGTACATCGGTGAAGGCGCTGCAATCCTGCTCCTCACCCAGCGGATCGATATAGCTGCCGCCGGCAATGACCTGACAGCCTTCCGACCAGGTACCGCTGAAGCCACGGCCTTCGCCGGTCCAGTGAATGTTGATGGATTGATTCGGCGCTTTTTCTACTCCCGCTTCGATATCTTCCTCCGTCAGTTTTTTATCGCCCTGGTCACGGAAAACGAGGACGCCGCCGCTATAAGGCTCCAGACCCTGGTAGAGCTTTCTACCGCTTTCTTTATTGATATTGTGCCAGCCGAAGCGGAATTTGTGTTGCCCTTCCGTAAGGAAGGCTTTATTTTTCCGTTTGCCGATATCCTGGTTGGGATCGGTAGATCCCCAGAACTTGAAGACCATGCCGTTGATGAGCAAAACAAACAAGTCATCATTTTTTCGCCGGTCCCCTTCCTCTTCTTCTTTCCGGCGAATGCCGATCAGGTGAATATCATCTTCGTTAAATGTCCAGTCCTGGACTTTAAAGGTATCTACAGCCTGATTGCTTTCCCGGAACCCATCGATTCGTTCGTGAACCTTATCCAAAATAGGATGTGGTTCCTGCTGGTAATGTTCTTTAGCCTTATTGAGCATGCCCATCCACTTTTTGTATTCCTCGCTCTGCTTGCCGCGCGGCCAGTTGCCGGCGGTTTTTCCGGCTTTTTGCCATTCCTGCATGATCTTCCAGGTGGCGTCATCGACATTGCCGTTCGGAATGATATTTTTATTTTCATAAACCCGCACGTACTCCTGAAACAGGCGCACGCCGGCCTGGGTAGCGTAGGCGAAGATACCGTCCATGTTACTGGTCGGATGCATGATGCCGGCCCTGACCAGAAATGCCTGCAGTGTTTTCACCGGATTGCCTGCTACCGCTTTGATGTCCATCCACTCAAAGCGATCTCCGTGTCGCATTTTTTTGCCGGATTTTGCCGCATTCAGCACTTCCCCCGATCCAGCTTCTTTGATAAGGTCTTCGTGATAAAGGTTCAATATAGCCTTAATGTCGCTTTCCGCTACCTCCTCATCGTAGTTGCCCAGGGTAAGTGTCGTCTGCATTAGGATAGGCGTAATTTCCAGGGTGGCAGGCTGAGCGGGCTCCTGCACCTGAACCGGCGTATGCTCCGGGGCAGGCTCCGGCGGCGGCGTCTGTTCCGGTTGCACTACTGGTTTTGCCACATTGCTTTCAGGTTTGGTTACCACCGCAGGCCTGGGCTTAGGTGATGCTTTGGTTTTTACTCCTAATGCTTTGAGCAGCGAAAGGATGATGGTGAATAGCTTATTCATAATAAAGGGTTTAGGGTTGGATTGAAATATTTTTTATCTCAAGGATAGGATAGCAGAGCATCGAGCTTTACGGCCTGTGCACCATTTTACCTTTCGAACCTACGGGAAATATGCAACGTATTTTAGAAAAACGGCAGCTTGGAAACCTTCGGAGAGGAGGATGCATAGTAGTTTGTTTTCATGGTTTTGGATGAAATCCATTAAAAATAAGAATTATTTCGATTGCACCAATACAAAAGCAGGGTTACACTGACTTTAAGCCGGTGTAACCCTGTCCTGTTTTGAGACTTTAAATTATAGCTCTATCGGCGACCGCGATAGCTGCTGCGCCGGTTGCTTCTTTTCCCATTACGGGAAGCCCCATTCCTTCCATTATTATTTTTAGAAGGAGCCGGAGCCTTTAACTCGTCCGCCGAAGCCTGGTACGGATGCCCCTCGACTACCGGAATCGGCTGGCCGGTGAGCTTGCGAATATCTTTCAGGTAAGCTTGTTCTTCACCATTGCAGAAAGACAGCGCGATGCCGCTGGCCCCTGCTCTGCCGGTGCGCCCGATGCGGTGCACATAGGTTTCCGCCACGTTGGGCAGATCGAAATTGATGACGTGGGACAGTTCGTCCACATCGATACCGCGGGCGGCGATATCGGTAGCGACGAGCACGCGGGTCTTTTTCTTCTTAAAGCTGCTCAGCGCCTTTTGCCGGGCATTCTGTGACTTGTTACCGTGAATGGCCTCGGCCTCAATACCGGCTCGGGTCAGTTGCTTGGCCACCCGGTTGGCGCCGTGTTTGGTGCGGGTAAAGACCAGGGCGCTGTCTATACCTTTCTCGCGAAGCAGGTGAATGAGCAAGGCTCGCTTGTTTGATTTCACCACGTGGTAAACGAATTGGTCCACCTTTTCTGCTGTCGTGCTGGCCGGGGTAACTTCCACCATTTTCGGATTGGTCAGAATGCTGTTAGCCAGATTCTGAATGGTATCCGGCATAGTAGCGGAAAAAAACAATGTCTGCCTTTGATCGGGCAGTTGCCGGAGCAGGCGCCGGATATCGTGGATGAATCCCATATCCAGCATGCGATCGGCTTCATCGAGAACGAAATGTTCGATATCGGCCAGCGAAATGTGACCTTGGTTCATAAGGTCGAGTAGCCGGCCCGGCGTCGCAACGAGAATATCGATCCCGTTGCGCAGGGCTTTCACTTGCGGATTTTGAGAGACCCCACCGAAAATGACGGTGTGCCGCAGCCCGGTATAGCGACCGTAGGAGCCGAAGCTTTCTCCGATCTGGATAGCCAGCTCGCGGGTCGGCGTCACAACGAGTGCGCGGATAAGGCGCCGGTTCTGATGTTGTGCTTCGTGTAATTGTTGAAGAATAGGTACGGCGAAAGCCGCTGTTTTGCCGGTGCCCGTCTGGGCGCAGGCTAATAAGTCGCGCCCCTTAAGGGCAAAAGGAATAGCCTGCTGCTGAATGGGCGTAGGGTTAACGTATCCCTCTGCCTTCAACGCACGGCGGATAGGCTCAATGAGCTTCAAATCTTGAAATGTCATGTACTGATTTTCTATACGGTAGGCTGGCTAGAAGATGGCGAGATTATAGAACAGCATCCGGATGATGATTGATTTATGTCTTGATTGTGATTCGGCCTCTGGAAAGCCGTCGCCATTAATCAGGTGCAAGATAGGGAATATTTTAATTATCTAAACACGTACCTTAACCGAATGTCCTTTCATTAGGTTCCGGAATAACTCGCAGAATCGGACAGCCTGTCCGGTTTAGGACACTTTTCTTATTGAGATTTCTCTGTTAAACTCTGGTTATCATAGCTTTATCGTTTGGTACGCGGCTTGAATAGGTTTTAGCAGAAAATGCTAAAAAAATGGACAGAGCCGTATCCTCCTCTACCCAACGCCGGGCGCTTTTCCGGCAAATTGCTATTGGACTGGCCTTCGCCGGCCTGATCGCGTTAGGCTTGCTGGCCTTACGCCGTTCACTGAGCGTCAGCCTGGAGCGGTCACGGCTTCGGACAGCCGTTGCCGAAAAAGGAACGGTCGAGAATACGCTGAGCGCGTCCGGCCTTATTCTACCCGAATTTGAAGAAACCATTACCGCTCCCATTACGGCTGCCGTGAAAGAGGTCTTCGTCAGCGAGGGAGCCAAGGTGGAGGCCGGCCAGCCTTTGCTGGAACTTGACCGCGAAACCCTGGAGCAGGAACAACAACGGCTGAGTGACGAGCTGGCGCTGCGTCGCAACACTATTGAAAAACTGCGTCTGGAATTGCAAAAAAACCTGTTTGATCTGGAGATCAGCGACAGCATTAAGGCCCTGAATATCAACAGACTGGAAGCCGAACTCGACAATACCCGGCGCTTACTGCAGGTAGGCGGCGCCACTCAGGAGCAGGTCGACCAGGCAACACTGGAGCTACGGATCGCCAGGCTGGAAAAGAAAAAGCTGGAGAACGACCTGCACACCAAAAGGCAATCCATGCAAACCGATCTGCGCGAAAGCGAACTGGAGGCCCAGATCAAGGCCAGGACCCTGCGGGAAACCGAACAGCTGATCATACAAACAGTGGTCACCGCCCGTCGCGCAGGTGTCATCACCTGGATCAAGCAGTCGGTGGGCTCGAGCATCCGCGAAGGAGAACAGCTGGTCAAAATCGCTAACCTGAACAGCTTCCGCCTGGAAGGTACAGTAGCCGACCTCTACGCCGAACGGGTGCAGACCGGCATGCCCGTACTGACGCGCATCAACGATACCCTGCTGACCGGCGTGATAACCGACCTGCGCCCGCAGCTACTGCTGCAGGGCAACCTGCCCGACTTCCAGCGTTCTTACAGCGAAGTCATTCAACCCGATGGAACGGTAGACTTCCAACCCATAAAAATTAACAACTCAGGTCTGAGCCTGAACTTGCAGCAGCACATTGCCGCAACCGGCGGAACGGTTTTCGCCAACACGCTGATCCAACGCTTCGACGATTTCGACCGCGAACGCACCATATACAACGGGCGTCCTTTTTCCATCGGTATCGAACAACCCCTTTTCGGGTTTAACCAGCTGCGCTGGGATAAGAAAATCGAACCGCTGCGCTACCAGGAAAGCCAGCAGCAGTACCTGCTTGACTGCGAACTTATCGCTGTCGACGCTACTGAGTTATACTTCGATGTACTGCTGGCTCAGGTGAACCTCGAGATGGCCCGCGTCAATCTGGCTAACAACGATACCCTTTACGCCATCGCTCAGGAGCGGGCGGCGCTGGGCAGGCTGTCGCAAAATGACTTGTTGCAGTTACAGCTCGGCGTGCTCAACGCCCGCAAGGACGAAGCCACAGCGCGGCAGGACCTGGGCGGCGCCCAGCAGCGCCTGCAGGCCTTCACCGGGATTAGCCTCGATGAAAATACCGGGCTGACCTTGCCGCTGGATATCCCCGCCGTTCCGGTCGACGAGGCCACCGCTCTGGAACAGGCACGGCTGAACCGTCCGGAAGTGACCGGCTTCCGCCGTCGACAGCTGGAAGCTGATCAAACCATGGCCCGCGCCCGTGGCGAAACCGGCATCGAAGCGACGCTGCAGGCCAATTTCGGTTTGAGCAACCGCGCCTCGAACCTCGGCGATATCTACACTCGTCCCTAGGACCAGCAGATCGTCAGCCTGCAGTTCGCTATTCCCATCCTCGATTGGGGGCGCGCCTCTTCACGGCGCGAAACGGCCAAAGCCAACCGCGAACTGGTCAATGCCACCGTCGAGCAGGACCGCATCAACTTCGAACAGGAAATTCGAACCCAGGTCACGCTCTACAATATGCTGCGTGAACAGCTCGCCCTGGTCCGCGAGGCCGATCAGATCGCTCAGGAGCGATACCAGATCGCCAAGGACCGCTTCGTGCTCGGAGACCTCAGCATCACCGACCTCAACCTGGCCATCCAGGAAAAGGACCGCGCCAAACGCGATTATGTTACTGCCCTGCGTTTATTCTGGGATGCGCACTACACGCTGCGAACCCTGACCCTCTACGATTTCGAAAAGCATCAGAAGATTTTTTAAAATAGATAAAAACACACCAGTATGAATACGCAACAAGCTTCCTCTAACGCCTCCACAGCTACCCTCACTGCCGATCCTATGGTGAGCCTGCAGCAGGTGGAAAAAGTCTACCGCACCAAAACGGTGGAAACCGTCGCGCTGAACAACATCAACCTCGAGGTAAAGCGCGGAGAGTTCCTCTCCATCATGGGCCCCTCGGGTTGCGGAAAGAGTACGCTGCTCAATATCATGGGACTGCTGGATGAACCTTCTGACGGTAAAGTAACAATTGACAGCACCGATATCGAAGCATTCAGCGACCGCCGGCTGGCCCAGTTGCGCAACGAAAAGATCGGATTCATCTTCCAGAGCTTCCACCTCATCAATGACCTGTCGGTGATCGATAATGTGGAACTGCCCCTGCTCTATCGCAATATCTCAGCCCGCCAACGCCGCCAGCTGGCCGAAGAAGCGCTGCACAGCGTAGGCCTCAGCAACCGCATGCGCCACTTTCCCAGCCAGCTCTCGGGCGGCCAGCGTCAGCGCGTGGCCATCGCTCGTGCCGTCGTAGGTCGTCCCCAGCTGCTGCTGGCGGATGAACCTACCGGAAATCTCGACTCCGTCATGGGTAATGAAGTTATGGATATCCTTCTTCGATTGAATCAGGAAGGAGGAACTACCGTCGTCATGGTCACCCACGATGAGAGAATGGCCAAGCGGACCAACCGCCTGATGCGTCTGTTCGACGGCAGCCAGGTGGTATAAAATACGAAATATGAAAGCTGAAATATGAAAAAGGAAATACGCCAATGGGGCGAAACCTTCCTTTGGATAAGACCGACCCGGCTTCATAGGACAGTAGAATAGAGAACTCGAAAAATTTAAAACCATGCTCCTCAATTATCTTAAGATCACCCTGAAGGTGCTGAACCGCAACAAGTTTTTTTCCTTTGTGAGTTTGTTCGGCATTGTTTTTACGCTGGTCATCCTACTTGTGGTGACCGCTTTCCTGGATCACCTCATCGCACCGCACTATCCTGACGTCAACCGGGACCGCAGCCTGTACGTGAGTAAGGTCAGCACTATCAACAGCGAAAATAACGCTCAGCGATCGGGGATGGTCGGCTATCGCTTTTTGCAGGATTTCATTATGAAAATGAAAACACCTCAGCTGGTGGGCATTACTTCTATTCCCACCTATGCCAACGCCTATACGGGCAGCCACCGGTTGAAGCTCAACCTGAAATATACCAATAGTGCTTTCTGGTCTATCACCGCATTTGATTTCCTGGAGGGGAAAGCTTTCAACGATCAACATATCGACAACGGCGATTTCGTAGCTGTGATCAACGAAAAAACCCGGGACGATTATTTTGGTCCCGGTGAAGACGCCGTCGGGCAAAGCATTGCGGTGGATAATACTAGCTACCGCGTGATCGGCGTCGTGCGTGATGTGCCCATCACCCGTCCGATCATGTCCGCAGATGTGTATCTGCCTTAACACGTGAATCGCGGCAGTATCACTTCTCCTTCCTGGAACGGTATGTTTATCGCTATCCTGGTGGGAGAAAGCAAGGCTGACCTACCTGCTATAGCTGCGGAGTTCGAGGCGATCGTAGGGAAAATACCCCTGCCTTCCACTGTCTCCGGCTTCACTTTTGACCGGCTGGAGACCAGCGCCGAAACCTATCTGGAAAGTTTCCTGCGTATCGGCTTTGGTCAGGATAACAGGAGCAGTATCTTTTACACAACAGTGGGCATTTTCATGCTACTGTTCATGCTGCTGCCGGCCATTAACCTGGTCAACCTCAATGTGAGTCGCATCATGGAGCGCTCCTCAGAGATCGGCGTGCGTAAAGCCTTCGGCGCCTCTTCGGGCCGGCTGGTCGAGCAGTTCCTCATCGAAAACATATTCATCACCCTACTCGGCGGCGCTACAGCGGTCGCACTGACAGGCCTACTGATTTACTTGTTCAACAGCAGTGGGCTCATTCCCGGCGCTGATCTGGTTCTCAACGGACAGGTCCTGCTTGTCGGTCTGGGCGTCTGTCTTATCTTCGGTCTCTTATCCGGAGTCATCCCGGCCTACCGCATGTCAAGACTACACGTGGTGGATGCGCTGAGAGGGGGAGAGCAGTAGGAACAGGGAAGTCGGAAATTATTTAAAATAACTTTGAAATACCTAAATCATGATACGGCATCTCATCAAATTGATCTGGAATAAGAAGCGGAGCAACTTCTTGCTCACTACGGAGATATTCGCCTCCTTTCTGGTACTTTTCGGCGTTTTGAGCCTGATCATCTACAACGCGAATAAATACGGGCAACCGCTCGGATACGATTATGAAAACGTGTGGCGCCTCGCCTACGGGTCGCAGGAGCTTAGCGACAGCACACTCTCCGACGCGCTGAGCCGTTCCCGCCAGGCGGCGCTGCAGCATAGCGAGGTAGTTGCCGCCAGCCGCTGTTCTTTCAATACGCCCTACACCCAGGGTCTACTCGGCGGGAGTGTGAACCACGGCGACCAAAGCATCTTTACAGAGTATATCGTCACCGATGGGCATTTACCGGATGTTTTTGATATGGAGATCCAGGAAGGGCGTTGGTTAGAAGCCGCTGATGTGGCCACTGCCGAGCGCGTAGTGGTGCTCAACAGGCAGGCGCGGGAAGCGCTTTTCGGCGAAGAACCTGCGCTGGGTAAATACATACTGTTCAATAAGGATGAAACCCGCCCCTGGAAAGTCATCGGCGTTACCGGCAATTTCAAAACCGGCGGGGAATACCAGTTGGAGAAACCGGTCATCTTTCCCAATCGCACAGCGATCGATATGAGTGCCAATACCCTGCTAATACGGGTAAACCCCGGTACCGATGCTGCTTTCGAAGCAGCCTTGCTCAAAGAACTGAACGGCATTGCCAAAGGGGCCTCCATCGAAGTGTCTTACCTCAGCGACCAGCGCCGGCAAGCACATAATGTCGTTAAGGCGCCGATGCTGATTGCCGCTGTAGTCTGCGGTTTCCTGTTGCTGAACGTCGGTCTCGGCCTCTTTGGGGTGCTGTGGTTTAGCATTCGAAAGCGGCGCGCCGAAATCGGCCTTAGACGGGCGCTGGGCGCTACACAAGGTAGCATACTCAGTCAGTTTATTGGAGAAGCTGTCATCATTGCCGGCTTCGGGGCCCTTGTTGGGCTGTTCTTCGTGCTGCAGTTTCCCCTGCTCGGCGTCTTTGGACTCGACAGTATGATTTACTTCCAGGCCGTCAGCTTGTCGTTACTCATACTCTTCACCCTGGTGGCCGTCTGTGCGCTGTACCCCAGCCGCGAAGCGACTACGGTGCGGCCGGCTATGGTATTGCACGAGGAATGATTTGAAGTGGGAAACGGGAAGTGGGAAGGCTTATCCGCTCGATAACAATGAGGGTGGGAGGGAACTCGGAAGGCCTCTAGTACCTTCCAGCACCGAAAAAAAGAGGGCTACCTTACATCATACCTGGTCATCCAGGAAAAGCGAGACCTGTCAGGTTTTGAAAAAAACGTATGGAAATAGGACAAGCAAAAACAGGAGAAGGTGAAACAACTAACATCCCTTTCGCTTAAAATTTTTCAACTTTATCGGGGCTCATCAGGGGAGTCC
>CAZWDL010000106.1:0-26150 GCA_964632995.1 uncultured Saprospiraceae bacterium
AGAAGTAGCCGGAAATCGCTGGACCTGTCGCCCACATATGGCATGTTTTCAGCCTATGTAACACTTGATAAATTATCATGATGCGTTAGCCCTGCCCCGGCCCCCTCTCCTCAAAGAGTACGTTTCAGGTAAGGCTGAAAATTGTTGTTTTGAGGAGAGGGGGAGCTGAGAAAACCTGTTCCTATCGTTTTCAGATGTAAATATGTCAGTGCTGGAGTCAAGAGCGGATCAAAGCTGCCGGGCTTTTTTCTTCCGACGCTTTGAGCAAAGCGAAGCAGCCTGTACCTCAAGAGCAAAGTCCCCATCCCGTCTTTTTTTGTTTCGTCGGCATCGGGATTGTTCCGGAGTGCCCCCGGCCGCCGGAACAAAAAAAGACGGGATCTGCCCCCCAAAGCTATGAGCAAATCGAAGCAGTTATGCCTGCTTACCCCTCTCAATGTTTTTCTGGAAGAATAGCTCCCTACTGTTCATTTCGAAAGCGCAGAGGTAACCCACGCCCAGTTGCGGGCGATCGAAGACGCAGCCGGCGTCGATATCGAGCACCTGGAATTCCTTGAGCCGGACGTGCTGCTGTTCGATGCGTTCCCGGCTGACCGGCGTATGGCCGTGGATAATGATGCGTTCCTCCAGCCAGTCGGTATTGATGTCCTCATACCAATCGCGGATCCAGAGCAGGCTTTCAACGTCGTAGAGGGGATCAGTGGCTTTGAAATTGAGACCGGCGTGAACGAGAATGTACTCGTCCACTTCTTCGTAGAGGGAAAGTTCTTCAAAAAAAGTAATGTATTCGTCCGGAATTTCCTCAGGGTTCTGCGTGCCGAAGCTTTCCAGCGTTTCGTAGCCGCCGTTGTAGAGCCAGGTGCTCCGGCTGGCAAGATCATTGCCCGCTTCCAGCAGCATCATTTCGTGGTTGCCCATCAGGCAGTGGATGGTATAGCCTTCTTTCCGGAGCTGCCATATATAATCGACGACTCCTTTACTGTCAGGCCCCCGGTCAATATAGTCGCCCAATATGTACAGTTCGTCGCCGGCAGACAGCGCGATTTGATCGAGCAGGGCCTCAAAGGTTTTTCTACAGCCGTGTATGTCGGAGATAGCAAAACGGCGCATTTACTGAAGGTGGTTTAGGGCTGCGTTAATCAATGCCTGGCGGTGCTGGGGCGGACAAATGAGATAACCAGGGTTATCCTTTGGCGGTTCTTCGCCAAATTTGATGGGTTGACCATTCAGATAACTGTGTTTGAAGCCCATTTCTTCTACGATAACCTTTTCACCGGCCCAGTCCCATTCGGGGATGCGGCGCTTCATGAACAGGGCTACGTCGAGCTTATCGCGGGCGAATTGCAGCGTGCGCATCGCTGTGGTCATCACTACGCGGCCTTCCTCCACGCCCAGGTCCTCGAACAAATCCCAGTATTTGTCGCCCCGGTAGCGGGCCGGATGGGCGAAGCGCAGCTCGTCGAAGTGTTGGCTCAGACGCGGTTCCAGGCGTTGCGCCAGGCCGTTCTGTTCCAGGTAAGCGCCCTGATGCCGAGTGGCGTACAGTAGTATATCGTCGAGCGGATAGTAGACGAGGCCTACCGCCAGCTGTCCGCTATCCCCATCGTAAAAGGCGGCCTGATGGGAGAAGCCGGCCTGCCCTTCGATGAAGTAGCTGGTGCCGTCCAGCTCATCGATGACAAAGTAGGATTTACTGCGGTCGATGGTTTCTTTTTCCGACTCTTCACTGTGCAGGCCGATCTCCGGAAATTCCTCCCGGCGGGCTTTCTGCACGAGCTCCGAAATTTCGAGATCCACGTCAGTTACTTTTGAATTATCGGATTTGGTATATATTTTGAAATCACCTTTGTAGTGCTCACGCATGATATCGCCCGCCTGATGAGCGAGTCTTTTGAGGAAGCCAAGATAGGGTTTGTAGTTTTTCGGCATAATGTTCTTTCTGGAATCGGTGCAGAATATCGTTCTAACTGTTAACGCAACTTATAACAGATAGTTTCACTCTTGTTTTTCCACTTAGAGGTCCAGCCACTCCTTAAATTCCGGCGATTTGGTACTACTCACGACAACTTTTTCTTCCACGGCGGGAGAGAGCTCCAGCAACAGGCGGCCTTTGAAATATCGATTTACTTCTTTCACCGCCTCAATGTGAACGAGCAGCTGCCGATTGGCCCGGAAGAATATCTCCGGGTCGAGTTCTTCCTCCAGTTTGTCCAGCGTGTAATCGATGATGTAGCGTTTCCCTTGCCGCGTAATCAGAAAGACCACCCCTTCTTCGGCTTTAAAATAAGCGATCTTTTCCACCGGAATGGTTTTCATCGTATCTCCGATTTTAACCAGAAAACGGCTTTTATACGAACCGGCTTTCCCGTGGGTTTTCATTTGTTGTTCCAACAGGTTCTGCATCTTTTGCAACTGAAGCGCGGCTTGTCCCCGGTTTCTTTCTTCAAACTTTTTCAAGGCGGCAGCCAGGTCTTTCTTTCTGATCGGTTTGAGCAGGTAATCGATGCTGTTCACCTGAAAGGCCTCGATCGCGTACTGGTCGTAAGCCGTCGTGAAAATGACCGGCGTTTTCACCTCCACCTCTCGGAAAATTTCAAAGGAGATGCCGTCGGACAAGTGGATGTCACAAAATATCAGATCGGGTTCGGCGTGGAGATTGAACCACTCTATCGCTTCTTCCACGGTTCCGATGATATCGACTACCTCCGCTCCGGGGCGTAGTTCGCGGAGTTGTTCCGCCAGTCCTTCGGCTGTAATCCTTTCGTCTTCAATAATCAGTACTTTCATGTGCTTCGAAATTTAGCAAGGGCAATTGCACTTCAAAATAGCTTTCCGTTTTCTTGATCTCTACCGGTTGATCTGACAACAAACGGTACCGGCTGCGGATGTTCTGTAGTCCGATTCCGGTAGAGTTGATTTCTTCTCTTCGCGGTCGCCGGCTGTTTTTTAATATTAATTTATCTGCTTCCGCAAAAATGTCGATTTGCAAAGGGTCTTTTTTGGAAAATGCGTTGTGCTTCACGGCATTTTCCACGAGCATTTGCAATGAGCCCGGCGGTAGTTCCCTGTCTAGATAAGTCACCGGTACGGATTGTGTCAATACAATGGTATCTCCAAATCTTTTTTTCAATAAAAACAGGTAGGCGTCCACCAGTTCCAGTTCCTCTTCCAGAGATACCAGGGTTTTATGGCTGTTCGCCAAAAAGGCGCGGTATACTTCCGAAAGATGGTCGAGGTACTCCAGCGCTTCGTCCCGGCTGCGGCGAATCAGCGTGCCGAGGATGCTCAGGCTGTTGAATAAAAAATGGGGGTCTACCTGATTCTTTAAGGATTCCAGTTGGGCCTTGAGTCCTTCTTTCTGGACGATTTCGCTGCGCAATATTTCCTCTTGCAGCTGCTTCCGGTTTCGCTCCCGTTCGACGAAGTAGTAAAAGAAGAGCGCGATGATGGCGCCGAGGACAAAATTTACCCGCACCCTGTCCTGTTCGAGTTCCCAGCCGAAGTTGAGGCCGAGCAGAAAGAGCGGCAGGAGTTTTAGGGCCGCGTTGAGCAAAAGGGCGCTGAGCACTACGGAGAGGCCCTCCAGTCCGTTCCGGAGCAAAGCGCTCATGTCCTGGAGCGGGCTGGAGTGAAATACGCCGGATATCTTTCCGTGGATCCAAAATAATGAAAATATAAAAAGAGCCGTAAACAACATCTCCATCAGCATCAGCGGGACGAAGAACAGCTTGCCGGTCTGCATATACACCGAAGTGAAATAGACAAAAACGGTAGTTAACACTGCGATGCGGGCCCGGTCGGCCCACGGGCGGAGAGTGCGATTATGCTTTAGTTTTTTCATCCTTTGTACTGTTGCTTATTCATTCCGGTGTTTTCTCCAGTAAGATGTACACCCTGTGCTTTTGTTTTTATATAATGGAGCGTAAAACCCATTGGTCTTCAGCCAATGGGATGAAAGCGAATGCCTTTTGAAAATTTTTGTTTCAATATATTGCATTTTTGAAACATTTTGTGCATATTTGTAGTGTCAGTAAAAGACATAAAAACCTCGTTAGGGACTAGCGAGTACACGGGTGGAGAGAACGTAAGACTCCTAACTCGACTACCTGTCTTCAGGCAGGTTTTGAGCAGTGAGCTATTCTCTGGGAAGCCCGAAGCCCACCAGTCTTTAGCTGGTGGGTAGTTCACTTCAAGAGCGGGGAAAGCCGGGAAGGGAATTCAGAAAGATACAGGCCTCCTGAGGGATTCCGGCTTGCCCCGTCTTTTTTGAGGAAATCTGTTTTGCCTCCTGTATATCGCAAATGCGAAAACTGCTGTACTCATGCAATGTGGAAGGAATAAAGGTACACAATGACTTGTTTAGCCCAAAAAACTTCATCTGCTCAAAATCCGGTTTCAACCGGTCTTTATCCCGGTTCGACGGATCTCCCTTTTTTAGGTCTTCGGCAGCTATCAATTTTATGGCCGAAATCAATTTCCAGACTTATACCCTGTCAGAGAATGCGGACAATTAATACCGAGATTTTTATCGATGCTTCACCGGAGCTGGTTTGGTCGGTGCTCGTCAACTTCGGGGCGTACCGGCGGTGGAATCCTTTCATCCGGTCTATCCTCGTTCCCCGGCTTGACCCGGGTGTTCCCATCCAACTCAGCCTTTATCCACCTGATTCCAATGCCATTACTTTACAGGCGGTCATCAAGCGGGTGAAACCCTTCGAAGAACTGACCTGGACAGGTCACTTTTTGATGCCTGGGCTTTTCGAACGGGAGCACAGTTTTCACCTGGAGGAAAAAGAAGGCGGAGTGTTATTTACACAGTGCGAACGCTACCGGGGCGTGCTGCTGCCGCTGCTTTGGGAACGGCTCCGCATCCGCACCGGAAAGGGTTTTGAGTTGATGAATCAAAAGATAAAGGAGCGGGTAGAAGGAAAACGCATCCGGAAGCACTTCCGTTTTTCTCCGGGCGCCGTCTGAAGAGGGCTAAAATTCAATAAACGCTGCTGGCACGGCCTCCGTGAGCCATACGCCATTTTCCGAGCGGTAAAAAGAATGCCCTGCTTCCCGCATGGCTTTTGCCCGGATGCCCAGCACCTGCGGCCGGCCGTGGCGCCCGCCCACCTGCCGGGCCGTCGCCCGGTCGGGCGACAGGTGCACGTGGTGGCGCTTGCCCCGGTTCAGGCCTTTTTCCCTGATAGAGGTGATATTTTTTTCCGCCGTTCCGTGAAAGAGATACTCCGGCGGCGCTACCGGTTCATAGCCCAGGTCGATATCGATGCTGTGCCCCTGGTTGGCCCGGATACGCCGGCCGTCATCGCTGATGGCGAAGCGGCGCTTGTCGTTTTGTTCTACGACGAGTTTCAGTGTTTCGCGATTCAGAGCAGTTCCCCGCTTGTTGAAGGCGGCAATAAGCTCGTCGATATCACACCAACCCTGCCGGTCCAGCTTCAGACCGTACAGTCCCGGTTTGTGTCGAAGGGCATGGCTCATCTTTTTGCTGATGCGTTTGAGGTCTTTGGAGGTCATCTTTCTTCTGTTTCTGCTACTTAACATTTCGCTGCAAGGAAAGAGTTCCTGGGAAGGGGAGTCATGGGAGTCATGAGCAATATCGTCTCACTTAAGGAAAAAGATGAGGAGACTGGGGGACAAGGAGACGGGGAGAAGTTCCCTGTTTTTCTGATCTCCCAGTCTCCTTGTCTCCAAGTCACCAGGTCTTTTTGGACTTAAGGTGACAGAATCGGTCAGGGGAAATCGGGGAAGTCACAGGGGTCAGTTTCCCAATTCATCCATCAGCGTCAGGGTTTTTTTCTCCACGCCTCGTGCTGCTTGTTCAACCAGCTGTTGCAGCTGCTCGGCGGCGCCTCCAACCGGAATTTCGGTCATTTTCTGAATAGCCGTGCTGTACCACCAGCCCCAGGTCCAGAGGATGTCGCGCTGTTCGGTGAGGGAGCCTTGTGTTCGGAGGGCGTTGCGGCTGAGCAGCCATTCGCGGTTCAGGCGTTGCAGGGCCATGGCTTCGACGTTGCGAACCAGATCGACGGCCGTCCGGTTATCCGCCCGGCAAAGGGTGAGGGCGCTGACCAGCGCACTGACGCCCACGTTGTAGAGTGTTTCAGGGGAAACTTTGTCAATGCGGTCGGCGTCGGTGTGGTAGAAAGCGTCGGTGAAGTGCCAGAGCAGGAGGCCGGGGATGCCGGCGCGCAGGAAGGGCACGTGGTCGCTGCCCCCCTCGAAGGGGTTGGTGCGGACCGTCCAGTTGTTGGCTTCGCCCTGCTGCTGACAGATATAGAAGATGAAGTCGTTGAAGTAATGCGGGTTCAGGTCCGCTTTGGAGACCGGCGTAGCGCCCCACTCCGTGTGCCGGTCTTCCCCGCGCGTCCAGATGGCCGAAGGATCGGGCATCTTTTCGATGAGGAAGACGCCGCCGGTCTTCTCGGTATCTTCCCCCACCATATCCAGGCTGACGCCGTAGCGAATATTCTTTTGCCGGCTTGTATCTTCGGTGACGAAGCGGCGGGTGGAGCTGATCTCATCACCCCAGAGAAAGGTGATGGTCCGGCCGGGGTCGATGTCACCGCGCCGGAGCAGGGCGGCGGCGCTGCGGGCCATCTCGGCGAGGCAGGCCACGCCGGAGGCATTGTCGTTGGCGCCGGGCTCCTGCACGTGGGCGCTGAAGACGAAGCGTTCCTCCGGCTGCCGGCTGCCCCGCAGCTCGGCCACCAGGGTGAGTTCCTCAGATTGATGTAAACGGGTTTCGATGTTCACACGCAACCGGACAGGCCCCTGCTCCAATTGTGCTTTAAGCGTTTCCTTCGCCCGGTAAGAGAGGTTGATCGCCCAGGATTGCCGGGTGCTGTCGAGCGGAATAGAGGTGAAGGGAATGCTGTTTGTATATCGCTTCGGTTGATTATAGCCTGGAATGCGGTAGCCCAGCACGCCGGCGGCGCCCCGCTTTTGGACGGCCTCCCGGAAAAGGGGATGGCAATGACATTCGGCGAAGACGATCTTGTTTTCCACCTCCACCGTATCGAAAGCCATGCTGTCGCAGCCTGCAACATAGACGAGCGGCGCTTCAATGCCGCCTTCCGGCGTGGAAAAGCTGTTGATGGTGATCATGTTGCGGTTATCCGCAAAGGTGAGCAGGGGTTGATTTTGTCCTGCAATCTGTACCTGCCCGTTCAGCGGCTCCCAGGCGGGAGCCTCCATAGTACGCCGCTCGACGCGATAGCTAAGGCGCCCCTGCTGTTCTTCCCTGAATCCCGCTTTTTCCAGGAGCTCCCGGACGTATTCGATGCTCTCATCAAATCCGGTATTCCCCGGCAGGCGCCAGCGCTGACCGACGTAGGCCGTCGTTTCCAGCGCCCTTTCCCCGGAATACTCGGCGCGAACCAGTCTGAAAAGGGAATCCACTTCTGACGGAACGGATTGCGCAGAAGCAGATGAGCAGAGCCATACCCCTACCAACAGTAATAGTGTTCTCACAGCAAATTTTTAGCCCGAAGATAACGGATTTTCAGCTTATGATGATTTTATCGGATGTTAGGCGGGAAGGGACGATCGTTAACGATGTTTATCCCAGTAAAAGTAAGAGCATCAAAATGAGCCCGATGAGGTAGTACAGCCAGTAGTTCTCAGGAGATCGCGGGTTTTTCCCAAAAAGCGCCTTTGTCAGCTTAAACATAAATGGGCGATGGTCGGCAATCCACTGGTATATCTGGTCGCTGATCCATTGGAAAACGGGATCGTACTGGTACCACTCGTCCAGAAAGGCCCAGGGCGTACCGTAGGTGAAGGTGCGGTAGGCCGCACCGGCGCCGCTGTACACGGCTCCGTCGGGCTCGATCAACTGCGCGGCTTCGCGGAAGCGGCCGGTGGGAATATCGGGAAACCGGTCACTTACTTCCTGGTACGGCTCGTAGCGGATGAGGTCGCCGGTCATCTGCCGCCAGCGCAATACCCAGTAATGACAAAAGCCGCACTGGCCGTCCCAGACGAGCAACGGCTTGTCGCGGGGAGGATAATCGGTATGATGGACTTTTTGGTACATGGTACTATTGAAGGAAGGAAAAAGAAAGAGGGTTTGTTCGATGGCCGGATAGGAATATGGAAGAACCGCAGAACAGAAGAACAGAGGAATCGCAGAACAGAAGAACAGAGGAACAGAAGAAGTGAGCTCAGTGGGGCAATCACCTCGAAGCACCTATTGCTTTCGACCGTCAATTTTTTTAACTTGAATTTCCGGGGTAGAGAGCCATTTTTTTCACCAAACACCCGACACGACGGCTGACAAAGAATTTTTGCTTCTCTCTATCCGTAAAGGTCTACTCACTATCGACGCAACAACCGCAGCTGGAACTACCAGGGCGCTTACTACTTCGGTATTCTCGTTTCCATTACCTACGTAAACCCATATGCCGGCGCCTGGTGGGCCTGCCTGGACCACGGGCACTGGGGCGTCAAGCTGCATCGCTCTTTCGACCGGGGAGGGAAGCGGGAAGAGATTCCAACTCCTCGGTTTCCCGAATGGGCCGAAATAATACCCGGTAAACGGGCAACAAGCCTATTTCGAAGCCTTTAAGACTGACTTGAAAAACCGGTGAGGGTATTGACCGGATCATCTTTAATAAAATTTCGCCCAATGCCAAAATTAAAAACCCGGTAGTTGGTTGGCATGATCCGAATTTCGGCATTCGCTTCAAGGAATACATGGATACAATTGCGGAGGCTGTTCCCCCGGGGTCTGTCAGGTTTATCGCTGAGAGCAGCTTGGCGATACTCAGCGAACCCAACCTCAAAAGGATGCAGGAAAATGGTTTCGTCGGTATGTTGCCGGGCATAGAATCCTGGTATGAAATGGGCAACAAATCGAAGGCATCGAGAGTCGTGGGGCTGGAAAAAGTGAAAAAGGTATCAGCCCACACCAACATGATTTTGAGGTATATCCCCTACCTGCAAACCAATTTTGTGCTGGGGCTGGACAGCGATGCCGGGGAAGAGCCCTTTGAACTGACTAAAAGATTTGTCGATGCTTCCCCCGGCGCCTTCCCGGGGTATTCGATCCTCACGGCATTTGGGGAGGCAGCGCCGCTGAATTTGCAGTACCAAAGAGAAGACCGGGTACTTCCTTTCCCTTTTCACTTTCTCAATAACCACCTGGCGATGAATGTCAAGCCCAAAAATTATGAGTGGGTGGATTTCTATGATAAGGTGATTGACCTGACCGCTTATACTTTTTCCAATAGAGCCATTTATCGTCGCTTTGCGAACGCTTCTCATTTTACGGTTAAGTGGATGAACGTTATGCGCGCCATTTCTTCCGAAGGGTACGGCCGGTTGCGGTTTTTTAGAAAGGTGCGAAAGCAGCTTGTGGAAGACCAGGCCTTCCGCGATTATTTCGAAGGCGAAACGACTGTATTACCGGATTTCTATACCGAGATCATCAGGAAAGACCTGGGGAAATGGTGGAAATGGCTACCCGAGGGGGCCATCTATCATGATCAAAATGCTTATCTGAAAAAAAGTGAATATACAAAGGGATAGTGCCAGGGATACATTGCCCTGGGCAAAATGGGCACAGAATCGCCATAGCAGTATACCAAATCCGATACCGGTTATGTGTGGGGAATGATCACGAATAACTTCGAACCGTTCCATCCTTCCCTACCTACTTCGCCTTCTCCAGAATCCGGATATAATTCGCCCGCTCGTAGGCCGTCGGGTCCGAGATGTTGCGCTGGCTGAGTACGCCCTTAAACTCCTGTACCGACTCGAAGCGCAGCGACTTCATCCACTCCTCCATTTCATTCGTCATTTTCTTAATGTAATCAATGCCATATTTATAGAGGGCGGAGGCGGTCATGGCGACGTCGGCGCCGGCCAGCAGGTATTTAATCACCTCGCGGGCGCCCTGCACGCCGGTGGTGGCAGCCAGGCTGATATCGAGGCGGCCGTAGAGGGAGGCGATCCAGAGCAGGGGCAGCCGGATTTCGTTGGCGTGGCTGTATTCAAGGTTCGAAAGTACGCGCAGTTGGGATATATCGAAATCGGGTTGATAAAATCGATTGAAAAGCACCAGACCGTCGGTCCCGGCTTCCTGCAGGCGCCTGGCCATATGGCCCATAGCCGAAAAATAGGGATTGAGCTTGACAGCTACCGGGATATCAACAGCGGATTTGACCGCCTCTACGATATCGATATACCGTTGTTCCACCGTTCTGCCATCAAGGTTGATGTCGGCAGGAATAAAAAATACATTGATCTCGAGGCCGTCGGCGCCGGCTTCGGCGATCTGCTTCGAATACTCCACCCAACCTTCGTTCGTGACGCAGTTCAGGCTGGCGAAAACCGGGATATCCACCCGCTCTTTGGCTTCGCGGATGATTTCCAGGTAGCGCGCCGTGCTGGTCCGGTAATCTTTGAGCTGTGGGAAATAATCCAGAGCTGCGGGTTGTGTGGTGGCATTTGCCTGTTGATCAAGCCGGTAGGACTTGGCTTCCCGCTCAATTTGTTCTTCGAATAGAGAAAAGAGCACTACTGCTCCGGCTCCGGCATCTTCCATACGGGCAATATTATCGACTTCCACGGTAAGCGGACAGGCCGAAACCACAATCGGGGATTCCAGCTTGAGTCCCATGTATTTAGTACCTAGCTTCATAACGGTTCTGTTTTTCGGTAGCGAAAAAATGTAATTACCAGTCGGGCTACTCTTCTTAGCGCCAAGTCGGCAATGACGAGACGGTAGTGGTGTGTTTTATGAGGTATGCCAATCAGTCAGCTCATTTCAAGTTAGGACAGCAGAGCACCAAAGGAGGTGACATTTGTCATCGCTGAGCTTGATTTTTGTCAGGAGTAGAGCCGATGTGAAAAGCGAGGGCTGTCTGTCATTCACCTGCCATAATTGCACGAAAGTAGAAAATCCCTTGACCTCCGTACATCAAAATAGAGGTATTGATAATCCGGGCTAACCGGCCTATTGATATATGTCATTCCTGCAAATGATGCTTATCATCTGATGTTCAGCTGTAAAGCCTTTTCTTAATATCGTTCTTTGTAATGAGAATTTTGACCGACTAACCTAAATAAGCATCATTATGGCAGACCAAGAGAAATTCGTTTACACCTTCGGTGATGGAAAAGCTGAAGGAAGCACTAAGATGAAGAACCTGCTGGGCGGCAAAGGTGCTAACCTGGCGGAAATGAACCGCATAGGTGTTCCCGTGCCTCCCGGATTTACAATAACCACCGAAACCTGCACCCGCTATAATGAGGAAGGAAAAGAGAAAGTACTCGCTTTGATCCAGGATGGAGTCAGAGCAGGTATTGCTTATGTAGAAAAAATTATGGGTAGCAAGTTTGGCGACCCGGAAAACCCCTTGCTGGTTTCCGTACGCTCCGGCGCCCGCGTATCCATGCCGGGCATGATGGACACGGTGCTCAACCTGGGCCTGAATCCGGAAACGGTGAAAGGTATCGCCAAGCGTTCCGGTGAGGAGCGCTTCGCCTGGGACTCCTACCGTCGCTTCGTACAGATGTACGGTGATGTGGTCATGGGGCTCAAGCCCGAGTCCAAAGAGGACGAGGACCCCTTCGAACTGCTCATCGAACGGATGAAAAAGGAAAAAGGGGTAGAAAACGATATCGAGCTGACGACGGAAGACCTGAAAAAACTCACCAGCCAGTTTAAGGAATTGATCAAGGAAAAAACCGGCCAGACTTTCCCGACCGATCCCTGGAATCAGCTCTGGGGCTCGATCATTGCTGTATTTGAAAGCTGGCAGAACGAGCGCGCCAAGGTATATCGCTTGCTGAACCACATCCCCGATGACTGGGGAACGGCGGTCAACGTACAGGCCATGGTATACGGCAACCTGGATTACGACAGCGCCACCGGCGTCGCCTTTACCCGCGACGCAGGCACCGGAGAGGATGTGTTCAACGGAGAATTCCTGCTGAACGCACAGGGCGAAGACGTGGTGGCCGGCATACGCACCCCGCAGGAAATCACCCTGAGAGGTTCCAGACGCTGGGCCAAGCTCGCCGGAGTATCCGAGGAAGAGCGCAAGGAAAAGTATCCTTCGCTGGAGGAAGTGATGCCCGAGGTATACGAAGAACTTGCCGAAATAGAAACCAAGCTCGAAAACCACTATAAAGACATGCAGGACCTGGAATTCACTATCCAGGAAGGCAAACTGTGGATCCTGCAGACGCGCAACGGTAAACGCACCGGGGCCGCCATGGTGAAGATCGCTATGGATATGCTGCGCGACGGCATGATCGATGAGCGCACCGCGCTGATGCGCGTGGACCCACACCGTCTCGATGACCTGCTGCATCCCGTCTTTGAAGAAAAATCCCTGGAAGAAGCCGAAGTGATCGCCAAGGGACTGCCCGCCTCGCCGGGCGCCGCTACCGGCCAGATCGTTTTCTTCGCCGATGAGGCGGATACGCTGGCCAAAGCCGGCAAGGACGTCGTCCTGGTTCGTACGGAAACATCCCCGGAAGACCTCCGCGGTATGAATGCCGCCCGCGGCATCCTGACCGCCCGCGGCGGGATGACCTCCCACGCGGCCGTGGTGGCCCGCGGTATGGGCAAGTGCTGTGTCTCCGGCGCCGGTAAGATCCACATCAATTACCGGGAACGAACGATGGAAGTGGAAGGCAAAACTTATATGGAAGGCGACTGGATCTCGCTCAACGGCTCTACCGGCGAAGTCCTGAAAGGAAAAATCGCTACCCGCGAGCCGGAACTGGGCGGCGACTTCGGCGAACTCATGGATCTGGCCGATAAATACGCTATCATGAAAGTGCGCACCAACGCCGATACGCCGCACGATGCGGAAACCGCTTACCGCTTCGGCGCCCGCGGTATCGGCCTGTGCCGCACCGAACATATGTTCTTCGAAGGCGAACGCATCGTCGCCATGCGCGAAATGATACTCGCCGACAACCGCGAAGGACGCAAGAAGGCACTGCAGAAACTACTGCCCATGCAACGGGAAGACTTCGAAGGGCTCTTCGAAGTGATGCACGACCTGCCGGTAACCATCCGCCTCTTCGACCCGCCGCTGCACGAATTCGTGCCCCACGACCCGGAAGGACAGGAGGAAGTGGCGAAGGACCTCGGCGTTCCGGTTGAAAAGGTCAAAGAGGCCGTTGAAGCCCTGGCCGAAAACAACCCCATGATGGGACACCGCGGCTGTCGCCTGGGCATCACCTATCCCGAAATTACGGAAATGCAAACCCGCGCCATCATCGAGGCCGCCCTCAATATTAAGAAGCGCGACATCAATGTGATTCCGGAAATTATGGTCCCGCTGGTAACGACCATACGTGAGTTTTTCGACCAGGAGAAACTGATCCGCAGTACCGCCGAGCTGGTCTTCGAAGAACGCGGCGACCGCGTCGAGTTCCGCATCGGCACCATGATCGAAACACCCCGGGCCGCCCTCACGGCTGACTATATCGCCAACCGGGCCGAGTTCTTCAGCTTCGGCACCAACGACCTGACACAGATGACCTTCGGCTTCTCGCGCGACGACGCCGGCAAATTCCTGCCGCTGTATGTCGAGAAAGGCCTGCTCGATCACGATCCGTTCGAGCAGCTCGACCCGCGGGGCGTCGGCGTACTGCTTAAAATGGCCGCCGAAAAAGGCCGCTCAGTACGCGAAAAACTGCCTCTGGGCATCTGCGGCGAACACGGCGGTGACCCCGCTTCCGTAGAATTCGCCTTCGAGGCCGGTCTGAACTACGTCAGCTGCTCGCCCTACCGCGTGCCCATCGCCCGCCTGGCTTCGGCGCAGGCACAGCTCAAACATGCGGAGGTGAATGAGGCGGTGACCGCTTAAAAAGTAAAGTAAAGGTTCACTATGCTCAGGTTCTCCCCATCTGTCCATTAAGGGCAGGAGGGGAGCCTGAGATCAGTGAAAGACCCGGACAAGTTTGATTCAACTGCAAAGCACGACAGCAACCCGAATTCACTCTGGACCCGAAAAGGCAAAGTGACTCGGAGACAAGGGGACATGGAGAAGGATAACCCGGTGATCATCATAAGCCACCGGTGATTGTGGTTCTCCCTGTCCCTTTGCTTTTGGGATATAATAATTCAGAGATATAATCGAGCCTTATTTTTAAATTATAATAACTTCCGCTTTCCGCTTTCCGACTTCCGACTTCCGACTTCCGACTTCCACTTCCCCCTCACTCCATCTCCTTTCTCACTTCCTCCAAAAACCTCGCCACTTTCTCCTTCGGATCACCAGGGCCCAGCGTCTCCAGCGGCAGGTAGCCCCGGTAACCGGCCTCTCGGATGATGCCGAGCAATTTCTTGACATCCACCGGTTCGGCTTCCCCGTTGCGGTATACCTGTTCCTTGATCTGCCAGGAATAGGCATGAGGCGCCAGACGGGCAATCTCGGCGTAGGGGTCATCACTCTGGCGCAGGCTGCCGATGTCGACCATGATGCCGAACCAGTCGGAGTCGATGGCTTCGCGAACCGCCAGGACTTCTTCGGCGGTGTACAGGACATCGTTGTGGTGTTGGAGAATGATCATCACGCCGTGTCTTTTTCCGTAGTTCGTGCATTCCTGCAGCCCCTTGACAATCCAGTCAAATACTTCTTCTTGTTGGTACCCTTGCGGCATATCGCGACCGGCGAATACGCGGAGCACGGGCGCGTCGAGTTTGGCGGCTGCTTCCACCCAGTTTTTGACGAGCTGCATGGAAGAATTCCGCGTGTTGGGACTGGGATTGGTAAAATCATTGCGTACGCCGGTGCCGCTGATGTCGAGCCCCTGCCGGAAAGCATGCTGCTTGACGGCGTACAGGACCTCGTCTTTCGGAGGAACGGGATAACCCGGAAGGTAGTAAGCTGTGGGATCGACGGCGGCGAAGCCCAGGTCGGCGCAGAAATTAAAGACTTCCTCTAGTGTCATCGTACCATCGGTAAGCGGCCTGTTAAAAGAATACAGGTTGCAGCTCAGTTTGAGGTTGGGAGTCCTCGGTTTGATAGAAGGCTTTGGCCTGGAGGCGCCTTGCAGGCTTAGAGTACCGGCTGAAAAGGCGGCCGGCAGGTACAGAGACCGGGCGAGAAAGTTTCGTCGGTTGAGGGTGGTTTTCATATCGTGTTGGATTTTACTGATAGATGAGCCATTATCTGCTTTTCTTGTGTAACCCATTCTTCCTCATAATGCTCACCTCCAAAAGCAGTTAATACAAGGAAACTTGCTGAAAAACGGGGTATCTACCGTTTCAATCCTATATAGTCAGGAACTTAGATAGCTGGTCAAACAAAGCAAACACCTGAACACGGAGACTGTTAGTTAGGAAAAGCAGCAAGTCCTATGGATGAAAAAAAACAGCTACTGTATCCGCCCTGTGTACAAACAGACATGGGCGGCCCCGTCGCTACCCGAACCCCTGCTCAGGCTGCCGACACCATTGTCTGGCTGACCGAACTGTCCAGCGGCGTCGGCTTCCGCGACCGGGAACGTATACCGCGGTGAGGCGAAGACGGAATAATCGGCAGTCGGCTCCGCCCACCCTTCGGGCGGGCAAAAACGTAAGAACTAAAAAACTCAAACACCCTAAATATGTCAACCAACAACTTCACTACCTACCAAGCCATCCTGTCTACGATTAATCGCCTTTTCCGTTCCGTTGACTCCTGGGAGTGGGACAAGGTGGCCGACTGCTTCGCTAAAGAGGTATTGCTGGACTATAGCTCCATGTCGGGCGAAGCACCGGTACGGCTTAGTCCCCGTGACATCGTCAACAACTGGCGGGCTATGCTTCCTGGCTTTCAGGCTCCCCACCATCAGCTCGGTAATTTTGAAGTGGATGTAAAGCGTGGAAAAGCCACCGTTTTCTGCTATGGCACCGCCAGCCATTACCTGCCCAACGACCGGGGCGGCGATCTGTGGCAGGTGGTCGGTTCCTATGACTTTTACCTCGTGGGCGAAGGCGAACATTGGAAAATCGACCAGATGAAGTTCAATTTCAAATTCCAGCAGGGGAACGCGGAACTGCCGGCGCTGGCGCAACAGCGGGTGAAGGAGCAGATGTGAGACAGCCTCCATGGCTATTTCCTCCCTCAACTTCTCATACTGATGCCGCCACAGCTCCTGAAAGCGCCGGTTATGCTGTCGCAGTTCGGAGAAAGTATCTTCGCCGACGCGCACGGATGGAGGAGGTAGATATAATCGGAGAAGCGCAGCAGGCGCAGACAGTGCAGGGCGCAGACGACGGCTTTACCCGGAGGCGCTTGAACATTTTTGCCTTGCCTCAAAAAAAGTCGCTTATATGCCCAACCAAATAATAAATTACCCGTAGAAATAGTTAACAGATCAGATTGAACAAACCATTCCCCCCTCTTAATGGTTGTAGAATTTTCTGTGGCTATCTTTCTACTCCGGCCCCGGTTTATTCATACTCGTCGATTTTTATTACTTTCCGCTAAATATTATCTTCGCGGTTTATATCGATGAGTAAAATCATCAAACAACCATTCGAAAATTCTGAAAACGCGTGATGGCAAAGAGATTACTGCTAACCTTATTAATAATCACCTTCATTTCGATTCTGACAGGGAAGCGCATTTACGAGCAACAATTACCGACACTGGAGGATGTCGGGTTCAACGACCCGCAGGTGAAGACCGATGCAGATCTTCAACCCCTGTTTGAAGACTTTGAGCATTTCGTCGAGCAGCGGATTGCCGAGGAAGGACTTCCCGGAGCAGCGATCGCGATTGTCAAGGACAGCAACGTGGTTTACCTCAATACTTTCGGCCTCAAGGAACGTCACAGTTATGATTCCGTCAATATTCACACTGCATTCCGGCTGGCTTCCGTTTCTAAAGGGTTTGCTCCCGTATTGACCGCCATGCTGGTGGAAGATGGCTTGCTCGATTGGGATGACCGCGTTATTGACCATATGCCGGATTTCCGATTGTACAAAGAGCGTGACACCGAGGCGCTCACCCTGCGGCATGTGCTCAGCCACACCACCGGCCTGCCTCGTCACACCTACTCCAATTTGTTGGATGACGGCGTGCCCTATCCAGAGATACGCGACCGGCTGAAAAATGTTCCCCCTTCGCACCGGGTGGGTACTTTTTACAATTATCAAAATGTCGCCTACAGCCTCATTGCCGATGTAGTGGAGGCGGCCACCGGTAAAAGCTACCAGCAGTTACTGGAGGAACGCATCTTCGACCCGCTGGATATGCGCGACGCTTCCGCAAGCTATAACGAATTGATCAATCATTGGAATGTAGCCGTGCCGCATATGCGAAGCCGCCGGGGCTACGAACCGATCGCCATCTCTCCTAACTATTACAGTGCAGGTCCCGCCGCCGGCGTCAATGCCAGTATTACCGACATGACCTACTGGTTGCGCTTTTTACTGGGGTACGGTTCCGATCTGCTTGCCGACTCTCTTTTGGGTGAAATCTTCAATCCCTACGTCGATATCCCCCGCCACGACAAAACGCTGGGCAACTGGCGCAGCGTCATGGATCGCGCCCACTATGCCATGGGCTGGCGCGTACTGGAATGCGGCGCGGATAAGCTCACCTACCACGGCGGTTATGTCAACGGCTACCGTTCCGAAGTCGCCCTCTTCCGAAAGGACGGTATCGGCATAGCCATTTTAACCAACGCCCCCAGCTATTTCATTAGCGATGCCATGCCCACTTTCGTGAAAATGTATCAGGCGTATAAGCGGAATCAGGCGGAGGAAAATCCGCTGCTCTCCTTAAGGTAGGGTAGTGTCTGAGTGCCCCGCTTCCCTTCGTCAGCCTTTCGGGCGGAAAATGCTTTGTGAATTTTCCGGGTTAAGAGAGTTGCTATGGACGCTATCGACCGTCGACCATGGACTACTTTCGGTCTAGCTGGGTTCTTGAGTGCTTGTTCGCCCTCCCTGTTCGACGGCGCCGTGCAGGCGGGATCCCTCTTTCGTGTTTCAGCTTTCCTCTTCCCGCCTTCCTCCGGCCTCTTCATCCAGAAACCAGTGCAGTTCTCCCCGCTCGGGTTGAATATGAGCGGCGGGATAGTTTTCCCAGTTTCCCTTTTTCTGAAAAATTTCTTCTATCCGCGGCGCTTTATCGGCGCCGGTGACCAGGAAGGAAATCAGTCCGGCATTATTGATGACCGGGCCGGTCAGCGTGATGCGTTGCTGACCGCTTTCGGGGTGGCTGGCGACCGCGCAGGGACCTTCGGCTTTCAATAGTTCCAGCTGATCGGGGAAGATAGAGGCGGTGTGCCCGTCGTCGCCCATACCGAGGAGCATGAGGTCGAAGGCGGGACGGCCGTTGGCCTCGGGGACAAACTCCTGTATTACTTCTCCGTAGCGTTGCGCTTCTTCCCCGGGATCTGCTTCTCCCCGGATGCGGTGGACATTCCCCTCCGGGATAGCGATGTACTGCAGGAGGAGTTCCCGGGTCATCCCGTAGTTGCTTTCTTCGTGATCGGGTGGCACGCAGCGTTCGTCGCCCCAGAAGAAGTGAACCTTACTCCAGTCGATGCGGTCGCGGTACAAATCGGCAAGATGGCGAAAGAGCAGCTTTGGCGTGCTGCCGCCCGAGAGCGCAATAGCGGCGCGCTCCCGCGGCTTCAGCCAGTAAGCTAAAAACAACGCGAAGGCCTCGGCCACGCGCTGCTTGTCGGGATGGATGTGTAGGTCCGGTTGATTCATGAAGTTTAGATGTAAGTACAAATTAGCTTGTGGCGATTCAATCTGAAGATCAAGGGTTCCCGGGATCTTCGAGCTTTAAACTGTTGACCCCTGAAACCATCCCATAAATTTTTCTTCTACAATTCACGGAACTCTTCCTCCGGCGTCAGTTCCGCGCAGGGATTGTGCCAGGAGACGCCGGGATGTTCAAACAGCGCGGCGGCGGCGGAAGGGCCCCAGGAACCGGCCGGATAGCCGTGCAGCTTGATATGGCCATCCTTTTTCCAGGCATGCACGATGGGATCGACGAAGCGCCAGGCGGCCTCGACCGCGTCACCGCGCGCGTAAAGAGTCGCATCGCCCTTCAGGCAGTCCATGATCAGGCGCTCATAGGCTTCCGGGACGTAGGCGTTGGTGAGGTCGGAGTAGTGGAAATCCATATAGACATCCTTGACCTTAAAACCCGCGCCGGGCACTTTCATGCCAAACTGCAGCGCCAGCCCTTCGTCGGGCTGTATACGAATGATGAGTTTATTGACTTCATTCCTGACGCCCCTTTCTTCCCGGAACAGATGATGGGGAGGCGATTTGAACATAACGGCAACTTCGGTAACCTTGGTGGGCAGCCGCTTGCCGGTGCGAATGTAAAAGGGCACATCCGCCCAACGCCAGTTATCGACAAAGGCCTTGAGAGCCACATAGGTCTCCGTTTTTGAATCTTCGGGTATGCCTTCCTCCTGCCGGTAGGCCGGAATGCTTTTTCCTTCCACCGTGGATTGAATATACTGCCCGCGCACCACGTACTTATCAACTTCGTTTTCCCGGATAGGGCGGATAGAATCGAAAAATTTGACTTTTTCATTGCGGATAGACTTGGCATCGGCGTTGGTCGGGGGTTCCATAGCGATATGCGCCATCACCTGCAGAAGGTGGTTCTGCACCATGTCGCGCAGAGCACCGGAATCATCGTAATAGCCGCCGCGTTTTTCCACCCCGATATCCTCAGCCGAGGTGATCTGTATGTGGTCGATGTAGTGCCGGTTCCAGATCGGTTCGAAGATGCCGTTGGCAAAGCGGGTAACCAGCAGGTTTTGTACTGTTTCTTTACCGAGGTAGTGATCGATGCGAAAAATCTGTGTTTCCTCAAAAAACTGGCAAAGGCGATTGTTCAGGGCCCTGGCCGAGTCTTCGTCGTGCCCGAAGGGCTTTTCGATGATCAGCCGGCGCCAGCTGTCAGCGTCCTCGTTGAGCCCGTGTTCGGCAAGGTAGCCGGGAATCTTTTCGTAAAGGAAAGGTGGTACGGAGAGGTAAAAAAGGTAATTGCCTCCGGTTTGTCGTTGCTCATCGAGCTCCTGCAACCTGGCTTTTACCTTGCCGTAGTCAGCAGCTTCGTTGGTCTGAATCGACTCATAATACAGACGCGAGCTGAAATCCTTCAAGGAGGTTTCGTCGGCATTCTCTTTTTTAACATATTTGTTGTCGAAGAATAAACTCTGCCGAAAATCTTCGTCCGAGAATTCGGTCCGGCTGATGCCGAGAACGGCGAAGTTATCGGGCAGGTATCCGGTTTTGTACAACTGAAAGATCGCCGGGATGAGCTTGCGCTGTGTCAGGTCGCCGGAAGCGCCGAAAATAACGATGACAAAAGGGTCCATAAAACGGTTTTTTCGGTATAATACAAACTGTATTGGATCTGTTTGAGGACTTCCAAGGGGTTTTATGGAACTCGAACAGCTTTTTAGCCAACATTTATCCCCTGCTTTGGGTTTGAAGCTAATATAAAAAGCTCACAATATTTTGAAATCTATGAGAATTGGTATCGCAGCAGATCACGGTGGTTTTGAATTAAAAGAAAAACTGTCTTTGTATCTCCGGGAAGCCGGTCATGAGTTGATTGACTTCGGGGCCAAAGCATACGATCCGTCCGATGATTACCCCGACTTTGTGACGCCGCTCGCCCGGGCGGTGGCTGCCGCTCAGGTGGAACGCGGCCTTGCCGTTTGCGGCAGTGGAGTAGGTGCATCCGTCGCTGCCAATAAAGTAATCGGCGTGCGGGCTGCGCTCATCACCGAGTCTTATTCGGCCCGGCAGGGCGTGGAACACGATGATATGAATCTGTTGTGCCTGGGGGGAAGGGTCGTCGGCATCGAACTGGCCAAAGAACTTTTGAAGGCCTATCTCTCCGCCCGCTACACCGGTGAAGGCCGGCATCAGCGCCGCCTCGGCAAAATTGCTGCACTGGAAGAATCTAACCGGTCGCAGCCTTCATAACCGTCAACTGCATTACACTTGCGTTAAATTCATCCATATATCTTCACCCAAACTGAAACGACCACTATGAATAAGCAATACGATTTTGGCATGATCGGCCTGGGCGTCATGGGGCGCAACTTTCTGCTCAATGTGGCGGACAGCGGCTTCCAGGTTGCCGGCCTGGATCTCGACGAAGAAAAAGCACGGGCCCTCAACGAGGAATCCGGTGATCTGCCGGTCAAAGGCACGACCGATAACCGCGAATTTCTGGACATGCTTAAAAGGCCCCGCCGGATTATGCTGCTGGTGCCGGCCGGCAAAGCCGTCGACGCGGTTATCGAAGATTTGCTGCCCCACCTGGAAGACGGCGATCTGATCATCGACGGCGGCAACTCCCACTATTCCGATACCGAACGCCGCCAGAAAATGCTGCGCGAGAAAGGCTTCCACTTCCTGGGCGTAGGCGTCAGCGGCGGCGCCGAGGGCGCCCGTAAAGGACCCAGCATCATGCCGGGCGGCTCGGAACCGGCTTACGAACTGCTGCGCCCCATCCTCGAAGAAGCCGCCGCCAAGGTCAACGGTGAACCCTGTGTCGCCTATATGGGCGAGGGCTCGGCCGGCCACTTCGTCAAGATGGTGCACAACGGCATCGAGTATGGCCTGATGGAACTCATCGCCGAAACCTACGACCTGCTGCAGCATCTGCTGCAAGCCTCCAATGAGGAAATCCATCGCATCTTCAGCGAATGGAACGATGGCATCCTGCGCTCTTTCCTCATAGAAATTACCGCCGATATCTTCGCCGAACGCGACGAGGAGACGGGCAAGTTTCTCATCGACCTGATTATGGATAAAGCCAAACAGAAAGGAACGGGAAAATGGACTTCCCAGGCCGCCATGGACCTGGGTATACCCATCCCCACCATTGACTCGGCCGTCAGTATGCGGGGCATTTCTTCCTTCAAGCGGGAGCGCATGAAAGCTTCCGCCGTTATGCCGGTAACGCCGAATCCGGACAACACTTTCGATCGCGATGAGTTACTCAGCCATCTCGAAGAAGCCCTGTACTTCGGCTTCGTCGTTACTTATGCCCAAGGTATGCACCTGTTGGCAGAGGCCTCCCGGGAACACGACTACCGGCTCAACCTGGAAACGATCGCCAAAATCTGGCGCGGCGGCTGTATCATCCGGGCCGACCTGCTGGAAACGATCCGGAAGGCCTTCGATGAGGAAGCCGCCCTCGACAACCTGATGTTTTCCGATTTCTTCCAGAGCGATCTCCTGCGCGCCCAGAACAGCACCCGCCTGATCGTGCAAACAGGACTGGGCAACGGTATTCCCCTGCTCGCCTTTAGCTCGGCGCTCAATTACTTCCAGGCTTTTCATACCCGCACATTGCCGCTCAACCTCGTTCAGGCACAGCGCGACTATTTCGGCTCCCATACCTACGAGCGCATTGATAAAGAGGGAACCTTTCATACGAAGTGGGGAGGATGACCGGTTTGAGGGTTCAAGGGTTCTTGCCCGCTCTCCTTCGTCGGGACGGGTATAGATGCCCCTAATTATTTAGTGCCGGAGGCAGTACTGCCTCCGGCACTACTATTCTACCTTCTCACATTGACTGCAGCAGCGCCGTGGCCGCTTTGCGGCCGCTGCGCATTGCGGCGTCGAGGGAGGCGTTGAGCAGGTAGTCGCCGGCCAGAAAAATGCGCTCGCTGAGGCGGAACTGAGTATAGGGAAGGTCATAGGCCATAGCCTGCAGGCGAGGCAGCGCACGCGGGATGTCATAACGGGCCAGAAAGCGCAGTTTTAGAGCAGGACGAGCGGTGAGTTCGCGTAGTTCCTCCGCTATTTCGTGGGCCAGCTTATTTTCCTCTTCCTTTTCAGGCACGGATTTCAAGGTCACCGACAGGAGCGATTTGCCTTCCGGAGCGTAGCCCGGCGCCGCCTGGGAGAGGACGCACCAGTTGTTGATGCGTCGCTTCGGGTCGGCGACAAGCGCGATCAGGGCCTGATCGACAGGGGGCTCGTCGGTCTCGAAATAGAGGTTGCAGGTATGTTCCCACTGCAGCGATTGCCCTTTCAGTGCGGGAAGGAAGGGAGAGGGATCGGTAGCGATGATCAGCTTTTCAAAAGGAAGGGATTCACCGGAGCGGAGGTATATCGTCTGGCTTTCCACCCGTTCTACCGGGCTGTTAAAGCGGAACACGGTTTTGCTGAGATGACTTTGCAACTGCCGGGGGATTTGTTCCATACCCCGGTCGGGCACTACAGCGTAGCCTTCACCAAATAATTTGAAAACAAAGCGGAACATTCCGGCATTGGTGCGCAGCTTGTTTTCCAGGAAAATACCCCCGAAAAAGGGACGGAAAAAGCGATCGATGATTTGATCGCTGAAACCATAGGCCTTCAGGTAATCCAGGGTGCTCTGGGCGTCTTCCCGGAAGGCCTCTTCGCGCGGCATACTATTGAGCTCCCGGTTGAGTTTCCACACCAGCCATTTGTCGCGCAAGTTGCCGACGGGAGAGAAAAGCATGCTCAGTGCCTGGGAAGGCCGCCGCAACGGATCGACAACCCGGAAGGAGCCTTCGCCGGCAAATACCAGCGCGCCGGGTTGAAAGCGGCGAAGTTGAAGCGCATCGTAGTCGAGGTAGCGACGGGCTTCCTCGTAAGCACTAAGTAATACCTGGAAGCCGTGATCGAGCAAAAAGCCTTCCCGCTCATCGGTTTTTACCCGGCCGCCGGCGCGCTCACCGGCTTCAATTATCAGAGGGGCATGGCCGGCCTCTTCAAGATGACGGGCAGCGATCAGTCCGGCGACGCCGGCGCCCAGGATGAGGATAGGGTGTTGCATAGGGTAAAAATTGAGGGATTGAGACACTAATGCCCAAAATTATCTTTTTTCAAATAACTCCAGGCAAGCCGCCCGCATAATTCCGCCTTCCACGCTGAGTTCATACCAGGCTTGCGCGGCAATATCGCGGCAGTAGATGGGCAGCTGCTTGCCGTAGCGGGCGGCATCGTCGATGCCGGCGCCGAAGTAAATAGCCGGAATGCCCGCCCATACAGCGGCCATCGCACACATGGGGCAGGGTTCGCAGGTGCTGATCAGCCGGCAGCGTTGCAGGTCCATACCCTCTTTCGCTGCCTGCCGGATGGCATTGATTTCGGCGTGAGCCGTCGGATCATTACCGGATCGAACACTATTGGCGGCGACGATCTGCCGTCCGTTTTGCGGATCGATAAGCAGGGCGCCGTAGGGCGTCTGTTTTGCCCGGGCCGCGTCTATCGCCGTTTGCATGAGTTGATCTACAGATGGTGTCATACCCGGCAAACAAGAAAGGGCGGCTTTGGTTTAACCCGGATTGAAGATCCCCTGGTGACATGATTCATAAGGATTGGTGATAATTATCAGTTTTCCGAAAGGGAAATTCTGATAACTTAAATCAGTTTGTAATCCGAAAATCATCTCCTATGAAGATTCAGGTGAAGGATATTATGAGTGCTCCGGTGGTGACCACGACGATCGACAGCAATATCGGCTACACGCGGGAACTGATGGAGCGCAAAGATGTAAGCGCGATTCCGGTGGTGGAAATGGGACAGGAGTTTATCAAGGTTCGTGGCCTGGTCACCCTCTACGATCTCAGCGGCATCAGCGATGAGGAGCTGCCGGTGACGGAAATCATGACCAGGGAAATCCGGGTGATTCCTCCGGAGATGGAAGTAGCGAAAGCAGCTTCCGTCATGCTCGATCACGGTATTCACCACCTGGTGGTTATGAATACGGAAGGTATTATGGGTATCCTGAGTTCACTGGATTTTGTTCGCCTGGTGGCTGAGAAAAAGTTGCGTCCCTCCTCAGCCGCTTACTGAGCACTAGTGCGTATCGATTACCCACAACTTTAGCCGGTACAAACTTCATCTGTTTTTCTGTTCCTCTGTTCTGCGGTTCCGGCCTGTTTGAAACAGGTTTTCACCTTTTTGTAGACATTCAGAACCGCAGAACAGTAAAACTGACGAACAGATGAACCGTAGAAGTAGCCAAAACCGGACTTGTGGGTAATCAACACGCACTAGTGCGCGGCGCACTAGACCGAAACGACACCTTCTGAAAAAACGGAGGAAAGGCTGGAGCGCGAAGTCCTGCTTCGCGTATCCGGGGAAAAAGCTGAACAGGTTTCTTTGTGTCAGGTCGAAAAAACCGTGACCAATCGCTTTTGGCCGCTTACCTGTATTGGAGGAAAAAATAGAATGTTCCCCGTGAGCCGCGGTCCGGGACCGGAATTTTCCCTCCCGGGCCGCGGCATTTCATTACCTCTGTGTAATCCGGATGAATTCATTGCCAAATTGCCACCCACCTGATGCACCGGGTGCCACCATTTTCCCTTTAAATTAATAACTTGTGGAACCGCTGCCCGGGCCATTTGATCTGCGGCAGCATTAATTGCCGGGCGCCACCCGCTGATATTTGTTCACTAATTCAAGCGCTATGCCTTCTATCGATCCGGAATACACGCCTCTCTTGCTGGAGGCCATTGAAGAATTAATGTATAAGATTTCACTGCGTCTGGAAGCACTCAAAGGCGGTCCGATGACCGAAGAGCGCCGCGAACTGGCGGAGAAGCAGGAGCAACTGGAAAAAGTGCAGCACCACCTGTTAGCGTCTTCCGCTTCTGATCAGGTAGACGAATTGTGAATTTTTTTGTATCTATCTTTTGCGTAGCTAAAATATCCAAATTACCCGCAAGCCGGCCCATTTACCGATACTCCAAGTATATATTATGATCGAAGTGCAGCATTTGACCAAGCGGTTTGAGGCCGTTACGGCAGTGAAAGATCTTTCTTTTAAAATCGATACAGGCGAGACCCTGGCCTTGATCGGGACCAGCGGTTCGGGGAAGACGACAACCCTGAAAATGATCAACCGCCTGATCGAACCCTCGGAAGGCGCCATCCTTGTCGAGGGGGAAGAGGTTCATGATCTGCCGGTGGTGGAGCTGCGCCGCCGCATGGGCTATGTGATTCAGGAGACCGGCCTGTTCACCCACTACACGGTGGAGGAGAATGTCGGCGTAGTGCCGCGCCTGCTGGGCTGGGATGAGGAGCGGATCCGGGAACGCGTACGGGCGCTGCTGGAGCAACTGGGGCTTCCGCCCGGTCAGTTTGTCCACAGTTATCCGGGGCAGCTCAGCGGCGGGCAGCAGCAGCGCGTCGGTATCGCCCGGGC
>CAZWDL010000107.1:0-25891 GCA_964632995.1 uncultured Saprospiraceae bacterium
CCAAAGGTCGCTAACATTTGACGAACCGGAGGTGGCCACGGGCCTCTGCGTGGGGGAGAAAATCAGGCGGTGAGGGGACTTTTAAGACAGCCTCCGGAATCTCTATTGAAATCCGTCCAGTATTTACCGCGCAAGGTACGCCCCGTCCACCGGGTAGTACGATCCGGTCACGAAGCTCGCCTTATCCGAAGACAGCCACAGCACCAGCTCGGCTACTTCTTCGGGTTTGCCCAGCCGGCCGATTGGATGCATCCCGCGCACCATATCGACTTGTTCCTCAGTCAGGTTTTCCTCAATCATCGGCGTCTGTATGAATCCGGGGCCAACGGCATTGACGCGTACGCCTGCCTCCGAATATTCCAGCGCGGCGTTTTTGGTGAGGCCTACCATCCCGTGTTTGGATGCCACGTAGGCGCCGGCGCCCTGGAAGCCGACCTGGCCTAAGATGGAGGAAATGTTGATAATGGAGCCGCCGCCGGCCTCCAGCATGGCCGGAATCTGGTAGCGCATGCCGTAAAAGGCGCCGGAGAGATTGACGGCGATCACCTTATCCCAGCTTTCCGGTTCGAGTTCGGCCAGTGGGCCCTGGTCGCCGCCGATACCGGCATTGTTACAGGCGATATGAAGGGCGCCATAGCGCTTGACTGCTGCTTCCACCAGTTGCTGGTTATCCTTTGCTTTGCTGACGTCGGCGTGGAAATAGGAAGCCTCACTGCCGTCTTCTTTAATCATGTCTACGGTTTGCTGACCACCTTCATCGTCTACATCTGAAACGATCACTTTGGCGCCTTCCCGGGCGTAGGCCTGAGCAATACTTCGGCCGATGCCTGAACCGGCGCCGGTGACGATTGCAACTTTGTCTGTTAATAGTGCCATAATTGAAGCTTGATTTTTCTTTTCTTAAGTCCTTCTAATTGAAGGTGTTCATTCCCGATGCAATAAATATTCAGTAGTTTCTCTTGTACGGTGTATACGATGTGACCACGATTCCTTTTGAATAGGCAGGGAAGAGGGAGGTTGGAAGAGCGAAATCGGAAGGCCTTGAGGGGCTCATCGCATCAAAAAGAGCGCATTTCGTTCCGTGAAAGGGAAAAGGAAGTTTTTCAATCCTTATACTATCTATATGGGGAGATATATCCAGTGCCTTGCGAAAAAGTAGTATTTTCACCTTCTCGAAAAGTGGATGCCTCATCAGGCGCTATTTTTTGGTAACCCAGGAGAAGATGGACAAATCCGAGGAAAAAAGACTCCGCAAGCTACAGGAAGAAAACCTTAAGCTGCGCACCGAACTGAAGGCGATCAAGGCGGGGCACAAATCGCAGGAAGCGCTGGCTACCTGGATGGGCCGGCACCTGTCCAATTTTTTTGTAGGCAGAGGATTGAAGGGCGCGCTGGCCCGCTTGTACAATGAGCTGCCGGGCGGTGTGAGCAAAGACACCATGGCCGATGTGTCTTCCCATCTCATTTGGCGGATGACACGCCTGGGATTTTTTGCCATATTGGTCGCTATTGTACCGCTTCTGGTGATGGGAGTTCAGACCTACATCCTCGATATTCAAAATGAGAAGCTGGAGGTGCAGAATCAGCTCATTCTCAATCAGAATCGCCGTCTAGATCAGCAAATACACCTCGATGAGGCCAACCGGCGCAGTTCTTTCATTTTTCTGATGGACAATATTCTGTCGAGTATCGCCGAGGAGCTGAAGACGAGCCGCGACCGCCGCCTCAGCGACGCGCTGGTCGGCCGCATTGTTTCGCTGACGCAGGCGCTGCGCCCCTACCGCTACCTGGAGAACGATGAACTGACGGCTCGCCAGCTGTCGCCGGAGCGGGGGCAGTTGCTTTTCGCCCTGACCAACAGCCTGCTCCATCACGAGACCTACGACCGGATTTTCGAGCGCGCCAACTTCAGTTACGCCGATTTGCGCGACGCGAACTTCACCGACGCCTACCTGCGCGGCGCCAACTTGGCTTTCTCTTACTTTTCCTATGCCAATTTTGCCAATGCCGATCTCGCCGGGGCCGACTTTTCGGACGCCTACCTGGAAAATGCCCGGTTTACCAATACGTACCTACCGGGCGTTGTGTTTCAGCGCACCAACCTGCGGCGCTCGCAATTTGTGGATGTCGTGATGCACGACGCCAATCTGGAGGAGTGCGATATGCGTGAGGTCATCCTCAGCGGCAATTTCTCCCGCTGCAATCTGGAGGGGGCGCGTATCGATGAGGTTACCCTCGGCGAGGTGCTGCTCGACGACGCCTTCTTCCATTCCCCCGCCTGGGCGGAAGGCCTGCAGGAAGTTAACCTGCGCGGCTTCCTCTCCATCGAAGACTACTACCGCATTGAGCAGGTCATCGAACGCCCCACGCCACATCAGACGGATACGCTGTATATGCTGCGCTCGCGGGGTGAACAGGGGCTGCAAGGGCTCAGTGACTGTGAAAAAAGAGTGGTGGAACTGCTCTACAGTGCTCCGAAAATTCGTGAACTCGACCGTCGCTTTCAGCGTGCGGGATATGAGCTGTTGGCCTTGCCCGTACGCGATAGCCTGTCTGGTGTTGGCGCCGATTCGCTCTATATTTTCCGGCTCGCCCTTCAGGAGGAAGACAGCTTGTACACCCAGCTGTTTGTTCAGTTTAACCCCCTCGACGGCAGGCTAAGCGAGCGGTCAGTGCCGCCCGTAGCGATTGAATACGATCAGTTGTTGCTTAAAGAACTCCCCGGAAAGTGCATGGAAAGCGGTGAGTAAGGTTATGGTAGTGGAGGCTATATCTATTGCGCTGTCCCAAAAGTAGCTGTTCAGGTGTTCGAGTCTATTCTTCTCCAGGTTTCTTCATCCCCTCTAACCTTTTCCCCAGCATCCGGTCTAACCAGCGGTCGGAAAATAAAAGGGGAAGAGTCCAGTTCTGGAGTTTTTTGGGGACAATAGCATACCGGGTCCTGGGTTTGGGACAGAGCACTAGCTTCTTGCTGACAAATTCTTCAAACAATTCGAGTGTAGCGCCGCCTTGAGCAACCAGGGCAAAATAATGGCACCTCATGATTGTTATGATTTTTTTTGGAAAGGACTGAATTTATCATTTTAATCAAAGTGATAACTTTTTTGGGCGTTCATACACCAGAGTTGTACTACCTTTAAATTGTCTGGTTCTTAATTGAATATCAGGATGAATCAGGCCATTGAGACTGTTTTTACCTATCAGTTTTTTTACGCTACTATTCGACCAGATGCCGTCCGGAAATTTTACAGGGACAGAGATCCTTCCCTGCCGGATGTGGGGCAGGCGACAGTCTTACCTACTCATGACTATCCATGCCAAGCACCTGGTAACTCATTCGGGAGAATGAGGGCTGATTTTCTTTAATGCATAAACGATCAAACGATGAAAAGTAAAACGATGAAACTGGGCGTCGCAGCACTGACTGTTATACTGTGGATAGGAATGGTGAAGGCTCAGGGGGATCAACCTTCTGCGGAAGCACAAAAATGGAATCATGAGATAGAGGTAAAAGCCGCAACACAAATGTTTAACGACTCTAGTTATTATGCTTATTCTGTTGACATATTCAACGCCAATAGAGTGCAAATAGATAGGAGAGTCAGGGGTGAGGTCAAGCAGCGGGGAACAGGAAATGAGGTCAAAAAGAATGTGATATCGGCCGGGGAATTCAAGCTTCCGGAAATGGCCGAACAGGGCCTGGGGATTAAATCGCTTACGGAAGACCTCAAGGGCTCAGACGACGTCCGGGTGCATGTCGCCTTTTTTAAGGACGGAAAAAATGTCAATCCCGATAATTTTCCAAAGGAAGACGAGACGGCCAGGAAGCAGATGTACAACCTCTCAGTACAGCTTAATAAGGAGGTCGTTCAGTCCGAATTGGCAGTAGCACAGGAAGTATTACTGAAACTGCAGGCCGACCTGGAAAAAATGGATCGCCAGCAAGAGAAACTGTCCGGCAAGAAAGACAATCGTGTGGACAAGGTGATGGACGCCAAAAAAGATCAGGTCAACCTGGAAAAAAAACTGAACAAGGAAAAAAGTAAACTGGCTTCCCTAAAGGCTAAATATGGGTCCTATCCCAGTGCCAAAGAGCTCAAAAAACTCGCAAAAGCCCAGCGAGAAGTGACCAAGCGGGAAGCGGCGATTCAAAAGAAAAAGCAGGAAGAGCTGAAACAACAACGAAAACAAGCAAAGATTGAGAATGCCGACCTGCCGGATCACCTGAAGAAGCGGGAAGAATTAGCCAGGGAAATTGAAAAGCAAAAACTGCTGATTGAGGATCTCCAGCAAAAGTTGGAGGAGGTGCGATAGTGAGCAGGGCCTCGCGGGAAAAAAGTCGATCATAATCGCTCAACTCAGGAAAATCAAAACCTTGATTTTTGAGTGAACAAATGAGGGTGTCCGTCTTTAAGTAAATAGTTTTTCACCCAAATCTGAAGCAATGATCGAACGGTTAAATCCAGAACAACTAAGAAAAACATATCCCGCAGATCGATTCCAAGACATTAGCGAATCTATTCCTGAACACCAAATGGCCATTATCGGTCAGAAGCGGGTGAAAAAGGCATTGCATTTTGGCCTGAACAACCGGGCCATGGGATTCAACATTTTTATATCTGTCCACCAGGGAAAAGAGAAGTGGGACTCTCTGCGCCCTTTTCTGGAAAAACTGGCTCGGGAGGTTAGTCCACCTGCAGATTGGTGCTATGTCAATAACTTTGATGATTCTTACAAGCCTATCGCCATTGAATTGCCGGCAGGTAAGGGTAAAGAATTGAAAAGGGATGTTAAAAATTTTATTAACCAGTTAAAGCGAAGACTAACCAAGGCCTTTGAAAGCGAAGAGTTTCAGCAGCAACAAAACACTATCCAGCAGCAGCTGAATCAGGGGCAACAGGAAATGTTCGCCAAACTGAACGAGGAAGCCCAGAAGGAAGGCTTTGTTATTCAGCGAACCGGCTCCCAAATCGTGGCCGTACCGGTCAAGGATGGAGAACCCATGACGGATGAGGACTTCCGGCAGCTGAGCGAGGAGGAGAAGCAGGAAATATTGAAGAAACAGCGGGAATTTCAGCAGCGTATTCAGGAAGCCATACGGCAAAGTCAGGATATGCAGAAGAAAATTAACGAGGAAGTGGCAGAGCTGGAGAGAGAGATTGCCCTGTCGGTTATCGAAGGCATGTTAGAGGACCTGAAAGGAAAATATGAGGATATTCCTGCCATTCCGAAGTACCTCGACAACATGAAGGAAGATATGCTCGACAATCTGGAATTATTATTGCAGGAAGAAGGGCAGCAGGGGCAAAATCCGATGGCGGCCCAGATGCAGCAAATGCAGAAGCAGTCGGTAGAATCGCGTTATCAGGTAAATGTCCTGGTTGATAATTCCGAAACGGAGGGAGCTCCCATCGTGGTTGAGCTTAATCCTACTTACAAGAATCTGTTCGGCAAAATTGAACGCGAGTCTGTCATGGGTACCCTGGTGACCGACTATACGCTCCTGCGCGCCGGCGCCCTGCACAAAGCCAATTGCGGCTACCTGATCATTCCGGTCAAGGAATTGTTACTGGCGCCTTTTGCCTATGAGAACCTCAAGCGGGCTCTGCGGCAAAGCGAAGTAGAAATCGAAGAACTCACCGAAAAACAGGGCTTCATTTCAGCCAAGAGCCTGAAACCCGAACCTATTGACCTGGACGTACAGATCATCCTCGTCGGTACTCCGGAAATTTATCAATTGCTTTACCGGCTGGATGAAGATTTCAAAGCGCTTTTCAAAGTGAAAGCGGATTTTGATCCGGTTATCGAAGCCAGCGAAGAAAACCTTCAGGAAGTAGCCAGCTTGCTGCAAACGACCTCCAAAAAAGAATCTATGCTGAACGTCAACCCTTCAGCGATTGGCGGCTTGATCGAATACGGGCACCGGGTAGCTGGTCATCGGGAAAAGATCAGCGCTCACTTTGAAGAATTGTCGGATGTCCTGCGCGAGGCCAATTTTTATGCCTCTGGCGATTCGGCCAGCGAGGTGACGGCAGAACACATCAGACAGGCCACTGAGGAAAAGAAATATCGCTCCGACCTGCTGCACGAAAAGATCAAGGAACTGATCGAGTCGAATATACTCTTTATCGATGTAGAGGGCGCCAAAGCCGGACAGATCAACGGCTTGTCCGTACTGGATACAGGAGATATCATGTTCGGACGTCCCAACCGCATCACGGCCAGCGTGAGTGTGGGCAAGGGCAACATCATCGATATCGAGCGGGAAGCCAAACTCGGCGGGCCCGTGCATACCAAAGGAGTGATGATCCTCTCCGGCTTTCTCTTCGATAAATTTGGTAAAGACAAACCCCTGAGCCTGGCGGTCCGCCTGGTCTTTGAACAAAGCTACGGCGGCGTGGACGGCGACAGCGCCTCCAGCGCGGAACTATACACCATTCTTTCAAGACTTTCCGGCCTGCCACTCAAACAAGGCATCGCGGTCACCGGCGCGGTCAACCAGAAAGGGGAGGTCCAGGCTGTTGGCGGCATCAACGAAAAAATCGAAGGCTTCTTCGAAGTGTGCAAGCAAAAAGGACTTAGCGGTGAGCAGGGTGTACTCATTCCCGCCAGTAATACCATCAACCTCATGCTGAAAGAAGAGGTGGTGGAAGCAGTGGAAAACGACCAGTTCCACATCTGGCCGGTACGTACTATAGAAGAAGGTATCGAACATCTGACCGGCACCAAAGCCGGCGCAACTCACTGGGACGAAGCTACCGCCACGCTGGAGTTCGAAGAAGACAGCGTCTACGCACACGTCAACGAATACTTGGAACGCATGGCCGAAAGCTGGAAGGGATACAGTGCCAGCCAGGAGGCAATGGGGAGCTAGTGCGCCGGAAGTTTTTAGACTTTCTTTCGGAAAAAGAAAATAGTAAAGTTAACTGTTGGTCGAGTGTCTTTGACCTCGACCCCATATCCTGTGGTCTCTGACCGCTTTCTTGATTCGGGTAGAAACTTCTGGCAGTCGGCCTTCAGCGTATATCATTTCCGCAAAAAAGCCACAGATTATACGGATTTTCCAAAATGATGATCTGGGAAAATCCGTTTGATCCGCGGCAAAAACAAAAATATCGCCGCGTAGCGGCAACTGAATAGTTCCGGTTTTATGATACAATCAATGCGGTGAACGCTGAGAAGACTGGATATGCTGAATTCCATTCTCACTTTGAATCCATCTTTCCGGCTGAGCGAAAATTTCTTTGTACAGCCCCGTGCTATCGCTGGCGAAGAAGGTATCCGGGTATTGGCTGGAGTACAAGATAAAAGGACGGTCGTCTCGTGTGGAATCCCGGTACAGTGTTACAGTGACGGAATCGTCAGCGCCGTGAAGCACCAGGCTGCGTCGGGGTAGTGCGCCGGCCTGCATTTCGTCAAAGCGGTCGGCGAAAAAATGACCTTCAACGCGGTGGAGCTTACGGCAATAAGCTTCTATTTCTGCTGAGTCAACGGCAAGAAGACTTTTGCCCTGCCTCTGTTCTCCTTTCGGTATAAAGGAAAAGACTGTATCGGCCCGGTGGTAATCCAACCGGATGAGGGACCGTTCCGGCTTCAGGCTCAACAGCAGAGGGTTGCGGTAGCTATTGAAGTGCCGGGTGAAAGGCAGTGCCTGAAAACCGTTAACGGCGTAGACCTCATCTTCCCCCGCCAGGCGGAGGTAAGAAACGGCGTTGCGCTCCGCTTCACTGGCGCTGAACCGGCCGATGAGAAAATCCTCAAGTAATTTTTCATTCTGAAAAACACGGACGCGCGTACTATTTGTCTGCGTAACGCCGTATTCCTCCCAGGCGTCAGCCTGCTTGGCTGCGAGGTAGTCTGTCTTGATTAATGAAAGGCTGCTGAGTAGCTGGTTGACAGGGTCCGGCAGGGCCCGGACGCTGATGTTGCCGCGACTGGAAATCCATATTTTTCCCTCCCGCTTGAATGTAATGCCGGGGTGTTTTCCCTTAGGATTGATCAGGATACTGCTCACCGCGGCGGTATCTACGCGAATAAGCGCTGCCTCAAAAGACTGTTGTTCATCACAGGAATTGAAGCCTAGGATGCCGCAAAGGGCCATAAGAGAGATGTATAACAGCGGAAGCCGTTCTTCCTGGTGGATAAGCATCTTAAAGTGGTTTTCAGCAAAACCAATATAGGAAATTTGTATTCAGCTCACCAGAATTAGATACGGGGAGTTTTCGGCTATTGCAAGTTTTTCTCTATACCCAACAGGGAGCGCATTTTGTGATGAATGGCGGTATTCTCATAGATGCCGCTGAAAAACTGAGCACCCGGCCCGTAGGCGAAAACGGGGATGAGGGTAGCGGTATGATAGTCGGAGGTAAAAGCGCCCTTGATGTCTCCCATTTTAGAACCGGGATTGATCGCGTAGCCGCCGGTTTCGTGATCGGAGGTAACGATGACCAGCGTTTCTCCGTCGTTTTTAGCGAATTCCAGTACGGCGCCGACGGCGCGATCGAAGTCAATCATTTCTGAGATGATGTAATCGGAATTATTGGCGTGTCCTCCCCAGTCGATTTGCGCCCCTTCAATCATGAGGAAAAACCCTTTTTGAGATGCTTTTTTGAGAAAGAGGGGCGCGAGTTTGGAGGCGGGAAGGAGGTAGTCACGTCCCTGGGCGGCAGGAAGTGGATCGGCATCGGCTGTAAAGTAAGCCAGGGGCTTGTTGTAGTCAATAGCCATTTGATCAAAATCCTCGAGCACGTGATTGGATACGCGGTAGCCGCGCTGCTCCAGTTCCTGGACCAGATTGCGGTCATCACTTTTCCTTCTGTTGAAATATTTGAGTCCCCCTCCGACAAATAACTCCAGTTCAGTTTTCAAAAAACAGGTTGCGATTTCCTCCATCATACGGCGGGAAGATACGTGCGCGATGAAAGCAGCCGGGGTGGCGTGGGTAATAGTGGAAGTGGCGATCAGACCGGTGGCCATACCCCGCGCCTCGGCTTCCTCCAGGATGTTGGTAACCGGCAGGGTGTCGGCATCGACTCCGATGGCGCCGTTATAAGTTTTTACGCCACAGGAGAAGGCGGTAGCTCCTGCCGCGGAATCGGTGATGAGTTTGTCGAAGGCGTAAGGTTTGTGCAGTCCGATGACCGGAAAGTCCTCCAGGTGGAGCTGGTTATTGTTCATGTAAAGGCCGGCGCTGATTTGGGTGAGTCCCATGCCGTCACCGATGAGAAGGATGATATTCTTGGGGGCCTTCGGGGCCGGTAAAGGGGCTTTATCTACCTCGGTGCCTTTGCTGTAGTTACCGCAAGCAACAAGGAAAAGCAAGAAAATGAATAGCAGTGTTTTGTGCATGTTCGGGGATTTAATTCACCAATGAGAAAACAACAACTTTGCCAAACTTTAGTTTGGAGTTTAATACGGGTTAATACTGATATATAGTCTACCAACCCGAGATTTGTAAATTCCGGTTTGCTATTTTTCCGCGTTGCCGCGTTGAAAAGCCTCGCCGTAACTCCGGTTATGCCTACGTTTTTCGCCTTGCAAGCCGAAAAAACAGCTACGTCATATTTTTACAAATCCCGACTTGGTAGACTATAGAAAAAAAGATAAATGGGCCTATCTGTGGTTGACCAGCGCGTAGCGTTTGCCGGGCAGCGATTTCACCAGACCTTTAAACTCCAGGTTCAGCAGCAGAGTAGCCATTTCGCTGTTCGATTTACGAGTGCTGCTTGTAAGCTGGTCGATGCCGGCGATTTCGGTTTCGCGGAGCAAATTTACAACTAATTTTTCTGCTTCTGATAATTCGGTGAACAGACTTGTTTGGATAGCCTGCTGTTGCCCCGCCTTTTCCCAGCCCATGACATAGGCGAGGTCAGCGGCGCTTTCCAGCAGCGCGGCCTTGTGTGATTTGATGAGCAGGTTGCAGCCTTCCGATTGCCGGTCCTGTACGCGTCCTGGCACGGCAAAGACGTCTTTGTGGTAGGAATTGGCGAGTTCGGCGCTGATCATGGACCCACCGCGGCGGGCGGTTTCAATCACCAGCAGGGCATCGCAGAGGCCGGCGATGATGCGGTTGCGCATAGGGAAGTGCTCGCGCTCGGGATCGGTCTGGCTGGTATACTCCGTCAGCAGACCGCCGTCCCGGCACATCTCCTGGGCGACGCTCAGGTGCTGCGGCGGATAAATGCGGCTCAGCCCATGTCCCAGTACGCCTACGGTAGGCAGGCCGGCTTTCAGGCAGCGGCGGTGGGCAGTAATATCTATTCCGTAGGCCAGCCCACTGATGATCAGCGGCGAATAGGGTTGAAGCTCCTCGATCAGGTTTTCACAAAAGGCACGGCCGTGAACAGAGGGTCGCCGGGTGCCTACAATAGCAACGATACGCCTGGTATCGAGATCGGCATTGCCCCGATAGTATAGCATGACCGGGCTATCGGGATAATGCTTTAGCCGGTGTGGGTATCCGGGGTCTAGGTAAAAGAGGGCTTGTACCTCATGCTTTTCCAAAAATTCCAGTTCAGCTTCGGCCTCCAACAGCACCCGTTGCCGCAGGATGCTGTCGGCTGTTCGTTCTCCTATGCCGGGAATGCCTAACAATTCCCGCTTGCGGGCTTCGAAAACAGCGCGCGGGCCGCCGCAGTAACCGATGAGATTGCGGGCGGTAACCGCCCCGACGAGGGGAATACGCGTAATGCCGATCTTGTAGATCAAGTCCTTCATGGGGTAATACCGGTTGTTTGATGTACAGATTGGATAGCAGCAAACACAAGAGAAAAAGATTGACCCTTATTGCAGGGAATAATCCGGGTTAATAGCAGTAAAAGCGGAAATCAGGGCGTTCGTTGCCGGAGGGACCGCCAAAATGGATAAAATCCACAGCGAATATGAATACCAATTTAGGATTTATTTGTAAGAAATAAACATTATGCCTAAATTTTTCTCCAAACTGATTACAACAGTTTTCACCACAGTGAAAAAATCTTGCCTATGAGTAATAAAAGTGCTGCTTTTCTTCCCAAGCTGGAAATCATCATTATGGTGGTTTTTTTTCTGGCTTTTACTTTTTGGGCAATCAGCCGGTGCAATGCCACCCGGGAAAAATACCGTCAGGAGGCGGAGGCCGCGTCAGCTGAGGAAATGACCGAAGCCGAACAGGCGGCGCTGGCCGCTGTGGATTCGATTGAAGAAGAAGCGCCCGTTGAACCCGTCGGGGCTGTCGACCGGGGTACCCCGCTTTTCGTAACGATCGACGGGTTAAATATGCGTGCCGAACCCACCCTGAATAGTGGAATTATTCTGCGGTTGGACCTGTACGAGGAAGTTTACTTTCAAAATGAAGTGACTTCCTTTCGGGATTCCATCAGCCTGGGGGGTATCATGGCTTACGAACCCTGGGTGAAAATCAAACACCGCAAGGGGCGCGTAGGCTGGGTATACGGCGCCGGAGTCCACTATTATAAGATGAAGCTGCCGGGAGTACGTTGATTATTGCCGGTCCAGCTCGTAGAGGCGATACGATTCGATGAGTCCAATGACCTGATCGGCCATTTTGGGTTCTTCGTAAAAGCCGGCCTTTTCAAGGCCGCGGGCCCAGGCGCGGTAATCATCAGGATCGAGCCGGCGAAGGCTTGTGAGCCGGCCGGTAGTGAGGTAAAGGCTGTGATCGCGGAAACTCATCCAGGCATTTTTGTAGTGCCGGTAGCAGCTGGACTGGTAGGCGCCGCGGCGGCCCTGCCAGTCAGCAGTGCACGGAAGAGCGAAATAATTATTCCCGCTCTGCGTCATATCGCGTTGACCGGCCCGGCTGAGTAGCAAACTGTTAGCCATGATCAGCGAGGAAGGAATACCGTATTTCTTCCTTTCGCTGACGGTGACGTGGGCAAAGCGCTTCATAAAGGCCTGTTGCCGTTGTTCATCAATGCGGGCCAGCTCTTTTGTAGCCGAAACTTTTGGACTGCCTCCTTTTCTGATGCTCGACAAGTCAAAGTGGTCCAGTTGTGGAGAGGCTGCTTCTGAACCACCTCCATCCTTCGGCTGATGCTCGCTCAATCGCTCAGGGGCGGGACTTTCTGAGGGTTCCTTAGCGGGAACCTGTTCTTCCCGGGCAGGCGCCTGTTCTTTACCTACGGGGGCTTTGAGCCTGAGCTGAAAGCTTAGATCTTTTTTCAGTAGAACGAAAACCAATATCAGTACAATGATCAGCTGGTGCCAGTATTTGCCGACAAATTCTTTGATCCCGGGAGTGTTCATATCCTAGCTTTTTAAACATTGTGTTTTATTAATACAAAATTAAAACAAAATGTTTTTAAATACAAGTATGGCAGGGATAATTTCTGTTTCTTTGATAATTTCTCTTCAATTAGTATTTTACCGGATATACCGCTCAAAAGAGCCTGAATGAAGGAAGTTATCGACTTGTACCGCAGCGTAGTTATCCAGATTGCCACGCCTTACAGCACCGGAACGGGCTTTTACCTGAAGGAGGCCGGACTTATTGTTACCAACGAGCATGTCGTGCGGGATAATAAGGAAGTGGTTATTGACGGGGAGCTCTTTGAAAAGCAATTGGTTCGGGTCATCTTTCTCGACCCCAAGTATGATCTGGCTTTTCTGGAAGCGCCTGAGGAAACAGGGGTTCCGGAAGTACAGTTGGCCATGAAAAAAAAGCTGGCCGAAGGAGATCAGATCATTGCCATCGGTCACCCTTTCGGCTTGCGCTACACGGCGACTCAGGGCATTGTATCCAATACAATGCACGAAGTCAGTGGCCTGTTCTATTTGCAGCACGACGCCGCGCTGAACCCCGGAAACAGCGGCGGCCCACTGGTCGATAAAGACGGCCATGTGGTGGGGGTGAATACGTTTATCATGCGCGAAGGGGATAACATTGGATTTTCCCTGCCTGTCCTGTATTTACAGGAAACGATAGAAGAGTTCAGCCAGGCATCCGGGCGCATCGGGGTGCGTTGCTCTTCCTGTGCCAACCTGGTGTTCGAAGATACCGTAGAGCAGGAAAATTACTGTCCTTTCTGCGGAGCCAAGGTTCAGCTGCCCGATCAGGTGGAAGCCTACGAACCGGTCGGGGTGAGTAAAACGATCGAAGACATGCTCGATCAGGCCGGGCACGACGTACAGCTTTCCCGGCGGGGGCCAAACAACTGGGAAATTTTGCAAGGCAGCGCCAAAATCAACATTTCTTACTACGAAAAAACGGGCTTAATCACCGGAGATGCTTATCTTTGTCTATTACCTAAGGAGAATATTAAGCCTTTGTACGAATATTTGCTAAGGCAAAATTATGAAATCGAAGGCTTAACCTTTAGTATTAAAGGACAGGATATCATCTTGTCACTCCTGATTTACGACCGGTATCTCAACGTAGACACCGGCATGAAACTCTTCCAGCATCTCTTTGAAAAAGCCGATTATCACGATAATGTGCTGGTGGAAAAATACGGCGCTATCTGGAAAGGGAATGACGATGGTATCGCCAGGAAGGAAAGTGAAGTGTAGCAGATGCAGACCCGGTCGCCGGATGACAAATATCCATTCCGTGCCCCGGGAGCGTAATAAAGTCTGCAATAAGACGTTACTCAAACATATTGAATCAGCTGCAATCCTAAACCAGTAAAGCAGCATTAATCCTCAACTATCTACTCGGCTTTTACTTGCCGTTTTTGTTACGGCGATGCTGATATCGCCGGCTTCCGGGTAAGCGAAAAACTTTGCGGCAAGGAGGTATCCCCTTTTAAAAATCGCCGTTGCTGATTTTCAAAAAGCAATCGACCAGTAGAAATAAAAATATTTTTCTTCCTGTGAACGTTTAGGTCTAAGCTTGGGAGTACTGTTTCACTTAAAAGACATTAGGCATTTTAACATATTTTATTCTACCATTTTAACCGACATTCGTTAATATTGCGCTGTCGTTCATATTCCAAATTCCGCTTTTATGAAAAGAATGAATACTTTCCTCATCGCCTGCCTGTTGGCTTTGTGGTTGGTTCCGATGCAGGCGCAGGATATACACTTTTCTCAGTTCTACCTATCGCCCCTGAACCTCAATCCGGCCATGACCGGGGTGATGAACTGTAATATCCGCCTGACAGCTAATTACCGGAATCAATGGGCAAGTGTACTGCGTTCCAATGCATTCAACACCTACTCCTTTTCGTACGACCAGCGCATCCCCGTTGGCCGCTATGATTATTTCGGCGTTGGCGGCACTTTTTGGGGCGACCGGGCAGGAGAGGCCAATTTTCAAACGCTGACCGGCAAGCTGTCGCTTTCCTACAGCAAGCGAATGGGCGGTTCGCGCAATTACGGAAACTATCTCGTGGTCGGCGCCGAAGGCGGAGTAGCCCAGCGAAGTATCGACTTCCTCAACCTGCGCTGGGGCACCCAGCACGACGGAGAGGGAGGCTTTGATCCCAATCTGGACTCCCAGGAGGATGGTTTCGATATAGATAACTTCCTGTTTGCCGACCTGGCTGCCGGATTACTTTGGTTTATGGTTTTCGATGAGAATAACAGCCTTTACCTGGGCGGCGCTTTCCACCACCTCAATCGCGCCAATCAGTCTTTCTCTTCCGAAGGAGAGGACCTGCTGTACAGCCGCTTTACCGTTCACGCGGGTGGCGAATTTATGGTCGGCGATCGCTTTGGCCTGGTTCCCGGCGCCATCGTGATGAGCCAGGGACCCTCTTTTCAGGTTAATGCCGGCACCAGCTTTAAATTTCTGTTAGGTGGTGGTCGCGGCACGGATTACCAGGCTTTCCAGGTCGGAGTATGGGGGCGTATCGCCAATCGCGTAGATCAGGGTGTACTCGCCGACGCGGCTATTCTGTCAACGCGATTCGATTATAATAGCTTCAGCCTCGGTTTCAGCTACGATATCAACATATCGCCACTGAGCCCGGCCAGCAATTCACAAGGCTCTTTTGAGTTCGCCCTGAGCTATAAAATCTGCGGACAGCAACGACGAAATGTCTATTGCCCTAACTTCTAATGCGCTGGGAAAGACCGAGAAACAGAAAAAAGACCGGATACACACAGGCACCACTGGTCTTTTCTGTTTCTCGGTTTAATCAAAACATCCTGTATTCGCCGCCCCTGGGACCAGCCAACTATCTACTATCCATCTCTCACATCCTGCCGGCCAAAAGGCTTGCATTCTTCCGTAAGATTGTTAATTTTGTGTCGTGAGTCTTTAGTGATCAAAAAATTGCTTATATTGTAATTCATCCAGTTATCTAATAATATCCGGCATTCCCCGGAACTATCCCCCAGATACATCGAGGCTATATCCCCACATTAACCAATATTTTCATTGAGGAAACATTTGAATTTATACTGTCGAATGATAAGGAGCAGTAAAACGGGATTTTTTTCTCCGATGCTTGTAACACACGTCTTTTTATAAGCCACCCGCGGGAAAATGAAAGCCCTGCTTCGCATTCGACTCATTATTTCACAAATCAAAACCAGAGTGATGTTTAGCAGTAACAAGAAGGAGGTAAGCAAATCGAAAAGCAGTTCCATCATGCCATCTGCTGCTACACATTCCCTGAATAGTTTGGTTCAGGGCACGGTAGTAGAGGGATCGGTAAAATCGGAAAGTGATATCCGGGTGGATGGTACCATCAAAGGCAAGCTGATTTGCGACGCCAAGGTGATCATAGGCCCTACCGGTTACGTCAACGGCGAAATCAAATGCAAAAACGCCGTTGTCGAAGGTAAGTTTGAGGGTGTTCTTGAGGTGAGCGAACTGCTCAACGTTCGGGAAAATGCTCATGTCCACGGTGAAGTGGGTACGAATAAGCTTATCGTCCAGTCTGGCGCCGTGTTCAACGTCAAATGCAACATGGGAAGTGGAAAAGGTGTTAGCAAAGTGAGCAGTTCTATGAACGGAAGCGCCGGCAAAGAGGAAAAAGGTAAAGTAACCGATAAAGATAAAGTTGACAACGCCAAACCAGCAGGAGTCCAACGATAAAAAGGATAAGCAGTCATCTGATACAGGTGACCGGATGCGGGATTATGCCAAATACTCCGGTATGGCTATTCAGATGGGGCTGATTATCCTGATAGGGGCGCTAATTGGAAAAAAGCTCGACGCTTATTTCCAGTTGGAACGTCCCTATCTCACTGTTGTCTTTTCCCTCTTGTCGATTTTTGCGGCCCTTTACCTGGTGCTCAAGGATCTCTTCGTCAGTGAAGAGAAGAACGGCGATAAGCAAAAAAAATCGTAGTTTTGCACTTTATCCGTTAAGCTTATCCCTCATTCTCTATCATCCAGCAATATGAGCCAAGGTCGCTTTTTTCTTTTGCTAACCATCCTATCTGTTGGTACCGCAACCGGTATTTTTTTCTTCCATCAATTGCCGCGCTTCCAGTCTTATGACGATCTGTCCTGGATGGCTTTCGGCTTTTTTATTCTCCTGAGTGTCGCCATGTATTACGGCGGGCGCAGCGCTGCTAAAAGCATCAACAAACACAATTTTACCAATGCGGTAATAGGATTCACTATCGGTAAAATGATGTTTTCGATTCTTATTATCCTCGCCTATCTGAAACTCGCTGAACCGGAAGACCGCCTGTTTATCTTGCCTTTCTTCGCTATCTACTTCATTTACACTATATTTGAAACCTACTTCATGACCCGTCTGGGAAAAATGAATACCTGAATGTATGGAAAACGAAACATTTAAAGCCCGCGTTAACGACAATTTTGAATTTGAAAAGCTGAATCTGGAAGATTTCGATATCATCGCAACCGGCGAGCATACCTTTCACATCCTGCGCGACAAGCGCTCCTTCCACGGCGAAATCGTCCGTGCTGATTACGCTAAAAAGGAACTGTCCCTGCGTATCAACGGGGCCCTCTATCAGGTAGCGCTCTCCGATCCCTACGATCAGCTTGTCCGCCAACTCGGCCTGGCCGCTACCGGCGCCCAGATGGTGAAAGAAATAAAAGCGCCCATGCCCGGCCTGGTGCTCGACCTTAAAATCAGCGCCGGTGACCAGGTGGAGCCGGGAGGTCCCCTGCTCATTCTGGAAGCCATGAAAATGGAAAATGTGATCAAATCAATAGGTGAGGGTAAAGTCAAAAAAGTACACGTCAAAAAAGGACAGGCCGTGGAAAAAAATCAACTCCTGATCGAAATGGAATGATTTGAAAGTCGGAAGTCGGAAAGCGATGTTCAGAAACGTGTTTTTTTCCGACTTCCGCTTTCCGACTTCCTTACCTCTCTCCCAGCTGTTTCCTCCCCCCAACTTTGTTTTTCTCCACCAGGCTGTTAAAAGCATCTTTGCCGCATTCCAGGAACTGCGCGTATTCGCCGGCATCGGGCGTATAGCCTACCGGGTTGCTGAGCAGTTCTCCCTTGGGGGAGACTAGTGCGTAGAAGGGCTGAGCATTGGTACCGAAGTATTCCGCCTGGAAATGCGCCCATTTCTGACCATAGGTCCGCAGTTTGCGTTGGCCGCCGGTCGCCTTCTCTACGACGACTTGTTCCGGCGCAGGCAATTCCTTTTTATCATCGACGTACAAAGAGATGAGTACGTAATCATCTTTCAACTTTCCATATACTTCCTTTTCCGGCCATACGTGCTCCTCCATTTTCCGGCAATTGACGCAGGCATAGCCCGTGAAGTCGATCATCACGGGCTTGTTCACTTCACGAGCGTAGGCCAGTCCCTCGTTGAGGTCCTTGAAACAATTGAGGTTCTGGGGGCAATCGCTGGGGTGAAAGAGGCTGTAGCCGGCCGGCGGCGCCAGTCCGCTGAGTAATTTCAGGGAGTGATAAGTACCGGCCTGCTCATCGTAGCGGAAGCCGGAAGCGAGGTAGACGACAAAGGCCAGCGAGAGGACGCCCAGACTCCGGCGTCCCCAGGAAATCTTCTGATTAGGAGAATCATGAGGAAAACGGATAACACCGAAAAGATACAGTCCCAGACCGAGGAAAACGAGTATCCACAACCCCAGGAAAGGTTCGATTTTCAGGATGCCCCAGTGTTTGACCAGGTCGGCGTTGGAGAGAAACTTCAGCGCCAGGGCCAGCTCCAGGAAGCCCAGGGTAACCTTGACCGTATTGAGCCAGCCGCCCGATTTGGGCAGGGCATTGAGCATGCTGGGGAAAGCGGCGAATACGGTGAAGGGCAGCGCCAGCGCCAAACCAAAACCCGACATGCCGGCGGTGAGCTGCCAGGCGCCGCCTTCCGCAGTGAGCGCTCCGGCCAGCAGGGAGCCGAGTATGGGGCCCGTGCAAGAGAAAGAAACGAGCGCCAGCGTCAGCGCCATGAAAAAGATGCCGAAGATGCCGCCGATACCTTCCGCAGAGCTGGTCCGGTTGGTCCAGCTGGCGGGAAGCGTCAGTTCGTAGTACCCGAAAAAGGAGAATGCAAAAAAGATGAAAATGGCGAAAAAGGCCAGGTTGAGCCACACATTGGTGGATATATCGTTGAGAATGTCGGGATTGACGCTGTCCATCAGATGGAAAGGAATACTCAGAAGAACATAAACCGCCAGGATGAATAAACCGTACATCGAGGCGTTGGCGATGCCCTTGCGGCGGTTGCCGCTGCTCTTAGTGAAAAAGCTGACCGTCAGCGGAATCATCGGAAAAACACAAGGGGTCAGCAACGCGAGCAACCCCCCGATAAACCCGAGCGCGAGGATATTCCAGTAACCAGCACCGGCCTTGACGGTGGTTGATTCTCCACACTGCCCGGCCGGATCCTCCATATCGGGTTTGTTCATATTATAGGTCAAGGCTCCCTCGGCACTCTCTTTTTCTGCCGGCAGGGGTAAGTCCTCCAGTTCACCACCGAGCCTCAGCGCCAGAGCGCTGAGATCGGCATTAAAATCGATCATCTCCGGGGGAAGGCAGCGCGACTCGTCGCAGGCCATGTACTCGAAATAGCCTTTCACCGCTTGCTGTGGATCCGTCACGCGGAACTTCTGACTGAAAGTGCCCCGTTTTTTAAACTTGATGAGATCCATGCCGAAGGTGGGATCGTACTCCTTCACGCGTTTGGGGCCGGATTCCTGTGGCGCTTCGTACAGTTCGACCCCCTCCGGTGCTTCGAAGACAATCGCCGTTGGAACGGGGCCGTCTCCCTCCAGGAATTGAGAGTAGGTATACCAGCCGTCTTCTATATCGGCGTGGAATATCAGTTCGTATTCGGTATGGCTGATGCGCTTCAGCTCGGCGCTTATTTCGACAGGATTGCTGATGCCTCCTAGGGGGGCGGAGGAGCCGCTCACGGCCGGAGCAGATGTTTCGGCGTCCGCCGTTGCTGTCTCTTCCAAAGCAGGGGAGGAGCCCTGAACGCCGGGCTCTTCTTCCGTAGTGGCAGCTGACAGGTTAAAGCTGAAATCGATCTGATCGGGCGGCAGGCATTGTTCGTCATCGCAGGTCATAAATTCCAGAAAACCACTCACTGGTGTGCCGGAATCCAGGACTTTAACCCGCTGCACAATGGTCAGCGACTTTGAATATTTGGTCACCTCCATATCAAAGATATCGTCCCACCCTTCTTTTCGGTGATCACTGTTTTCTTCAGCCTTGCCCGAAACGGTGAAATGCTCTCCTTCGTCGAAATATATCGTAGTAGGAATGGGGCCGCCTTCTTCGATGTACTGGGAATAAACATACCAGCCCTCATCGATTTCTGCCTTGAAAATGAGATCATAGGTCTGCTCATCGATCCGCTCGTAACTGCTCGTCCAGTCTACGGGATCCAATATCTGTGCACCGAGCTTGAGGCTGCTCAGCAGGGCCAGGAGTACTAGGCTGTGTTTCATGATGCAGGGCATATTTCCTTATCTTTTTTTTCGCGTCGCTAGTAGTTTGGTCCGCCGGGTGGCGGCGGGACTTACAAAAAACGTTTCCTCGCGGTTCTTGGTTCTGCGGGTGGACGGGGTTTTACCACAGAGGAAGAGGGCCTTTCATTATTTGTCGGCTGCTGACGGGTTGAGTGGAGGCCGCGTCAGGTCTCTGTGCTTCCGCCCGGCTTCACCGTATGTATACGGCCCACTGCCGAGGCTTCCTTCCTCTACTCTAACGTAATCTCGAACGGCGCCGTCTTGGGCGGCAGGCATTGCTCGTCATCGCAGGTCATGAATTCCAGGCTTCCCTTTACCGGCTGAGAAGGATCCTCAACCCGGATACGCTGCGTAAATACGGCTTGCTCGCCAAACTTAATGACGTTCATGCCGAATAGCTCATCCATCCCTTCCTTGCGCTTACGGGCCTCTTCGCCCGTCTCGCCGAGCAGTTCAAAGTGCTTACTTTCCTCGAAGGAAAAAGAAGTGGGAATGGGGCCGCCTTCGTCCAGGTGTTGCGAGTAGATGTACCAGCCGTTATCTACATCAGCGGTAAAGACCAGCTGGTAGGTATCGCCTTCCACTTTATCGGCCCGGAAGCTCCAGCTCACGGGACTCCTTTGCGCAAATGCAGATACCGATAACAGCAAGAGCAATCCAGCCAGAGAAAAAATCTTGTTATGCGTTGTTTTCATAGTGCAAATTTACGGATCAGCTACTATTATTATGTGCCGGAGATCACTGATAATAAAAGATTAACACAATCAGGCTTTTCCTATTGTTCTAAAAACATATCCTATGTGTAATTTTTCAATCCCGGCGCCAATTTACCGCAATGATTTCATCTCCTGTTTCAAATTCCCAACCCCTCCAACAGCTGGAACCGGTACTGGAGCAAAAGGGCGGTCAGGAAGAGCAGGAAATGGAACAGCTCAGCCCAGTTGGGACGCATGTTAATAAAGTTTATCGATAGCAGCAGACCGAGGGGAATACTCAACAGTAATAGATGGTCAAGGTGGATATTCGCCTGAAAAAGGAGGGTAAGCGGTGCGAGCAGCAGTCCCCAAAAGAGAATATTGATCTTTTTTTGCTCCTGCATGATGCGCCTGAGGACATACCGGCTACGGTTGAAGAGCACGATGAGCAGCAACAAGGCGAACAGGCCCAGTTTGAGATAAGTGAAATTGGAATATCCTCTAAGCGGGAAATCGAGCAGGTCGTAGTTGACGCCGAACTGTTGCAAAAGAAAGTAATCCCACTGATCGACCCAGAAAAAATAGAGTCCGCTCAGCAGATAGGGGACAGCGAGTCCGCTCAGCAACATGAAGCGCTCCCGTAAATCGAAAGCACGCAGGACAGCCAGGCTGGCAAAGGCCAGCAGCAACAGGATCAGGTGGGAAAAATAAAACAGACTGCCGATTCCAATCCAGAGGCCGGCGTTAAAAATATTTCCTTCGCTGTGCTTGCTGTTGTAAATAGACAACAGCTCGAAGAGAGCAATGATATAGAAAATGTTGGCGAGGTGAAGCGGTGACAGGTGGAGAAACTCCGGAAGCAGGCTGGCCACTAGTACAAACAACAATCCGGGAAACAAACTGACCTCCTCCGCGAAGCGGTGATTGAGGTTTAGTCCGTTTAGTAAGGCTCCCTGAACGAAAAGAAGGAAAATGGTCAATAGGTCCGGAATGAGCCCTTTGTAGCCGATGGTACTATATATCCAGGCGCTGAAGACGCCGTAGGCGCCCGGCTCCCATTGGTCTTCCAGTAAAAAGACGGAGCTATGCAGTACGCCGGCATAGAGCAACAGCAACACGCTCCACAGTAATTGATTGGTTCGAAAAAGCGACAGCATGGCTTTTCTTGTTTTCTGCACGACATGTGCAAAGGGCACCTCAGGGGGTGAAAATAAGAAAAACTTGGAGTCTATTCGAAAAAGATAATCTGCGAGTCATGGCGAAAGCGTCGCTGAACCCGGATTAGTACCTCCTGTTGATCGGGTTATGAAGTGGCTCCTTTTCGCTGTGAGCACAAAAAAGGGGCGGATGAAAAAAAATAAATTTTTTTGCTGCCATTTTGTGGAATTCAGCTGTCCGATGGCTCTTTATAATAAACAAGCATTTAAAAGTATCCCCAAAAACTTTTTTCTAGACCCTGTATAACCCAGCTTGACCAAGTGTAAAACTAAACCCCGAAAACCATTTTGATCAAGCCTTCAGCTTTTTTCGCTCTCTCTGAACGTATTCAATGCCCGGTTCCCACCTTTTCTGGACCGGGTTTTTTTATGACAGGCGCCTTTCCAGGAAATTGATCGACTCTTCCACCAGTTCCTTCGAGGGCGCCGGTAGCTCACGTCCTTCAAAGGGATGCTTTCCGGCAAATACGTGATCGGCGCCTTCGATCAGATGTAAGGTAGCGCGATCATTGTATTCCTTCAGTTTTTTGGCAGCGGCGACCGGTACGGCGGGATCTGCCGTGCCGTGCAGGATGAGCCAGGGTTTTTGCAGTCCGGAGGCAGCTTTTTTCACATCAAATAAATCTGGGTTGGCCTGGTAGTCCTCATAAATTTGGTAATAAAGAGGCATTTGCTGGTTAGTGCGGCTGTTTTCCACGTGGTAGGCGCCTTCATTTTTCCAGCGCTGCACCAGCTCGGGATCCTGCCAGGCATAAGCCAGGCTACTCACCGATGCCCAGGTGACCAGCGCAGCTACCCGCTCGTCCTGTGCGGCTTTGATGATACTGATGGCGCCGCCGCGGCTATGGCCGATAAGCACGACCCGGTCCAGCGGCAGCATGGTGGCGGAAAGTCCTGTATTACCACTGTGCAGCCAGTCGAGAACTGCGTCCAGGTCTTGGAGTTCTTTGGTAAAGTTGTTCTGCCCGAAGGCCTCGAGGTCTTCAAACTCGGTGGGCCTCTCCAGGGTAGTTCCGTTGTGGGAAAAGTTGAACTTGATAAAAAGAAAACCGGCTTTCGCAAAAGCTTTGGCGATGAGGTTCCAGTGCCCCCAGTCTTTGAATCCCTTAAACCCATGAGCAAAGACGACGATGCCACGGGCGGGGCTCTCAGCCGCCTGGTAGGTGTCAAGCAATAAGGGCCGCCCGCTTCGGCTGGCCAGTTTTACGTTTCTCATGATCTGCATAGCTTCGTTTTCTTGTTTGACAAAAAACAGAATGCAGATGTTGAAAATCGACTCAATTAAGGGAAAATTCCGGAGCGGGGTGTTCCAGCGCCTGGTAAGAATTGAGTAGGGAAACCTCCACTCTCATGAACTCAGTGAGCGGGAAGTCGATGATCATTTCCAGTACTTCCATCTCTGAATTGGCGTTGAAAATGGCCCACAGCTGTCCCTGTTCCAAGGAAAGGGCGTAATTGATCAGCTTCCCTTCGCTCAGGTAGCGGTCGACAATGGTCTCCTGGTAGGGCATTAGCTCGAAAAAGGCCTCAGGCAATTCTTCAGGCATACTAAAATTGACCATGTACTGGTACAGATGATTCATCATTCCACTTTTTCTTCCTTCGTATGGAGAAAGCTTTCAGACTGCTGCTTTCTTCGTTCCTGATAAAATGGGGAGATCATTTTTTGCAGATAATTAAAGGTAATTAAAATTGAACCCCCGGCCCGCTACCCGCCGATGTTATGAGGGCATTTGTCGGACAGTGGCATAATGCTGAATACTGGAGCGCGAAGCTCTATGTCGCCGGCAATGCATTTATAAACTGTTGCTGTGTGCTTTGTGACCTTTGCGCCTTGACGTGGAGTGCAAAAGCGTCTTTTCGCGCAAGCGAAAAGCTACTTGCCTGCACAGCAACCTATCAGCCGAACTGACAAGGGCCCGCACATAAAGGCGCAGAGGGCGCCAAGCCTGTCTGACCGGCGCAGGGAAAACGCAGATCGTTTTCTCTCCGCAGACTATCAGTTTCTTATCCGCGGCGCTGCTGCTTCGCGCCCCCTAAGGATAATCGATTTTCTTGGATAGAAACACAGTTCCCGGCCAGATCACGAAGGAAGATGGGCAGGCTGGATATCAGGTGCCATGCTGAATCGATAAAATACGCTTTGCACAGCTTGGCCGGGTAAATTTTCCGGCTTTGAGCAGGAGGCTGCCTTATCTCATAATTGTCACACTCCCTGTTTTGACCAGCTCTTCCTCCTGACAGCGGTAGACAATCTTATAGAGTAACACCCCAGAATTCAGTGGCGTACCGTTGACGGAGCCGTCCCACCTTTCAAAAGGGTCGGTGGTGAAGAAAACGCGGCCGCCCCAGCGGTCAAATATTTCAAAGGACAGGAGTTCCTGCAGGGCGAAGGGGTTGCTGATACCGTAAGTGTCGTTGAGCTCATCGTTGTTTGGGGTGAAAGCGGTGGGCAGAAAAATGCTGCGGCAGTCGAGATCATCCGGATCGATGACGTTGATGCTGATAGAGTCGAGGGCGGTACAACCGGTGAGGTCGTGGGTCATTTCAAGGGTATAAGTGATGACGCCGGGAGCGAGCCCTGTAACCGTCGGTTCCGGGGAATTGGGGTCACTGAGGCCTTCCATCGGGGACCATCGGAATTCGGTGGCGCAGGTATTGGTCAGCTCGATGTCGAGCGTGTTACCGAGAAAAATAAGGGTGTCCGGGGTTTGTATCTTATCCGGCCGGAAATTGAGATTTCGGATCTCATCCACTCCCAGCACGCGGTCGTAAAAGCGCAGTTCGTCCATCAGTCCGTCAAAAGGAGCTTCGTTGGGACCCAGGCAGTCGGTATTACCGATAATCAGATCGCCGTCGTTTTCGATGTTGATTCTGCCGACGGTCACCCCTTCCTGTACCGGTTGGCCGTCGATAAACAGTTTGATGCGATTCTCGTCGCGGACCAGTGCGACGTGGAACCAGCAGCGATCATCGGGCAGCTGATGAATGAGGGAGACGCTCTTATTGGGGGTCTCGGCGAATACGGCGTTCAGCGTCCGGGTAGCGGCCCGGTAACGGATAAAGAAAGCGAAGTCACCGGCGCAGTCGGTTCTTCGTTTGGAGAGCAGGTATTGCGTTCCGGCATCGCCAGTGGATTTGAAGTGGAAGCTCAGAGAGAAATTCTCCACGTTAAACTCTTCGGTCAGCGGCCCGGCGATGTTGACCTGATCTGTGGCGCCGTTGAAGGCCAGGGCGGTTTCGTCCACTCCACAGAGAAACAGGACGTCACCACTGGGAATGCCGGTATTGGCGGAATTGCCCGTAACATCAGTGAGGGCGCCGTCAAAGGGATAGTAGGCGATAAGGCCGTTCGTCGTCTGGGCAGCCAGGGAGGAGGCCGCGGCCAGCAGGCTAAGCAGCAGTATATGTTTCATCAAGAGCTTTCTGATTTTTTTGGATATGCTTTCGCGAAATAGAAAACCGAATCACTGCGGGCAGCGATGTCACAAAAATAACGAAAGTAAAAGCACAATATTTCGGGGAGCAGGAGTTCTTATTAGCCGAACATGCCGGAAAGTCCTTCCATGCCGGGCGGCAGCATTTCCCGGATCAGCCGCTCCGACTCTTCGGCCTCGCGTTCGGCGGCGTGTTCTAGGGCGAGGTTGACAGCCACGGTGATCAGGTCTTCCACCATTTCGGTATCCTCCCAGTCGAGTTTATCCCGGTCAATAGCAATATTGATGATTTCGCGATTGGCGTTGGCCTGCACCCGCACGGCGCCGTCGCCGGCCTCTGCCTCTACCGTAATTTCAGCCAGCTTCTGGCGCATAGCCTTTTGTTTCTCTTCCATATTACCCATCAGATCTCCAAACATGATCGTCCTTTTTGGTGAATACTTTTTTTCTTATAAGCCCTCTGCAGGTCCTCCTGTTTAAAGGCGCTCAAAATTACAGCTTTTCCGGCAGAAGGAATATCCTTCTACCTTAAGCGACGGGCAATCAATAACTGTCGGGTTTTCCAGGAGCGCTTTTTCCTTTATCCGGCCCCGACACTCCGTGTACGGGGTAAACTGTTGATGAACCGCCTCCCTTAGCGCTGCTAAGGTCGGGAACCTTCGCCTCGGCTAAAGAAAAAATCACTTGCCTATCTAAACCCGACACTTATTAATCGCCCGTCGC
>CAZWDL010000108.1:0-25186 GCA_964632995.1 uncultured Saprospiraceae bacterium
GCCCACCAGCCCGGGATCGGCCAGCGGGTTGCGAAACAGGGCCTGCAGGGAGGCACCGGAGACGGACAGCGCGGCTCCGACGAGGATCGCCAGCAGGATGCGCGGCAGGCGGATGTGAAAGATCAGGTAGTGCACGGCGGACGGTATTTCCGCTTCCACAAAACCCACCTGCGCAGCCAGCACGCGCCAGATCTCGGCTGCCTCCAGATCGTAGGCGCCCAGGAAAAGCGCCGCCATAGCGATGAGGAGCATTCCCAGGGCCAGACCGGGAATGGAAAACAGAGCGTGGAGCAATATCCTCCCTCGCCGCGGCTGGGCTTCCAGTGTTCCTGTTTCGCTCGTTTTCACCATAATAGACAGCTCGTTTTCACGGATTAGATATTTTGGATAGCGGTCAGACGCCGGGACAGCTCCAGGGCCGCCGCCGCGGCGCGGGGGCCGAAGCCCAGCAGGTAGTGCCCGTCCATGGTGATGACGCTGCGGTTGTGGCCGGCGGGCGTCTGATCCATACCCGGCAGGGTAAGCAGCGCTTCGACGCCGTCGAGGCTTCGGAACCCGCTCTCAAACATCAGGATGACATCGGGCCGGGCCTCGATCAGTCCCTCCGCGGAGAGCGCCTGGAAGCCCTCGAAGGCGGTGACGGCATTTTCTCCGCCGGCCACTGTGATCATCGTTTCCGCCGGGGTGCCGGTCCCAGCGACCATCAGGTTGCCCTTGCCGCGCGCGTAGATGAACAGGACGCGTGGGCGGTCGTCGACTCCGGCAATCCTGGCCTCCAGCTTTTCCTGTTGTTCCTGTACGCTGTGGACCAGCGCATCTAATTTGTGCTGTGGATCGCCCAGCTTTTCAGCGATGGCGGTTGCGAGCGCTACCGGAGCGTCCAGGCTGTTCGGCTTGGGTACGAACAGCAGGACCACACCGGCTTGAGCCAGTTGCTGTAAAACGGGGTTGTCTTCCTCGGCGGCTTCGGCGATGATCAGGTCGGGCTGCAGCCCGAGAATGCCTTCGGCGTTCAGTTGACTGACGTGGCCGAGTTTTGGCAACCGGGCCGATTCGGCCGGATAACTGCTGGTTACGTCCACACCAACTATCTTCTCACCGTGACCTAGGGTATACAGGGTTTCCGTAATGGCGCCGCTCAGAGAGACGATGCGCTTAGAGGTCGAATCGGGCACTCCCGCCTCGGACCCGGCAGGCGCCCCGCAGCTGAATAGCAGAAGGCTGCAGGCGAGGACGAAGGTGTAGCGGAGTAGTATAGGCATAGTTGTTTTAATTTTGTGTTGCGTACGGAGTTGGAGGTTCAAGGGTTCAAGGTTCAACGGGGCCCCAGCATCCAAATCGAAGTGGGAAGTGGGCCATACGGCTCTTCGCTTCGCTCCGAGAAGTCGGAAGGGGCTTAACTGGGCTTATCCAGGAATATTCCCAGGCTAGCGCCATCCAGCATCCAGCACCTATTTTCTCACCATTTTCAAATGCACCGCGTCCTTCCCTTGCCCCAGGGTCACCACGTACATCCCGGCCGGCAGGTTGAGGGCGGGCAGGGTTGTAACGTTGAATCCTGTGGCGGCGTCGATAGTGGCGCTCCAGAGCATTTGGCCGTTCAGGTTCTGGATCTGTAGGGGGAGCTCGTTCTGCGCCCGCTTCAGGGTGAAGGCGACGGTGGCTTCGTTCACCACGGGATTGGGGAATAGGGAAGCTTCCGCAAAATTGCTGTGAGGTGAAGCGACCGAGGAGAGGAGGCCGAGGTCCGTTTTTTCGAAAGTGCTTACGCCGGTAGAGCTTCCTTCAAAGTCGATGAAGTGCAGTTTCCAAATACGACCGTCGGGCGTTTTGACGAAATAAGCCACGTCGTTGGCTATGATCCAGCCGCCGGCGAAGTCGAATGATTTCCAGTCGTAGCCGATGATGTCTAACCGGGTGTTGAAGCTGTCGACATAGGCCTCGTATTCCACTGATGTGGGATCCACATTCACAGCTTCGGCTACTTCCACGCCGGGCGCCGAAAGTACCCCGGTGACCGGGTAGTCGAGCAGGTTGCCTTCGTCGTCTTCGAGCTTGGTGTAGTAGCGGCCGAAGAACAGGTCCCAGGCGCCGGTGGAAGACAGGGTTTTGCCGGTTTCGAAAGAGAACAGCGCCAGCGGCGCATCGGGGAAATCGTCCTTGGCGATTTGTACCGTCTGCTCATCCGAGCCGTCGAGGTTGGCGTAGCGCAGGGTGTAAACGCCGCCGGCCATTGATTCGATCATGAACTTGCGGAAGGAGCCGTCACGGAGCCGGATAGCGAAGATACGGCTGCCGGTCAGCGAGTGGTTCACCGGATTGTAGGCGCCCCACCCCAAGTCGAAGGGATCGCCCGGGGCGGCCGCGCCGTTAAGGGCGCCGTTTTCCCAGGAGGATTCGTCATTGAATAGCCGGGGCCCCAGGGTGGCTGTGTCAATGGTAGCGGAAAAATCCGTTGCTTCGGTCAGGTACAACTCCAACTCGGGCACGGATTGGCCGAATACCGAAGTGGTAGATTCATTAACGGAAATACCGGCGTCAGTCAAACCGATAGTGGAAAAGGCGAGACCCCAGGATTCGTTTGCCACCGGAGTGACGGCGTCGTCACTCAGACGGAAATAAGACTGATCAGCGTAGCCACTGCCGTTGGATACCTGCACGAAACTTTGTGCGGAAAGGGAGATTACTCCGGAAACGAAGATTAAAGTGAGAAGTCGAATTCTTATCATTGAGGCTAGTTTTTATTTAGATAAAATACAGATAAGGCAAAAATAGAGCTGTGCACAGGGCTATGCAATACCCAATTTTTGGGATAAAGTGAGTATTGAAAAATTAGGTAGGACCATACCTAATACTCAGTAAATCAGCTCCTCTACTTCAGTTTTGCTTTGGATATCTTGTTCAGAAGTATATTTTTGCGCGACCTCTATTTAAAAATAGTCTAAATAAGTATAAGGATGAGAAATGCTAGCCTCACATTGTTGCTCATGATATTGTTTTTAGGAGCTGGGTTAACACAAACCGGTTCCATTCGCGGTCAGGTGCGCACGCCAGACGGCATGGCAGTCGAATTTGCAAACGTCTCGATAGTCAATACCAAAATAGGTGGCACGACCGATGATCAGGGAAATTATCAGCTCAAAGAAGTGCCGGCGGGTATGCGGCGGGTTCTCGTCAGTTTTGTCGGCTATGAGTCTGTCGAGCGAGAAGTCCAGGTAAGCGCCGGGGAGACCGCTGAATTAGACTTCGAACTCAAGTTCGAGAATCAGGAATTGCAGACGGTAGAGGTCACCGGCCGGCGCGAGCGATCTTACAAAAACCTCGCTTCCTTCGGCGCAACCAAAACGGCCACACCGATTAAGGACATTCCCCAGGCCGTGAGTTATGTGACAAAAGAAGTATTTGCCGATCAGCAGGCCTACCGGGTCAATGACGTGGTAGAGAATATCAGCGGCATCAACCAGTTTTCCTATTATAATGACTTTACTATCCGCGGCTTTCGTTCCCAGCAGGAACTGATCAACGGTTTGCGGGTCATCGGTCTGTTCGGTCCTCAGACACTGCTGGCCAACCTGGAACGGGTAGAGGTCATCAAAGGACCGGCTTCCGCGGTATTCGGCAATGCCTCGCCGGGCGGCACCATGAACCGGGTGACCAAAAAGCCGCTGCCGGTCGATCGCAAGGCTATTTCCTTCACTACCGGCAGTTTCAATACGCTTCGGTCCACGCTCGATTTTACCGGTCCGCTCAACGAGAGCGGAAGCCTGCTCTACCGTCTCAATGTAGCCCACGAAAACTCGGGCAGCTTCCGCGACCTGCAGGAATTCAAGTCGACTATGGTTGCTCCATCCATTACTTTTTTGCCGACGGACAAAACCCGGATCAACTTCGACCTCGTGCTGACCCGCTTCGCCGGCAAGCTCGATCGCGGACAGCCTATCTTCGGTGCTACAGCAGGAACGGATCTTACGTCTACCCCTATTTCGTTCGCCATCGCGGCGGCTAATGATTATCACAAGACGGATGTAGCCTACAGCACGCTGTCTTTGAATCACCAGTTTTCGGACCGGTTCTCTTTTAATGCTTCGTACATGCGCTACGGCTACCAGGAGGATCTCTTCGAACACCGCACTTCCAATCGCTTCGCGGTCGACAGCCTGGGCAATCAGATCCCGACCCTGATGGGCATGCGCATCAGCGCCCGGGAGCGTCAACAAATAACGGATAACCTCAGCACTTATTTCGTCTGGGAAACCAAGACGGGAGTAATGGAGCACAAGCTGCTGTTCGGCTACGATTTTATTCAATCTATTAACCCGGTAGGTTCGGCGGGTATTTTCACGAGTAGCTCCGCTATTTACCGGACGGTAGACGGCGGTCTGGCGAGATATAATCCCGAAGAGCCGGAACGCTTTATATTTGGCCCGGACGGCAGTCCCGTTCCCAATATTCCGCACTTTAACCTGGAAAATCCTACCTATCTACTGGGGTATCCCAGCGATTATCAATTGGGACGCTTTGAGTATCCCGCCACCCGGTATTTTACCAACGGCGTCTATATTCAGGATCAAATAAAATGGAACCGCTTCCAGTTCTTATTGGGCGCCCGCATGGAGTACTACACGGATGTGCTGAACTACCAGCAGAATGATGAACAAACCGTTCAACAAGAGAAATTTCTGCCGCGGTTCGGTATGGTATACAGTCTTTCCGACGCTGTTAATCTCTACGGCACCTACACGGAGAGCTTCCAGCCCCAGAACCCGGCGGATATAGCCCCGCAAAACGGCGGCCCGTTCGATCCGCTCACCGGTAGTATGGTGGAGTTCGGCGCCAAATCCGAACTGCTGGAGGGGCGCATGGCCGTGAATCTGGCCTTGTACAATATCGAAAATAGAAATATCCTGATTCCGGATGTCAGTACGGGGCTGTTGATGCAGCGTGGTGGCGAACGTTCCAGAGGCGTCGAGGTGGATGTCAACGGCCGGATCACTTCCAATCTGAGCATCACGGCCAATTATGCCTACAATGTAGCGGAAATCACAGACAGCGATAATGAAGACCTGGTGGGTAGTATAAAGGAAAATGCTCCACGGCACTCCGGCGGCTTGTTCGCCAATTACCAGATCACCGGGGGAATTTTTAGCGGTCTGGGTTTCAATCTGGGCGGCAATTTTGTGACCGAGCGCAATACTTTCGAGCGCGCATTGGTCCTGCCCGGCTATACCGTAGTCGACGCCGGATTATCCTACCGGGTCAACAAGGTCAGAGTAGCCTTTACCCTCAACAACGTCTTTGACGAGACCCACTGGGTAGGTGGGTACAGCTTTGTGCGTCTGTTCCCGGGTGCGCCGCGGAATTTCCTGATCAATATTGCCTACACGTTCTGATGAGGCTTCCCTGGTTTATTAGCGTAATACCGGGAGAATGACAAGGAGACTTGGAGAGCGGAAGACGAGGAGAACACCCGCTCACTGTTCTCCAAGTCGCTTCGTCACCAAGTCTTTCTCAACATGAAGCTCAAAAAGAGAACCTTTTTTCAAATACACAGCTGGATCGGCATTAAGCTGAGCATCCTGTTTTTCATCGTTTGCTTTTCCGGGACGATCGCCACGCTGAGCAATGAGCTCGACTGGCTGTTTACGCCCGGCATGCGCGCCGTTCCACAGGATACCCTGGCTTCCCGCAATCTCATCATGGAGAATTTGCGAAAGCAGTACCCGGACGCCTCGGTACCTTACTGGGTAAAAAATGAAGCGCCGTACCTGTGCGATCTGGTATACGTGGAACGCGACGGCCGGCGTACGTATGTATTCGCTAATCCGTATACCGGCCAGATCCAGGGAGAGGCGCAGATTACCGTTCAGCGTTATTTCCGGGACCTGCACTACTACCTGTTCATTCCTTTCCAGATTGGCCATTTCACTGTCCTGCTGTTCGGTTTTATGCTGCTGGCCTCGCTCGTCACTGCGCTGGTTTTCTATAAGAAATGGTATAAAAAACTGTTTAGGCTGACCGTCGGCAAGGGGCCGCTCGTTTTTTTCCGCAGCTTCCACCGACTGGTGGGCCTGTGGTCGATCCCCTTCGCACTCCTTTTTTCCATTACCGGTATTTGGTACTTTATCGAGCGCGCCAATGTGGGAAACGTGACCGAACAAATCCATTTGGAGTTTCCGGTGGTTGATTCTTCTTACTACAAGCAGACGGATATCGAAAATTTTACTTACCGGCTAGACTACGACCGGGCGATTCAAATCGCACAGGAACAGATACCAAATCTCAAAGTGGAAACCATCGGCGTACCGGTCAGGCAGGGACAACCGCTGTACCTGTACGGTGAAAGCCACGTGCCGCTCGTCCGCTCGCGCGCTAACCGGGTGTACTTGAATCCCTTCAACTACGAGGTGCTGAAAGTACAGCGCGCCGAGGAGATCAATACGCTCACCTGGATAAACGACATCGCCGACCCCTTGCACTTTGGTTACTGGGGCGGCCTTCCGGCTAAAATTGTCTGGTTTATTATGGGCTTGGGGATATCCTCTCTCGTGCTCTCAGGGATCTGGATTGCGCTGAAGCGGAAAGTCAGGAAAAAAAGGGCCGGCACTCCGGAAGTAATGGGGTACTGGAAATACGTCAATTACCTGGTGACGGGGGGGATGTTCTTCCTGATGTTTTATTTTCTCATCGCCCGATACGGGGTGGACTGGACGGTGCTGACTGTAGTGGGTCTGGGATGGGGGGTGCTGATCGGGCTGGCTTACTATGTGTACAGGGTCAGGGTAGCAGAATAAAATGAGAAGCTTTCGATCTATATTGTTTGCTATCGGACACTTGCTTGTTCGGAAGTGCGCTTAAAAAGGGTGGAAGTTTTTGCGAAAGCAATACTTTTTGTTGAATTAAGACGGCATTTGTCCAACTTCCTTCCGGTATTATTTTTTTATCTTTAAGTAAAAGAACTGCTATGCCCGAAACTGCTTTTTCCGAATATGAAACAGAACGCCGAAAGCCGATACCTTCCTTTAATCATAGCGTCATTCAGTTAAATCTCGGTTCAGAGCTGCGCTATCGGTATAAGGACGTCTATCGAATCGTTTCGGAGCTTAGTCTGGATTTATCCGACTGGCCTTCCGTGCCGGATATTTGTATCTATCCCAAGATACCGCTTGATCTCCGGCACGACGTAGTGACGATGACCGAGCCGCCGCTCTGCGCTATTGAAATCATATCGCCCAGTCAGTCGCTCGACGAACTGGTTAGAAAGGCCGGCAAGTATTTTGATAACGGTGTGAAATCCTACTGGGTCGTCTTACTTCCCTTGGCCAATATTTATGTGTTTACTGCTCCGGATAAATACGACATTTTTCGCGCAACTGATACCCTCAAAGATCCCATCCTCGATATCGAATTGCCTCTGAAGGAGGTTTTCGAATAGCCAATCTGTTGCTTTCGCCGACAGGTAATGAATTTTGCCGGTTCTAAGGATTTGTACTGATTACCTTTCGCCATTGATATTTCTCACCCCTATCGACTAACATTTGTCGCTCATGCCTTCACTTTTATCCCCTAGCTTTGAGCCAAAGCAAAAAAAAAGGGCCGTATTTTCGAGCCCGGCTTTTTCCAAATCAGGTATAAAAATGAGCCGAAAACTAGCCTTAAGTACGATCGCACGCAAGAACCTGATGGCGCTGACCGGTCTTTTCCTATGTGTCTTTCTAGTCATCCACCTGGCGGGCAACCTGCAGCTCTTACTGCCTGTGGAGCGGGCCCAACTTCAGTACAATCACTATTCGGAACTCTTGTCGCACAATATTTTGATCAAGATCGTGTCCTATGTGCTGTACATCAGCATTATCGGCCACTCAGTCTACGCCCTGGTCCTCACCTGGCGAAGCCGGGCGGCGCAGGGTGGCCAAAGCTACGCTTACGACCGCCGGAGCGCCGCTTCCCCCTGGTTTTCCCGTTACATGGGCGTGTTGGGCGCATTGTTGCTGGTGTTCATCGTGGTGCATATGGCCAATTTCTGGTATCCGTACAAGTTCGGTGAGGTGCCGCTGGATGCCGCCGGCCAGAAAGACCTGTACCGCGTCGTGGTGATGGCCTACCGCGAATGGTGGTATGTCGGCTTTTACGTCTTTTCCATGCTGGTGATGGGTTTTCACCTATTGCACGGCTTTAAGAGCGCCTTTCAGACGCTCGGCTTGTACCACAGCAAATACGGAGGATGGGTCAGGTGGGCCGGCTACGCGTATACCTTTCTAATCACCGCCGGGTTCATCTACATTCCCGTTTGGATTTATTTCACCCAACCAATACCCTAAGTATGAAACTGGACGCTAAAATACCAGACGGCTCCCTGGAGCAGAAATGGGGCCGTTATAAAGGGACCACCCATCTGGTGAGTCCTAATAACAAGAAAAAACTGGATATCATCGTCGTGGGAACCGGGCTGGCGGGCAGCTCTACAGCTGCTTCCCTGGCAGAGATGGGCTACCGCGTGAAGTCCTTCTGCTTTCAGGACAGCCCGCGGCGGGCGCACTCGGTGGCGGCCCAGGGCGGCGTCAATGCCTCGAAGAATTATCAGAATGACGCCGACAGCGCCTTTCGCATGTTTTACGATACGATTAAAGGGGGCGATTTCCGCGCCCGGGAAGCCAATGTATACCGGCTGGCGGAATGCTCGGCCAGCCTGATCGACCAGGCCGTAGCCCAGGGGGTGCCCTTTGCCCGCGAATACGGCGGTTATCTGGCTAACCGCTCCTTCGGCGGCGTTCAGGTGCGGCGTACTTTTTACGCTCGTGGGCAAACGGGGCAGCAACTGTTGCTCGGCGCCTACTCCGCGCTGAATCGCCAGGTAGCGACGGGTCAGGTACAGCTGTACACCCGCCACGAAATGCTGGACCTGGTGTTGATCGACGGAAAAGCCCGCGGCATCATCGTCCGGAACCTTAATACGGGGGAAATCGAACGTCACGCCGCGCATGCTGTTGTACTGGCCACCGGTGGCTACGGCAAGATTTACTACCTCTCCACCCTGGCCATGGGCTGCAACGGATCAGCCATCTGGCGGGCCCACAAGAAGGGGGCGGGGTTCGCGGCGGCCAGCTGGACGCAGATCCATCCCACCTGTCTGCCCCAGTCAGGGGATTACCAGTCAAAGCTCACGCTCATGTCGGAGTCGTTGCGTAACGACGGCCGCATCTGGGTGCCTAAAAAAGCGAATGATTCGCGCCCGCCGGGAGAAATCCCCGAAGAAGAGCGTGATTATTACCTCGAACGGCGCTATCCGGCCTTCGGCAACCTGGCTCCCCGCGACATCGCTTCCCGCGCCGCCAAAGAGCGCATCGATGCCGGCTACGGCGTAGGACCGCAGCGCAATGCCGTCTATCTCGATTTCGCCCACGCCATTGAGGATTACGGCATCGACACCATCCGCGAGCGATACGGCAACCTCTTTCGCATGTATGAGAAAATCACGGGATACAATGCCTACGAGCGTCCGATGATGATCTCGCCCGCCGCCCACTTTTCCATGGGCGGTCTCTGGGTTGATTACGAACTGATGACCACCATTCCCGGGCTGTACGCTATTGGGGAATGCAATTTTTCCGATCACGGCGCCAACCGCCTCGGCGCCAATTCTCTCCTGCAGGCCTGCATAGACGGCTACTTCGTCCTGCCGAATACCATCAGCAATTACCTGGTCGATGAACTGCGCTCGGGAAAAATATCGACTGAGCATCCGGCCTTTGAAAAAGCCGAACGGGAAGTGCGCGATCAGCTCGAGCACCTGCTCGCCATCAACGGCGACCGCACGGCCACCGATTACCACAAAGAACTCGGATCTTTGCTGTACGATAAATGCGGCGTTTTGCGTACCCGCGAAGGCCTGACGCAGGCTATCGACGATATCCGTGCCCTGCGCGCCGACTTCCGGCAGAACCTGAAGGTGCCGGGGGATCCCGACCGGGTTAACTCCGAACTGGAGAAAGCCGGCCGCGTAGCCGACTACCTGGAGCTGGCGGAACTGATGTGCCACGATGCGCTGCAGCGGGAGGAATCCTGCGGCGCCCATTTCCGTGAAGAATATCAAACACCCGACGGGGAAGCCCGGCGCCGCGATGACGAATTCCAGTATGTTTCGGTTTGGGAATACGGCGGTGCGGAACAGTCACCGATATTACACAAAGAGGAACTCTCCTTCGAAACCGTTCAACCAACAGAAAGAAGTTACAAATGAGAATACAACTCAAAATATGGCGGCAGGAAAGCCCCGAGGCGAAAGGTCGCATGGTGGATTACGAACTGGAGGATGTCAATCCGGAGATGTCCTTCCTGGAAATGCTTGACGTACTCAATGAGCAATTGATTCAGAAAGGGGAAATACCGGTGGAATTCGACCACGATTGCCGCGAAGGGATCTGCGGCCAGTGTGGCCTGTTCATCAACGGGCGGGTGCACGGCCCGCTGGCGGCCACCACGACCTGCCAGCTCCACATGCGCCATTTCCGGGATGGGGACACCATCTACGTGGAGCCTTTCCGGGCGGCGGCCTTTCCCGTCATCCAGGATTTGCGCGTCGACCGCTCCGCTTTCGACCGCATCATACAGGCGGGCGGCTACATCTCCACCCGCACCGGCGATGCGCCCGAAGCCAATACCATCCCCATTCCGCACGACGTTGCGGAGGACGCCTTCGACGCCGCTGCCTGCATCGGTTGCGGGGCTTGTGTGGCGACCTGTAAGAACGCTTCCGCCGCGCTGTTCACCGGGGCCAAGATCAGCCACCTGGCTATGCTGCCGCAGGGAAAACCCGAGGCTGATCAGCGGGTGAAGCACATGGTGGACCAAATGCAGGCCGAAGGCTTCGGGCATTGCACCAATACGGGCGCCTGCGAGGTGGAATGCCCGCAGGAGATCTCCATCTACCACATCGCGCGAATGAACTTTGAGTACAACAAAGGAATGGTGCTGAAGAGGCACTAGTGGCCGCTCATCATCTCTTCCAGGGGAGTTCCAGAACCCGCTGTCCGGCCAGGTAACCCTGGCGTAGCCCCTCCTCACAGTCCATGCGATAATGCACGCCCAGCGGGATGCGGGAAAATGCATTTTCTACTGCCATATCGATGAAGGTTCGGAAGGTCCGGGGCGTGCCGCGGAACTCAGTCCGGTTTTCATGGCAGCGGTCTGTTAAAACGTAGTGAAAGCCGAAGATGTCGGTCAAAATTGTGGCGCCGGCGCCGCCGAAGCCGGAATGCCCGGAAGGATAAGCCGGAAATTGGGGAGATAACCCCTTGTAACCGTTGAGCGGGTTGTTCATGACGGTGGTCCAGTTGGGGTCGAAAGTGCGGCGAATGTAATCGATTGGCCTTTCATAGTTGTACGCATACTTTGAATGCCATACGGCGATGCCCGCATCGCATAATGACATGCCCATTTTGGCATAGAGTTCGACAGCCGTTTCCAGAGACGGGCGCTCAATTTCGACTACCTGGTTGGCGATGGCAACCCAACGGCCGGCCGGCGTGAAGGTCACTTCAAAATGGTCGTCACTCCAAAACTCGGCAATCCAGTACCCCTCTAAATCCTGCCCGGCCTGGACCCGGTCAACCCAAATCTTCACCTCTTTGGCCTGGGCGTAAAACTGAGAATTCGGATCCTCACTCCACGGCAGTGGCGGCCGGCTTAGCAACTCGCTTTTTTCCATGGCAAAGGTGCGAGCTTGCCCCCAGTAGGGCAATAAAGCAGGCGTGAAGTTCGGCCAGGTAGGCTGCCATAAACCGGGGCCTTGCGGAGGTGTATAGTCGGATGGCCTGGGATTCAGATAAGCTTCGTGCCCGATGGCATCGGTTGCCGACCAGTCGAAGACTGCCTCGGCGACGGCATCTCCGAAGCGTTTCGAACGCAGGAAAACCGGAACCGCTGTTTGGGTCAAAAATTCCTGTTCAAATCTTTGATTCAGGTTTTCAATTTTTTCGAGATCAGCGGCCCGGACGTGAGGGTATAGTTTTTTAAACATTTGATAATAAGCGGCATTAACCGCCGAAGGCCAGTGGTATTCCAGGCCGGGTAAGACCTCAGGGAGCCTCAGCCCCGCAAAATGATCGCCCAGGGATTGGTAGCCGGGCATGCCGGGCACGGCGGCTTCGTAGCCGGCCAGGCCTAGGTAACCAAGGGCGCGGGCGGCCGCCGGAGGGCGATAACCAGGGGCATAGCGGTCGATCTCCTCAAATAATTTGTGCCAGTCCAGCGGAACGTCGGAGCTGAAATCAGAGGCTAGAACAAGCTTTGCTTCTGGGACTAAATTGTCTTTTTCACAGGTAAGGAGTATTGCGCTTAAAAAAGCTAACAAACAGAACCGGAATAAAATATTTGTTTTCATATTCATGAGATAATTATGTTGAAAAGTATATGCCGAATGTTTTACTATTGCCTTCTCTTGTGGTGTATCCGATTCCTGGGTAGCCGCTCTTTGACTTATGGCCAAAACACCATTCATGGGATGATTTCCCATGTTTAGCGTGGGGATCGGTTGCTTCTTCGACCTCTCTGTTGCTTTGATTACTTTTTTAACAAGAAATTGCTGATGACTGGGACCCTTACACAGGTGCCTTCCGCAGGAATGATTTTGTCGTAGTAATACGGATTCCGGATATTGGTGGGGATGGAATATCCGATGCAACTCTCTTACCCATGAATAGTTAGGGTGTAAAAGAAGCAACTGCGAAAATCAGCAAGGAGATTTGGTATGCAGATAGGAAAAATTGATCTGCGTCTAAAAATTCGAGGGGATGAATTTAGCCGCTAAAATAAGGTGAAAATTCAAATATCGCAAGCTTCATATATTGTTTTTTTTATTAGAACGGCATGCCTTCACCATTTCCGGGCATGGACCCTTATTTGGAAGGCCATCCTTGGCCGGATGTCTACAACAGTCTCGCTTATCTGATCAGCGTTCAGCTGACACTGCGGCTGGGCGCTGCCTATGTAGTACATTTAAACAACTACACCGTTGAAGATACCTCTCCGGAAGAGGATGTGGGTATCCTGTATCCGGATGTGGAAATTTTCCGGAAAGCCGATAGAGCAGAGGGGCCGGCTGCCTCCCCCACGCCTCCTATCAGCCCTGAAACTGTTGTACTGCCCGCCATCAAGCCGGTAGACAATCGCTTACCGGTAGTTGAAATCAGAGACCGCCTCCGCCCGCTTTTTCCGAGGAAGAGCAGAGTTGGATGAAGAAATTGACCGGTGAAAAAGACGGATAGCTGTATTCCTTTTTTCGTGTCGGAAAAAATCAGGAAAACTGTTTCAAAAAAGCTTCCGCCGTCATCACCGGGATAGCGGCATCTTTGAAATCCTTTTCATTTCGGGTAAGAAAGAATTGGGCTCCATTCACCCATGCGACCTGATATTGGATAGCATCTTCAAGATCTTTGTAATCAGAAGCTAAAGCCAAATCCAATATGCGTTTATTCACCGGTAGGGGGTGACCAATTGCCGGAATTGGGTGACAGCGGTCCAGGCATCCGCTTTTGAAGGAAGGGTTTTGAATAAGAGGTAAAATAGAAAGGGAAAGACACTTGCCGGGACGCCGGCTTCGATTTCTCCTTTATTTTCGTACGTATGAAAATAAATAAAACAGACGTGCAAGTAAAGAGCTGTTTCCCTATCTTAAAATTAATTCCATTCTTTCTGTCCATCCTTACTCCGTTCGAGCCGGGGAACCTTCCGCCCGCCCTTCGTTGGCTCGGGTCGGGTAAAACTTCCCACTTGTTGTCCGTCTTAAAACCAAATAAAAATACTGCTTTTTTTCTTCTGTGACCAACTTCACTGTACGCTCATTAAATATCCCCCATCTTTGTACTGTCAATTTGATTAAACCGTTAAAAACAAACTACAGCATATGTTTTTTCAGCACGTATATGATAAGACCCTGGCCCAGGCAAGCTATGTAATCGGCTGCCAGAAAGAAGGCGTTGCCATCGTGATTGACCCCAAGCGCGATGTCGATACTTACCTGAAGATTGCGGAAGAGAACAACCTGAAGATTACACACGTCGCCGAGACGCACATCCACGCCGACTTCCTGGCAGGCTCCCGTGAACTGGCCGCCCTGACCGGCGCCGAGCTCTACCTCTCGGATGAGGGCGGCGAAGGCTGGGAGTACGAATTCCAGCACGTCGGCCTGAAGGATGGCAGCACCTTTGATGTGGGCAACCTCAAATTCGAAGTAATGCATACCCCCGGCCACACGCCGGAGAGCATCAGCTTCCTGCTGACGGATACTCCGGCCAGCCAGGAACCGGTGATGATCTTTACAGGTGACTTTGTCTTCGTCGGGGATATCGGCCGTCCCGATTTGTTGGAAGAAGCGGCAGGTCTGAAGGGAACGAAAGTAGCCGGCGCCAAGCAGATGTACCAATCTGTTGAGCGTTTCCGCCAACTGCCCGATCACATCCAGGTATGGCCCGGCCACGGCGCCGGCTCCGCCTGCGGTAAAGCGCTGGGTGCGGTGCCGAGTTCTACGGTAGGCTATGAGAAGCTCCGCAACTGGGCGCTACAGTACGAAAATGACGAAGAGGGCTTCATCGAGTTCCTGCTGGCCGACCAGCCGGAGCCGCCCAAGTACTTCGCCATGATGAAGAAGCTCAACAAGGTGGACCGCCCGCTGCTCACGGAAGTACCCCAGCCCGAACGGCTGAGCAAGGAGGAATTCCAGGCCGCGATGGTCAAAGGCGTCAAGGTGATCGACACCCGTCAGAAGAAGGACTTCGCCGCCGGCTACATCCCCGGTACGCTGAACATTCAGCACAATAAAGCCTTCCCTACCTGGATGGGTTGGTTTATCGACTACGACGAGCCTTTCATCCTCATTGCGAAGAAAGAACAGCACGACGAGCTGGTTCGCATGCTGATGCGCATCGGTCTCGACAACCTCTCCGGCTATGTGCCTGATGTCAGCATCTGGAAAGAGCTGGGCAAGGAACTGGAGACCGAAGAGATTATCTCGCTGGACGAAATGAAAGAACTCGTGAAGCGCGACGATGTACAGGTGGTTGACCTGCGCGGCGCAGCCGAGTACAGAGCCGGACACCTGGAAGGCGCCGACAACGTCTTCGTCGGTACGCTGCCGGAAAACCTCGACAAGGTCAGCAAAGATAAGCAAGTGGTGGTCCATTGTAAATCCGGCGACCGCGCTGCTATCGGCTACTCCATCCTGGCTAAAAACGGGTTCAAAAACGTCGTGAACTATCTCAACAGCTACGATGAGTGGGTGCGTAACGGCAACCCCGTAGTGAGAGAAGATGAACCGGCTACGATAGCGTAATTAACAGCAGAAAAATCAGGCTGGCATTCTCTCAATGATTAAAAGAATGCTTCGGAACAGACCGCTCCGCCTCTTGTGAGGTGGGGCGGTTTGCGTTTAACGGAAGTTATGATGATCTCATTCGGAATCGTGTTTTGCGAAAATAACCGGAATATTGATCTCAAACTTACTGTAAGGTTGAAGTCGTCTACAGTTTTCTAACCGGCCTATCTAAAGCCCCAAACGTGAAGTCCGGCCCGGAATTGACTGATAAATGACAGTTAATGTGCTAAGCGGCTGGTTTAGAGAGCCTAATTTTAAGTTTAGCTTCTGAAATCCAACTTTTTCGGGTTCGTTTTAGATAAAAAAGCTTGCTATTCACCATCCTGGCTTCACCAGGAAAGTTTTTAAAAAGGCCACAGATTACACGGGTTTTCCAAAATGATAATCTGTGAAAATCCGTGTGATCCGTAGCAAAAATAAAAAATATCGGCGCGCAGCGGCGATGCTGAATAGTTACATAAGAGGAAGGTAAAAATATGAAAAGGAATATCGCTGTTATCGGGGGCGGCATCTCGGGACTCTGTGTCGCCTACTGGCTGAAAAAAGAGGGGTTCGAGGTCCGGCTTTTTGAAAGATCGGATCGCGTAGGCGGGGTGATCACCTCTGAGCGTTCTGATGGTTTCCTGTTTGACATGGGGCCCAACAGCGCTCTCGAAACCTCGGAAGTACTCAAAAGTCTGGTTCGCGACCTGGAACTGGAAGACCAAAAAGTTTATGGTAATGAGGCCTCCGGGAAAAGATATATCCTCAGGAACGGGCAACTGGCGCCGGTACCCACGTCTCCCCTGGCCTTTATTCGTTCCGGCCTGTTTTCCTGGAAAGCCAAGCTGCGCCTGTTGAAGGAACCTTTTCTTAAACCGACCTCAGGCGAAGACATTGCGCTGGCGGATTTCGTCCGCTACCGGCTGGGGCAGGAGTTTCTCGACTATGCGATCAATCCTTTTGTGGCAGGCGTGTATGCCGGCGATCCGCAACACCTGAGTACGGCGGCAGGATTTCCCAAACTGTATGCCCTGGAACAGAAATACGGCAGCCTGATCAAGGGTACTGTGCAGGGCGCGCGTGAGCGGAAAAAAAGAAAAGAAGTGGCTAAAAACCGGGCCCGGATGTTTTCCTTTACAGACGGTATGCAGGTACTGACCGATGCACTGGCGGCAAACCTGAAGCAGGAGATTCATACTAATGTGGTTGTGAACCGGCTGAGCGAACAGGATGGCCGCTACCAACTGGAAGTTAGCCGGAACGGTGGTTCGCAAGCCCTGTCTTTTGACCATGTGGTCGTTTGCGTTCCCACTTTCGCCATGAAGGACCTGCTGTCTCCGGTGGCTTCACCGGAAGAACTGCAGCTGCTCTCGGATATTTACTACCCACCGGTGAGTGTGGTCTTCACCGGTTTCCGGAAGGAGGCCGTTCCGCGGGAACTGGACGGCTTCGGTTTCCTGGTCCCCGAGGTGGAAAACCGCTCCATCCTGGGATCGCTGTGGAGTTCTTCCATCTTTCCGGGACGAGCGCCGGAGGGGCATGTGGCATTTACTTCCTTTGTGGGCGGCGCCCGCCAACCGGATAACGCGCTGCTGCCCGATGACGACCTCGCCCGGCTGGTGTTTGAGGAACTGAAAGACATCCTGAATATTAGGGAAAAACCGGTGTTCGTACGCGTCAAAAAATGGAAGCGGGCCATTCCCCAGTACCGCATGGGATATCAAGGCATTCAGGGCCTGCTGGGGGATCTCGAAAATCGTTTTCCCGGCCTTTACTTCGCCGGCAATTACCGGCGTGGGATAAGCGTGGGCGACAGCGTACTGTCGGCTTTTGATGTGGTGGGAAAGATCCAATGAGTAATTTTTTAATAAAAAATCAGCTCTGCATCTTTACAAATAGGCTGTAATTTGTTATATTACACATATGTCGACAACCCCTGTCACATAAGTATTCGGATCGCATCATTTTAAGCAAAGTACAGAACCAGGCTTTCAGGTTCAGGCCTACCTGTTTTTAGTATAGGTTCTAACCTTTCCCCCTTTGTCTTCAAATGGAGCGGCTTGACCTGCTATTTTCGCATTTCTCACGGAGTGCCCTACAAAGTTATTTTGGTTAAAAGAGGCATTTCAGTCTCTCGTTTTCGATGTGAGTGCAGACGGCAGCTGGCATCTACTTAACATCTATTTAGCATCGGAAAAAAACCTCACTAACTTTCGCCTCCGCATCAGGAAAGCGTCTGATCGCATCCGGATACTCCAAAACCAAAACCACCATGAAAGATCCGAAACTCACCCGGGAAGACGAACTGCGCGTCGAAAATGAACTCAAAGCGCTCAACCTCGAACTCAATCAAGGTCCCGCTCACTTCTTTACCTCAGACAATGCGCCGCCGGAGCTGGTAGCCCGCTTCCTCGACAACGTCACCAGGTTCCACGAAGCCGAAGCCCGGGGCGAACTGGTCCCCATACGGCAATTCGCCGGCATCAGAGACCTGCCGCCCGCCGACCTGGTGAAGGAAAAGAAACTGGAGCCCCGCATCAAAGCGCTGCTGAAACGCCTGGAAGCCAAAGGCATCCTCATCGACCGCCCGGAACACCTCAACGCACGCGGCTACTACCGCTTTCTAACAGAAGAGTTCCTGCACCACGAAGTAGTCAACTGCGCCGTGCCCGGCATGATCCACGGCTTTATCTACAGCGAGTTTTGCCACGACGGACCGGAATTCATCCGGGAGCACGTGGAGGAAACCTTACTCGACCTGCTCAACCTCGACGAGCCGTTCCGCGGCGAATGGCTCAGCGAAAACTGCCGTAATCAAACCGAATGTATCACCCGGGAACAGGCCCTGGAAAGTATCCACATCTTTCGCTCCAAATATGACTCCATCACCCCCATCGCCTTCCAGCCGGAAGACGTCCGGCAGGTGAACAACGGCATGTACTTCTTCTTCGGCATCGCCTGGGAAGGCCATCCCGTAAAGGGCGGCGACCCCGAACGCTACGAGGATATCGGCATCAGCCAGGTCGCCTTCGAAGCCGGTGAATGGCGCGTGCAGGGGATTCATATGCCGGGGTTTGCTTTTTGAGGTAAGGGTAGAGGGTAGAGGGACGCTATCATCTATCTACCCGTTGCTCCTGTCCAGGATTATCGTTATTTTGCTAACAAACCATTCAGTAATGACTACCGAGCCTCCTAAATGGACCGATACGCATCATTTTTCCGTCGAAGATTATCACCGCATGGGAGAAGCAGGCATTTTCGAAGGACAACGGGTGGAACTGCTCAATGGTCAAATTGTGGATATGAGTCCTGTCAATAGTAATCATTCAGGAGTGATCAACCTGCTGAATCGTTTGCTTTCCCGCCGATTAACGGATGATTATCTGATAAGTGTCCAAAATCCTGTAAGCATTGGGCAGGATTCTGAGCCACAACCAGACCTCTCTATTCTGAAATTCCGGAAAGACGGTTACACCCGCTCTCATCCTACTCCCGAAGACACATTGGTCCTCATCGAAGTGTCCGACAGCAGCCTGGAAAAAGACCGGACCGTAAAACTGCCGCTCTACGCTTCCGCCGGCATCCCCAAAGTCTGGATCGTCAATCTGCAGGAACAGCAAGTGGAGCGGTACCGGGAGCCGGCGCAGGATCGATATACGGATATCCATATTTTCCTGCCCGGGGCGCAAATAGAGACGAAAATAACAGGCCCCTTGGAAGTGACACTGGTTTTAGGGAATTCAGATAATTAAGAGTGATCCGCTGTTGGTTTCCGGAAAGCCCGATCCTATCTTTGGAACGATCTCTTGGTACTGAAAGCCTGAATCAGGTTTCAGATTTCCAAAATAATACAAATTTCAAATCCGTCCTTTCAAAAAGGATGAAAAATAGGTATTTTGTCCTTCATAAAAGGATGAAAATGATAGAGCGTTCCATTCTTCAGCAAATAATCAGGGACAATCTGGCGCAGGAATTCCAGTATGTGCGTCCCAGGCAACAGCAATTGCCGCTACAAATCAACCGCGTAATAACCCTCACGGGAGCCAGGCGAACAGGAAAAACCTCCTTACTTTTTCATACGATACGAAAGCTTCGTGAGGAGTTGGAACGGGAACGGATATTGTACCTAAACCTGGAAGATGACCGGCTCTTCCAAATGGAGCTACGGGATTTTGACACCGTACTGGATACGTATTATTCGCTGTACCCTGAAAATCAAAATCGGGAGGTGTACTTTTTTTTTGATGAAATCCAGCGTATTGCAGGGTGGGAAACATTCGTGCGGCGTGTGAAGGATACTCAAAATGCGAAAGTCTATGTCACCGGTTCATCCGCAGATTTGCTGGGTCGGGAAATCGCAACTGCCCTGCGAGGGCGGACTTTGACCTACGAGGTATTCCCTTTGAGTTTCCACGAGTACCTCTCGTGGAAAGCGTTGCCTGCCCGCCAGGGAACTTCATCCGAAAACCGACTCATAAAAAATGCTTTCCGGGAATATTTCTCAACCACCGCTTTCCCGGAACTGATTAGCTGGGGGGAGCGGGAAAGAATAATGGCCTTACAGGAGTATATTGATCTGATCATTTACCGGGACGTAGCCGAGCGTTTAAAAGTGGCTAACACCCATGTTCTTGAATACCTTATACACTATTTATTGGTAAATGCCGGCAATCCCGTTTCAATAACAGGAATTTACAAGGATTTAAAAGGGCAAGGGCTGAGTGTAGCCAAAGATACCGTTTTTGAATACATGAACCTTCTAGAAGACGTTTATGCTATTTTCATTGTACCTATCTTTACCAGTAACCTCAAAGTAAGACGGCGGAATCCCGGAAAACTTTACATTCTGGATCACGGCCTTAAACACGCCGTAAGTATGAAGCAAGACCAGGGCGCTGTTCTTGAAAACATCGTTTTTCTGGAGCTGCGGAGAAAGTATTCAAAAATTTTTTATTGGAAAGAAGATCAGGAAGTTGATTTTTTAATACAGAGAGGCGATCAATGGCATCCGGTCAACGTTAGTTACCGGATGGAAGAAGAGAAAACCAGAGCACGTGAACTCAGCGGCATGCTAAGTTGTCTGGAAAAATTGCAGCTGCCTCAGGGAACTATCATCAGTATGAATGAAGAACAGACGTTTGAATCCGGTGATAAGCGAATTGAGATAACTCCGTGTTGGAAATGGTTGTTGGAAGGGTATTGAAATTTTACGGTCAGTCGATAAGGGGGCAACAACTTTAATGATGGCAGAAATCTTCCAACTCATTCTGGTTTCAGGCAATAATTTGAAAGAAAGTGAACGAACAAGCGCCTGGAGTTATCCGAATTAGTAAAACCGCCCATACAATTTGCGAAAGACTTCATTTCAATAAAAATATATCAAGTCCGCCATGAAAAGAAGAACATTCATCAAACAAAATGTCCTGGCCGGCGCGGCTTTTGCTATCGGTATGCCCGAAATACGCCCACCGAAGGACAAACTGGGCGTGGCCCTGGTCGGCCTCGGCGGATACAGCACCGGGCAGCTGGGACCGGCCCTGCAGGAAACCCGGCACTGTTACCTGGCCGGCATCGTTACCGGCAGCCCCTGGAAGATTCCCAAGTGGCAGGAGCAGTACGGTATCAAGGACAAAAATGTCTACAATTACGAAAACATGCACACCATCGCCGATAATGACGAGATCGATATCGTCTACGTCGTGGTGCCCACCGGCTTGCATATGAAGTACAGCCTTATCGCCGCTAACGCCGGCAAACATGTGTGGTGCGAAAAGCCTATGGCCATGACGCCGGAGGAGTGTACGCGTATCATCGACACCTGCAACAAAAACAAGGTGAAGCTGAGCATCGGCTACCGCATGCAGCACGAACCCGACACGCAGACCATCATTGGCTACGCCTCTTCCAAACCTTACGGCGACTTCAAACGGGTAGAGGCTATGGCGGGCTACAACGGCGGCGGCAGCGGCAAAGGCTGGCGCTTTGAAAAGGAAATGGGCGGCGGCGCCCTCTACGATATGGGCGTATACGCCATCAACGGCATCCGCTACGCTACAGGAATGGAACCCGTGGAGGTGGTGAAGGCCGAACAATCCACCAGGCGACCCAAAGTCTTCACCGAAGTGGATGAAACGACCAGCTTCCAGCTGCGCTTCGCCAACGGCCTGCTCGCCGACGGCAAGACCAGCGTGGGCCAGAGCATCAACCACCTGCGCGTCGACTGCGAAGATGGCTGGTACGAGCTGCGCCCTATGCAGTCCTACAGCGGCATCAAAGGCCGCACCAGCGACGGCAAAATCATCGACCAGAACCTGGGCGACCAGCAGGCCCGGCAGATGGATGATGATGCGCTGGCCATTAAGGAAAACCGGCCCGTAATGGTGCCGGGGGAAGAGGGGAGACGGGATATCCGGATCGTAAGGGCGATTCTGGAAGCGGCAAAGACGGGGGAGGGGGTGGGGATTTAGATGCTTGATGCTGGGTGCTGGATGCTCGAGGGCTAGCATCCATCAAACCAGTCCCTTACTTCCCGGCGCTCAGCGGCCGGTCGACGGTTTTGAATTTGTAGCATTGGAAGGAGCTCATGGATAGAGTAGCGGTTTTTGTTCATCTTCTTTGGTTCAGGTAATACGTTTGCGAAGCCTCTAAGGTGTATCGATGACCCGTATCTTTGGTCGGTGCTGAACTTCTGCGGTTCTTCTGTTTTTCTGTTCCTCTGTTCTGCGGTTCTGGACTGTTAACTGGGGTTTTCGTCAAGTTTTTGACTTGCAGAACCGTAGAACAGAAGAACACAGGAATGATGAACATAAGAAGTAGCCCAAAGCGAACTTATGGGTAATCGATACCCCTCGCAGGTTTCGTAAACGTACCTACCGCGCCGTCACAATATACTGGTATGGCAACAACTCCTCATTTACCTCAAACTTTGTAAAACCCGCCTTTTTTAGTTCCTCCAGCACCTGCTCCGGCTCCAGCTTCATCTCCACCGGCGGGCCGACGGGTATTTCCTCCTTGATGAAGTCGACTACCACCAGGCGGCCGCCCGGTTTCAGCCCTTTTTTCACCTTGGCAAAATAGTCGGGCCGCTGCTTAATGTGGTGGTACACGTCGACCATAAAGGCCAGGTCGACTTCTCCTTCCTCCAGCTTCGGCGAATCGTAGGGTACGTGCCGGGTTTCGATCTGCGCATCGGTCATTCCCTCTTTTTCCTTTCGCTCTTCGATGTGTTCCAGGAAGCGCTCGTCCACATCCGCGCTGATGACGTGGGCGCCGGCTTCGGCCAGGCGGAAGCTGAAGTAACCGCTGCCGCTGCCGATGTCGACCACGGTTTTTCCCTCGAGGTCGCCGAGCAGGGCGATCACCGAATCCGGCTTCTGCCACTCGGCGCGCTGCGGCGATTCGAAGCCTTCGACCAGGTCCTCGAAAGGGCGTTGGTTCATGTGGTTGTTGGCGTCGCCGTGGTGGTCGTGGCTATGCGCAGCAGGTTGTTCGGAGGATGGATGATCGTTACCGCTTTCCGCTTGCTCACCGTTTTGACAGGCAAAGAGCAAGGGGCACAGCAACAGAAGGTAAAGTGAATATTTCATGAAAGGGTATTTTAATTTTGGAACTAAAAATATCAAGAATAGATGTCATGACTTGTAATGAGGTCTTTTTACAAAAAATGCTTATGACCCTGTTTATCCTGCCAATCCTGTCTTTCAACATTTGCTGACCATCAAGACCTAGTGCCGGAGGCACTAGTCATCCGCTTACTGATCCAGTAGGTGATCAATCCGAGTATCAGTATTCCCACTCCAATCCCGCTCTCCAGCGGTTGTTCATACAACAGGAAGATTACAATCCAGGCGCTTACGATCAGAAAAATGACGGGCAGCCAGGGGTGGGCGGGATTGCGGTAAGGCAACTTTCCTTCCTCCCTTGGCAGCAACAGCGTACCGCCGACGCTCAACGCACTCGACAGCTGCAGGATGAAGCCGCAGTACACCAGCACCTGCTCAAAGGTGCCCGTGGCGATCATCAGGAAGCTGATGGCCGACTGGAACCACACGGCGCGCACCGGTATCTCGCGTTCGTTTTTGTAATTGAGAAAACGCCATAAGGCATGGTCTTCCGCCATGACCAGGCTCACCCGCGGGCCCACCCACACCATAGCGCTGATGCTGGACAGCAGGAACAGTGCGATGGCCGTACTGACGATATTACCCCCGTAGTCGCCGAAGAGATTGCGGGCCACAATCTGCCCGACCTCGAGTTCACCGCTCAGTTGATTGTAAGTGGCGTTTTTGAGCATGACAAACTGAAGCAGAACGTATAGCACCGTAACGATCAGCGTACCGTTGATCAGGCCTTTAGGAAGGTTGACCGAAGGCGTTTTAATTTCCTCGACGATGTAAGCGGCGGCATTCCAGCCGGTGTAGGAGTAAGTAACGTATACCAGCGAGACCGCCGCGGACGGCATCAGGATTTCCGATCGCCATTCTCCCGACCAGTCGAGCGCATTGTATTCGGTGACCACGATCAAGCCCACGATCACAAATCCGACGATGAGCACCAGTTTCAGCAAGGTCAGTATATTTTGAAAAAGGCTGCTTTGCTTGATGCTGAAGGAGTGAGCGATGGTAGCCACCAGTACCATGCTTATTGCGGTAGCCTTAGGGGGTATGCCGGTCATCTGTTCCAGGTAGGCCCCCATCGCCATAGCCGCCAGTGCGACCGGCGCGGCAAAGCCCACGGTCAGGGACACCCAGCCCGTCAGGTAGCCGACCAGCGGATGGTACAGCTGCGAAAGGTAATGATACTCGCCTCCGGAGCGCTTAAAGTAGGCGCCCAGCTCGGCGTAGCTGAAGGCGCCGGCTAGCGCCACCACGCCACCCACACCCCACAGTATGAGAATCGTCCAAGTGTTCTGTGTGGATTCCAGCTGGAACCCCAGACTCGTAAACACCCCGGTGCCGATCATATTGGCGACCACCAGCGCCCCGGCGCTTATCCAGCCTATCTTCTTGGCTTGTTTACTCATTGAGGACCTTTGTGAGTGGTCCAAAATACGGATTATTTAAGAGTTTCCCATTAGTTCTGTTGAGCTTGCCGAGGCCTTCGGCCCGGCTATCGGTGGGGAGAGCCGCCTGCTGGCGGCCCTTGTGGGGGCTCGGCTTCGCCTGGCTTAACCCTCCCCTCAGCGAGGAAACATAGCTACCGAGCCCCCACATGCCAGGGGACAGAAGCACCCTGATCCCTACCGGCAGGCGGGCCGAAGGCCTCGCCCCCCCCCCACCAAAAAGGGGTCAAACCTCTTCCCAGTTCCCCTTCGGCGTTAGTCGCCACATCAGCTGCTGCACCGGATCCCACACCTGTAGGCTCACCCACTCGTTGAAGAACATTTGCTGCAGGATTTCATGCTTCTCTACCAGTTGCTGTACCCGCTGCCGCGGCGCCACCACCATAGCGCACAACCGTAGCGGCTGGTGGTAGAGTTCACGGTCACTTTTCATCACCGACTGCAGGGGCAGGCCGTGCATCAGGTCACTGCCGTTGCCTTGCATGACGCCGATTTTTCCGACCACATTATGCGTGATCTTGTTGCCGCTGCCGAAGGCGACATTGTCGGTAGTCGAAAAGAAGTACTGGCTGTTAATCCACTGGGCGACGACCAGCGGGGCGGTGAGGATAACTTCCAGGGAGGTTCCCTCCGGATCCTGTTCCCAGTCGTAGGAGTGCAGGAAGCAGCGGCCGCGCAGATTGAGGTCTTTAGTCAGGTGGCGGGGCGCTACGACGAAGCCCGCGTTGCCCGCCAGGCCCCACTCCTGCCGGACCTGCGCCCAGTCGCGGCTACGC
>CAZWDL010000109.1:0-25089 GCA_964632995.1 uncultured Saprospiraceae bacterium
CTTGTTGGGGCGTTTCGTGGAGACGGCGTCGTCGGCACCAGCGGAGCGGCCTATCTTTTTGAGATCAACGACGCAGCGAACCCCATTCCCGTCCCTGCCGCCGCCCCGCTGATGCTCTTCGGGCCGGGGCTGGGCGCCAACGGCTTCGTCGGCCGCAGTCCCGACTTTCAGGATCTGGACCCCGTAGGCAATCTCCGCTACGACGTCGACTTCCGGCAGGTGTACGCCACCGTCCTCGAAGGCTGGCTATGTATCGACGGAGCGACGGTCAACGCCGCCCTGGGCCAAAATTTCGAGCGACTCCCGGGACTGGGCCTGCAGTGTATGACCACCTCCGCCGAACCGGTCGCGGAAGCGCCGGAACTGCGGCACTGGGTCTCCCAGCGGGAAGGCGTCATCAGCATCCACTATATCCTGCGCGAGGGCGCCCGGGTGCAGGTGCAGCTGTTCAACATGCTGGGGCAGCCCATCGCCACGCTCGACCAGCAGTACCGGCCGGCCGGCGAACACCGCGCAGATTACCAGCCGCCGATGCATTTACCGAAAGGCGCGTACGTGTACCGAATCCGCGCAGGGCGACGGGAAGTGAGCGGAAAGTTGGTGCGCAACTGACGAGAATGATTGAGGGGGTGACTTTGAGTCACCCCCTCAATCTCCCTGGGGGCCTACCATATCCCGCCAGGCTCGCGAGTAGAGGTTATCGGTTTGGAGCAGTTCCCGATGTCGTCCCTGTCGCTCGATGCGGCCGTGTTCGATGATGTAGATGCGGTCGGCGCGGCGGGCGGTTTTGAGGCGGTGGGTGCAGAGGATGATACCCATTTCCTCGCGCAGGCGGCCGAGCAGATCGAGGACGAAGTGCTCCGTGTCGCGGTCGAGGGCGGCGGTGGGTTCATCGAGGAGCAGCAGTTGGGGGCGGTGGTAAAGGGCGCGGGCCAGCGCGACGAGCTGGCGTTGCCCGCCCGACAAATTGATGCCTTCCTCGCCGACGATGGTAGTGTAGGATTGGGGTAGCTGTTCGAAGTAGCGGCTGAAGCCGTAGTAGTGAAAGAAGTGTTGCAGTTGCTCCAGGTCATCGGGCTGATCGCCCAGCAGGATGTTGTCCAGGAGGGTACCGTTGAAGATTTTCACTTCCTGGGACACCACCCCCAGCAGCCTGCGCCAGCTGGTGAAGGCGACCAGGTCGAGGTCGATGCCGTTCACTTTGAGGGCGCCCGATTCGGGGGCGTAAAACTTCTGGAGGATTTGCAGAAGGGTGCTCTTGCCGCAGCCGCTTTCGCCAAGGACGGCGATCCACTCGCCGCGGCGCACGCTAAATGACACTTCTTCCAGCAATAACGGCCGCCCTGGGAAGCGGAAGGCCAAGGCATCGACGCGCAGCTCAGCGAAGTTGTTGACCACGGCGCGCGGCTTCTCCGCTTCCTCGTCGTACTCGCTTTCGATGGCAGTAAACTCGAACATGCGATCGAAGGCCACCTTTGCTTCCTGCAGCTGGATGTTAGTAAGCGCCAGCGCCCCGGCTGAGGCCATGACAATACCGATCATCTGCAGGATGGCGATCATGCCGCCGGTGGTCAGGCTGCCCTGAAGGACGTTGACAGAGCTCCAGGTGATGATGCCCACGACAAAGACGGCGCTGAGCAAATCGGTACTCAGGCTGAAGCGGATTCCAATGCGCCCGAGCTCATAGACACTCTGTTGAAAAAAGGTATATACCCCCGTCGTTAGCCGGGCGAACACGGATTGTTTATTGGTCACCTTTATCGCTCCAATGCCCTGGATGGTATCGACATAGTGGCTTTCATTGCGGGCGTAGGCGGCCATAACGGCGCGCTGTCCCTTCACAATGGGCCGGTGGAAGCGATAGACGACGTAGGCGAATAGCGGAATCCAGACGAGCGCTACCAGCCCGACCTGCCAGTCGTACCAGAAAATAGCGACGGTAGCGACCAGCACCATCAACACATCGATCATGGCGCTACTGACGAGAGTGGAGATCGTGCGCTGTATGCGCTGCGTATCGTTCATGCGCGCAATGAGATCGCCGGTCTTTCGATTGTCAAAAAAGGGCTTCGGCAGATGCAGCAGGTTGCCGTAAAAATAGTTGATTATGCGAACGTTAAAGTCACGGCTCTGGCGCAGCAGTAACAACTGACGAAGAAAAGACAGGAAGCTGCGCGCCAGCAGCAAGGCCAGTAGTAAGCCAACCCCTGCAAAGAGCCGGAGCCGGTCGTTGGACGGAAGAATGTCATCGATGAGCTTTTGAGAAAAAATGGCGGTGGCCAACCCCAGGATGGCGACGGCGATACCCAGTACCAGGGCCAGGCCCAGGATGTTGAGATCATCCCGGACCAGCCGGCGTATCCAGTGCCAACGACGACTGCGTTGATCCGTCTCGGATTTCAGCTGTGAAGTCGGTTTGAGTAGAAGGAGCGACCGGGACTTCCAAATATCCGCCAGTTCTTCCGGTGCCATTCGCGTAACCTCCTGATCGGCGGGATCTCCGATCAGGAAAGCGCCGGCTTGTTCGTCGAATCCATAACAGACCACAAAGTGTTGAAGATGGTTTTCCTTGACCACGTGTAGAATACAAATATCTTCACATTCGCGAAGGCTGGCCATGTCTGCTTCGTAACCTTCAGCTTGCAGTCCGAGTTGGACAGCCGCCTGGTAAAGCCCAAGCATGGTAGTTCCAGTGCGGCTGGTTCCACTTAGTTCGCGTAAGCGTTCCAGGGGCTGGCCGGCGCCGAAATATCGCAGGACGGACAGCAGGCAGGCTACACCACAGTCGATCTGATCGTGCTGACGAACATGGATTTTACCGAGCTTAGTGCGTGATGGCTTCATGAATTGCAGGATTGAGGTGCGAAAGAATAGCTTCCATTTTTGTTTCTCCCCGGTATTGTTTTTGCAGCCGTCCTTCCTTGTCGTAAATAAATACGGCGGGGACCGACTGGGTGCCGAAGAATTCAGCAAAGCGCCCTTCCTTATCATGCAGGAAATGGATATTGGGCTGTTGCCATAAACCGAATTCCCTCGCAAAGTCGCGCAGAGCCGGCGGAGAGGCCCTACTAATAAGAATCAGCTGCGCGTGCTGGACAAAAGGTAAGTTTTCCCCCAACACCTTCGCCTCGTACTGACAGAAATGACAATCGGGAAGGAAGTGCACTAATAAAGTCGGTTTCCCAGTCACCCTCGGCGGCGGTGCTTTACCCACCGGCTGAAAAGATGCTACCGCGTGCTCACTCAGGTCTCGAGCGCTTTCCAGGCGTTGAACCATTTTCAAAATCTGAAAAAACAAGAAGGCCATGAGACTGCCGGCAGCCAAAACGCCTAGTAGAATGCGGAATTGTTTTCTTTCCATTACAATCAACAGATTTAATAATCAGGTGCAACCTGCCCTGATCAGCTTACATCAAGTTTAGCTGCAGAAATACGATGAACAGTATCCAAATGGTCAAACCAACGCCGTAGGTTCCCGCCACGAAATTCAACATTTCCCAGAAGGGGCGCTTGATCAAAAGCCCAAGCCCTCCCGCCAGCAGCAACCAGAAAGCAAGCTCAAATACATTTATCACACTGAGAGGATAAGCAAGCCACATAGGCACTTCCTCTTTTCCAATCCACCCAAGAAGAGAAAAAATATCGGCCTTAAATAAGTCGTCGAGCGTATGTATCTCCACTGTCAACAGGATCAGCACATAGATCCCTTTGCCAACTGCGAAAACACTAACCGCTTTGGTCACCATACCGAAAAGGACGCGAAAGGAAACCGGATAATCCAGCAGAACACTGCCGATATTGAGGCAAATAGTGATGAGTAGTACCTGAAGTGCTACACTGAGAGGAATCATCGCGTAACTGATCCAGGCCCAGCGGTGCTGGGCTTCCAGCCACTGTGCGATACGCTCCGTAGTGAGCTGTTCCCCAAGGGAATTGAAATACACCGCGTCTGTCAGAATGTAGCTTTCCTGCACCAGCAAAATCAAAACGTACAGCAGGCAGGTGACCAGATACATTCCCCAGGCGGACTGATCGTAGAAGTAGCCCAATGGAGATACCGCTTCATTAGTCTGTCTGAGCGTTTGCATAATCGCCTGTTTTGATTATCCCAGAGGGCTGACGAATTACAAGATTTTGGTTGCCAGGTAATTATAAAGATTCCACCCACTTTATATTCAGCAGGGTATTCTGACGTCGAAATGGTTTTGGAAATCAAATCATCTTCGAGTCAGTATGCTGACGCTTACGGTCAGCATGCCGACATTTATCGTCCGTATATACCGACTTAATTGGTTTGAGAAGTTTCTCAAACCAATTTACGTCGAGTATAAATATCCGAATTTGGGTATCCAAAATTTTGCAATTGTCAGGGTTAACCCTGACACAAATGTTTGAAAATCATTGATTTTCGATCATTTGTCGTCATTATTCATGGACTTAACATGAATAATCCGGGTTATCTCTTTCAAAACTAGGCGAAAAAGGTGGGACATGTTGGGACGTTTTGGGACATCTTGGGACAAGTTGGGACATCCCGCCCCTAAATGAAGGTTATCTGCCTCTTTTCACTCCAGTATTTTTGGAGTTTAGAGGTTTACCAAATCTTTTATAAATCTTGCGTAAATCATCGGGCTTGACCAGCCCTTTGGAGAGACTAATGTCTTCTTTTTTCAACCATCTCTGTAGCGTTCTTCGACTTATTCCATACTCCGATGCGATTTCCGTTCTGGTTTTAGCCTTATCGCCCATAATGACGAGTTTTTTAATTTACAAATGAAGGTTCATTTGTCTGGGTAATGCAAGAAACACCTCTTCCCCAACCGGTTAGGCAAACCGGAAAAAACCTACTTTCCACAGAACGCTAAAACTTAAAGGTGATGTACAATTGGCGGCAACCGGAATGATTAGCAAGCTCCTGGCTGTACCAGGTACACGCAAATAATATGTTGAAAAATCTTTAAATAGTCAAGTATCTGCCGTGTTTATTTTAAAATTTATTGCATATCACCGGCTTAACGATGGGTTATCCTCACTTGTCAATTCAAAAACATGCCTTGATAAGGCCTCGTTTCACCAGGCGGGAATCCAGCGGGAGGTAAGATAAAAGGAATAGGAATAGGAAGAACAAGTCAGACGGAGGTCTCTGTTCATCCGGAAAATAACCAGGGCAGTAGAGTTGCGGATTAAAAGATGGGCATCCGGCTGCGTTTCATACCGCCGGATGCCCTGAGGATAGGCCTACTCCACCTTCATATTCTGAATTTTATTCAGGATGAGGGCGGCTTTCATAAGGAAGTCATCGTGGTGTTGGTGGTACTCGTTGTACACCATCATGAGCCGGGCCGCGTCGTAGGCGGCTGATTTGGGCGTAATTTGCCGCGAGGCGATGGGATGCAGCCAGTACTCGAGGTTATTGGAGCGCAGGTAGGAGCGGTCATTTTCAAAGTTGATGACCACTGCCAGTTTGTTGAGGGAGAAGAGGTAGTCGGTCTCCTTGTTGAGGTCCTTCTGCAGGTCGACGATGTTGTAGCGGCTAAAGTTGGCGCCCGATCGTTCGCAGAGGAAGACATCGCGTCGTCCGTCAAAGGTGACGATATCCCGGAAGCGGTACTTGCGCAGGTTTTTGATCAGGAAGTTCTTGATCGGCATTTTAGTGGGCCGCAACTGTTTAAAGGAATACTGCAAATCCCGGTCCTCGAGGCGGTAATCCTCGCGAAACGGTTTGCGGCGGCGCGTTCTCAGGTTTATCACTTCTTTGGCCCGGCCGATGGTATGGCCGAGTTCGTTAACCTTGGAGTACACGCTGACGATGTCGATGTTGGCGTTGTTGATCCAACTTTCCAGAAAGATCTTGTTGGTCCCTTCTTCGTATACTAAAAGTGCTATTTCACTGATTGCGTAAAAATTGGGGTACCCACCGTAAATGTTGCCATACTTTAATTCTAAAAATGCTGTGTTTCTGTTCACGGTTTCAGGAAATTATGATGTTAGTTAAATAATACATGGTTTTGGGGTGTTACGTTTTCAATTGGTCATAGTGTTTCTTTTTGCAAGTTATGCAGAAAAAAGCAATCCTTTAAAAAATTGCCACACCAATTTTTGGGCGTCTTGCATTTTCCTAAACGACACTTTTTGCACCTTAGTATATTTGCTAAGTCATTGCTTACCTATCAGTTACAGCTCTTTTAAGGCGGGTAATATTTTTCATCGCCCCAAGAAAGCGGTGGTTCATTTTACGAACGAAGCGCTCTTTACCGGTCAAATGCTCCAAGTATATTTACAAAAAATTGTGTGGAATCACCACACCTGTCCTTCTTTTTTGAAGGATTAAAGTTTACCTCAATTGTTTTTATTTCTCGCAGCCTGACCGAAAGCTTTAGGCCTCCCTCTTTATAACAGAAATTTTCCTTTCTCATAAATTTTTTCATCATCGGCGTAGACAAGGCCTTCCCTTTTCATATCGGTGATCATATCCCAGTGGACGGAAGACTGGTTTTTGCCGCCGGCCTGCAGGTAACTTTGTCCGATAGCCATATGGACGCTGCCGCCCATTTTCTCATCGAAGAGGATATTACCGGTCATCCGGTCGATGTCGTAATTGGTTCCAATGGCAGCTTCGCCAAAGCGGCGGGTTCCTTTCAGCTGGAAGATATGATCGAGAAAGTCCTGTCCGCGCCGGGCTTCCCACCTCTCGATATAGCCGTCCTTCACCCACAGGGTAACGCCTTCTACTTCGTGGCCCATGTAGTTGCCGGGGAAAGAAAAGTGAATCACTCCATTGACGGAGTCTTCTACCGGGGAGGTGTACACTTCTCCCGAAGGCATATTGGTGCGGCCGTCAGAGTTTATCCAGGTCCGGCCTTTGGTAGAGAAGCTGATATCGGCGCCTTCGCTTACATAGCGTACTGTCTCGCATTGGTTGAGGTGGTCGACGATGTGTTGTTGCCGGTTACGCACTTCCAGCCAGCTCGCCATGGGATCGCGGGCAAAGAGTTTACAGGCGCCGTAAACGAATTCCTGGTATTCTTCCAGGGACATGCCTGCTTCCTGGGCCGCGGCCTGTGTCGGGTATTGGCAAAGGCTGCGTTTGAGGTCGCGCGAGGCGGTGCGCCGGAAATAGGTATCGTTGATCTCCTGATGAGCTTCCTGCCGCAGTTTCGACTTTTCCCGGTCCACATTCTGGTCTTCCCGCAGGTTGAAAGGCGCCCGGATGTAGAGGTAAGCGTCGAAGGTTTCCATCACCTGCCGGTACAGCGGAGAAACGCGCTGTAGTTGTTTTTCTCCGGCTTCCCCCAGAAAAATGCGATTTTTTTCCCGGAAGTCGAGTGCCGTTTCCACATGCGCGCCCGCGGTTACAGCGGATCGGAACACTTCGCGAACCAGGGGTTCGGCCAGGGTGCTGCTGCGTACATACAGCTGATCGCCGGGCTGTATATCGAGGCAGTAATGGACGAGTAAGTTGGCGTATTTCGTCAGTATATTTTCCATAGATCGAGTCCTGTAGGCGGTTGTAGTTCAATCATTCTATCCACCGAAGATCGCCGGGCAAATTCCCCCTTTTCCTTACCAATGCCGGGCCTGATAGGGATAGCGCACCTTATATTGTTCGCGCACCATTTCGGTCAGTCTTTCGCGCAACTCATTGATATTTTCCTTGGTGAGCGCGGAAACGAGCACGTTATCGTGTTCGAACTGATGTTTGAGGCTGCCGCGCAGGCCTTCTTCGATTTCCTGTTTGGCCTCTTCGTCGAGGAAGGGATCGAAGAATTTTTCCCGGTAAAGGTCTATTTTATTAAAGACAAACAGCGTGGGTTTGTCGAGCACATCGAGGTCCTGCAGGGTTTGGTTGACCGTACGGATCTGCTCCTCGTGCTGTGGGTGGGCGATATCCACGACGTGCAGGAGGATATCGCTTTCGCGCACCTCATCGAGGGTTGATTTGAAGCTTTCAACGAGGTGGTGCGGCAGTTTCCGGATAAAGCCGACGGTATCGGACAGCAGGAAGGGCATACGGCCGAAGACGACTTTGCGCACTGTGGTGTCGAGGGTAGCGAACAGTTTATCTTCGGCGAAGACATCCGATTTGCTGAGCAGATTCATCAGGGTTGATTTCCCTACGTTGGTGTAGCCCACCAGGGCCACGCGCACCAGTTGTCCGCGTTGTTTGCGGCGTGTCTCGTTTTGCTGTTCGATTTTTTCCAGCTGTTTTTTCAGCTGATTGATCTTGTCGCGCACGATACGGCGGTCGGTTTCGATTTCCTTCTCCCCCGGTCCGCGCATACCGATACCTCCGCGCTGTCGCTCCAGGTGAGTCCAGAGGCCTCGCAGGCGGGGCAGCAGGTATTGCATTTGCGCCAGTTCCACTTGGGTTTTGGCCTGTGCCGTTTGCGCGCGGCGGGCGAAGATATCGAGGATAAGGGTACTGCGATCGATGATTTTCACTTTCAGTTTCTTTTCCAGGATGCTGACCTGTTTGCCGGTGAGGTCATCGTCGAAGATGACCATGTTGATATCTTCGTGTTTGTCGATATACTCTTTAATCTCTTCAATTTTCCCTTTCCCCAGGAATGTTTTGGGATCGGGATGAGGCAGTTTTTGAATATAGCGTTTTACGGCTTTGGCGCCGGCGGTCAGTGCGAGGAACTCCAGCTCATCCAGGTATTCCTGCACCTGTTCTTCGGTGTGAAAGCGATCGACCAGTCCGATGAGCACGGCCTCTTCTATCCTTCTTTTTAATCCTTTTCTTTGCTGTTCGCCAATGTTCCAGTCATTTCCCATAATTCGGTTTAAGCTTTATCTCTGGCAGGGGTCGGGTTAGAGCTAGTTGATTATTATTTATTGTTGATTGACCCAGTGTACCGGGTTGAGGCGTTGTTTTTCACGCCAAACTTCAAAGTGCATTTCGTTTTTTTGCTGTCCGACCCGTCCCAGCGGCATCCGGGCTTCCAGCTGATCGCCGCGTTTGACATAGATTTCTTCCAGATTGGAGTAGACGGTGTAGTATTCGCCGTGCTGGATGATCACCATGTATTGGTATCCGGGAATAAACTGAGTGCCCGCTACTCTTCCCTTGAAGACGGTGTGCACTTCGGAGCGCGGATCGGTTTCGATATCGATTCCGTTATTAGTGATCTGAATAGTATTGATCACGGGATGGGGCTGTGTGCCGAACTGGCGGGTAATCCTTCCGTTTTCCACAGGCCAGGGCAAGCGGCCTTTATTGCGGATAAAGTCACCGGCCAGGGCGGCGGCGGCTTCACTATTGGAGGCGGTGAGCGCATTGGGCTGCCGGGCTTCGGCTTTACTGCGCTCCATCTCTTTGCGGATGATGGTTTCTATGGCGGCGATGAGTTGATCGCGGGCCTGGCGCTGGCGTTCGAGGTCGGCAACCAGCTGGGATTCATTAGATTTGAGATTTTCCAGTAGTTTATCTTTATCGGCCAGTTCGCGGTTGAGAATGATTTTCTGTTTTTGCTCGGAAGACAGCAGGCCTTCCTTTTCGGTACGGCGTTGCTCCAGCTGTTCGGTTTTGCTGATCAGCATTTCCTGCGTTTCCAGGATGAGATCGGCCTGTCGATTGCGGAAGCGGTCGTACTGCCGGATGTATTGCCAGCGCCGGAAGGCGTCGTTGAGGCTGTTGGCGGAAAAGAGAAAGGCGAGCATACTCTTATTCAGGCGATGTCGGTAAGCGACGCGCAGCATGGTGGCGTACTCTGTTTTGAGCCGGTCGATATCGCCGTTCAAGGCGTCGAGCACCTGATGGGAACGCTCGATGCTTTCGTTGGCATAGTTGATTTCCGTCTGAAGGGTGTTGATGAGTTGCTGCCGGCGCTGAATCTGATTCTGCAACGCGAAGTAGCGTTCGAGGGCAGCCTCTTTATTTTCCTGGGTTTCTTCCAGCTGGCGCTGGGTTTTTTCGATTTCTCTTTTCAGGCGCTCCCGTTTCTCCACCAGTTCCTTGCGGTTTTGACCAAAAGCCGGTTGTGCGTTCAGACAGAAAAGCAGAACGGGCAACAGGAGGAACCATCTGTTAATCCACGCGCGTGTATCGATCGGGTATCTCAAATCTTATGTTCTTTGGGACATTAAATTCAACCTGGGAAAAGCGAATACCGACAGCGACTTTCCCCGTTTCCCGGCTGTCCACCTCAAGGTTACGAAGATACGAAAATTTCTGATCTTCGTCGTTTTGACTATAATCCTCAAAACGCATCTGAATCTGCCGGCGGCTGCGCAGGTCATGAAAATGCATGCGCTGCAGGTTCAGCTCTTGTCCGGTAAGCCAGTAATGGCTTTCCATGCCGTCTTGCTCTCCGTAGAGGTGATAAGCCTGGGCTTCTGTTTCGACTTGAAAGCCGCGGGTCATAAAGAAAAGGGGATTGCCCAACAGGAGAGACTGCAGGAGCTGAAAGTCGGCGGGAATATTATACAAATCGGCCAGGTAAGCGATATCTTTAACCACGGCTTCGTTGTTGAGCCGGTCCAGTACGAATACCGAGTCGGGGGTGATCATCGCGCGGCCGACTTCGAAGCCCAGCTTTTTGACGGCGATCAAGATTACGCTATCCTTTCGCAGCCGGATATTGGCCGTAGCCCCCATGGACAGGTAGCCGTCATCGAAATCGACTTTGGCTTTGGCTTCCATCCAGTCGGCATTCACCTGGCCGGCGATCATTTGACGAAACAGGAACTCGGGTGTTTTTTCCTTGATCTCGGTCGCCCCGGTCTTTTTGCCAGAGGAGCAGGCGCTGGTAAATATTACCATCAGTACAAAAAGCCATGGTGCACTGTTCCAAAAGTAACTACCGGTAATGCTGGGACAGCGCACTAAGATGCTATTATATATAGATTGCTTATTCATACAGTTGCTTATTGTTAATTTTTTTCTCCAGCACTTTTGAGGTGTTTCCCTTTTCCTGTGCCTGATTCCAGTAGTCGAGCGCCGTTTCCTGCTCCCCGAGTTGGAAGAGCACATCGCCGTAGTGTTCCAGAATTCGGGGATGCTCGTCGCCTCCGTTTTTCAATGCTTCGCCAACCCACTTTTTAGCCTTGTTGTAGTCTTTCCTTTTGTAAAAGACCCATCCATAGGCATCCTGGAATTCGGGCGTATCCGGTTGCAGGCCGTTTGCTTTTCTCGCCATTTCTTCTGCTTCGTCGAGCCGGTCGCCGCTTTTGGCCAGCAGCAGGCTGTAGTCGCTGAGAACTTTAGCTGATTGGGGGTTGAGCGCCAGCGCAGCATCGAAAGCCCTGGCGGCATCGCCAATATCCCCCATAGCGCCGTAAACGATGCCCAGGCGGGCCTGTATATTATAAGTCATCCGCTGATCCTTACCGGCCATCAGCAGGGCTTGCTGCAGGGCGCTGAGGGCATCGTCCTGATCACCCAGCTCATTGACTGCTGTTCCGTAGAGATAATAAGCGGACGCTTTATTCGGAAAAAAGTCCATTGCTTCCGCTGCCTTTTCCTCTAGCGCTTCGTAATCGGCCTCTTCGTATAAAGCGTAGAGCAGTTGTTCCCAAACCAGGTAAACGGTATCGTCGAGTTCCAGGGTTTTGCGGTACTTTTGAATCGCTTCGCGGCGGCGGCCCAGATGATACAGCAGATCGGCCGAGGCGGCGTAGGCTTTTGCTTCTTCCGGATGTTGTTCTTCCAGAATGCCGGTTAATTCAAGAGCGGCTGCACCGAGTTGCCGGTCGCCGGTAGAAGCCACTTTCTGAATAAGCGGCATGATCCTTTTGATTTTAAGATCGATATCGACGTTCGGTTGTCGGAATACTGGTTTCAATGATTCGAGAAATCCCCGTTCGTCACTGCTCTCATCCGGGTTGCCGGCCAATGCCAATTTGGCCTTGACATTGCCGGGGTCGACTTCCAGGATGCGCTGATAGGTTGCCTGCGCTTTTTCCTTTTCGCCCATCTCTTCAAAAAAGCCGGCCAGCAGGTGCAGGTATTCTTCGTTTTCAGGGTAGGCCTCGATCAATCGCTCCAGTTCCCGGGCTGCCTTGCCCTTGTCTCCCATTCCCAGATAGAGGGAGTGTTTACGCCGGACCACCTCTTCGGTCACCCCGATACGTGATTCGAGTTGATCATAAACTTTGACTGCCTCGTCAATTTCATTGGCACGGACCAGCAGGTAGGCCCATTTGTAGTAATATTCCTCTTTTTCGGGATCCTGTTTGACCAGGCGTTTGTAAATTTCAGCGGCCTCCCCGTTCTGTCCGATTTCCTGATACAGGTCGGCCAGGAATTGCTGGTACCAGACGTTTTCCGGGTCGAGTTCTATTGCTGTTTTGGCATAGCGAACCGCTTTATCAAAGGTTTCCTTTGCCATGTATACGCGCGCCAGTTCATAGGCAGCCGCATGGTTATTCTCGTCCTTTTTGAGGATTTCTTCGTAGATGGGAATTGCTTTATCGTAGTTTCCGAGGATGCGTTCACGGCTGGCGTCAATAAAGCGCGTTTGCATTTCCACCTCCTTCTCACTTACCCGTACTTGCTGCCCCAGCAGTGGAGCGGCGGACAAAAACAACAACCCGATAAGCAGTACAGACCCTAATCGAAACATCTTTACTATTTTTTATCTCTGGACAGATGGCGCCTTTGAAGCCTGATACCCATACGGTTTCATCTGTCAAAGAAGTTAACCTGTCGGCGTCTGTCCCGGCCTAGTGCTCTGTCCTAGAAGTTCTTTCGAGGAATTCAGCGGCTGTTTTGGTGCTGAGCGAGGCGCTCATGACGCGCATAGCTGGAGCTACGTAAGGAATGAGCAACGAAGCCCAGCGCCAAAAGAGGCCAGAATTACCGACAGTTACTTTTGGGACAGAGCACTAGTACACTGTGTACTAATGCCTTCGGCACTAGCCTTCTGAGTAATCACCGATGCTGATCTCGTCTTTATCCTTAAGGTATTCCACCTCACTGCCCAGCATAGATTGCCCGAGATTGGCATTAGACACCTTGGTATTATTTTGAATTACACTTTCAACAATAACGGAATCTTCTACCGTACAATTGTTCCCAATAGAAACGTAGGGCCCCACTACAGAGTTTCTTATTATCGTATTTTCTCCGATAAAACAGGGAGGAATGATGAGACCATGTTCTGTTTTCACCGTCTCGGCCACCAGCTTCTCCTTCTCCTTCTTGATATCAAGAATGCGCTTATTGGTATACACGACATTGTCTTTATTACCGCAATCCAGCCACTCTTCGATACGTGCGGGGCGGAATTTAGTTCCCTGGTTCTTCATCAGGTCGAGCACGCTGGTGAGTTGATATTCTCCCTTATCCTTGATTTCGTTATCGAGCAGATACTGCAGCTGCTCCCTCAGTTTATCGCCGTTGCGAAAATAGTACAAACCGACGATGGCGAGATCGGAGACGAATTCCGGGGATTTTTCAACAAAATCTGTAATGATGTCTTCCTCATTTACTTTTACCACTCCAAAAGAAGAAGGGTCATCCACTTTTTGCACCCAGATGATGCCATCCTGCTTAGTATCAAAATGGAAATCGGCCTTGAACAGGGTGTCGGCAAAGGCAACGATGCAAGGCCCGCTAATACTCTCGCGGGCGCACCAGATGGCATGTGCCGGTCCCAGCGGCTCATCCTGGTAATAAATAGAGCCTTTGGCCCCCACTTTGGTTGCAATATCCTCAAGTTGTTTTTCAACTTCCTTTCCAAAATCGCCAATGACGAAGGCTACCTCATCAAACGCTCCGGGATAGGAGGCGGTCAGGTCTTCAACCAGGCGCTGAACAATTGGCTTGCCGGCAATGGGAATGAGCGGTTTGGGTACCGTAAGGGTATGTGGGCGCAGCCGGGAACCGCGTCCGGCCATAGGAATGATAATCTTCATATCGTAATGATGTTGTTTGGTTATTTCGTCTGGAAGAATATACGCAAAATGGAGCAAACACTGTCCTAACAACGGAAGGAGCGGTGGTGTTTTATGCCGGCATAGCTTCAAGGGCATCGCGGGCCCCTGAAACCAAAGAACATCGTCGCCATCTCCTTTTACTCCACAACGGTCACTTTCAGCATATTGGTGCGGTGGCGGCGGTGCAGGGGCATACTGCCGGTGTTGACGATCACATCGCCGGCTTTGATGCGGTCGGCGCCTTTGAGAATTTCGGTGACGTCATAGACGGTTTCATCGGTTGTGGTGAACCGATCGTAGTAATAGCAACGAACACCCCAGACGAGGTTGAGGGTAGACAGCATATGCATGCGGTCGGAGAAGATATAAATCTCGCTATCGGGGCGGTAGCTGGATACTTTGAAGGCGGTATAGCCCGAGCTGGTCATTCCGATGATTGCTTTGGCATTGATTTCCTCGGCGGTTCTGGCGGCATTGTAGCAGACTGCGTCGGAGAGGAAGGTACGCGATTTAGCTAATGGCGTAGGACGCTGACGTGGTTTGAATTCCTTTTCAGCTTCCTCGATTATTTTATTCATGGCTTCCACCACTTTCACCGGATGCCGTCCTACCGACGTTTCGCCGCTGAGCATGACAGCGTCGGTACCGTCCAGCACGGCGTTGGCCACATCCGTGATTTCGGCGCGAGTAGGAGAAGGATTGGTGATCATGCTGTCCATCATCTGGGTAGCGACGATCACCGGTCGGGAGCGCTGAATACACTCATCGACGATCTGCTTCTGGATCAGCGGCAGGCGCTCCATGGGCACTTCGATACCCAGGTCGCCCCGGGCCACCATGATGCCGTTGGATACTTTGATGATTTTGTCGATTTTGTCCACCGCTTCCGGCTTTTCGATTTTGGCGATAATTTTGGCGGGGTGGTCTACTGCTTCAATGCGCTTGCGAAGATCTTTAATGTCTTTGGGAGAACGCACGAAAGACAAGGCGATCCAGTTGACGGGCTGCGTTAGGATGAACTCCAGGTCCCGCAGGTCTTTTTCCGTCAGGGAAGGCAGCGATATTTTGGTTTTCGGCAGGTTGACGCCTTTATTGGAGGATAGGGTTCCCCCGAACAGCACCTTAAGACGCACTTTATCTTTGCCATTGGTTTCCAGTACCTCAAAGACCAGCTTGCCGTCGTCAACCAGTACCCGTTCTCCTTCCTTGACGTCCTGGGGGAATTGCTGGTAACTCATGTATATCGCCTTCTTGGTGCCGATACATTCCTTATTGACAAAGGTTATCTCCTCTCCTTCTTTCAGTTCCAGGCCATTGTCTTTCATCTTCCCAACCCGCAGTTTGGGGCCTTGCAGGTCAGCCAGGATACCGATGTGCAATCCGTATTTATCGTTGATATAAGTAACATGGTTGATGACCTCCATGTGGTCCTCGTGTGTCCCGTGGGAAAAGTTAAGACGGAATACATCGACTCCGGCTTTGACGAGATCCAGTAAGTTGTTGTAGGAACTGGATGCCGGCCCTACTGTGGCGACTATTTTAGTGTTTTGATGATCTACGATTTTCATGTAAGGTTGTTTCGTTTAAATTTGCCGGGCGGTTATGCGGAGCGATAAAGAACTGAGTAACAGTAAGTGTAATTTGTACAATAATTCCAGCAGTAAAAGTACGTTGATTGTGCATATTTTTCAAATAGCGGCCTGCCCTGTTTGATGTAAAAAGAGAAAAACTACTGAAAAATAGAAGTAAAAGGGCTTCATCTTTTATTTTGACAATTGTTCGGTATTGGCATCATATTTTTCTGTAAGAAAAAAAGCGGCCCGAAAAAAATAAAAAAAACCGCAAAAGCCCAATAAAATTAAGGCAGGCAGGCAGCTGATAAAACAAAAAAGTAAATAAAAACTTTGGTTATCATGGTTCTTCTACTTTACTTTGCATCGCATTCGTAAACCACTAAAGCGAATATCTATGTCTAGCATTGCAGAAAGAGTAAGTAAAATTATCGTCGACAAGCTTGGTGTCGACGAATCGGAAGTGACGCCGGAGGCTAGCTTCACGAATGATCTGGGTGCCGACTCGCTGGATACCGTTGAACTGATCATGGAATTTGAGAAAGAGTTTGACATCTCAATTCCTGACGAACAGGCGGAAAATATCCAGACGGTTGGCCAGGCAGTTACTTACTTGGAAGAACAAACACAGGATAAGTAATTATCTTTTCATTGACCATCAGAACACAGATTAGGGCCTTTGCCCCTAATTTGTGTTTTGGCATTCAAGCCATGGCTTCTGTACGCTAGCTAGATACGCCCATCCCGGCGGAAAAAAAGTTATCGGCAACAGCATCTTACCTCCTTCCATACCGGGAATACGGCCATGTGGGACCACAGACCATACCGGTCCTTCCGCCGCTGGGCGCCGGCAGCGTTCTCATCTATAAAGTATACATTATGAAAAGGGTCGTTGTAACAGGACTGGGAGCGCTGACTCCTATCGGAAATAATGTAAAGGCTTATCTCGATGGTCTGCAAAACGGTATAAGCGGAGCCAATCTGATCACCCATTTTGATGCGGCCCAGTTTAAAACGCAGTTTGCCTGCGAGGTCAAAAACTTCAATGTTGAAGATTACCTGGACCGGCGTGAGGCCCGGCGCATTGACATGTTTACCCAATACGCTCTGGTGACTTCCGATGAGGCCGTCAAGGACAGCGGCCTTGATTCGATGCTCGAACAGCTGGATATGGATCGCGTCGGCGTCATCTGGGGCGCGGGTATCGGCGGCCTGAAGACACTGGAAGAGGAAATCGAATACAATGCTGATCCCGAGCGCTCGCCCCGCTACAATCCTTTTCTCATCCCGAAAATGATCATCGACATTGCCGCCGGTCAGATTTCCATACGTTACGGATTCCGCGGCATCAACTACGCAACCGTATCGGCCTGCGCCTCTTCTTCCCATGCTATCATCAGCGCTTTTGATTATATCCGGCACGGTCGCAATGACATCATCGTCACCGGTGGATCCGAGGCGGCCATTACCAAAACGGGGGTTGGAGGCTTCAACGCCATGAAGGCGCTTTCGACCCGCAACGATGACTACAAAACAGCATCGCGCCCTTTCGACCTCGACCGCGACGGCTTCGTGCTCGGTGAGGGAAGCGGCGCACTCATCCTGGAAGAACTGGAGCACGCCAAAAAGCGGGGCGCCACGATCTACGCCGAAATCGTCGGCGGCGGCGCCACGGCCGACGCCCACCACATCACCGCCCCCCATCCCGAAGGGCTGGGGGCCAAGAACGTGATGAAGATGGCCCTGGCCGATGCCGGCATGAACATCGATGAAGTCGACTACATCAATGTTCACGGCACTTCCACTCCACTGGGAGATATCGCCGAAGTCAAAGCTATACAGCAGGTCTTCGGTGAAAATGCCTACCAGCTCAATATCAACTCCACCAAATCGATGACCGGCCACTTGCTGGGCGCCGCCGGAGCGATCGAAGCGCTGGCAGGTATTCTTGCTATTAACCACAATTTCGTTCCTCCAACCATCAATCATTTCACCGACGACCCCGAACTCGACTCCAGGTTAAATTTCACCTTCAACGAGGCCCAGGAACGGAAAGTAAATGCCGTCCTTAGCAATACCTTCGGATTCGGCGGCCATAACTCGTCTGTGTTGTTCAAAAAATTCGAAGAATAATTTTTCGTAAATTGCAGATTAAGAATCCGGTTATACTGCCGGCAGCTGCGTAATGCCGTCGCTGAGTGTGATTGTAACGCAAAAAAAAAGAGCTTGAAGTCTCCGGCCATTGATACTCCCTGTTTCATCGCTTGAAACTTGAAGCTCATTGCAAACACCCACGTCTCCCGCGGCGTCTACTCTCCTGCCCGAAGCAGCATCACATTATTTTTTCCGTATCTGCCAAAGCTCTTCCCAATTGACGAGAAGCGGCTGGCAAAACGGAAAAACAGGTTCTCTCCTGGTAACGGCTTAGCCTTTCATCAATGGATATGGCTTCTGCTGTTTCCGGAAAGTTCCTGATGCACCGGTATCCTCCGGCAGTACTACCCTTTCCTTCCTTCAGAAAAGAAAGGAGGAAGGTGCTGCCCTTATTTTCATAGCCGGCGAAAACCCTCGTTTTCGGACGGTATTTGTTAACTTAACAGGAGACGGTCTTGCAATTTGCACTGTTTAGGTTCATCCTGAGGATTTACAACTTTTATTTTTCCAAGGACAAAGGCCTGGCCCGGCGGCTGCGTACCCTGATTGGGTTTACTCCCGCTAACCTCGATATTTTCAAGCTGGCCTTTTCCCACAAATCCAATTCCTCAGAAAAAGCGTATGGCATTCAGAATAATGAACGGCTGGAATACCTCGGTGATGCCGTACTCGGCACTATCGTAGCGGAGTATCTTTTTAAAAAATATCCCAACAGCAACGAAGGCTTCCTCACCAAAATGCGATCAAAAATCGTTAAACGGAAGGCCCTCAACAAAATCGGGGATAAAATGGAACTCGATATGCTCCTCTCGGAGTACAATCAAACCCGCCTCAGCCGTTCCATGCTCGGCAATGCGGTGGAAGCACTGGTCGGCGCCGTATACCTCGAATGCGGCTACCACCCGACCAAACGCTTCGTCGTTCGTAAAATCCTCCATAATTACGTCGATGTACACGAACTGGAAAATGTCGACGACAATTACAAAAGCCAGTTGCTGGAGTGGTGCCAGAAAAACGGACAGACGGTCAGCTACAAATTGCTGGCGCGCTACAAATTCGAAAAGCGCGACCGCTTCAAGGTAGCTGTCATGATCAACGGCAAAAAAATGGCTACCGCTGACGACTTCAATAAGAAGAGCGCCGAACAAACAGCCTCGGAAAAGGCTATGCTGGCGATGGGCATCTTGTCCGAGGATGAAGAGGAGGATTGATGCCGCCTCATCATTGCAAAAACTGAAGGATAGTGAATACTACGTGGATGCTTGCCTGTCTTCGCTTCGCGAAAGACAGCGATGCTGCGCCCTGACAGGCGGATGATGCTGAGGGAGCATCCACTTAGAGGCTGTTTCATTTAAGTGTTCAGAATTTATTATAGGCTATTTTTTTGTCAGGCGAAGCTCCCCGACCCTTTGGGTACGGGGCAGGCTTTTTTGAGCTTCATAGCCTTAGCTATGGAGCTCAAAAAAGCTGAAGCATGACGGAAAAAGAGGCATAAGAAAACTGAAGAATTAAGTAAAACAGCCTCTTAGTGCCCGGCGCACTAGCACCAAAAGTCTATCAACTCATGACCCCCGCCCAATTACAACAACTCGCGCCTGACTCCGCCACCCTGGCCCGTTCGCAGAACCTCGCTGCTCCGAGAAAATGGGCGGTACTGGAAAAACGGGGCGCCTTCCGCTGGGGACACTGTAAAAGCCGCGGGGTGCGTCATTATCGCAGCGTCATTCATCTGCAGAGCCTCGAATACTATTGTTCCTGCCCCGCCCGCAGGCAGCCCTGCAAACATGTGCTGGCCCTGTTTCAGCTGGAAGAGGCGCCTACTCACTCCTTTCGCGAGGCGGAAGAACTCCCGGACTGGATAAAGGATTGGCGAAAAAAAAGGCCACCCAGCGAAGCCGCACTCGAAGAAGCGGCCCGCCAAAGAGCCGCGGGCCGGCAGCGTGAGCGCGATAAACGCATCGAACTAATGCAAAGTGGCGCCGCCGATCTCGAACAGTGGCTGCTCGATCTCCTCAGGCAGGGCCTGGCGCAAGCGCAGGGAATACCCGGTGATTACTGGGACGAATTTGCCGGCCGGATGATCGATTCCAAACTCGGCAGCGTGGGCCGTCGCATCCAGCAGTGGAAAAAGATTTTTGCAGAGGAGAATTGGCACGAAGTGCTGTTAGCCGAAATCGCCGAGCTCTATCTGCTGGCCCGCGGCTTTCGCCAAATGGATCAGCTCTCCGATGCGCTCTACCGCGAACTGCTCACTACCGCCGGCCTCTCCATCAAAAAGAAAGAGGTTTTGGAACAAGATGGCATCACCGATCACTGGCTGGTAATTGGACTTCGCGAAGGGGAAGAAGAACAACTCCGTTACCGACGCACCTGGCTGCTGGGTGAGCAATCAGGAAAAATACCCCTGCTCCTCGACTTTGCCTTCGGCGGCCAGGGTTTTGAACAGGAATGGAAAGTAGGAATGGCCCTGGAAGGTCAATTGGTTTACTATCCGGGCAGCTACCTCCAGCGAGCACTGCTCAAATCATTCGAAGCCTCCCGACGCCCTTTCCAGACCCCTGCCGGCTTCGCCGACCTGTCCGGCTTCGCCGATACCTACGCCGAGGCTGTCGGCGCCAATCCCTGGCTTTTCCATTTCCCGGCTCTCCTCACCCAGGTTACCCCCGTTCTTCATCAACGCAAAATGCTGCTCGTCGACCAGAACGGCAAACAACTGCCGGCCACCTGCAACGGCGAAAACCACTGGAAGCTGCTGGCTGTCAGCGCCGGCCGGCCGCTCACCGTCTTCGGTGAATGGAACGGCAACCGGCTGCTGGTGCTCAGTACTATCGAAGATGAAAGGCTAATTGTGCTGGGGTAATGGGGATGGTTTGAGATGGTTCCGCCAACCATCGGCAATCCTTGACTGAGCTATTCCGACTTCTCGGAGCGAAGCGAAGAGCCGTATGGCCCACTTCCGACTTACAAGAACTACCCCGGTTCCTGCACCCGAACACTCAGGTCGAGATAAATCTGGATGAGGTCGTGGACTTTGATAAGACCAAAGAGGGGTTTGGGCGGCTCGAGGTTGAAATTGGACATGTAGAGGTCCTTCTCTCCTACAAACCGAAAGTTCTCGCTATCGATGCGCTGCCCACGCACCGACATTTCCACTTCCCGGCGCACTCCTGCGATCGTGATCGCCGTCAATGCTGTCAGACGCGACCAACCAGGATGCTCATCCAGCTGCTCCGGAACGTCCACCCTAAGTAATTCGATAGTGATGTGAGGATGTTCTTCCGAGTTCAGCGTTTTATACAGGTCTTTATTGATGCCCCGGTGGCCACAGTCCAGTTCGTTGGTGCGCAGCTCCAGGCTGGTGTGGTGAAATTTCATATCCCATTTCCCGGAGCTGCCAGACATCTGGAAGCGGTGCTGCTGATTCTTTTCGTAACAAAGACACACGCAGGAAAACTCGTTGATATTACTCGACCCGTTGAGATAGAGATCACTGTCGCCCATTATCATGAAGCTCTTTTCCACGAGGAGTGGCTCAAAAGAAAGCAGTAGTGGACTGCTGATCAATGCGATAAGTATCAGTAATTGGCGGTAGTATGACATGAGTCGTTGGCTTTTGGTCTTAGTAACAGTTGCGAAGCTTCAAACTATTAATTCGTTTGAAAGAAAGTGAATTTCCTTGTTTCCCTTTTAATAACAAAAAGAGGCCTCAGAAAATGCGCCGTTCGGCGAAAAATTCTGAGGCCCCGTTCGTATGGAAAAAGTTACGCTTTTATAGTGTCAGTATGGATAGCGTCTTTTTTCTTTAGTTCTTAGAAGCCTACAACTGCTTCGAGGATGAACCCGTTGAATTCACCTTCGTGCTCAAGGGCCGTCACCGGGAAGTCGTTGTACTGCTGGTTGACGTATTCGACCTTGAGCAGCAGTTGCTGGATCGGATACCAGCCGGCAGAGATCTGTATGCGGTCGATACTCGCGTCATCACTTCCGAAGGGAGCGAGTTCTCCACTGAGTGTGTTGTAACGCCCCCCGATAAAGAGTTGCTCGTTCGGCAGGAAGCGGTACAGTACTTCGGCTGCAATTTGCGTTACATTGCGCTTGTTGTCCTTGTTTTCAAAACCGGCGTAACCGGAAGAAGTCTCAAAGGTTCCGAAGAACTCCAGTCCGCTATATTTGATAAAGGGACTGATCTGAATGGCCGTCACGTTTTCCGTAAAGTTCGGGTTCCAGCGACCGGAGGTAAAGTTGCCGCCCGGGTCGGTTTTAGCGTAAGCAGGCGCTCTGAACGGCTGGTCCCAGAGAGGCTCCATAACCATGTAGTAGCGCGAACCGGCGCGGTCACCGGCGTAAAGCGTATTGCGTCCGGATTCCGGGTTGGTGTAGATCGAACCGGAGAGGCGGAAACGGAAGTCTTCGGTGAACTGCTTGTCATAAGCGGCTTTGGCGTATACCGAAGGTTTTCTGGTGCCTTCCGAAACACTGCCGGCAATCAAACCACTGGTCATACCGGCCATGAGCATCAGGTTATTGGTCGGGAAGAGATAAGCTTCACCGCCGATTTCGGTTGTGAATGCGTCCATGATGTAGTTGCCTACGAAGGGGTTGTACATCGCGTTGCCGTTATCAGAGCGGCGCAGCATCTGGTCGCCGTAGTTGGGCTGGAAGTGGCCGATTTTAACGCGGACTTTATCCGTGAACCAGTCGGGGTTGCCGAACATCGGCAGTTTATCCACCTGGATATAACCGCCTTTCACCCAGAATTCCTCGTGGTGGCGGGAAGACATGTAGCTTTCCACCGCTACGCGAATACCGTCGGCGAGTTGTGCGTCGACGTAGAGGTTGGCCGTAGCCAGGTTGAAACCGGGTGCGAGCGGGAAGAGTTCATTAATATTAACCTCATCTTCAGGGCCGGCTACCGGTCCGTCGAAAACAGGTTCGGCCTCATTGTTGTGCGACAGCGACTGATACTGCTGGGCGAAGTTACCGCCGATACGAACTTTCAGGCCTTCGAATTCTTTGGCCTCTTCTTTAGAGGGTTCAAAAACATTTATACCTCTTTGATCATAGGCACGCCAATACTGTAGCGGGGTCGATTTCTGTGCCAGGGCCGTGAAGGCGAATACCGACAAAAGCAGTACTGCCACTGATTGAATGATGCATTTCATAACTGTGAGAATTTTTGTTAGTTTATAAATCGGGAACCCGGTATTATGTCTCCACTACGTTTCTGGGAGCAGAGACGTTTATCCGGAATGATTAGCTTTTAGTCGTTGAAAGGGTTACAGTGAAGTTGATGGTGATCTCGTCGCCCGTCTTGATCGTACCCAACAGGGCCGAAGGCGGATCGATGCCAAAGTCTGTCATCTTCAGGTCCTTGGAACCCTCGAAGCGGATGTCGCCGTTTCCGAGTACGGTGGCGTTTACCGTCATGTTAATGAGCTCACTGCCGCCGGCGATTTTCAACTCGCCTTGCGTATCGAGTTGGTATCCGCCGTTGGCCGGCTTCATGGAATTGACCTTTTTGAGCAGGTAAACGATATTTGGATGGTCATCGCTTTCCAGCGCCTTATAGGTCTTATTATCCATCGTATTACTTCCTTTGTCACTCTTGATAGAGGTGACGGGAATGGTAACCACGAGGTTATTGATACCCTGGAGTTGATTACCATCAAGGGTAACTTTACCTTCTGCGTACACTTCATTGACGGAGGAAGTCCAGTCGTGTAGTGTAGAAGTACCCGCAATGGTCATGTCCACGCTTTGTACTTCAACTTTGGTTTGCGCCATAAGCGCGCCGCTGAAAATGATCAGGGCTGTTGTGAATAAGATGTTTCTGATTTTCATTGCCTTAGTTTTTCTTACTCTACAAATGTACCGGCTGGGCAAGCGCTTCCAAATGACGAAAGTCAGACTTCCGAGTGATCAAAATCACAAACGAGGGTGATCAAAATCATAATTTAAATTAAATGCAATACGTTTAATGCTGACAACGATTCGTTTAAAAACGAACACTTGTTCGGTCTCCGGTGGAAAAAAATTCTCTCCCTGACTTTCCTTCAAAAAAATTCTCCGTTTTTACACAAAAATGAGATAGGTTTTTAGGAAAACTTTTTTTGCAAGCTACCTCAGGCTTTTCAGAGATGGAAAACCTTTGCCAAATTGGCGCTTCGAGCCTGATAATTTTGCACTATTGAAAGATTGCCGGTAATTTACAGGCAAAACCAAATTCCAGCATCTAATCATGAGTGAATTCCAACAAGTGGTAAAAGACGGCGCCGACAAGGCGGGTAGTATTTTAAAAAAAGGCGTTTTGCTGCTTTTACTCCTGGCCGCTATCGGGACCGGGCTCTATATCTGGGGAAGCAACTGGACTTACAGCGACGGCATGCGGGCGGGTACGCTGATCAAGCTGTCGCGCAAGGGCGTTGTCTGGAAAACTTATGAAGGGCAGCTCAACCTGGGTGGTTTTCAGGAGAGCGGCGATGAGGGGATTGTCGGCAACATCTGGAACTTCTCCGTACCGAAGAAAACCTTTTATCAGAAACTTCAAGAGTACGAAGGCCAACGCGTACGTCTGCACTACCGGGAAGTGTTCAACGCGATGCCCTGGCAGGGGAAAACGGAATACTTTGTGTACGAAGTGGAACTGGTCGGGAAGAAGGAATAAGTCTTCTCAGCCCGGCTAATCAAAAAATGGGTAAGTATTCAACACCACTGTTCATAAGCCTCGATCTTCTCTTCCAGCCTCCCCCGGAGAAAATCGTCGACGGTTCCCAACCGTTCCAGAATCATTTCGGCCTCCTGACGATAGGCGCGTCTTTTTTCACAATTCCAGTAGTGCGGCGGTTTTTGCAGGTTGGTGATGCGGTCGGCGAGTTTGACCAGCGTGATTTCAGGGGCTTGTTGCTGTATGCGGTCGAGGCTGTCCGCCATCTGAGCCGCTTTACCTACCATATTGTTCTTATCCTTAGTGAGCGCTGCCACCCCCTGCGCTACGGAGGGACCGAATTCGGCCTGTAGTTCCTCCCGCGTCACCGCCGTATCCTCCAATGTGTCGTGCAGCAGGGCGCAGGCGACAGCCAGGTCGCCATCGTATCTCCCCGGCGAGGCTGCCAGGGCCCGGCACACCTCCATGGCGACGTTCGCCAGGTGTACAAGATAGGGTAGATCTGTTCCTGGCAGCTGCTGCCCGTCATGAGCGATGGCGGCAAAGCGGATGGCACGCTGGTAGAGTTCGGGAGTCCACATATTGGAATGGTTGAGGATTGAAATAATAGTCGTTCCGAATTTTGGGTGAGTGGGGATGACTTACTTTTAACTTCACACAAAATAATCCATCGCCAGGCAACCGATCAGGCCGACGATGGAGACGATAGTTTCCATCACGGTCCAGGAGCGAAAAGTTTGGCCGATCGAGAGGTTGAAGTATTCCTTGAAGAGCCAGAAACCGGTGTCGTTTACCTGCGAGAAGGTAAGGCTGCCGGCC
>CAZWDL010000110.1:0-24925 GCA_964632995.1 uncultured Saprospiraceae bacterium
AGGAGGGCCGGGCCGAAGGCCAGATCATCCTCGTGCGGGGGCGGATTACCGATGATAACTGCCGGCCCATCGAAAACGCTCTGGTCGAAATCTGGCAGGCCAACCACCACGGCCGCTACTCGCACGAGGGCGATGCCGCCAATCCCCTCCCGCTCGACCCCCACTTCGAAGGCTGGGGGGAAATGAGCACCGATGCCTCCGGCAACTACGGGTTCAAAACCATCAAACCCGCCCCCTACCACTTTGGTGACCCGGAGAAACCGGAGGACTGGCGTACCCCGCACATCCACTTCAAGGTGAGCCGGCGGGGCTACCACGAAATCGTCACCCAGATGTATTTCGAAGGGGAAGAGCGGAACGCAACGGACATCGTCATCGCCGATTTGCCGGAGAATGAGCGGGGCCAGTTTATCCTCAGTCCTGCGAAGGACGAAAGCGGGGTCCCCCTCTTCACTTTTAACCTCACCCTGCAAAAAGTGGCCACCTCGGAGGAGCGCCAGGCAGCACTGGATGCCTGCGCCGGGAGCTATGACATGCACCTGCATTATGGACAACCAGAGGCACCGGTGGCCATTCGCCGGGACAGCGAAAAACTGCTGCTCGATATAACAGGCTACGCTACGGTAGAACTGAAACCAATGGGCAAGGACGAATTCATCGCCGTATCCATTGACCGCCGCTTCGTATTCAACCGCAACGGCGACGGCTCGGTCAGCAGTGTAACGCTGCACAGCACCTCTAAATCCGAGCCGATGGCGCCGGTGGTGGCGCCGAAGGTGGGTTAAGCGACGTGCAATAGATATGTCGATCAGTGGCTCTACAAGGCCGCCACCGCCGCATATTGGGAACGGTTCTAAGCAAAATTTCTATCAAAGAAATGAGAGAATGGTGGGCACCATTCTCTCATTATGGGATGAATTAGAAGAGCTTCCCAGAAAAAAGTAGATTTATTAGAGCGTGTTCAGGAAACGGTATCGCCCAGAAATCAACCCTCTGTTTTCCAGGCTGTCCGAGAACGAAGAACACGCTCCTACCTACCAATCAGTCCAGATCAAACCGGTCCAGGTTCATCACCTTGTCCCAGGCCGCTACAAAGTCTTGCACGAACTTCTCCTGCGCATCGGCGCAGCCGTAGCATTCAGCGATGGCGCGGAGCTCTGAGTTCGAACCGAAGATGAGATCGACGCGGGTGCCGGTCCATTTGAGTTCGCCGGTGCCGCGATCACGCCCTTCAAAAAGGTCCTCGGACTCCGAAGTCGCCTTCCAGGTGGCGCCCAGGTCAAGCAGGTTGACGAAGAAGTCGTTGGTGAGCGCTTCCGGGCGCTCAGTGAAGACGCCGTGCTTGGACTGATCGAAATTCGTATTGAGCACACGCATGCCGCCGACCAGCACCGCCATCTCAGGTGCAGTCAGGGTCAACAGCTGGGCTTTGTCCACCAGCAATTCCTCAGTCGATACGGAGTACCGGGATTTCTGGTAGTTGCGGAATCCGTCGGCAACCGGTTCGAGGATGGAGAAGGACTCCACATCGGTTTGCTCGGGTGATGCATCCGTCCGTCCCGGTGTAAAGGGCACTGTTACATCTTGGCCGGCATTCTTCGCTGCCTGTTCGATGCCTGCACATCCTGCCAGAACGATCAGGTCAGCGAGCGAAACCTGCTTATCATCGGACTGGGCGCTGTTGAAATCTTGCTGTATGCCTTCGAGCGTCTCCAGCACGGTCGACAGTTGAGCCGGATTATTGACTTCCCAGAACTTCTGGGGCGCCAGGCGCAGGCGTGCGCCATTTGCGCCGCCGCGTTTATCGGAGCCGCGGAAGGTAGAGGCTGAGGCCCAGGCGGTGGATACCAGTTGGGGCACGGACAATCCTGAATCAAGGATTCTGCGCTTCAATGCACTGATGTCTTGATCATCAATCAGCTCATGGGTAACGGCGGGGACAGGGTCTTGCCAGATCAGCTCTTCCTCCGGCACCTCTGGTCCGAGATAGCGGGCGCGGGGGCCCATATCGCGGTGGGTCAGCTTGTACCATGCCCGGGCGAAGGCGTCGGCAAACTCATCCGGGTTTTCGTAAAAGTGTCTTGAAACTTTTTCATAGGCCGGGTCCATCCGCAGAGCGAGATCTGTGGTAAGCATAAACGGCGCGTGGCTCTTTGAAGGATCGTGCGCATCCGGTACTGTTCCGGCTCCTGCGTCATTTTTGGGTTTCCACTGATAGGCCCCGGCAGGGCTCTTAGTCAGCTCCCATTCGTAGCCGAACAGGTTATCAAAGAAGCTGTTGCTCCACTTCGTCGGTGTCGCGGTCCAGGCGCCCTCGAGACCGCTGGTAATGGTATCACCTGCATTACCGTTGCCGAAAGTATTGTTCCAGCCGAGGCTCTGCTCCTCAATGCTCGCTCCTGCGGGTTCTCTTCCCACATACTTTTCGGGATCAGCAGCGCCGTGAGTTTTACCGAAGGTATGACCGCCGGCAATCAGCGCGACTGTTTCGTAGTCATTCATCGCCATGCGGCCGAAAGTCTCACGAATGTCTGTAGCAGCTGCGATCGGATCGGGATTTCCGTTAGGTCCTTCCGGGTTCACATAGATCAGTCCCATCTGTACAGCGGCCAGCGGGTTCTCGAGATTCCGGTCACCGGTGTAACGCTTGTCTCCCAGCCATTCACTTTCGGGCCCCCAGTAGATGTCTTCCTCGGGTTCCCATACATCCTCACGCCCACCGGCAAAGCCGAAGGTCTTTAAGCCCATGGATTCAAGGGCGCAGTTGCCGGCGAGGATCATCAGGTCAGCCCAGGAAATTTTCTTGCCGTATTTCTGCTTGACCGGCCACAGCAGCAAGCGTGCCTTGTCGAGGTTCGCATTGTCAGGCCAGCTGTTGAGTGGCGCAAAGCGCTGAGAGCCGGAGCCTGCGCCGCCACGGCCGTCGGCGATGCGGTAAGTACCTGCACTGTGCCAGGCCATCCGAATAAGGAAGGGTCCGTAGTGACCGTAGTCGGCCGGCCACCAATCCTGCGAATCGGTCATCAGATCGAATAAGTCCTGCTTCACCGCATCCAGGTCTAGTGTCTTGAACTCCTCCGCGTAGTTGTACTCCTCCCCCAACGGATTGGACAAGGAAGAGTGTTGGCGTAGAATGTTCAACTTCAACTGATTTGGCCACCAGTCGCGGTTTGACGTGCCGGCGCCGGCACTCCGGTTCAGGTCGCCATTCATAAATGGACACCTGCTTGATTCGTTAACTTCCCAAACATTTCCGTTTGTCGATGTGCCCGAACTTTTGTTATTTCCCATATTGAACTATTTAAAATCTTTAAAGAATCAAATTTACGATAATCCTTGTTAATAAGTTTGTAATTTCCATTGATAAATTCTATCAATGCATAAGTAAAGCTTATGGAGTGGAGTGTATTATAAAGAAGTAATCCGTATGTCCGAACAACAACTTCGCAACGATCAATTTGAACTCTACGACCTCACAGTAGTCGTGGAAAAAATCGACGGCCACTGCACCTGCAATATGGCGATTGGCGACTGCTTTCATTTAAAAGGCGGAAAGATCTCCCTGCCCGACGACGCCGATTTCTGCCTGTACGCCCTGCAGTCGGCCATCCCGCTGCTCCCCGCCAAGCAGCGTAAAAACCATCCGGCCGACTGGATGGAGACCGACGCCCGCGTGATATGCCCCGACCCCGCCTGTGGCCTGGTGATGCGCATCAACCGGGAAAATTTACGAGTACTTAATCACGATGATGTGAGTCCGATTCCGTGGGATGAGGTGGAAACGGAGTGATAGTTTTTCATCCTGGAACGATGAGTTCTATTGCTATGCAGCGGCAATATGATTATCTTGAGTAAGCTTTGGGAAGAATTGAAAACATTCATCCTGAAGGAGGATAACTATTAACACCTAAAATTCTTACAAATGAAAACAGCAAAATTCGCGATTGCCTTTTTGGGCTCATGTTCCTGTTCACCGATTGCGGAGATCAGGAACCCACAGCGCTCGCCGCCAAAGCCGAAACAGGCCACGCCGTTGCTGAAGAAGATCTAGCCAAAAGAGGAGAAAACCTCGTCACCATTATGGGCTGCCACGACTGCCATTCCCCCAAACGAATGGGGCCGCAGGGACCGGAGATCATCCCTGAAAAGATGCTGTCCGGCTATCCCGGTGATCAGCCTTCCCCTAAGGTAAACGCCAGTGCATTAGGTGAAGGTTGGGCTATGTTTGCCCCCGACCTGACGGCCGCCGTTGGCCCCTGGGGCGTATCCTTCGCCGCCAACATCACCTCCGACGGTACGGGGATCGGCAACTGGAGCCTGGACCAGTTCCGCAAGGCCTTCACGGAAGGCAAATCCAAAGGGCTGGACGCCAATCGCCCCTTACTGCCGCTCATGCCCTGGTTTAATTATACGAACATCGAAGATCAGGATCTCGAGGCTATTTTCGCCTACCTTAAAAGCACCAACCCAGTCAGAAATGTGGTGCCGCAGCCCATTCCGCCGGATCAGCTGCAGTGAATTATACTGACGTTAATTGGTTTGAGAAGTTTCTCAAACCAATTAACGTCGAGTATATTCCACCGCTCCCGCCTCTCCCGACCGCCGCGGATCGGCTCCGGCAATTACCTCTTTTCCATCTACTACGATCGCCGAGGCGTAGCCCATGCGCAGTTCGCCGCGGGAGGAGATCAGCTGGAGCTCGTGCCCCATTGTGCTGAGTTGTTCCGGCAGGCCGGGGCGGAAACCATCTTCCATTTGCACAACGATTTCGCGTACAGCCTCCCGGTTGTCAGGATCGCGGCGCACGCCCACCAGAAAACGCGGCTGCTCGATAGCCTGCTGCGGACTCAGGCCCTGATCGATCACGCCGGCGATGATCTGGTAGACCGCCGAGGTGATCCAGGCGTTGCCCGCAGCGCCCACTGCCAGGTAGGGTTTTTTCTTTTTGCCGGTCCCTTTGAACACCATGGTCGGCGCGATGCTCGTGACGTTACGGGCGAAGGGAATGCGCGCGTTGTGACGATCGGGGTCATCGGCGTAAGAGCGAAGTTTGTCGTTGTAAAGAAAGCCCAGGCCGGGACTGACGTAGAAGTTGCCGCCCCAGGTGCCCAGCGTTTGGGTCACCGACACCATGTTGCCATCGGCGTCGGCGACCACAAAGGCGGTGGTACCGGTAGAGGAGCGGGCGTCCAGCACTTTGTCTGCTCCCCAGGCGGCCGCGATGCCGTTGTCGAGGCAGGAGGAATCGGAAGGCAGGGTGCTTTGATTGGGATCGTAGCAGCTTTGCCAGCGTTGTCGCGCCAATGCTTTATCCGTGAAGGCCGTCAGGTCGACCGGCCACAACCCTGGATCGGCCACCCGCCCGCGGGTGGAGGGCGCCAGCTTCCAGGCTTCGATCATGCTGTGTAGCGTTCGGGCATCATCGCGATAGGCGGCCGGGTCTGGCAACTGCTCCAGCAAATTGAGCTGCCCGGCCAGATTGGCGCCGCCGGAAACCGGGGGCGGACCGGAGAAAACCGTATGGCCCCGGTAGGTCGTGGTAACGGGCGTACGCTCCACCGCGTAGTAGCGCGCCAGGTCGCGACGCGTCATCACGTTGCCGTGGCTGCGCAAATCAGCTACCATCTTCTCGGCAATCTTGCCTTTGTAGAAGGCTTTGCTGCCCTCGTCGGAGATCTGCCCCAAGGTCCAGGCCAGATCGGGATTGCGTAGCGTGTCGCCGGGCTGGAGGGCCTTCCCTTCCGGGAAAAAGAGCGCGCGGCTGCTTTCGTACTTCCAGTACTGTTCCTTTTCTTTTTGCAGCGTAGCCGGAAAGGATTCGTCGAGTACAAAGCCTTCTCTGGCCAGCTCGACAGCCGGGACCAGCAGATCTGCCCAGGATACTTGCTTACTGCCGTAGCGCTTCCAGGCCAGTTCCATCCCCGCTACCGTTCCCGGCACGTTGACCAGTACCGGACCGCTTACGGGCAGTGGAGTAATTGCGCCGTTGGTCAGGGAAGCTGCCTGCGGCACCCGGGTGAGGAATTCGATACAAGTGGGCGTCTCCATACCCTGTAAGTACACGAGCATCTCGCCGTAGCCGCCTATACCGCTGGCGTCCGGCTCCACCACCCCCAGCGCGAAGGAAACAGCAATGGCCGCGTCGACGACATTGCCGCCTTTTTTAAGGATCTCCAGCCCGGCCGCCGTCGCCAGCGGGTGGGCGCTGGAGATGCCGGCGCGGCCTTTGGCTTCTTGCCGCAGCAGCGGTCGTTGGCGAAGCAGGTCGTAAATCAGCGCCTCCATTTCTTCCTCAGATGTTACTCCTTCTGCTTTTTGCCGAAAGGCGCTTATCAAAGTTTGCCACTCTTCCCGGAAGGGTCCTTCCTCCAAATGATAGCGTTGATTCAGTTGATCAACCACCCGGTTCAGACGGGCTATCCACTGTTCTTTTCCGGTAGCTTCCGCAAAAGGAAGAGTGACATTTCCCTCGCCGGGCGGCAGCGGAACGGGGATGAAGCTCAGCTCGCGGCGACCGGGCGTAGCGCCGTCCAGATAACGGGTTCGCGCCCAGTCGGGATCGCCGTTGTAGGACGGCGGATTTCGTGGCAGGTTCCACAAAGCTAAGTGCTGGCCGTCCGCCGTCCAGGCCGGAATGGCGCGTTTGGGGCTGAGCAGATTAGTGTAGTCGCCCTGCGTATTCGTGATCCACACCCCAGGCTTGGCTCCGCGGGTAGTAAAGGCGATCCGCTGCCCGTCGGGCGACCAGGCGGGGTGTTCAGCAGGCAACTGGTCGATAATCATATTTTTCTTATCACCATCGAGTGCACGCAAATACAGTTTGGGCTTGCGGTCCTGCCGGGCGATGTAGGCCAGAGTGGAGCCGTCGGGCGAAATCGCGGGATGGTACTCCTCCCCCACTTCTTCTGTCAGCGGCATTTCTTCGCCGTCACGCAACATCCGGAGGTTCGCATCGGCGCCCTGACCCCGCACCCAGACGACCGTACCATCAGCCCCGACAGCCGGCTGGGTGTCGTCTTCTGCTGACCCGAGGAGCCGCCGCGGTTCTGAAAACTGCCCCTCGTCCGTCAACCGGATTTCCCAAATATCGAAGTTGCCCGCACGGTCGGAGGCGAAGAGGAGCGACCTGCCGTCAGGGCGCCAGACCGGGTCGCGGTCGTCAGCCGGGTTGTCGGTGAGCCTTTCCCACCGGATAGAAGGAGTCTGCCTACCGGCCTTTTCGAGCAGCGCCGCGGAATCGACCTGCGCCATCCAGATGTCACCTTCGGCGGCAATGGCAAGACGCCCGCCAGAGCCATAGGACAGGTTGGAAAACTCATGGAGATCAACAGGCTCCGGCTTTACAAAAGGAACGTAAACGAGGGCATTGAAAAGCATGAGTAGAAAAGGATAAGTAACCGGCATAGTGAGTAGGGTGTATCAAAATAAAGTCGGGAAGATAAAAAAACGAGACGAACCTTTCCGGTGCAAATGACCATCTCACTTGAGTTTTTGGATATCCCGACTTCCGCTTTCCGCTTTCCGACTTCCGACTTCTCGGAGCGAAGCGAAGAGCTGTATGGCCGACTTAGAATAGTCATTTCGAAAGAAAACCTCCAACTTTTACTTTATCTTCCCCTCAAAAAATTACACTATGACCTTCTATGACTTCATCCGCCAGGGCGAACTGGAAGCCTTAAAAGAACGCCTGGCCGACAATCCCGACCTGTTGGAACAAAAAGATCCCAAGGGCTTCCCGCCGATTATCCTGGCCAGCTACAATAATCAGTACGACATCACAAAATACCTGTTGGAAAAAGGCGCTAAAGTCGACGCCCGCGACGCCGCCGGCAATACGGCGCTGATGAGCGTCTGCTTCAAGGGTTATAAGGATATCGCCGAATTGCTGCTGGAGCACGGCGCCGATGTAAATGTGTGGAACTACAACGGGATGACGGCCCTAAGCTTCGCCGCTGCCTTCGGGCAGGCAGCAATCGCCAGGCTACTGCTGGAACACGGCGCGGACAAAACGACTGAAGATAAAAAGGGAAATACCCCGTATGTGTATGCACAGATGCAGGGACATCAGGAGCTGGCGGAGTTGTTGAAGGTATGAAGTGTTTATGTTTCTAAGTTGTTACTATTCACCATCATGGCTTCACCAGGAAAGTTTTTAAAAAGCCACGGATTCCACGGTTTTTACTAAAAATTCAACAATTTAGTTCCTCCAAAAGGGCCTTCGGTTGAGTGTCAGGCGCAGCGGCCGGTACAGAGGCAATTCTTTATCTGTCCCAAACCTTTACCGTGGGTCTTTTCACCACGTCGTTCTTTTTCAAATCCACCCCCTTGTACCCCTCGACGAACTCGACCGGCACAGATTTCAGACCTCTTTCGGAATGCTCAGGTACCAGCGTATTAAAGTGCAGATGCTCAATATTCGTATATCCGGTCATTCCAGCCAGACCGACAGGTTGGCCGCTTCTCACCCGGTCGCCAAGACGCAACAGACTTCCCTGGTGGGTCAGATGGGCATATTGCGTAAACAGTCCGCTCGACGGGTGATAAAGCGTGACGTAGTTGTCGAAGCCTTTCCATTGTAATTCCGGGCCGCCCTGTTTGTATCCTTCTACCACTCCAACGACAAAACCGTCGGCTGCCGCGTAAACGGTATCCTTTTCCTGGAGCGCAAAGTCAATTGCATAACGCGAGTAATCGGAGTTGTGGCTATGGGCCCCGTTGTATCCCTGAATAATGCTGACAGGCTTATTCTCGGGAAGGGGTAAGGCAATTTTTTCATATACTATTTCCCTCCTCGGATCGCCAAGGCGGGAGGCAAACCGGATATCCGGCCGGCTGCCCGCAGCTATACTCACCCGGATAATTGAATCGCTCTTCGGGAGTAGCAGGATGGGATATTTGTCCTCGAAGTATTGAGTGATGGCTTCATCATCGCTGTTGACATATAATCGCAGGGGGCAATCTAATGGATTCACGAGGTGGATAATTAGTGCACCATCGGCTGTTTGGAAAGCACTACCATGCTCGTATTGCAGGAGTTTTTGCTTAGGCGGCCTAACCGTATTACATCCGGGAATGAATACCAATGATATAAAGAGACAGCCTAATATCATCATCGAGTTTTGCATCCTTACTGTTACTTTTTAAACCGGGAGGCGCTTTCCCAGCGCCTCCCTGCGGGCCGTATGGCTGGTACTGCCGTCAGGTTGCTTTCCGACCTGGCTTTCTCTGCAAGCTAAGCAATTTCCGGAAATCGCCAGCCCCTCAAACGCCTGCTTCATCTCTCAAACATACCACCCCTTCTCCCGTTAAAGAAGATACAATAGCGACAAAAAAACAAACTCAGGGCGACCTGCCCGTCATTATGAAGAAAAATATTTTCATCCTCGGCCTGAACGAAAAAAATCACAAACTGCTCAAAACGATCCCCGGTGCGGAAGAACTGACCTTTCACCCGCTGTTGAAGATGGACCAGCTCGTAGAAGCCGAGTCCTACGATTTCCGCGCCCTGCTGCAGGAGGCGCGTCAACAGCTCGACGATTTCGATGGTACCGTAGACGGTATCACCACCTACTGGGATTTTCCTACTACCGGCCTGGCCAGCGTCCTGTGCCGGGAACGCGATCTGCCCGGCCCCTCGCCGGAAGGCCTCGTCAACTGCTCGCATAAATTCCGGAGCCGGCTCTTGCAAAAAGAGGTGATTCCCCGCCATATTCCCGACTTCGACGCCTTCGACCCATTCGCGGAAGATCCGCTTTCCGGTATACAGCTCACCTATCCATTTTTCGTCAAGCCGGTGAAGTCCTATTCCAGCGTGCTCAGTTTTCATATCGGTTCAAGAGAGGACTTTGAGGAAGCGCTGCCCAAGCTTCGCCAGGGTGTGGCGCGCTACGGCGAGCCCTATCAGGCCTTCCTTGAGGAAACCGGGCTGGCCGATGATGATAACGGCGTACGCCCCGACTGGTGCATCGCCGAGAAGGTCATCGGCGGAAAGATGTGTACGGTGGAAGGTTACATGCAAAACGGCGAGGTGGAGATCTTCGGCCTCATCGATTCGCATCGCTATCCGGGAAGAAGTTCATTTACGCGCTACCAATATCCCTCCGAGCTTCCGGAAGATATTTTCGAACAGATCAAGGGTATCTCTGAAAAGATCATCAGCGCTACCGGTTACGAGGACGCCGCCTTTAATATTGAATATTTTTACGATAAGGCCAACGACCGGGCCTGGCTGCTGGAGATCAATCCGCGCATTTCGCAGTCGCACAGCGATATTTTCCGGAAGGTAGACGGCGTTTCCAACCACAAGGTCATCGTCGACCTGGCGCTGGGACAAAAGCCGGAGATGCCGAAACGGGAGGGCGACTATAAGATCGCCGCCAAGTTTTACCTGCGCGAATTTCGCGACGGCGTCGTAGCGCAAATCCCCAGTCCCGAGCATATCGAGGAGTTGGAACAGCAATACCCCGACAGCATCATCCTGCCGCACGTCGAATCCGGCCAGCGGCTCGCCGAACTGGTCGACCAGGAAGCTTACAGCTACCGCCTGGGCGTGGTGTACATGGGGGCGCAATCGGAGCGGGAGTTACTGGACAAGTTTGCCTGGTGCAGCGCCGACCTCGATTTCCGGATCAACCCCGCCGGCGCCCTCGAATCGGGCGACAGTGAACTGCCTGCCGGAAAGGCCGTACCTCTGGTGAAAACCCGGGAGGAAATGCCTTTCGACATCGAGGTCATCGAGCACTGCTGGATTACTATGCGCGACGGGGTTCGCCTTTCGGCAAAAGTGTGGTACCCAAAAACAGCGGAAGAACACCCCGTGCCGGCCATCCTGGAATACATTCCCTACCGGAAAAGAGATCATACCAGCCACGCCGATGCCATGTCTTTCAACTACCTGGCCGGTCATGGCCTCGCCGGCGTACGCGTGGATATGCGCGGCAGCGGCGAATCGGAGGGCGTCCTGCTCGATGAATACCTGGAAATAGAACAGCACGACGGCCTCGACGTCCTGAAATGGATCGCCGGCCAGCCCTGGTGCGACGGGGAGGTGGGCATGATCGGCATCTCCTGGGGTGGCTTCAACAGCCTGCAGATCGCCGCGCTCAACCCGCCCGAGTTAAAGGCCATCATCACCGTCTGTTCTACTGACGACCGCTACCTCGACGATGTCCACTATATGGGCGGCACCCTGCTGGTCGACAACCTGTCCTGGGCCTCCACTATGTTCGCCCGCAACACGCAGCCGCCGGATCCCGAGATCGTCGGTGAAGACTGGAAGGAGATGTGGACGGATAGGCTAAAAGGCAGCGGCCTCTGGCTCAAGCAGTGGCTGGACCATCAGTGGAAAGACGAGTACTGGAAACACGGTTCGGTCAGCGTTGACTACAGCGATATTAAAATACCGGTGCTGGCCGTAGGCGGCTGGGCCGACGGTTACTCCAACGCCATCTTTCGCATGATGGAACACTTCGATACGCCGCGCAAAGGCATCATCGGCCCCTGGAGCCACATGTACCCGCATATGGGGCAGCCCGGCCCCGCCATCGGCTTCCTGCAGGAAACACTGCGCTGGTGGAACCACTGGCTTAAGGGCATGTACAGCGGCATCACGGCCGAACCTATGCTTTCCCTGTGGTTGCAGGATTACTCCAAACCGGCAGCCAAAATGCAATACCGGCCGGGAAGCTGGATAGGCCTGCCAGACTGGCCCAGCCATGCCGTAGAAAACAAAATTTTTCACATTAGACCCGATCACAGATTAAGCCCGGAACCTACCAGGCACAAAATCGGCATCGACATACTCTCGCCCCTGAGCGTAGGGCTGAACGGAGGCAAATGGTGTTCTTACAGCGCCGCCCCCGACCTGCCCCACGACCAGCGCGAGGAGGACGGCGGCGCCCTCACCTTTGATACTGGTCCCATGGAGGAAGACCTGAACATTATCGGCGCACCGGTGGTCGAACTGGAGGTCGAATCCAACCGGCCGGTAGCTATGGTGGCCATCCGCCTGTCAGATATCGCCGAGGACTTTAGCGCCAGCCGGATTACCTACGGCGTGCTGAACCTGACTCATCGCGACAGCCACGAGCAACCGGAACCTTTGGAGCCGGGCAAAAAGTACACAGTACGGGTGCAACTCAACGAGATCGCACACCTCGTCCGCAAAGGACACCGCATACGGCTTTCCATTTCTTCTTCTTACTGGCCCGTCGCCTGGCCGCCGCCCGAACCGGCTAAACTGACCATCACCGCCGGGGCGAGCCGCCTGTTGCTGCCCGGCATAGACGACCTCCAGGGACACATCATGCGCCGTTCTTTTGAAAAAGCCCTGGTAGGCCCCGGTGCCCGCATCACTCAAATCCAGCCCAAATCGTATAACTGGGTGACTACGAAGGATATGCTCTCCAACATTACCAGGGTGGAAGTAGTCAAAGACGAAGGCCGGAAACGCCTGGAGGACATCGACATGGAGGTGTCGATCAAAACCACCGAGCGATACTCTTTCAAATACGACGGCTACGATACCGTGAAAGGGGAAACCCGCTGGGATATGCAGTTTGAACGTGAGGGCTGGAAAGTTGAAACCTACACCAATACCGTGCTGACCTCCGATAAAGATCACTTTTTTATCAAGGCGACACTTGATGCCTACCACAATGGAGTGCGGGTGCATTCGGAGAGTTGGAATGAGCAGATTGAGCGGAGGTTGGTATAGATGAATCCGGCCTTTGTCCGCTCAGCTTCGCCTCGCAGTTTCGCTTCAAAGGCTTCCTTTGCCGGAGGAATTCTTTGCCCATAAAACGGCGCTTCGGTACTCGGCAACGGTTTCGTACAACACTAGTGCGCAGGGCACCAGGCTTTCAGCCGGCTTTCGCTCTTAGTTATTAGCGGTAGTCTATTGTATCCAATCTGTTTCGGGTAAAAATTCCTTTTCTATTTTTTTATTTAGTTTAATCCCCTTCACAAAGGCTAACCATTTAATGATATCTCTCATGGTTTCTTCTGTAGAAAGGAATGTATAATTAAAATCTTGCACAGTTTTGGAATTATCATACCGTGCGTAACGATGGCTAAACTCTTTTGCTAACCCAACCGAAAGGGGAGGATCCCAGCCTGTTAATTTTGCAGCTAATTCCATTATGCTTGCGGTCGTGATAATCATCGATCTTCCAAATGACAAATGTGGGACGATTTTTCCGGTCATATCACTCACCATTTTTCCCATTGACTTCATGTCTACGGAGTTACCGGTAAGCACTTATCTGCTTCCAATTTTCCCTTCTTCAACGGCCAAAGCATGGACTTCGCCTACGTCTCTTGCATCGACACAGGAGAGTACCGTATTCATTGTTATTCCAATACCTTTCATCATATCCTAAATAAGATGATTGGATAGTGTGATACGATAATCATACCTTCCGAATATTTGTCCTGGACAAAGTGAAATCATTGGAATACTGTATTTATCTGAAAGCTCCCATGCCAATTGTTCACTTCTCGTTTTAGCCACACTATAAGCCAAAGTATCATTCTTATTCCAGTCATTTTCATTTAAACTTATCTTTGGATCAGCAGTTGTCCCTATTGCAACGATGGAACTGGTATAAATTCCGCTTTTTGGCCGGGAAGCACTTCCGCCCGGTAGTGGCTGATGCCGGTTTCCGCCGCGATGGCTTTAGCGGTAGCTTCGTTATCGCCGGTGCCTTTGGGCAATGAAGAAGTTCTCGATGGTTCTGCCTTCTACTTCTGAAAACAGGGTGCTCAAATAGTTGTAGTCATGATGCAGTTGGCTGCTCAGGTAATCGGAGAGGTTCGTCTTGAGCTCGCTGTTTTGTTGATGGACCAGTTCCACGATCAGGTTTTTAATGCGTTCGATCAACCGGCTTTTCCGGTCGTCAATCAGCTCAAACCCCAGTTTTTGCAAGGCTTGGTTAATCATTTTCTTTTCCGCGTCAGATAGTTCCTCCTCAATGGTCACTTCTCCGAGGCTGACCTCCACCGGAGTAAAACCGAGGCTTTCCAGCTCGGCTTTGACGGCCGAGATGCAGCGTTGGCAGACCATATTTTTGATGTACAGCTTCATATCTATTCGATTCATTAGCCCGTTTCTCGCTCCTCCTATTTTCAAGCCCGGAATATTGCTTATCTTTTTGCCTTAAAAAAAAGTCCATGCAAAGAATACTGCTCACGGCGCTCCTCCTGGCAGGCGCCTTTACTCTCAATGCCCAGCAAGCTACAAAAAGTAAAACGGAACTTGCAACATACTTCGAACCAGTAAAATACCGAAACATCGGCCCCTTCCGCGGCGGCCGCTCCGTCTGCGCTACCGGCGTGCCCGGTGATCCCTTGACCTACTACATGGGAACGACCGGCGGCGGCGTGTGGAAGACAACGGACGCCGGACAGCACTGGAAGAATATTTCTGACGGTTACTTCGGCGCCGGTTCCGTCGGGGCGGTCGCCGTCTCGGATAGCGACCCCAGTATCGTATACGTCGGTATGGGCGAACACGCCCCGCGCGGCGTGATGACCTCCCACGGCGACGGGGTGTATAAATCGACCGATGCGGGACGCACCTGGAAGCACCTGGGATTAAAAGAAACCCAGCACATTTCCCGGATCGTCATCCACCCGAAAAATCCCGACATCGTTTACGTGGCGGCGCAGGGGCAGCTCTACGGCAGAAACGAAGAGCGGGGCATTTTTAAAACCACCGACGGCGGCGCCACCTGGGAGAAAATCCTGTACGTCGACGATCGCACCGGCTGTTCGGAGCTGTCGATGGACGCCACCGATCCGAATATCCTCTACGCAGCCATGTGGGAGCACCAGCGCCTGCCCTGGAAGGTGATCAGCGGCGGCCCCGGCAGCGGACTGTACAAGTCGATGGACGGCGGCGAGACCTGGACGGAGCTAACGGAAGGCCTGCCGGAGGAAAAAGGCAAGATGGCTATCGACGTTTGTCCCTCCAATCCCCAAAAAGTTTATGCCCTGATCGAGAGCGATTCTGAACAGGAGAAGGGCGGCCTGTTTGCTTCCAAAGATGCCGGTAAATCCTGGAAGCGCATCAGCGCCGACCACCGGCTGGTGCAGCGCGCCTGGTACTATATCGAGGTATTCGCCGATCCGCAGGATGACAATACCGTCTACGTACTCAGCGCTCCGGCCCTGCGCTCGATCGACGGGGGAAAAACCTGGGAGCGCCTCAGCGGCACCCACGGCGATTATCACGACCTCTGGATCAACCCCGACAATCCCCGCAACCTGTGTATCGCCAACGACGGCGGTGCGGCGATCAGCTTCAACTACGGCGAATCCTGGTCGACGCAGGACAATATGCCCACCGGCCAGTTCTATCGCATCAACGTCGACAACGGCTTCCCCTATCGCATCTACGGGGGCCAGCAGGACAACACCTCGGTATCCATCGCGCACCGGGAGCTGGGCTCCTACGGCATCAGCACCGACAGCTGGCACGCTTCGGCCGGCGGCGAAAGCGCCTTCCTGGCCTTCGATCCCGACAATCCGCGCTACGTGCTGGGCGGCAGCTACCTAGGCACCATCGAGATGCTGGATAATGAGGCCCTGGCCGGCACCAACATCATGGCGGCGCCCATCCAGTACCTGGGACGGGCCGCCAGCGATATGAAATACCGCTTCAACTGGAACGCCCCCATCATCTGGTCTCAACACAACCCGAATACTTTCTACCACGCCGCCCAGGTGCTGCTGCGCACCCGCGATATGGGCAAAACCTGGGAAGAAGCGTCGCCCGACCTGACGCGCAACCAAAAGGATAAGCAGATTAAAGGCGGCGGCCCCTACACCGTGGAAGCGGTGGGCGCCGAAAACTACGGCACCATCAGCTACGTCATCGAATCGCCGCATGAAAAAGGCGTCATCTGGGTCGGCACCGATGACGGACTGGTACAGCTGACCAAAGACGACGGCGAAACCTGGACCAACGTTACGCCCGAGGGGCTTGGGGAAACCCTGGTCAACGCCATCGACATCTCTCCGCATGACCCCGGCACGGCCTACATCGCCACCACCCGCTACAAGTTCAACGACCACACGCCGAAGCTGATGAAGACGACGGACTACGGCAAGACCTGGACTGAGATCACCGGCAATATCTCCAACGGCGCCTATACTCGCGTGGTGCGCGAAGACGAAGAGCGGAAAGACCTGCTGTTTGCGGGAACCGAAACCGGGCTGTATCTCTCCCGCGACGGCGGTAAAGACTGGCAAAACTTCAACATGAACCTGCCGGTCACCCCCATTCTCGATCTGATGGTGGCGCACGACGACCTCATCGTCGCCACCTCCGGCCGGGCTTTCTGGATCCTCGATGATCTTGGGCTCCTGCGGCAGTACGAAGACCCCGGCGATGCATTCAAGCTCTATCAGCCCGAAGACGCCCTGCTGGCCAACGGCGGCAGCGAGCTGGATCGAACGGATGAAGACTTCGACGGCACCCATCCCCTGCGTGGGGTGAATCCCGCTCACGGCGTGGTGATCTATTACCATTTGCCGGAAGGCATAACTTCCGAAGAAGTGGAACTGACGATTACCGGTCAAAACGGCAACCTGGTCAGACACCTCAGCTCCGAAGCGGATCCGGATTTCCAGTCCTATGCCGGCGGTCCGCCCGCCGAACCGACCCTCTCCAAAAAAGCGGGGCTCAACCGCTTCGTCTGGGATATGCGCTACCCGGTAATGACCGGCGCGCCGACGGCCTACATCGAGGGCGGCTTCCGCGGCCAGAAGGCTTCGCCGGGGGAATACACGCTGACCTTGAAAGCGGGAGATGAAGAATTAAGGACTACCGCCACGATTCTGAAGAACCCGATCTACGATCTCAGCGACGAAGAGTACGCCGACTACCATCAATTCATGGCGGAGGCCGAGAGCAAGTTGAATAACATGCATCAGATGGTTAATGATATGTTGAAGGTGCAAAAGCAACTGAATGGGATCCTCACGGAGCTGGGAGAAAACCAAGAAACCCTGAAAAAAGACGCGCAGGAACTATTGGAACGGATGAAAGCCTGGGACGAAGAGATGATCCAGCGCAAGTCAAAAGCCTACGACGACGTAGAGAACTTCCCCAATAAGTTTACCGCGAATTATCTCTTTGTGATCAACCAGGCCGAAAGCGATATCCCGCGGGTGAATCAACCCGCCCGCGAGCGGATCGCGGAGTTGAATACCCGGTGGCGTGAGCTGAAGCAAAAGGGAGAGGCTATCCTTAAAACGGATGTCCCGGCTTTGAATAAAAAGCTGTGGGCCGCGGGGATCGGAGCGCTGTCGGTTGGAGGACATAGTGCTATCGAGGAGTGAAAATTCAGAAAATGTTGTTTTGTACTTTGCGGCCTCTGAATGGCGGCTTTGGAACACGCCAGGGCGCGCTGTGCAGCCTTCGCCGGTAAAGCGGCTATGGCGGCCAGAGGAAAGCGCACCCTGGCGTGGCGCCGGCAGGAGGGCCTTTCCCAGGCCCTCCTGCCTTTCAAAAAAGAAAATCTATTGCGTAGTGAGCAGGAAAATTTTTGTCTGATTTGTCACTTCTTCATTACAACTGATTCCCCGCCCACAGGATCGCCCGCCTGACGAGCGTAACGTATCGCTCATCCCGCAAGGCCTCTTTCCCGTGCCCGGGCTGGAGAAACACCACCCTGGATTGATCATAGGTACGCGTCCAACCGATCTCCGTCCGGCTTTCCGGATGGTCGGTGGTCAGTAGCACGTTGTTCTCTTCCGACATCCAGTAATTGCCGTATACTTCATCGTAAAGCCGGAAGTCGTCCAGGTTCTGAGTAATAGGGTGATCGGTTTCTTGAATTGTGATGTTCATGGTCACGTCGTGCCGGTAGGTGCCCTCCTTTTCCTTCGGAACCTCTCCTTCGAAGTAGTACCGGGCGCCGACGATATCTTTAAACGCCGGCCAGTCGTCGAAGCCCATAAGACTGTGATGTAGGAAAACCAGTCCTACCCCCTGCTCACAAAGTTTCAGGAAGTTCTTTTTCCCCCTATTACCGAGCCGGTTGCGGAAATTGTAGAAAACGATGACATCGTAGTTCCAGTCCGTAATACTATTGAAAAAGGTGGCGATTTTAGTTAATTCCACGTGCTCCACCTGCATGGGCATCCGGTCGAACAGATTCCGGAAATCCAGCGTGTCGTAATCGTGACCGCCGGTGAGCACCAGCACCCGCAGCTGGTCGACGGGAATATTGCCCTTTGTATCGGCGTCTGGAATTCGCAGGTTGAACAGCAATATTACAGCAAAACAAAACACACTGAAAAATGCTGCTTTCGATCTGGTTTTATTCATTTTACTGCTTTTTTGTTCCATACATCCAATCCTTACAGGCTCTGGTATCTGAAATCTGGCATCTGGCGTCCAACGTTTAAAAATCCTTCAATCCTTTCCTCCCCCTTCCAGCTTCAACACCGCGTACTTCCCCTTATTCCATCCGTGCACCAACAGATAGAGTCCCTGTGATCCATCTGCTGTCTGGACGATATGCGGCCAGACGTGATGAATGTTGGTCAATACCGGAATGTCCAGCTCTCCGGGGATGATGGTGGAGACAAGCTCCTCCCCGGTGTGCGCGTAGATGGGCGCCGATTTCATATCGCCGATGGCGCTCAGGGCGTTAAAGAAGAAATGCTCCTCCTTGTAGGACACGTTGCAGACCAGACTCTTTTCCGGAATATCTTCAAACATATCGACGAATTCCCCGTCCCTGGTGAATTTGACGACCTGGCCGGCGGCGCGGTTGGCCACCAGAATGTGGCCGTCGTGCGCGTATACGCCGTGGGCCGTTTGGAACTGTCCCGGCTCGTCCCCTTTGCCGCCCCAGGCAAGCTTGCCCCAGGTCCAGGAACCGTCCTGCTCTTCGATCGTCAGGACGAAATCGCCGGCGGAATAGCCGTGCGCCACGTAGAGGCGACCGTCCAGGTAGGTGACGTCGGTAACCCCGAAATTGCTTTCCTCGGAGGAGAAGAACTCATTTGCGGGCGCGAAGTCGAACTCATTGCCTCTGGGCTTAAGCAGGTCACTGACGATGCTACCGTCGGGATTCAGGACCAGCACCCGCCTGCCTTCCTGAGCCACGGCGAGATGCTTTTTCCCTTTGTGGACGAAGAACACGATGCCGTGGATATTGTCTTTCAGCCGTTCATCGGTCCCCAGCCTGGTCCATGCTTTGAGGTCCGGACTGATGGCGCAGAGTCCGTAGCCCGGAATGCCGGTATACACGATACCCGTTTCGGGGTCTTCGTTAAAACCGCCGTGCATAGCCGGCTCGAATTCCCGGGCCGCTTCGGGGAAGGCAGCCGTCAGTTCTTTGTCCCAGGAAAAGATGAATTCGCCCTGTCCGGTGACCAGTTTGGCAGTGTCGGGAATCGAAGAAGCGCCGGATGATTGATCCTCATGATGATGGTGATCGTGGTAATGGTGATCATGACCGTGTGCAGGGTGATCAACTTCGCGCTCTTTCCCATAGAGGATAATCGCAAAACAGCCCCCAATAACCAGGGAGGTGAGCAGGATTTTAAGTGCCGGTGTTTTTCGCATGGTTTAGACAATGTTTATTTATATTTTGGTTTGGTAAGTATTTGGCGTGTGGGGGTTGCCGAGGCCTTTGGCCCGGCTGCCTGCGGGGATCGGGGTGCTGCCGCCCCCCTCTTGTGGGGACTTAGTCGCTTCACTCCCTCTTTGTGGGGGAGGCTTGCCGGGGACTCCCCGAGATAGCCCCCCTCAGACCTGCCCGCCGAAGCCTTGGCACAGGCGGGGAGTCGATAGCCGAGTCCTCACAACTCTGAAGCAGCTGCTTCAGAGTCCCTTCAGGTAGGCGCGCGCAGCGCCGCCAAACCCAAACGCTAAAGGCTCACTCAACCAAAATATAAAAAAGATACCTCATCGCTATGAAAAACAGTAAATGTCCGTTCTGCTGGCTGGTATTTCTGGTTTTGATAGGATGCCGCCCGGGCAATGATCCTCAAAGCCGGCTAGAAAAGCCCAACATCCTGCTCCTGATCGCCGATGACCTGGGTTACGGCGACCTCGGCTGCTACGGCGGGGCCTCCGCTACGCCCAATCTCGATCAGCTGGCGGCCGACGGTTTGTTGTTTACCGACTTCTACGCCGCCGCGCCCAATTGCTCACCCTCCCGCGCCGGATTGATGACCGGTATAAGCCCGGCAAAATTGGGCATGTACAACTACCGCCCTCCCAATCATCCTATGCATTTGCGCGACAGCGCCGTCACCATTGCAGAAGTATTGAAAAAGGAAGGCTATCAAACCGCCCACATCGGAAAATGGCATCTGGGATGCCTGCCGCAGGATTCGGCACTAAATCATCCGCAGCCCCACGATCAGGGCTTCGATTATTCCTTCGGCACCGAGAACAACGCGCAGCCTTCCCATCTGAACCCGGTGAATTTCGTTCGAAACGAAGAGCGGCTCGGGATGCAGGAAGGATACTCCTGTCAGATCCTGGCAAAGGAGGCTATGCAATGGTTAACGAATGAGCGTCAGAAGGAAAATCCCTTTTTTCTTTACCTGGCCTTCCACGAACCCCACCACAAAGTCGCTTCCCCTCCGGAGCTGGTAGCAAAATACAGTCAATACCCGTCTGCTGATGCAGAATATCTAGCCAACATCGAAAACCTCGACCGGGCCGTCGGAGAGCTGCTCGATTTTATGCGTGCTCAGGGGCTGCTCGAAAACACCCTTATCCTGTTCAGTTCCGATAACGGATCCTACCGGCAGGCTTCCAACGGCAAGCTGAGAGCTGTGAAGAGCTACTTGTACGAAGGCGGCATACGCGTTCCGGGAATCATCTATTGGGAAGGACTAAGGGAAAAAGGTACAAAGATCAGCGAACCGGCCGGTTTTGTAGACATCACGCCTACGATTTGCGATCTGCTGGACTTGCCTCCGCCCGACGGCCAGGATGGAACGAGTCTGATGCCGTTGCTGCGCGGCGAGCGACTCGAACGGGAAAATCCGCTGTACTGGTTCTTTTACCGAACTTCCCCTGAAATGGCTCTCAGGAAAAATGAGCTTGTAATTTTGGGAAAAGATAAAGATACCATTCCCAGAACCCATCGCTTTTCTTCCGCGGATATGGCCTATATTAAAGCCATGAGCCTCGCAGATTACGAATTGTATGATTTGTCAAAAGACAGCGGTCAGACGAATAATATTTTCGATAGCCATTCCGAAGCAGCGGCCTTTGAGCGTATGATTGACCTTAAACTCCGGGAAATACAAAAAGAGGGCTACTACTGGAAACAACTTCCTGAGCCGGAAGGGGTCAAGAAGGTGAAAACAGAATGGGTGAGATATTAATTGCGGATGTACCGGCTGGTTGCGGGACGCCGTTAGTTGCCTTGCTCCGTCGCTATCTGATAGTCCCGATATACCTCACCGCTGTATTTATCCCAGGAGAAATAATTGAGCTGATCGTCCTCAAAACCAAAAACGCTGGCGTCCCAGTAGGGCACTTCTTGGTAGTTGCGCTTGCCGATCTCCGCCAGGATGGACCAATCCCCGACACACTGCAGCAGCCTGTCGACAGCCAGCTGCTGCTGCGATTTACCGGCACTGCGCCGGTAACGCTCCAGGTGCACCCCGGCCTGCAGTTTATTGCCGAAATAGCGGCTGAGGTAAGCCCATATCCGGATATCGTCGAGCTCCTGGTTGAAGGCAACGGAGAAAGGGCTCATCGAAGGTTTCAGTTCCGCGACTAGCGCCAGTGCCTTTTCCGCATCAGCTTCCAGTGAATCCGCCAATTGCAGAGGTGTGATTTTCCCTTCGGGAACCGGCGCCTCTTTTTCCAGAAGATACACATAGTCCTTAATGGACAGATAGCGTTCGTCAAGTACCTGATGATCGATCAGTTCATCAATGGAAATAAAGGGAGAGTACCCGTCATTATATCCGTAGCGCTCCTGAAGCATAGGCGACAGGAAACCCTCGCTGTACAGGGTATAGTCCCAGGTAGATTTGAAGAAGGACGCCAGGCGCAGCGGCATTTTACTCACCAACTCGTAGGCCTCCAACATTTTTTTTCCCTTCCCCGCTCCGTATCGCTGATCGAAGTCGAGGGTGAACACCTCATCCGGTGTATTGGAGTTATAAAGCAAGCGCCCCCACATCTTGTAGAACAACCATTGCCGCTCAAAGGCGTACTGCCAGGTGCGGCCGAGCACATCGCGCGTGAAATACTCATAGGCGGGGATATATCCTTCGGAGCCGATGTGATAACCGTTCATATACGGCTGGGTATTTTCCCGGATGTGGTCCCGGATAAAATCCGCATTGCCCCAGCGCAGGATAAAAAAGTCTTCGTTGCGGATCATCCACTGGATCTTGTAGTTTTCCGGGGCGGGTTCCCAGAAGCCGGTATTGACGGCTCCGCTTTCGCTGGCGTGGGTGATGAACAACTCCGGTGTGGAATGCCCGTGCGACCAGTTGAACTTGACCTCCGTCAAAACGGGTTTGCGGAAAGCCGTGTCCTCCAATACCCGCCGCATTTCATCGGAGGAGCCGGAGAGGACGGCCCGGTGCAGGAACTTCACCTTCCGGCCGGCCTGCCGCATCCCTTCGATGAAAGTAGCTTGTATCCAGTCCTCCCGTTCGGCCGGGCTCATGTCGCGCATCCAGTCGGCAAGAGTCACCCCCACCCCGGCCAGGTCTTCGTACGTGTCGATAAGCTTGGTCACAGATTGCCTGGTGTAGTCGATCGTCACCTGGGAGGTGTCGTTGTAGACCGGGACGCCCGCTGCCTGGGCAAATCCTTCCGAAACCACGATATTCCAGTTGACGATAAATACTTCCACCCCCCGCGCCTTGGCCATTGCGAAGAGCGACTTCCAGAACTGCTGCCATTCCTGCATCTCCCTTTCGGGAAAAGGGCTTGCCTCCGGATAATCTTCCAGCTGAATCATGTAGGGAAAAGGGTGCAGGTTATAGAGCAACAGCGTGTTGAAGCGATTGGCCAGCATCATATCCAGAAAGGCTTCCCAGAAGCGGAGATCCCGGCAGGTACTGAGGTGATAGTCCATGCTTTTGCTCTCCCGGTAAGCGCTCCAGGGCAGATTGAACTTGATGGCCCGTACCGCCATGGCGGGCTCCTGCGTCTGCGAGCTGATCTGCTCCAATCCTTTTTGCAGGACCAGTTGCTCGGCCAGTTCATAAGCGCCGTATAAGGCGCCGGCGAGGTCGCCTCCTCTTACCGCTGTCGTGGCGGGATTGACTTCTATTCCAAAGGCTTCAGGGCCCAGGGTTCCCTGCCCGTCGATGGACAGGTAAATGGTCTGTTCGGCCTCCTCAATATTACCGGACAGTTCCAGCCCCAATTTTCGCAAAGACGCCTCGATGGCCTGCGCTCCCGGAGCGAGGGCGCCTTCGTAGTCGAGATAAACTTGTGTAAAAGCAGCCGGTAATAGCCAGAACGAGCAGGCCAGTAATAACAGGATGGATCTCCAATAGCGCATGGGTGCAGGATTATAGTATGGTCTTTAGATTAACACCAGTTAATATACTAAGATTGAAACGGACTATCATTGAGTTGAGCTATGTGAAAATGAATTCCTATTTTACTTTAAGTAAATGGAGATAAATCGTGTGAACTATGGTTAGAATCAATCGGTTCAGTCCGGGAATATTCGGACTTTTTATTCGATTAGGACTTTTTACCTTCGCAGCCTGTGATCAACCACCGGCTAAAGAGAAGCCACCGGAAACGAAATCCCTCGCCATCCGCGGCGTCTACGGTCATCCCGGCCCCCTGTGGGATAAAGGCTATGCCCTTCCCGAACTCGGGGTCAACGCCGTCTTTGTCCACAGCGGGTCGATCGACTCGGCGATGGTCCGTCGCGCCCGGGAGGAGGGCGTGAAGGTGTATTCGGAATTTGCCACGCTGAACGGCAAGAACTACGTCGAGGAGCATCCCGAAGCCTGGGCGGTGAACGCAGCCGGCGAACGTGTCGAAGCGGCCTCCTGGTTTATGGGCGTCTGTCCGACGGAAACCGGCTTCCGCGCCTATCGTTTCAATCAGCTGCGGGAGTTGCTGACCAAATTCGATTTAGACGGCGTGTGGATGGATTACGTACACTGGCACGCCCAGTTTGAAGAGCCGGAGCCCATCCTGCCCGAAACCTGCTTCAACGACTCCTGCCTGGACCGCTTCTCCGCCGATACCGGTATCGATATCCCGGAGGGTACTGCTGCCGAGAAAGCCCAATGGATCCTGAGCAAGCAGGAGCAGGCCTGGCGCGACTGGCGCTGCCGCATCATTCAGGAATGGGCGGTGGAGATGAGAAAGATCGTCAAAGAGATCCGCCCCGATGCCCTGCTCGGCCTGTATCACTGCCCCTGGGAAAACGAGGCCTTCGACGGCGCCCGCCGCCGCATCCTGGGACTGGATTACGACCTCCTGAAAGAACCCATCGACGTCTTTTCCCCCATGGTCTACCACGAGCGCATGGGAAAGGAACCCGGATGGGTGGAGGAAAACATCCGCTGGCACTGCGGGCGGCTGCAGATCGAAGGAGAAGGCTATCCGAAAGTATGGCCCATCGTGCAGGCGTACAACGGCGACGCCGGCGTTTCGGCGGCTGAATTCGAGACGGTCATGCAGGGCGGCATGGCCGGCTGCGCCGATGGGGTGATGATGTTCACCACGCGGGCGCTGGCGGAGGAACAAGAGAAGGTCGATGTTGTCAAAGAGGTATACCACGGGGAGTAAACCCTGTGGGTTTTTAAATCGAAGGTGCTATCCAGTGCCTTTACCTGATTAATACCGGGATGTGAACTATCCACCAGCTAAAGACTGGTGGGCTTCGGGCTTCGCAGAGATGTGCCCCGACCGAGGTCGGGGTCTTACCTTCTCTCCACCCGTGTTTTC
>CAZWDL010000111.1:0-23980 GCA_964632995.1 uncultured Saprospiraceae bacterium
AAACTGTTTCAAACAGGCCGGAACCGCAGAACAGAGGAACAGAAAAACAGAAGAAGTTTGTACCGGCTAAAGTTGTGGGTAATCGATACATATTAAAGGTAGAGTAAGCCTTCCGTCTTCCGCCCACCTATCGTATTCTCTGGTCGGGTAAACCTTCCGACTTCCAAATATGTCTGTTTTTCTACCATACGGATTGCGGAACGGCCGGCTGGTTCACATCAATGAGGTGGAGCAGGGGCTGGCCTGTGATTGCATTTGTCCGGCCTGCGAAGCGCCGCTGGTCGCAAAGAAAGGAGTGCGAAACCGGCATCATTTTGCTCATGAGGCGGGCGGCGGCTGTAACGGGGGGCTGGAGACGGCGTTGCACCTGCGCGCCAAGGAGATATTGTCGGAACAGCGGAAACTGCGGCTGCCGCCGGTTTATCTGCCAAACCGGAAGCAGCCCATATTTCCAGCTGTTATGATACCGCTCGATCAGGTTTGGGTGGAGCGCCGGGCCGGCGGGCTGGTGCCTGATCTGCTGGTGCGCAGCGGGCAGCGTCGCCTACTGGTCGAGATTGCTGTACACCACCCCTGTACGGAAGAAAAGCTACGCCGCATCCGCCGGTTGGGTTACGCCGCCCTGGAAATCGATTTGCTGGACCTGAGCCAACGACTGGAGGCGCATGGCGGCCTGGAAGATCGGAAGCTGATCAACAGGCTCATCAACGGAACGGAACACAAGAGCTGGCTTTTCAATCCGCGACGCAACGCCCTTGAAGTGGAACTGCGCCGTATTGCGGAAAGACGCAGGGTTCAGCACCACTTCGACGGGCGCTGGCATTACTATCGCGTGGCGCCCTGCCCGGCATTCCGGCGCGTGCGGGAGTTAAATCCCTTCAAGCGGTACAGCTATGCCTGGGTGTTTCAGGACTGCCTGCACTGTCCTTATGCCCTGGAAATCCGGTACGTACAGAGCTACCAGGGATACCGGGAGGTGCCGGGGCTTCCTGGAGAAGTGTGGTGCTGGGGCGATCAGCCTGATATTCTGGATAAGTGGCTGGGGGGCAAAAGATAATTGGAGAAAAGTGACCGGGAGGGAATTCCTCGTCTAAAAAGTGATTTTGGACAATATATCAGTTATGACCACATCCTCTTCCTACAAAGACAATGCTGCCGGCAATCTCCTCTACGACCGGGCGCTTGCTTATCTGCAAATTGTAGCAAAAAAGAATCTACGGATTAATCCGGCTGGAGCTGCTGATGGTAAAGCCGCTCGATGCGGCGCCGGGCCCGCGATAGCCTCATCTTGACGGCGCTTTCGGAGAGCTGGTATTTTTTCTGGAGGTCCTGAATGGAGTACTGCTGGAGATATTTGAGCTGAAGCATGGTACGGGCATCTTCTCCCAATTCTTCCATCAGCAGGTTCATGGCTTCGAATAGCCGTTCGCGGTCCTGTAGTTGCTCGGCGTCTTCATTTCTTTCAAAAAGCTTGTCCTGCAGAACCTCCGGGAAAGCCGTGGTTTTGCCTCTCTCCCGGCAATAGTCTATACATTCGTTATGGGCGATGCGAAAAAGCCAGGAGGGAAAGGTGACGGGGTTTTTAAGGCGTTCCAGGTGCTGGGCTGCTATCAGGAATACTTCCTGGGTGAGATCGAGGGCCGATTCCCGGTCAGAGAGCATAGAAAAACAATAGCGGAACAGTTTGTCATAATACCGCCGGTACAGGACTGCGAGGGCAGCATTATCCCTGGTTTGCTGATAATTCAGGACCAGTTCGCTATCGGAGAGAAAGATTTGTTTTTTCATTGCACTTGATTAACAGGGCAAAGATAGCATGGGCCTGCGGGCAATGTTATGGGGTAAATGCTGATTTTTGGATTGCGTGGAATGCGTAGTTCTAAGAGAATTGCCTACCCTCCGCTGATCAGCCCCAGCCGGATAGCGTGTTTGACCAGTCCCGCCGTGTTTTTGGCGCCTAGCTTCTCGAGCAAATTGCGCCGGTGGGTATCCACAGTTCGTATGCTGATGAATAACCTTTCCGCGATCTCCGGATTAGAGTATTCCTCGGCGATGAGCCGGAGGACCTGCAATTCCCTTTTGGTGAGGGGAACACCGGTGCTCTTTGGCTTCTGCTTGCTTCCGCGGGTGAGGTGTTCAATGAGCGTGTCGGACACCTGGCGGCTGTAGTAGGTGTCGCCGGCGTAAACGGTGCGGATGGCGGTGATCATATCGGCGCTGCCGGCATCTTTGAGCAGGTATCCGGAGGCCCCGGCTTCCAGCATCTTGACAATGTACTGGCTGTCGGAATGCATGGAAAGGACCAACACTTTAACCTCAGGATAATGCTTTTTCACCTGACGGGTCGTCTCGATACCGCTGCTGTCTCCCATAGCGATATCCATCAGAATGATATCCGGCTGCTCTTTGTCCAGGAAAGCAATGACTTCCCGGCCGTTAGCTGCTTCTCCAACGACGCGAATGTCAGGGATGTTACTCAGCAGGGAGTGCAGGCCTTCGCGGAAGACCCTGTGATCATCGGCAATGAGGATGTCAATCATGGAACAGTAGATGATGGATGCTGGTATCGGCCATTCAGTATCGGGTTTTTAACAAATGCTGCGTGATCGGGCAGCCTCCTGATCTTTCTCTAAAGTTACTAAATTACAGGCAGTTCCACGGTGGCTAGCACGCCCGCCCCTGGGTGGCTTTCCATGGTGAAGCTGCCGCCGAGTGAGCGGGTTCGCATCTGGATATTTCTCAAACCGATCCCCCTTTGAGTCGGTGCTTGCAGCTTTTCCTTGGCGAAGCCGGCGCCGTCGTCTTCCACCATGAGTACAATACTGTTGGGATGACCGATAAGTTGTACGTTGATGCTGCTCGCTGCGGCGTGTTTGAAGGCATTGTTGAGCAGTTCCTGCGCCATTCGGTACAAGCCACGTTCCAGGGAGGGCTCCAGTCGCTGCTCGATGCCCGAGTGGTAAAAGTTGACCTGAACGCGCCCGCTTTCATTGGCTTTTGCACAGAGACTTTCAAGCGCGGCGACGAGGCCGAAGTCGATAAGCGCTGCGGGCATCAGCGCGTGCGAGACGCCTCGCAGTTCCGTTGTGGCGCTTTGCAGTAGGTCCAGCGCATTGTTGTAGTTGTTAGAAAAATCCTGGTTGGGTTGCCGGATTTGGGCGGCCATTCCCTCCAGGCTCAGTTTGAGCGCGGAGAGCAGCGGGCCGATACCGTCGTGGATTTCCTCCGAAAGGCGACGGCGCTCCTGCTCTTGCCAGTCGACCATAGCATTAACGGTATGCTGTGCTTTTTCGACCTCGGCCGTATTGTCAATGCTGACTATCATAAAGCCTTCCGGTATCCGGCGGCCGTAAAGCTGCAGGTAGCGCTGCCTGTGGAGCACTTTTCTGAGATCAAAATCGCACCAGTCCGCAAACCGGCCGGCGGGCAGCCGGGTCTCTAAAGCTGTCAGGGTATGCAAAAAGCTGACCCCCAAACCTGTCTTGGGGCGCCTGCTGAGATGCTTGCCGAAGGAATCATTCCAGAGGACTATCTCTTCTGACCTGTTTAGTAACACGATGCCGAAAGGGAAATATTCAATAAGCGTCTGAACCAGGCGGGCATCCCTGAATCGTCCGGGCATAGAGCCTTTTTTCTTTTTCAAAATAGTCCTCAAAGTTACGGAAATTGTTAAGTTGAATTTCGATTTCGATTACAATTAAAAGACGGAGGGAGCGTTTTGGGTCACTGAGAAATGTGACTTCAGGTGGCTTAACACGTCTTTATTCGAAATTTTTGAACGATCGAGCCTGTCGATTCTTTGAAAGTAAACAACAGATGAAGAAATTCAATATACTGATCCTCACGGATCACCTCACCCATAGCAATGCCAATTCCATCTACGAGATGTCTGCCGCCTTACGCGCGCATCCCGCCGTGGGACGGCTGCATCTGGCCAGCCGGGGCAATGAAGCCAACCGGGGATTTTTCTATCACTTTGACACAACCGAACTGGAAGTATGGTCCATGCGGGAAGGGATCAGCTATGAGAAGGGCCTTAAGGGGCTTACTGAAAAAACTGTTCGCGTCGATGCACGCTACTACGACGTGGTGTGGCTGCGTCTGCCAAGACCTATTCCCAGCGGGTTTTTCTCCTTTCTCACCCATCATATCAATGAACGGCGCATCATTAACCGGCCCAGCGGGATTGTGGAAACCAGCAATAAGAAGTTTTTGCTTCAGGTACCCGAGCTTTGCCCGCCTATAGCGTTCTGTGATAGTATGGAAGTAATTCATAAACTACACAACGCTCATCCGATTGTGCTGAAGCCAGTGGAGAGCTACGGCGGTAAGGGGGTTATCCGGGTAGAGCAGGGGAAGGTTTACGAATCCACCCAACAGATTCCGCTGGAAGATTATCAGCCGGTACTGGAAAACCAGATAAAAAACCACGGCGGTTATCTGGCTATGCGCTATCTCAAGAATGTCGGACAGGGCGATAAACGAATCGTGGTGGTTAATGGAGAGATCGTCGGTGCTGCCCTGCGGCTGCCGCCGCAAGGCTCCTGGATTTGTAATGCTTCCCAGGGAGGCTCTTCCATTTTTGCGGAACCTGATGAGCAGGAACGGTGGATGATTGAACGCCTCAACGAGGAATTGTTGCCCCGCGGGATCGCCATGTACGGAATCGATACACTGGTGGGAGACGACGGGCGGCGCACGCTTTCCGAGGTGAATACGCTAAGCATCGGCGGCGTCAAGCAAATGGCGGAACTGAGTGGGCTGCCACTGGTGAAACGCAGCGCCGATCTACTGGTAAACTATATTCGGGAGCATATACCTTTTCGGGAAAAGCGTATTATTCCCCTCATACAATGAAGTGGTTTCATGGGGTTTCCTGCAGGATGTTGTAGAGCATGTCCAGCCTTGGCGAGAGGATGAGTTCCACCCTTTTGTTTTTTAATTTATTCTCCGTATTGTCATTGGATACCAGTGGCAGGTACTCTCCTTTGCCGGCCGCCATGATCTGGTTGGTGCTCACGTTGTGGTCCTCGGTGAGGGTGCGCACTACGGCGGCGGCCCGGCGAACGCTGAGGTCCCAGTTGTCGGCGTAGCCGCGGTTGGGTCGGTCGGTGCTGGTATGGCCCAGCACGGTGACTTCCAGGTCGGGATACCGGTTCAGGACGATGGCGACGATCGCGAGGGCTTCTTTGCCGGAAGACTGTAAGGTGGTGCTGCGGCCGCCGAAGACGAGTTCGTCGGCGAGGGTGATGTAAAGCCGGCCGCCACGCATTTCCAGCAGGACCTCTTCATTGGGATATGACATCAGTGTGTCCTGCAGATCGGCCCGGGCTTCGCGCAGCCGTTCATCACGAAGATTGATGGTTTTCTTGATTTCATCCAGGCGTTCTTCTTTCTCAGCCAGTTGCTGAGCGGTGCTTTCGAGTTCGGTGGCCAGCTGATTTTGGGTCGACTGCGAGCGGCGGGCCATATCGCGGATGCGTTCTTCCAGTCGGTTGGTGTCGGACTCCAGCTGTGCTTTGTCGTCGCGAAGCACTCCAATCGTGTTGTTGAGCTCCTCATTGCGCGATTGCAACTGGTCGATCTGGGCACGGGCAAAATCCAGCTGGGCTTCGAGCTGTCGTTCTCGCTTCATACACTCGTCCTGCAGGTATTCCATTTGCAGGTATTTCTTTTTTCCTACACAGGAAAACAGCATGGGTAGCATTAAAAGGAGAAGGGCTGCTTGATTCGACATGATCGTCGTTTTTAAAGAATCAAAACTCAAAAATAATCAATGTTGTCCGGATTGGGAAAGGCAATAAAAAACGGGCGTGACCGGAGTAGCCGGTCACGCCCGTTTTTTCATTGAAAGTCAATAGAACCCTTTACCGGATCTGGAATCCGGAGGAGCCCAGGAAGCCCATATCCGAGTAGATCGCGGCGCGATAGAAGCCGGGATCGAGGCGGCGCTCCTGGATTTCGTGTTTGAAGCTCAGGCGCTGGGATTCAGAGAGGTTGACTTCTTTAGCCAGCTGGGCCTCGAATTCGGCAACTTCGCCCCGTACATTGATGCGGGTACGCACAGGGTTGACCGACTGGATCGGGGTGCCGTTGGGGTCGCTGATCACGAGGTATACGGTGTGCAGTCCCTGGTATTCGCGGGGAACGCTGGTCATGTCGAAGCTCACCTCGATGATGTCGGCGCGGCGGCCGTGCAGGGTGGGCTTGCCGTTGTCTTTTTCAATGTCCACCCGGAAGCCGTTGGCTTTGACGCTTTCAGCTTTCAGCGTGTTCATTTCGTCGAGCAAAGTCTGGTTGGCCTCTTCGAGTTGGGAGGTTTGGGACACCAGTTGCTGGTTGCGCGACTGGCTGACGACCAGTTCCTGGTTCAGCGAATCATTCTGCGCCAGCAGCATAGCGTTCTCCTCCTGGAGTTGGGCGACGTTGGTGGACAGTTCCGACTTTACGGCGCGAAGCTGATTAATTTCTTCGCGCAGGCTGCGCAGGTCGGAGGCCGACTGCCGGCGGATGCGATCCAGGCGATTGATGTTCTCCTTGGCCTCGGCCAGGGAGTTGCTCAGCGAATCGCTGTGAACGGCCAGCCCCTCGTAAGCGATTTGAAGGCTGTCCAGGTCGTTGAGCAAGCCGTACTTCACCTGAGTTAAGGAATCCACTTCCGTCATGTATTCTTCGTTGGATTCTTGTAGTTTACTGTTGCGGGTCCATAGGAAAATGACGCCGATCAGCGCCAGCACGAACAGGACCGTCGCGACGATGGAATAGGTTCTTGAATTCATACTACTTGTTTAGTTTTTTGGAACTGGAGGATCTTTCCCTCAGTTCAACAAAAAGCGTTTGTTTACAATAGTAATAAAGTTATCATTAACATTTTATTGTGCCTCCTGGTCTTGAATCTTTAAGCCACTCCTTTTTGAGGGCTTTCCGGTTCAGTGTTGGAAAAAGGCCACAACCGGAGCAAGGTACGGCTTTTGCCAATTAATCGATCCTCGAGTAATCCGGGATAGGGAGTATGCTGAAGCGAAACTGTTTTAATTGTTCAACACTTTTCGGCCTTTGAAAATTCCCTATCTTTGTTTCCTTTTAAATGGAGAACTTTTACCGGCCGCCGCTTGTTCTGGCCGTAGATATAAAAGCGAAACCTCATGCTGGAATTACCTGTAGTAGATAAGAAAGAGCCCCGCCGGCGCAAGCCGGACTGGCTGCGCGTCAAGCTGCCCATCGGGCCCGAATATAAGAAGGTACGTTCTCTCGTCGATGAATACAACCTGCACACCATTTGTCAGAGCGGCAACTGCCCGAATATGGGCGAGTGCTGGGGCGCCGGAACGGCTACCTTCATGATCCTGGGCAATACCTGTACGCGCTCCTGTTCCTTCTGCGCGGTAAAGACGGGGCGACCGCCTGAGTACGACGAGGACGAACCGCGTCGCGTGGCCGAGGCCATCAAGCTCATGGGCGTCAAACATGCTGTGATCACCTCCGTCAACCGCGACGAACTCAAGGACCGCGGCGCCGAAATCTGGCACCAGACGATCCGCCAGGTTAAAGAGCTGTCACCGGAAACGACCATCGAAACCCTCATCCCGGATGTCAAAGCCAACTGGGAAGCGCTGGAACGCATGATCAGTGCAGGGCAGGAAGTGGTTTCTCACAACATGGAAACCGTGGAGCGCCTCTACCGCAAGGTGCGCCCCCAGGCCAAATACTGGCGCAGCCTCGAGCAGATCAAGCGCACCAAAGCCTACGGCAAACGCACCAAGTCGGGCATCATGGTCGGCCTGGGCGAAACCAAGGAGGACGTCTTCAAAATTATGGACGACCTGGTCGAACACGATTGTGACGTGCTCACGATCGGGCAGTATCTGCAACCCACCCAAATGCACATCGAAGTGGCCGAGTACGTCCATCCCGATACCTTCGCCGAATATAAGGAAGTGGGCCTGGAAAAGGGCTTCGACTTCGTAGAGAGCGGGCCGCTGGTGCGCTCTTCGTATCACGCTGAGCGGCATCTGTAAAAAGTTTAGAAGTTTAGGGGTTTAGGAGTTCAGGAGTAACCTGGGCTCCTAAATTTTTTTGAGAGATTCTGACAATCACTTGCCTCGTATAGATAATGTTCGTACTCTTGCATTTCAACTGTTAAGTCCCCCTCAAGGTTGGCCATTCTGTCCTTGTTTTCAAAGCTTCCTGCCGCGTAACGCGGAAGTTTTTAGGTCCTTAATAAAAATCAAGAATATGCAAACAGGCAAAAAACGTATCAGTATCTTCCTGATTCTTCTGTTTCTCGTAGCGGCTCCCTATGCTTACAGCCAGGAAAACTTCCTGCCGGGCTATGTCATCGAACTCGACGGCGATACCATAAAGGGGCTGATCGATTACCGTAATTGGGGCAAGAACCCCGAAAAAATCAGTTTCCAACAAGCGGGTGGGGAGGAGCGCCTATACACCCCCTCGCAAATCCAGGGTTTCGGCGTGGAGGACGAGCTTTACCTGAGCGCTGTGGTTGATACGGAAATCAGCCCTCTGCAGTCGGGTAAAATCCTGCCGGAGCCGCAACTGCGCCTCAAAACGGATACGGCCTTCCTGCAGACCATGATCAGCGGCCCCAAAAGCTTGTACTACTATATGGACAAAGACGGAAAGGAGCATTTTTATATCGGCAAAGACGGGGCGTTTACACTATTGATTTATAAAAAATATTCGGAACAGGTAGACGGTGGAAAAGTGATCAAGGAAATCCGGGAATATACCAGTCAGCTGCGTGAATACCTCTCCGATTGTCCCGACCTTACATCGGAAACAAAAAACGCGGACTACCGGAAGGGGAGCCTGGAAAAAGTGCTGCTGGCTTATTATGACTGTACCGCTGAAGAAATGGACTTTCAGAAAACCTCTGAAAAGATCAGGGTGGAATTCGGAGCGCTGGCAGGCGTTTCCTCTACCTCACTGAACTTTAAGAGCGATAATTTTACCGCCCTCGTCAATACCGAATATCCTGCTTCGACCAGCTTTGCCGGCGGACTGTCCTTCGACGTCATTTTTCCCAGAAACCGCGGCAAGTGGTCCTTGAATAACGAGTTGCTTTTCAGTACCTACCGGGTCAGCGGCCGCTATGAGGATATTCAAAGTGAGGAACAATATACCATCACCACCACGGAGATCGGCTTCGCCTACCTGAAGCTCAACAATATGATCCGGTACAATCATCCCTTCCCCGATTTTTTCCTCTTTTTCAACGCGGGCGTCTCCAACGGCTTCGCCATCGGTAAGACAAACGAAATGGTGCGGGAGTCCCGCTTGTTTTCACAGATCAGAACTGAAGAAGGAGAAGCCATCGAGGACCCCAGAAAACTGGAGCAGGGGCTTTTACTCGGCCTGGGCGGGAAATGGAACCGCTATTCCGCCGAGCTGCGCTACGAATCGGGAAACGGAATGTCCAACTTTTCCGGATTGAGCTCCCCGACAAACCGGTTCTTCTTCCTTCTGGGATACCGGTTTTGAGAAATATGCCAGCAGCCTCCTCTAAATATCCTCCAGATACAGCCCCTCCAGATCGGATCGATGCGCAGCGCCATCTGGATATCTCTGACGAAACGGTAGGCCCCGTAGGAAAGTAAAAGAACACTACGGGAGGCGGTTCTCTAACGCCGGATAAAAGGAAAAGCACTCCTAGAAAATCCGACAGTTATTAATCGCCCCTGCGCTGGCCGGCGCTGGCTATGAGGTTACAGCCTTGGTGCGTGACCCTGCCAAAGGAAAGCAGAAATACCCTGAAACTTTCCAGGCCGAAGACATCTGGCGCGAACTCGGCGAACCGGGAACGGGGTTGAAAGAATTCGCAGAAAAGCGGACATGGGGATGATGTTGGGTTTCCGTATTTCAAGGCTGACCATGAAACACTGAAACCATGAGGCTATGAGACCATTTATTCCTATTTTTGCGCCAAATACTAAAAAACATGAAAGGAAAGACCTGCGTCGTGACGGGCGCCAATTCGGGAATCGGTTTTGCGACAGCCAAAGCGCTGGCCGGGCAGGGTGCGCGTGTGCTGCTGTTATGCCGCAGTGAGGAAAAGGGGCAATGGGCGCTGGAAGAAATTCGCACCCAAACCGGGAATGATCAGCTGGAACTGCACCTGGTCGACCTGGCCTCGCAGTCGCGTATACGGGAGGTGGCGGCGGCTATCCGGCACAGTTATCCGGTAGTGGATGTCCTGGTCAACAATGCCGGGACCTGGATTTCGGAGCGCACCTTTACCGATAAGGGAATTGAAAAGGTATTTGCGGTCAACCACCTCGCCTACGTGCTGCTCACTCATATGCTTTATCCCAGCCTTCAGCAGGCGCCCGACGCCCGCATCGTCAACGTGGCTTCCGATAACCACTACGACACACAGATGCACTTTGAGGATCTTTACCTGAGTAAAAACTACCACGGTCTTCGTTCCTACGCGCAGTCGAAGCTTGGTAACGTAATGTTTACGATGGAACTCGATCGTCGTAAGCCCCACGAGCACATCAGCGTCAATGCCGTACAACCCGGTCTGGTGCACACCGATATCGGACTGAAGGATACCAATTGGCTGCACGCGCTGGCCTGGAAAGTGCGCCGCAGTTTCTGGAAGAGCAAGTCGCCCGACGAAGGCGCCGCCACTTCCATCTTCCTGGCCAGCAGCCCGGAAGCACAGGGCAAGAGCGGTCAGTACTGGGACAACTGCCGCTCAAAACCGCCCGCCGAAAACGCGCAGGATGTTGAACAGACGGCCCGTCTCTGGAAAATCAGTCTGGAACTGTGCGAGATTGATAACTTTTTTGAGTGAACAGGAGATTGAATTACGCCAAAAACTTCCTGCTTGACTCGGTTTTTTGAATTATTACCGCTTGCATCCGGCTTATCCCGCATCCCCATGTTTATACTTCCGGAAGAGCTTTCCCAGGATGACCATCTTGGTGGAGGTAGAGAAAAGCCTGGAGATTTTAAGCAGCAGATAAGGCATCCTGCCGGGCACAATCACGCCTTTTCCCTGCAGCATCTGGTGGATAGCAATTTGCGCTACCTCTTCCGGCATTTTGACGAGGAGCTTAGCACTCCAGCCATGCTTCTTGATGCGTTTCAGACCGTCCTCATTAGTAATGGTGGGGCCGGGACAAATTACGCTAACCCGGGAGCCGTATTCTTTTAATTCCTCCCGCAGGGCAAGGCTAAAGCCATATACAAAATGCTTGGAGCCGGAATAAACGGCTTTGTAAGGAATGGGAAGATTAGCTTCCATGCTGCTCATGTTGAGGAGGCGCCAGTCGGATGACTGTTGCAGCATGGGCAGAAAATGATAGGTCATCTCGACGAGCGCCTGGTTGTTGAGGCGCATCATGGCGCGGTATTCCTGCAGGCTGTGAGTATTGAAAATCCCGCTTCGTCCAAACCCGGCGTTGTTGATGAGTATATTGACCCGATAGTTAGACTCGACACACCAATCGTATACCTTTTGCGGGGCGTTATCCTGGGTCAGGTCGATCCCGTAGCAGTTGACGATGATGTCATACTCCTTTTGGATGTCCCGGGCTGCCTCGTACAGCCTGGATTCGTCTAAGGCTACCAAGAGAAGGTTCATACCTCGTGCGGCACATTCTTTAGCCATCGCGAGTCCTATGCCCTGGCTTCCACCGGTGATCAGGGTGTAGAATCCGGATTCACTTTCTAGGGTACTATTTGTATCTGCCAATAGGCTTTGTCCTGAGTTTATCATAAAAACCGCTGATGTTTTCTTATGGTCAATGTTATTGACTACTCTGCGGATGCAAAGATAGGGCGTGATCCCTTATTATGTAAGACGGATAATAAAAAAAAAGCCGCTGCTTCTTTCGAAGAGCGGCTGCCGGTTCATATGCAGATTGAAAAGATGGGGTGGAAGAAATCTGTTTTTATTTAGAAATTGTTGCCTCCGCCGCCGCCTTTAAGGTCATCGTTATCGATTTTGCTGCGTCGGCTGCGGCGATCTTTAAAGTCGAGCTTTCCGAATCGGTAGCTGAAATTGAGATTGAAGGAGCGCACGAGTACTTTAAACTCAGACTGCTGAATAAAATTGTCGCCTTGGAGTTCGGAGGGGAAAGCCAGGAATTTAGAGAAAGGCTGGCTGACACTCATGCCGATGCTGCCCCGGCTGTCCCACAATTCCTTTTTGACGCCGAAGCTGAAGCGGGAGTAAGAGGCGCGTTGTCCCTGCAGGGTTTGTCGTGGGGAGTTGTAAAAACCGAAAGCTTCGACCTTGAAGTCCCTGGGCAGGCTGGCCGTGGCGTTCAGGTTGCCGCGCCAGACGAGGGCCTGTCGCTGCAGGTCTACTCCTTCCAGCCTGCTCTCGGCATTGTAGGAGAAAATATTGAAGCCCCCGCGCAGGGTGAGCCATTTCTTCACGGTGAAAGAGCTAAAGAAGTTGAATCCGATAGAACGTTCGACACCAATATTTTGGAAGGTGTTCAGGCTGACGCCCTCCTCTGTCACCCGGGTAAAGGACTCTATTACGTCGTCGGTAAAACGGTAATAAACAGAGCCGTTCAGTACCAGGCCTTTGATGTAGGTATTATAGCTCAGCTCAAACTGATCGGTCAGCTCGGGATCGAGTTGGGGGTTGCCGATTGTAACTTCGCGCGGGTCGTTCAACTGGAGATAGGGGTTGACGAAGAAAAGACTCGGTCGCTGAATCCGGCGGCCGTAGCTTACCTTCAGGTTGGAGAACTGCCCTAGTTTTCGGTTCAGAATAACGCTGGGCAACAGATTGCCGTAGTTGTTTCCGAAAGTAAGCGGGTCCTTATCAAAATCGCCGCTGATGGTCGTGTATTCGTAGCGGGTGCCGGCGATCATTCCCCAATTCTCTCCGAATTTGAAGTTGAAAGAAGCGTAGCCGGCCAGGACGTCCTGATCGTAGTAAAAGACATCAGCGGTATCGGGAATGGCGACGCCGTCGCCGAAATTTTCATAGCTGTAATCACTGTCGATGCGACGCAGTACGCCCTTGGCTCCCGTTTCCAGTTTGACGGCGTCGGAGAAGGGATGTACGTAATCGGTTTGCAGGGTGTATTCCAGGTTGAGGCCTTTGTTTTGGTTGAAGTTGCTGATGTTCAGCTCCGGCGAATCGCCCAGTTGGTCTTCCTGAATAAATTCGTTTTCGGAATTGCTGCGGTCGCCGCTGATCTGAAAAGCGAAAGAGAGTTCCTTTTCCGGCTGCTTAAAGGTCCGGCGGTAATCGGTAGTCCAGTCGAAGCCGTTGCGGAAAGAACGCGTGTCGCTGTTGCGAAGGTATTCCTGGTTGAGGTCGTTGACCGGATCGTTAAAGAAAGCTTCCGTCAGTTGTTCCGAGTTACGGCCGAAACCGCGGAAATTGAAAGAGGAGTTGATGCTGTTATAGGCGTTGATGTCATAGAAGGCGCCGATAGAGGCGCGAGGACCGTAGAACTGGCTTTCGCCGGCGCCGCTCTGATCGAGTACGCGGGTTTCATCGCCGGTGTAATCTTCGCGGTAAAAGTCGTTAAATGATTCGCGGGGCCAGTTGTACCAGCCCGATCCGTTGAGGTTCAGGCCGAAGCGGCCGCGGGTATAGCCCAGATTCAGACTGCCTCGGTTGGAGCGGGTGCCCACCGAGGTATTGATCGTACCGGTAAAACCCTGGGCGGTTTTTTTCTTGGTGATGATATTGACGATGCCGGCGGTGCCTTCGCCGTCGTATTTTGCAGTAGGGGTGGTAATGACTTCCACGCTCTTGATCTGGTCGGCGGGAATGGTTTTCAGCGCATCGCCGATACTGCCGGAAAAGATGGTGGAGGGCTTGCCGTTGATCAGGATTTGAATATTAGAAGAGCCGCGCAGGGATACGTTGCCGTCAAAGTCGACGGAAAGTAAGGGAACGCGTTGGAGGACCTCGGCGGCGTCGCCTCCTTGTGTGGTTACATCTTTATCGGCATTATAAACGATCTTGTCGATCCGGTTTTCGATAGTCGCCGATTCGGCGGTGACCTCTACTTCTTCCAGTGTGACGCCTTCCGAAAGCAGATATACGGTCTCCACGTCGTAGTCGGGGTTTTTCGGGGTGAGTTCAATGCCCTTCACAATTTTGTTTCTGTAGCCCAGAAAGGAGATGTGTAATTCGTACGCACCGAGTTTGACCTCGGGCATTTTGAATGAGCCGTCGCTTTCCGACATGGTCCCGTCCTTTTGTTCCTGGGTTTTGGCGTCGACCAGCACAATGGTGGCGAATTCAATAGGTTTGTTGCTGGTAGTGTCGATGAGGGTGCCGGTAACGCGACCGTTGATCGATGGTCCCTGTTGTCCGCGGCCGGCGATGCCGGGCTGTTGGGCAAAAGCGCTGGATACTAAGGTGAATAAAAGGGTGATTAGTACAAGGTTTTTCATTGTGGATAAGCTGGTTTTCGTCTTCCTCCGGTATTAGTAGGAAGGAGGGTGATCAATTGTGTGTGCTTTTTTGCCGTCGGGCGGCGAAGGTAACAAGGAGAGAATAAATTGAGGGCGAATTTGTTGCTGTATAGCTGTTGAAAATGCTTGAGAAAAGAGATGATCGACGAAACCGGGAATTGTGTAGATGAAATGGGAGGGAGATGTTCACTTCACTGCGCTTTGTGACGGGAGGTAAACACCTTCGCTGAGTAATATGACCTATAGGTAGAAAATATTACGACACGGGTTAACGGTTGAATCCAACGCGATAAGTAGCCAGCATGGGCGTGCTGCGACCTTCCGGAAGTTCCCAGGCCGGGCCGTTCTGCAGTAGCCGGATGGCCTCCCGGCTCAAGGGATCCCCCGGAGATTCCAAAACTTTGAAATTGCTGAGCTCACCGCCGGGCTCTACAGTAAACTGCAGGTGAACCGTTCCTTCCAGTCCGTGCGTGGCTGCTTCGGGATATTGGCGATGGGTATCGACATATTTTTCCAGGGCATCGAATCCGCCTTCAGGTTGTGGCGGGGGCCAGACGAAGGCTTGAGTGCCTTCCGTTAAAGGCTGAGGAGGGGCCAGGCGCTTGGCAGCGCGTTCGCGAGTGGCGGCCCTCTCGCCTTCTTCCAGCGTAATATTAAGGGCTTGACCTTGTTCTACGGTAATTACCGCATCGGCATAGCCCGGACGGTAAATGACCAGTTGCTCTTGCCAGGCAGGCGCCTCCAGCTGGAACTGGCCGCTGCTATCGGTCACCGTACCGAAATCGGCGCCGGGCAACTGGATCTGGGCGCCGGTTACAGGGTCATCGGAGGACGTGGTGATCAGCCCGACGAGTTGCCGGGCTTGGGCGAGTGAATCTTCCTGCGGTGATTCACGAAGCGCCTGACGCGCAGCTGCCGGAGCGGTAAGGCCGGCGGCTTCGGAGAAACTGTCGAGAGCGGGAGCAGGCTCCGCAGCAGCAATATCAGCAGCCGGAGGGCTGTCCAGGGCGAGCGCTTCCTCGCGCCGGGCTTCCGGCTTCGGCGGCGGAGCAGCAGTCGTGACTTGCTTTTCCTCGCGGGCTGTTTCTGCTTCGGGTGGCGGGAGCGGCTCCGTCTGAAGTTCTGCTCCGGTAGCGGTTTCTGCTTCTTCCGCCACGGTCTCCTTAGGTTCTATTTGTTCCATCTGCCGAGGCCTGCGCATGTCCCGCTCGCTTAGTGCAGCTCCATCTCCGCCACCCGGCAGGTTGATGAGCCACAGCACCGCGCCGATGAGGAGCAGCATTGCCGCTGCGGCTGCTACGCGCGGCAGCCGGCGCACATATCCGCCACCGCCGCGCCGGCTCCGCTCCTGCAGTTTTCCGCGAATGCGGTTCATCGCCGCCTCGTGATCCGCTTCCGGATGTTGCCGGTAGCCGTCGAGCGCATCGCGCAGAAAGGGATCTTCCTCCGCCCCCCGGTCGAGCTGCTGCTCTTCCGTCGCCCTGATCTCGCCGCTTAGCCAGCGCCGCAGTAATTGGATGATATTTGATGTATTTTCAGGCATTCAATTTTTCAACTTCTTCTCTTTCTCCTCCAGGCAAATCCGCAGATTACGCCTTCCGTTCTGTATGTGCGAGCGTACCTTTCCGAGTCGCTTTTTTAGCATTTCCGCGATTTCCTTGTAAGAATGATCCCGGTAGTAGAACATCTGGATGCACTGCTGTTGTTGTGGATTGAGCTGCTCCAGACAGTCTTTCAACCGCGCTTCCTCCTCGTTTTCATCACTCCTCTCCATAGTGTGATGCTGCGAATCGAGAGAATGCATAATGCCGGGCTCATAATTGACGGTAATGTTGCGTTTTTCCCGGCGCAGTTGCATCAGGCAGTGGTTTTTGGCGAGCACGTACAGCCAGCTGCGGAACTTGTCGATCTCGTGTTCCCGGGCTTTGTCGACCAGCTCCTCGTAGATGGCCATGGTGGCGTCTTCGGCGGCGGCAGGTTCTTTCAGGTACTTCATGCATACGCCGTAGACCAGCTCTGCGTAACGGCCGTAGAGCTGTGCGAGCAGTTCCTGATCGCCCGAACGCTGGTAGCGGGCGAGGAGCTCCCCATCGCTTTGATCCTGTTTTCCACCTTGAAGGAAAAAACGGCGCATGTCAAAAATTTGTACCGAAAGGTACGGAATCACCGGGAATATACAGTCATGGCAGTCATGCGGTGAATTGACGGCGGTCGAACTGTCGATTTTTTGCCTTACCACCGGAAGGGCTTTTCCAGCCTTTTTTCCACCCAGCCTTTATAGGTTGGTTGCCAAAAAGGATGGTGATTTTTGTCAATATAGTTGAGCGTGACGGTAAGCCTGGCCAGGGCGTGACTCTTGTTCGGCACCGTAGCTTTTTGTGTTTCCTTTGCGCCTCTTTGTGTAATAAACCAGAAACCAAATCCGCTTTTTCTAAAAAAACCATCTTTGCTTGTGTAATTCCCCATTCCATCGCATCCTATCACAAAAAACCAATACCATGACTAAGCAAATCACCTACCTCCTGATGTTCGCCCTGCTGCTGCCGCTGGCCGCGTTGCAGGCCGCGAACTCCTACACGTACGAAGGCACCGTTTACGACGAACAACAGCAACCCCTGGCCGGGGCCAGCATCCTGATCAAAGGATCTAACTACGGCACGGTGACCGATATGGACGGCTTTTTCAAATTTACATACGCCAAGCCGGAAGCCACGCTCATCGTCACCTACCTCGGCTACGAGACCGAAGAAGTCGAAGTGAAGGCCGGCGAGGAGCAAAGCATCACGCTGAAGCCGAAGAAAGTAGAGCTGGAAGAGATAAATGTAGCCGCCTATAGCATGGAAAGAAAAGCCAAAGCCGACAGCCGTTCTTTCCTGATGCGCACCCAGGTCATGCCCGCCACTAGCGGCTATGCCGGCGCCATCTATCCCGTCGAAGGAGCGCCGGATTACAACACCGAAGACTACGCGGTGATCAACGAAAACCGATTCTTTGAGGCAACTAAAGAACCGCTGTCTACCTTCTCCATCGATGTGGATGCCGCCTCCTACAGCAATATGCGACGCTTCCTGAAGAACGGCCAGGAGCCGCCGAAGGATGCCGTGCGCATCGAGGAAATGGTGAACTACTTCAATTACGATTACTCCAAACCTGCCGGCGAGCATCCCTTCACAGTGAATACCGAGATCAGCGAATGTCCCTGGGCGCCGGATCATCGCCTGCTGCACATCGGGCTGCAGGGAAAGCATATCCCCATGGATGATCTGCCGGCCAGTAATCTGGTATTTCTGATTGATGTCAGCGGCTCTATGTCGGCGGCCAATAAGCTGCCGCTGCTGAAAGCTTCCTTTAAAATGCTGACCGATCAGCTGCGGCCGCAGGATAAGGTGGCCATGGTCGTGTACGCGGGCGCGGCCGGCGTCGTGCTGGAACCGACCGGCGGCGATAACCAGCAGAAGATCAAAGACGCACTCAGCAAACTCGAAGCGGGCGGCTCTACGGCCGGGGGCGCGGGTATACAGCTGGCCTACAAACTGGCAAAGGAACAATTCGTGGAAGGCGGCAACAATCGCGTCATCCTGGCTACCGACGGCGACTTCAACGTGGGCGCCAGCTCCGATGCAGCCATGGTGCGCATGATCGAGGAGAAGCGCGAAAGCGGCATCTTCCTCACCGTCCTGGGTTTCGGAATGGGGAACTACAAGGATAATAAAATGCAGCAACTCGCCAACAAAGGCAACGGCAACCACGCTTATATCGACGATATCTCCGAAGCCAAGAAAGTACTGGTCAGCGAGTTCGGCGGGACCATGTTCGCCATCGCCAAGGACGTCAAGATCCAGATCGAGTTCAACCCCGCCAAGGTACGCGGCTACCGCCTCATCGGCTACGAAAATCGTCTGCTGAACAACGAAGACTTCCACGACGACCGCAAGGATGCCGGCGAAATGGGCTCGGGACATACCGTTACCGCTCTGTACGAGATCATTCCCGCGGGCGTTGAAAGCGAACACCTCGCTGAGGTCGACGACCTCAAGTACCAGACGACTAAAGTGGATAAGAGCGCCAATAAGTCGAAGGAACTGCTCACGATCAAACTGCGCTACAAGCAGCCCGACGGTAACAAGAGCCGCCTGATTGAAGAGGCTGTCATCGACCGCGATACGAAACTGGAGAATACCAGTGACAACTTCCGCTGGGCCGCTGCCGTCGCCGAATTCGGCTTGTTGCTGCGCGACTCAGCGTTTAAAGGCAAGGCCACTTACCTGCACTGTAAGCAGCTGGCCGAAAACGCCAAATGTGAAGACCCTCACGGCTACCGCCGCGAAATGATCGACCTGATCGACGGGATGAAAAGTCTCGCCGATCCGGAAGTGGTGGGGAAGGAATGACAGCGAGACTGGGAGCAGCCTGATATATAATACGGCTGTCTACTACCGGGACTTTAGGTCATCAAGGTTCTCAATCACCCCGAATTAACGATAAATTAATTCCTGAAAAGCTTGTTTTGGAAGAACGATTGCTGAAATTTGCAGATAAAAACCTATCCGCATGATTCGACCAATCGTTCTTCCGGCTTTTTTGTTCCTTCTTTTTTCCAGTTGTAATCAAACCACTTCGGATGAGGCGGGTGCGCCGCCGCTGCCCGACGACAGCACCTCGCAGTACTGGGATGCTGCGCTCAAACCTTTCTATCACAGTGTCGCTTCCGGCGATCCCTTACCTGATCGCGTCATTATCTGGACGCGGGTGACTCCTGAAAAGATTCGCCCTATCGATGTCAGCTGGCGCGTAGCCATTGACGAAGCGATGGAAAACCTGGTGCAGGAAGGAGAGGCGACGACGACGAAAGAGCGCGACTTTACCGTCAAGGTAGACGTGAGCGGATTAGAGCCTGATACGGAGTATTATTACCAGTTCAGTGCGCTGGGTGCGAATTCTCCCGTCGGTTATACCAAAACGGCGCCGGCTAGCGCGGTGGACTCGGTCCGCTTCGCCGTGGTGAGCTGCAGCAATTTTGAGGCCGGTTATTTCAATGCGTTTGCCGATATTGCACAGATTGAGGACCTGGATGCCGTTATCCACCTCGGCGATTATATTTATGAATACGCTCCTGGCGGCTACGGCGATACTACCCTCGGCCGCTTTCACCTGCCTGCCAAGGAAATCGTCAGCCTGGAGGACTACCGCACCCGCTACTCTCTCTACCGCCTCGACGATGATTTCCAGGCGGCCCACCGCATGCATCCCTTCGTTACCATCTGGGATGATCACGAGATCACTAATAACTCCTACGAAACCGGCGCCCAGAATCACCAGCCGGACGAGGAAGGGGACTATCAGACGCGTAAGTCAGTGGCCCGGCAGGCTTATTACGAATGGCTGCCCGTACGCGAAGGCGAGAACAGCCATCTGTACCGCGAGCTGCACTTCGGCAACCTCGTCGATCTGATCATGCTCGATGAACGTCTGGCCGGCCGCTCGGCACAGCTCGACAGCATCTCCCAGCCGGAGTACAACAGCCCCGAACGGACTATGCTGGGAGAACAGCAGCTCGCATGGTTTAAAAACCAACTGGCTAATTCCGAGGCCGCCTGGAAGGTCATCGGCAACCAGGTCATTTTCTCCGAACTCGATTTCTCCTGGCTGCGCCCCAACCGCCCCCGTAACCTGGATGCCTGGGACGGCTATCCCGCCGAGCAGCAGGAGATCATCGATTTTCTCAAAGAAAACAATATTGAAAACGTGGTATTCATTACCGGGGATACCCACACCTCCTGGGCCTTCGAAGTGCCTGAGTCGATCGAAGCCTATAAAGCCGATAGCACCGCTACCGTGGCGGTGGAATTCGGAACGACAAGCATCACCTCCGCCAACTGGGATGAGGGACGCCCCCGGGAGGAGGTACTGCAATACGAGGAAAAGATCACCGCTCCGGAAAACAACCCGCACCTGAAATACACCAACCTGCGCGATCACGGCTATCTGCTGCTGGCTCTGACGCCGGAGGAAGCCCGCGCCGAGTGGCACTTCGTGGAGACGATCCGGGAGCCCTCGTCGGAGACTTACGTCGGCGAGGTGATCCGGGTGAAGCGAGGGACGGAGGAATTGCGATAGGTTTACGAAACCTTCAAGGTTTCGTAAACCTGTAATCTTGTTATCGCTTCACGAAAGACTTCGCCCGCCACACCTGCCGGTCATTCCGCACCTGTATCCAATAGCTACCCGGTGCAAGGGCCTGTACATCCACTTCGTTTTGGCCTCTTTGAAGCAGCTGACGCTTGACTTCCTGCCCCTGGGCATTGATAAGTGACAAGGCGGCGTCTTCTTGAGGCCAGTCTACTAAGAGGATATTGACTGCCGGGTTGGGATAAAGCTCAAGAGGCGCTTCCGAAAGCAAGACTGGCCGCGAGGTAGTCTGTTCCGTAAGGCGGATATTATCCACGCAAAAGTAGGTAGGTGTATTGATGCCGAACTGGCCAACGTCGGTGGAGCTCAGCGTAAACTGAAGGCTATCCACGGGGCCAAGTGTACTGAGATCAACGAAGGTCCATTCATCGACGATATAATCCTGGTTATTATCCTCGAAGCGGTAATCGGCCAGGTAGAAATCGACGCTGTCGGTGCTGAGTTGACCGTCCAGGTATTTTTTGATGGTCAGGCGGAAAAAATCGGGATCCTCGCCGGTTTCGCCGCCGAACTTTTTCGCGAAAGCGTCCCCATCCAGCATGCTGTAGTAGGCATAGGTGCTGTTGGTGATGTACATGCCCTCAACCATACTGCCGGCCGCCGTCTCCCGCAGCTGAATGATACTGGCGCCGAAGGCGAAGGTTACGGCGTAGGTGTCGGAACCCTCCGCGCCGCCGCCGGCAATGGCGCTGTATTGGTTCGTAAAGCCCGGCGTCAGGGTATCTGTTGTGGTGGATATCGCCCAGCCTTCCCAGGCGTCGAAGTCGGGGTTGTAGTCATTGGGTAGGAAGACGGACCCGCTTTCAAACCCTCCGGCTGCACCGGCATTGTTGAGAAAGCTGTCTGCCGGCAGATTGAAATTTTCGAAAGTCACCGTGTGCTGCGCCCCGGCGACCAGGGTGAAAAATAAGGCTAAAGTGATAAAAAATACTCTCATGAAATGCTTGATTTAGGTATCTGAAAGATGAAGTGATTTTAGTAACTCGTCGTTGTTTGTTTAATCCTCGTTAACTTGACTAAACTGCAGCCGCAATCCGGTCTGGTAATGCCTGCCCGGCATGGGCCGCCGTTCTACAATCCGGTAGGAGGCGTCCCATAGGTTTTCGATTCGGAAGAATAAAGCGCCTCCGAGGGGAGCGCCTTCCAGCGTGTAACTCAGGCGCAGGTGGCCGAGCTGGTAGCCGGGCAGCGGTTCTGTGAGGCTGCTTACTTCGCTGGTGTAGCTGTGCTGGTAAGCGGCTTCCAATCCTTTCCAGCGCAGCTGCAACTGACCGAAGGCCCGGTGTTCGGGAGTATAGATCAGTTGCGATCCGGCTTCAATCCTGGGGCTTTCGATTGCCCGTTGATTCGTGGAGCGAATAAAGTCACAGCCGCCCGAAATTTTCGTTTGAAAGCTCCCGGAAGAAAAGGTCCAGCCGATGCGCTGTTCGATGCCCCGGCTCCACACTTCGGCGATATTTTGCGCCGACCAGTAGTTGGCGTTACCGGCGATGCTCCACAGGATCCAGTTCTGGATATTGCGGTTGAAGGCGGTGATGCTATATTCGAATTGATGCTTATCGAATGTCCAGTTGGTCTGTATTCCCGCCTCCTGGCTCCAGCCCTGTTCCGGTTTCAGTTCAGGGTTGCCGCCCGGCCGCCAGTAGCGGTCATTGAGGGTGGGCAGGCGGTAGTTTCGCGATATTTTGGCGCGCAGCGACAGCCAGTGGAGAACTCTTCCCTTTGCCCCCAGGCTTCCGACAAAGGGAATCAGGGCGCCGTCCGCCAATCCCTGGCGGCCGTTCAGCTGCAGCTGCCATGCGCCCAGTTTTTGCCGGAAGGCGCCAAAAAGTGCAGCCTGATATTGCTCGGGCGGTTCGGCGTAGCCGTCGGCGAAAGCACGGGTAAAGGTATGGTTGATGCCGGCCTGTATTTGTTGTGACCGGGTAAGTTGCCACTGTCCTTCCACTTCACCGACCAGGCTCCAGAATCGGCTCTCCGCCCGCAGTCCGGTAAGCTCATCCCGGAAGTCTATGTATTCCCGGAAAAAGCCCACCCGGGCTTGCAGGACGGAGCGGGGGCCATTGCGCCGCCAATGCAGGGCGCTGCGCAGTACTTTATCTTTCTGGGAGGCGGCGCTTCGGGTCTGGGTAGTCAGGGGTGGAATGTCGCGGTCGCCTTCCTGCCACCAGACCTGCAAGCCGAGCTGCTGGCCGGGGTGAAGTTTCCAGTAGAATTCCTGCAGCAGCCCCCGTTGCCGGAAGGCGGCATTACTTTGCCGGCGTTCGGGCAGGTCAGGGCGGATATGATAAGGAAAGTCGTTGTCGGCCTGCTGATGAAAGAGGCGGGTAGATCCCGCTAATTGCTTCCCACCGTACTTTGCCTGGAACTGCAGATCGCGACGCCCGAAGCTGCCGATCAGTGAGCGCAGGGTCAGCGACAGGGGCTGCTTGTAGGCCGGCCGGTTGCGTAGGGCAATCGTTCCACCGATGGCGCCGCTGCCCCAGCCGGCGCTGTTACCGCCGTAGCGCAGCTCGATGTCGTCGGCAAAGTGGGTGGGGAGCAGGGAGAAGTCGAGCAATCCGAGCATCGGGCTCTGCAGGGCGAAGCCGTTCCAGACGACGGCCGTATGGCCGGCGCTGCCGCCCCGGACGGAGGGGGTGGCCAAACTGCCGGCGCCGTAATTTTTAATAAAAATGCCGGTTTCCCGGCTCAGTAATTCTCCCAGGCTGCTATGGGCGTAAGTCGCGATCTGGGCTGAATCCCATTGTTCGGTACGTTCGCCGGCCGCAGTGCTGCGCAGGGGGGTAGCCGACACCTCCAGGGTTGGCAGTAGTAGCGAAGTGTCTGCCTGCGCCTGCAGCCCGGCGATGCCGGCGAAGTAAAACAATAAGGAAAAAAATAGCTTATGCCCGTACATCGATTACCTGCTGATTTGCCGGGACGACGGCGGGGGAAACAGGTAGAAACGGCAGGTGGAAAGCGCAGAAGGCCTGAAGAAAAGATTGAAAAGCTGCTGCTGCGCAGAAACCGGTTACAGCGGCCTGGGGCGACCACGTATTTACTGTCGTTTCATCCGTCGCCTTTCCGCCGAAAGCCCGAATGAATATATTACACCGGCAGGTCTTCTGGCTTACTCCACCTTTGACGCCTTCCCCTCCCGGCTGGAAGAGTGGCTGTTGTCAAAGGATAAGGCGAGAGCTTACAGCAGCGGGGACTGCCCCGGATTCTCACCGGGTTCCCTATTAAGATTTACTGTAGACAGCAAATCACCAATGCGGGATAAAGGTAGGGATAATTTTGGGAAAGTTCCCGGTTCAGAGAACCGAGAACTAAGAGGCTGTTTCATTTAAGTGTTCAGAATTTATTATAGGCTATTTTTTTGTCA
>CAZWDL010000112.1:0-23830 GCA_964632995.1 uncultured Saprospiraceae bacterium
CGACGGCGCTGCCGTAAGCATTGAAAGTATTGATTTGCGTAGGATCCATAGGACGGTTGTAGAAGACAATTTTCCCTTCTACCCCTTCCCGGCCCAACTCATCGACCTCGTCGAGGCTGTTTACCTCCACCACTCCCGCTTTGAGCCCCTGTGTACCGGTTCCTACGGAATTGCCCAGCGCCAGTGCATTGAGAGCTACCGTTCCCATCTGGGAACGGACGATTCGCACCACTTCCGGTTCCCCTCTTTCCCAGTGAGCCACCATGCACGGCTGCAGCCATACGCTGTCGAGTTGCATCGTATCCAGTACCTGCCGGGTGTACTCTACCGCTGCCGCCGCTTGAGGCGATCCGCTCAGCCGCCCGCCGATGCGCTGCGTAAGGTAGTCCAGCCATTCATAGGCCTGCCCCTGTGTAAGCGCTTTATCGTAAATATCTCTGATAAAAAAAGCGTCCTCGTCCTTTACGTCCTGACTCTGGACAAAGATGGCCGGTAGAAGACAGCATAAACAGAAAAAAAGCCGGAGCTGCATAAGTCGATTCTTTTCGCAGGAAAATACTCTTTAAGCCTTATAATTCAAAAAAGTATTCTTTTAATTTTTTCCGGGGAACATCAGATTCCTTATTAAAGAAGTTGTCTGAAGTTTCCTCACTGGCCTATCAAAATCGTCTTCAGACAACTTCAAAAAGAAATTTTCGCAGGCTGAAAAAAATAAAATAAAATTTTCGCAAAAGGGGGGTAGAGGTAGCAGGAATATGTTTTCCGAAAAAGGAAAGAGCGTGCAAGCCGTAGCAAAAAGGATGGAAATTAGCTTTTTTAAAAAGAGTACCTTAATTTAGTATGGACTTTTAAAGACAAATGCTTAAATTTTTTTAAATTTGTAATTGTATTTTTTACACAAAGTCATTACTTTTGTAATATCCCGGAAAGCTAAAAAAGAATAAGAATTATAATTTGGTTTTATTTGGTTAGGGCTGAGGTAGTGCTGTGGTAGCACTGCCTCTTTTTTCATTTCTGGAATTCCACTTCGATCATCATCTCTCTAGGCTCCGAGAAAGCAATATCCTGTTTTGTTTCTATCCGGTATCCCTGTTCGGGATCATACAGCAGTCTTTGTTCCCGGTCGGCCGTAAATCCTTCAGAACTGGTTTGCACCTCTATGCGGCTCACCTTTTCTTCCTGAAAGAAAACCGACAAGGTATCTACGCGTAGGGATGCATCGGTAGCAGTATATTGGATTTTGCGTAGCTGTCCTGCTTCCTCTACGCTATCGATCCGGTATTTATCCCACCAGGCGGCGCGGTTGATATCGGCGTTGAGAAAAACTTCGAGTTCACGGCCGTAATCCAGTGAATCCAGTTGTGTCTTCAGGGTATCGCTTTCGAAGCTAACGGTTTTTTCTACCGGCGGCTGGGTTTCTTGCAGCCGTTCAACCTGCTGGTTGAAATAGGTGCGGAGATCGAAAAAGGGGTTTTCCAGCTTTTCCTCCGGCGCCTGGTCGACAGTACAGCCGGCGGCAGCGAACAGGAATAACGCGGTGAGGAAGAGCATGATCCTTCCGGCTCTGCGTTCGAAGGGTAGTCGGATTGCAACTATCATAATGGCGCATATCTGTACAGGCTCAAGCGGGGATGCAGTAATGAAAGAGCCTGAGGTTATATTAATTCTGTCCGGCTACTTACGGGTACTTAGACAGATGCCCCTTCCCGGCTGAGGAGCACCTCGCCGGTCATCGCTTTGGGGATATCCATGCCGAGTATGGTCAGGATCGTCGGCGCCACATCGCCCAGTTTGCCGTCTTTGATGTTGACTTCCCCTTTTCCGGTGTCCTTACTGATGTAAAAGCAAGGCACGGGATTGGTGGTATGAGCGGTATTGGGCGTACCGTCGGCGTTGATCATGTAGTCGGCGTTGCCGTGATCGGCGATGACGATGGCTTCGTAATCATGCTGCATGGCTGTTTCCATCAGGCGCTGCAGACAGGAATCGACCGTTTCGACGGCTTTGACGGCGGCTTCGAAATCACCGGTATGCCCCACCATATCCGGATTGGCGTAATTGAGGCAGATAAAGTCCGGTTCGTGTTGCTCAATTTCATTGACGATCGCGTCGGTTACCTCGTAGGCGCTCATTTCGGGTTTGAGGTCGTAAGTATCCACTTTGGGTGATGGAATGAGAATGCGTTTTTCCCCTTCGAACTCCACTTCCCGTCCTCCGTTAAAGAAGTAAGTGACGTGCGCGTACTTTTCTGTTTCGGCGATGCGCACTTGAGTTTTTCCTGCCTCGGAGAGTATTTCTCCCAGGGTTTCCGTGACGTCTTGCTTTTTAAAGAGCACGTCTACACCTTTGTATTCACGGTCGTAAGTGGTCATGGTGATATAGCGAAGGTCGAGCTTTTTCATATCGTACTCGGGCATATCGCGTTGCGTGAGCACTTCCGAAATCTGCCGCGGCCGGTCATTGCGGAAGTTGAAACAGATCAATACATCGCCGTTATTGAGGGTAGCCACCGGATCGTCACCGTCACGAGTAAGCAACAGGGGTTTGAGAAACTCATCGGTTTCCCCTTCCTCGTAGCGCTCTTTAATTGCGGAGAGTATATCGTTGGTCTTTTCTCCTTCGCCATGCACGAGCAGATCATAAGCCAGCTTGGTGCGTTTCCAGCGCTTATCGCGGTCCATGGCGTAATAACGGCCGACGACAGACGCCAGCTCGGCGGGCTGATCCTCGATGTGATCGAGTACTTCGCGGAGGTATCCGACACCGCCCTTAGGATCGGTATCGCGCCCGTCGGTGAAAGCGTGGATATACACTTGCTCGACCTCCTGTTCCTGTGTGATATCACAAAGGGCGAGCAGGTGCCGGATATGGGAATGCACCCCGCCGTCGGAAACCAGTCCCATGATATGAACGGCGCGGTTATTTTCTTTAGCGTAACGCAGCGCATCGAGCAGCGTTTCGTTTTTATGTAGTTCCCGCTCGCGAATCGCCTTGTTGATGCGTGCGAGGTACTGATACACCACCCGGCCGGCGCCGATATTCATATGGCCGACCTCGGAGTTGCCCATCTGGCCTTCCGGCAAACCGACGGCTTCGCCAAAAGTGACGAGTTCTGAATTGGGATATTTTTCGTAAAGGCTATCGACGTAAGACGTATTGGCCTGTGCAACCGCGCTGCGTTTGGGATCAGGGCCATGGCCCCATCCATCGAGGATAACTAATAAAGATCTTTTTGCATTCATAATAGACAAAGATACTATTTTGGAAAAAACTCAGCGTTAAGGAAAGGTAAAATCCCGTATCCAAAAGCTTTGCAGGCAGGAACTTTCCTTGAGAAATAATAATTTATAAGGATTCAGATTCGTTTTACTTTACCAAACCTGTCTTTTCTTTTGTTCAGTGGGATGTTACTAATTTTGATTCCGCCGTCAAAAACGGTCGAGAAGCAGCCTGTAATCCTGAAAACAAAACATGGTGTGATTCACCCTGTTAAGCCTCAGGAAGAGGATTAACGACGGTGAAATGCCGTTACAAAAATTGGCAATCATGAAAAATCTTATTTTCCTTGCTTTGATTATGCCCGCGATCAGCACTCCGCAGGTGACTTTGTCGGACATTACCAAAGCCATAAGCAACGGCGATGTGGCCGCTCTGAGCGGCTATTTCGATCAGACGGTTGAAATTGCGCTTCAGGACCAGGAAGAGGTCTACGAGAAAGCGGAAGCAACCGGTATCATCAAGCGGTTTTTTGCTCAAAACAAACCCAAATCCTTCAGCCAGGTACACCAGGGTACTTCCAAAGGAAATGACTCGCAGTACTGCATCGGAAACCTGGTCACCGAGGACGGTACCTTCCGGGTCTACATTTACATGCGCGTTGAGGGCAACCAGTACCGCATTCAGGAACTGCGCTTCGACAGAGAGTAAGGACACCTGGAACTACAGCTGATCCTTTTCCAGCACACCCAATCCGAAGAGGGCGAAATCGTACTTCACCGGATCTTCCGGATCGAACTGCCGGAGGTTTTCGGTAAGTTCCTGCACGGCCCGCCAGTCAGTCTGCTTGCGTTGCAGGAGTCCCAGGCGGCGGGCGATGCGTTCAACGTGCACATCCAGAGGCATGAGCAACTGCGCCGGTGACAGGCGCCGCCACAGTCCAAAGTCTACCCCTCTATTATCCCGGCGCACCATCCAGCGCAAAAACATATTCAGCCGTTTACAACTCGATTTGCGAAGCGGGGTTGCGATGTGCTTCCGCGTTCGGCGAGGAGCATGGGGCAGGGAAAAGAACAATTCGTGAAACCCGGCCAGGGCAGGGCCTGTATCGGAAGCCGCTACCGGCATATGGCGGGCAAAGGCCTCTTCCAGAGAGTCGTGTTGCCGGTAATACCATTGGAAAAATTCGAGGAAGTACAGGGTATCGGTGGCCTGAAAGGTTCGGTGCTTGAAGTCGAGAAAACGGCGCCGGTCGGTTTCCTCATGATTAACGACGAAATCGTAAGGGGCGCCGTCCATCAGCTCTATAAGCTCATTGGCCTTGTTGATGATGGTCTTGCGCTGCCCCCAGGCCAGCACCGCTACCCAAAGGCCCATAATTTCGATATCCTGTAGTTTGGAAAAGCGATGGGGGATGAGAATGGGATCATCTTTTATGAACGCGGGGCGGTTATACCGATCGACGCATTTGTCCAGAAAAGCCTTCAGGTCCTTATCCATAATTCAAAATACCGGCGTGCCTGTCAATAAAAATGTTAAAATCATCAAACCCACCCATCCTTTTTCCAGTTTAGAGGTGTATAGTACAGTAAACACCTAAAGTCCCAAAAACATGACTGCAACCCTTACTTACACGCTGCTCTTAGCTGCTATCTACTTTGGTAAAGTGATGCTGGACCGGTCTGATCTGGATTGAGCTTCCGCTCCCCGCTGTTTTTACAGCGCCTTTTGTTTTTGTTCAGCAGGGAGTCTGCGGTACATCCTGAACTTTGCCATTCCCAGCCGTTGAAGAAAGTGAGTTGCGGACACCTGCAAAACACCAAGCCCGTAGCGCACGCTGCGCGTAAAGTTGATGGAAGAGGCCTCTTCAAAATATTTGGTCGGGCAGGTCACCTCCGCAATGTGGAACCCCGCGTAGATGATCTGTGAAAGCATCTGATTGTCGAAAACGAAGTCGTCGGAGTTTTCGTTAAAATTGATTGCTTTCAGCACCTTCCGGTCGAAGGCGCGGTAGCCCGTGTGATACTCCGATAATTTGTAATTGACAAGCAGGTTCTGCACAAAGGTCAGCCCCCGGTTAGCAATATATTTGTACAGCGGCATGCCGCCGGCCAGCGCCCCCCGCCCCAGGATTCTCGATCCCAGCACGACGGGATACAGCTCGTCGCCAATGATGTTGACCATTGCCGGAATAAGTTTGGGCGTATATTGATAGTCCGGATGTAGCATGATGACAATGTCGCCGCCCAGCTCCAGGGCCTTATTGTATAAAGACTTCTGATTCCCTCCGTACCCTTTGTTCTCCTGATGCCTGATGACATGCTTGATCCCTATTTCCTTCGCCATCTCGGAGGTGTTGTCCTTGCTGGCGTCGTCACAGAGCACGACTTCGTCCACCAGCCCGAAAGGAATTTCCCGATATGTTTTTTCCAATGTACGCGCCGCGTTGTAGGCGGGCATAACGACAATTACTTTCTTTCCTTTGTACATGCTTTTGAATTATGGCGGCAAAGATAAGAAAGTTCAGTGGTTCATGGTTCGCGTTAGGCGTGGTTTCACGAGGGCATCGTCACCTGGTTGGCAGGCGTAGAGGAGCAGAAGCCACTTTGTGCAGGAACTCGTGAGATGGTAAAACAAGGGATCGATGAAAACAATACCCGGCATTTTTCATTATCATTGAAAATCAATTTTTTCTCCAAACTGCACCCCATGCGCAAAGTACTCCTTTGGATCGGCATCATTTTCGTCGCCATGCTACTCATCACTTTTGTCGCCGGCCTCATTGCTCACGAGCCTTTACCGGAGGGTGAGGCCGGCCCGGCGGCCGACAGCCTGGCCCGGCGGATGGAGGCTGCCGTCAACAAGGAAGCCTGGGACAGCACCGTTCTGGTGCAGTGGACCTTTGCCGGTATGCATCGTTTTCTGTGGGACAAGGAACGCGATTTCTGCCGGGTGCGCTGGGATGATAAAGAAGTACTGCTGGATCTCAATACGATTACGGGTAAGGCCTGGCAAGATGGACAAGCGTTGGAAGGCGAAGCTGCGAAAGAGCTCGTGCAGCAGGCCTGGTCCTACTTTGCCAACGATTCTTTCTGGCTGAACGCCTGTGTCAAAGCCTTCGACCCGGGCACGCAGCGGCGTCGGGTGCAACTGGCTGGCGGCGGGGAAGGTCTTTTGGTCACCTACACCAGCGGCGGCGTCACCCCTGGTGACAGCTATTTGTGGATATTGGATGAAAACGGCTTGCCTCAGCGCTGGAAAATGTGGGTTTCCATCCTACCCGTCGGCGGCGTATCGGCCACCTGGGACGACTGGGTGACGCTCGACAGCGGAGCGAAGATCGCTACGGCTCACGAGAATGCGATGTTCACCCTGAAGATTACCGATCTGCGGGGCGCCCGTTCGCGGCAGGCATTCGGACTGGAACAGGATCCTTTTTCTTCGCTGGAATAATGAGCAGCACGGGGATAAAATCAACTCCTTTTCATCCCGGACTCTCCCTCTTTCCGGTTTTTCCCTTCAACTCCGGATCAGGGCCTCCAGTTCTTTCTTGACAAAGGCACCCAGTTCATGGACGTACTCCCGTGAAAAGTCGAAACTAATTCCTGCGGCAGCATAAATGTCGCCGATAGGCCGGGTATAGCCGAGTTTAAGGGCTTCCTTGTAGCGCTTCACCGCCTGTTCCGGATTTTGCCGGTACTGTTTCCAGATGGCGATGGCGCCCAGCTGAGCCATTCCGTATTCGATATAGTAGAAGGGCACCTCGAAAATATGCAGCTGCTTATGCCATAAATATTCAGAGTATTTTTCGAGGCCGCTGTGATCTACATTATCGGAGTGAAATTCGCGGTAAATTTCCACCCATTTTTGACGGCGCTCGCTCGCGCAGTGAGAAGAATGAGTATACAGCCAGTGCTGGAACTTGTCGATGGCGGCAATCCAGGGTAGTACTTTCAGCACATTTTCAAGTTGGTTGATCTTGGCACGGCGCAACTCAGCTTCGTCTTCGAAGAAAATCGACCAGTGATCCATCGTTAGCAATTCCATGCTCATGGCCGCCAGTTCAGAGATTTCCGAAGGAAAACGGCGATCGGAATTAAGCGGCAGGTCACGGGTGAGGAAAGAGTGAACGGCATGGCCACTTTCGTGCATGAGGGTGCGCATGTCATTGAGCGAATGGGTGGCGTTCATAAAAATAAACGGCACCCCGGTGGCATGTAAAGGCATGTTGTACCCACCCGGCCGCTTACCCCGGCGCGATTCCAGGTCAAGGTGTCCCATAGTATGCATGATTGCGATGGCTTCCCCGAAGCGGGTATCCAGCCGGGAAAGGCAGCGGATGGCTTTTTCCACCAGCTCGTCTACCGAATGAAAAGGACGCAGGGGTTCGCGACCGCTGGTATCGACGTTGAGATCCCAGGGGCGCAATGCTTTTAGCGAAAGCGCCGACTGCCTGTACTTATTGAGCTCATCGACAAGCGGCAGTATTTCATGCAGAATGGATTCGTGGAAGTCCTCACAGTCCTCCACGGTGTAGTCGAAGCGGCCCAGTGCCTGAAATTTGTAGTCGCGGAAGTTATCGAAGCCGACATTTTGCGCAATCTGGTGACGCTTGGCAAGCAACTGCTCAAAGAGCTCCTCCAGTTGTTCGGTGTCCTGCAGAATGCGCCGGTTGATTTTGTGGTACACGGCCTCCCTTCGTTCCCGGTCGGTTTCCTCCAGAAAGGTGCCGGCTTTTTGCAGCGTCATCTGCTTACCGTCGATACCGATAGTCATTTCGGAAAAAATGCGGCCGTATTCCTTGGAACGCAGCTGCACTTCCGTGCTCAGTGGGATATTTTCTTCCCGAAAAAGGTTGACTGCATTCGTCAGCCCGCGCAGATAAATGAAGTACTTCTCCTGATCGAGCTCTTCCAGAAAGCAACTTTGGACGAGTTTCTGATTGAGAAGGTTTTCATAGGAAAAAACGCGCGGAGCGAGTTCCTGCACGGCGTAGTGGTACAGGTCGGCCGCCTTCTCATCAGCGCTATCCCGCGTGATGCGAATATAGCGCCAGGAGAACTCTTCGGTGACGATTGCCTCCAGTTCGCAGCGGTCTTTTATCCAGTCTTCCAGCGCCTCCAGGGAATCGACCGGGCGCTTAAGTAAATTGTCGTAATAGGGTTTCAGCTTGGACCATACGGTGATCCTGAAATCCTCGGGTAGAAATTCCCGTACCCTTGGCGGAGGCATGGAAACAGCGCTCATAGTGTCGTCTTGTATTTTATGATTTGTCGTTACACACCAGGGTGTGTCGCCCAGCAATGTAGTTTAAAGTCTATTGTGTCAGTTCCGGTGTATTTTAACCGGACTGGGGGTAGCAAGAGTGGGGAGAACGGATTTGGCCGGGCTCCATTCTTCCCTCTGGACTGTTTCCATGGTCCGGAGTGGAGCGCCTACTCTTCCTCTGTATGATCGTCCTCGCTGTCTTCTGTCAAAATGCCGTTCTCCTGCAAGAAGGTGAACCACTTGATGATCTTTTTGATATCGCCGGTAAAGACGCGATCGCGATCGTAGTTCGGCAGCACATCGGCAAAGTAATCGTGTAATTCCTCTGCGCTGGCGCTGGGGCTTACCGGTGGGTTATCTTCCAGCTGCTGTTTCATGTTCCGAAAAACATGACGCAGTTCCGTAGATTCTCCATCGTCGGTGTAAATCGCGATAGACTCCAGCGGCGTAAACTGATGCCGGCGCGTCGATGCAAACTTTCTTTTTCCGGTACTTAAATTCTCTACAATCAATCCGTTACTGCGGTTACCGGCAATGCGAAACAAGCCCGACATGCCGCTTATCGATACTAGGTTTTCCAAATTCATGTCTTTCCCTCTTAGTCGTTTTTAATTTAAGCGACAAAGTTAACATTTATCCGCATTCGGAATAAATGAAAACAATGTCTTTCCCTGTTTAACAAACAGGGGGAAAGATTTGAAAGCCCATATCTCAATATAACTATAGGGGATTTTTTTGGATGGGGGGAAGGGGTGCCTCTCAATATTTGCCGCTCAAAGTTTTCCCATGAGAAAACCCCATGTTCAACTTCATCAAGTATAAAGTTAGGGATATTTACTATTGGGTCAAAGTTTTTATATCACTTTCTTTTATTGATCCCTCTTTTTCGGTTAGCAGTGGTGCTTTTCGACCGATAAGCGGTAGTAGAATCTGAGGCAACGGCCAGGGCCGGCGGTTAACACCCGGCGCATCAGTAATCAGCCAGCCACTTCAGCTTTTCCCGAAAGCGATTGACAGGGAGGAATTGCTTTTCCAGCGCGGAGGCGAAGGGCACCGGCGTATCGAGGCTGGCGGCTCGCAGGACGGGGCCGTCGAGGTACTGGAAGCAGTGCTCTCCGATCCAGGCGGCTATTTCGCCGGCAATACCGCCGGTTTGCGTATCCTCTTGCAGGATGATTGCCTTATTGGTTTTGCGGATACTGGCTTCGATGGCTTCGGTATCGAAGGGGAGCAGGGTGCGCAGGTCGATGATGTCGGCGGAAATGCCGAGTTCGTCTACGGCTTCCTCTGCCCAGCGAACGCCCATTCCGTAGGTAATGATACTGACCTGCTCACCGCTGCGGGCGCGGCGCGCTTTGCCGATCTCCACGGTGTAGTACTCGTCGGGGACAGGCGCCGTGAGGCTGCGATAGAGGGCTTTGTGTTCAAAGAACAGCACGGGGTTGGGGTCTTCGAAGCTAGCCAGCAGCAGTCCTTTCGCATCGTGCGGTGTTGCGGGATAGACGATCTTAAGGCCGGGGGTTTGAAAAAACCAGGCTTCGTTACTTTGGGAGTGGAAGGGGCCGGCCCCTACGCCGGCGCCCGTCGGCATCCGGATAACCACATCCGCGTTCTGTCCCCAACGATAGTGTAATTTGGCGAGGTTGTTGACGATCTGGTTGAAGCCGCAGGCGACGAAATCGGCAAACTGCATTTCCACCATCGCCTTATACCCCTTCATACTCAGGCCCAGCCCGACACCGATGATGGCGCTTTCGCAAAGCGGGGTGTTGCGCACCCGCTCGGGGCCGAAGGTATCCAGCAGGCCTTCCGTAATTTTAAATACACCACCGTACTCGGCGATATCCTGCCCCATGAGCACCAGTTTGGGATGGCGCTCCATGGCGCTGCGCAGGCCGCCGGAGATCGCGTCGACGAAGCGTTTCTCGGTTGTCCGCGCTTCGTCAGGAGCGACAACTTGCTGCTCGAAGGGAGCGTACACATCTTCCAACTCCGCCTCGACCGTTGACTCAACCGGCGCTTCAGCGTAGGCTTTCTCGAGCCCTTTGTCGATCTCGGTTTTTATCTTTTGCCTGATATCGGTAATCTTCTTTTCGTCGAGCAGCCCTTCCGCACGCAGGAAGCGCTCGTAATTTTCGACTGGATCGCGTTCGGCCCAGTATTCCATTAATTCCGCCGGTACGTATTTGGTGCCGCTGGCTTCCTCGTGACCGCGCATGCGGAAGGTACGGCACTCGATGAGTACGGGCTCCGGTTTTTCCCGTAATTCAGCAGCCAACTTAGAGATGGTATTATAAACTTCAAGGATATTATTACCGTCGATCACCAGGGACCGCATGCCGTAGCCCGCGCCGCGATCAGCCAGGTTTTCACAACAATATTGTTCATTGACCGGGGTGGATAAGCCATAGCCGTTATTTTCGATTATAAACAGGACGGGAAGTTTCCACACGGCTGCTACATTTAGCGCTTCGTGGAATTCGCCTTCGCTCGTTCCCCCCTCTCCGGTGAAAGCCAGGGCTACTTTGCCCTCTCCGGCGATGCGATGCGCAAGGCCGGCCCCCGCCGCCAGTGATAACTGCGGCCCCAGGTGGCTGATCATCCCCACGATGCCGTATTCCGGCGCTCCGAAGTGAAAGGAGCGATCGCGCCCTTTCGTAAATCCACTCGCCTTGCCCTGCCACTGGCTGAATAAGCGATGCAGGGGAACCCCACGCGTGGTGAACACCCCCAGGTTTCGGTGCATGGTAAACAGCAGCTCGTCGGCATCCAGGGCGCCGGCGGCACCCACCGAGATGGCTTCCTGACCAATGCCCGAAAACCACTTGCTGATGCGGCCCTGACGGAGCAGCAGCAGCATCTTTTCCTCAATCATGCGGGGGCGCAGCAGATGCTCGTACAGGCGCAGCAGCGTTTGCTCCGGCAATTGTCCACGCTCGAAAGTTATCTTCTGATCTGCAGTTTGCATAGGTAAATACTATTTTTCACTTCTGAACAGCCCGTAAATTACAAGGTTTTCCCTGCTCCGGAAAAGGGCATTCCGCAAACAGACTGCGGGGTTTACTTTTATACCGCTCCGGAAAAAGAACCTTGATTTTAAGGGAGCCGCTCAGAGGCTGTTTCATTTAAGTGTTCAGAATTTATTATAGGCTATTTTTTTGTCAGGCGAAGCTCCCCGACCCTTTGGGTACGGGGCAGTTTTTTTTGAGCTTCATAGCCACGAATAGTCCCGGCCAAGATACGGGCATTCTGACTTTTTAAACAAACCGCGGAGCTTTTCTATTAATGAAAACGCATACATACCATCCAAAACTCAATTGATTATGTCTGGAAAAATCACAATTGCAACGATAAGCCTCCTCCTCTTTCTGCTGTCATCCTGCGGTGGCGGCCAACAGCAGGAAGCGGCGGATACCGGCGCCGAATCTGACACCACGGGTATGGCTCAGTTTGCCGATGATGAAAAATTCAAAGCCGCTCACGGCGAACCCACCGAGCTCAACTTCGAGGGCCGGGGAGAAATGATGGAGTTCGACACGCCCGACGGCCAGACGGGCAGCGCCTACACTTTGGAGGCCGCTACGGAAAGTAACAAGTACCTCTTCGTCATTCACGAATGGTGGGGCCTCAATGATCATATCAAGGCCGAAGCCGAGCGTCTGTACGATATTCTCGACAGCACCGTCACCGTCATGGCCCCGGACATGTACGACGGAAAGGTAGCTACCAGCCAGGACAGCGCCCAGCAATACATGCAATCACTTAACCAGGATCGCGGCTACGCCATCATCAACGGAGCGATCAATCAGACCGGGGCGGAAGCCCGCATCGGCACCATCGGCTGGTGTTTCGGCGGCGGCTGGTCGCTGAGAACGGCCATCGAAGCCGGTGACAAAGGCGCCGGCTGTGTCATGTACTACGGCATGCCGGTTGATGATGCCGAAGCGCTCGAACCAACCACCTGCGACATACTCGGCATCTTCGCCCGCCAGGATGAGTGGATCAATGAAAAAGTGGTCAATGGCTTTAAGGAAATTGCTCAGGAAGCGGGGGCGGATCTGGAAGTGCACTGGTTTGACGCCGCCCACGCCTTTGCAAATCCTTCGAATCCGGAATACGATGCCGAAGCGGCGAAAGAGGCCAATAACCTGGCCTGGGGCTTTCTGGAAGAACGCCTGTAGTTCAGTTTAGAAGTTTAGCCGCCGGCTCCTTCGGAGCGCCTGGTTTAGAAGTTTAGCAGTTTAGAAGTGAAACCGGACGCCTCGATTTCAGACCCTCTAAACAGCGAGCCCAGCCTGCCCCGTAGATATAGTGCCGGCGAAGCGCTAAGCTCCTAAACTTCAACTACTGTCGTCGTTCCTCTTCTTTTTTCTGCTTCCCGCCGAACAGCACATCGCTCCAGAACTCTTTTAGTTTTTCGCGTCTTTGTTCGCGGCGCATGAGTCGTTCGTTGTAGCGGCGCATGCGTTCGTAATATTCGGCCTCCGTTTCAGTGGATCGTCGCTCTTTGATTTGCACGTTGACCTCCTGGTCGCGGTAATCGGCCAGGTCACTGTAGAGGCGGTTGAAGAAGCCGGGGTTCTCCTGGTAGTCTTCTTCCAGGTCGGCCATGATAGGCATTTCTTCCAGAAAGGGCGGGCATTGCATGAGGGCCTTGATAGTATCGTTGGGCTCTTTGAATTTGGCGTAATACCATTGCTTGAAGGTGGGGTCGTCGTAGACTTTACGCATGAAGCTGCCCCAGATGGGCAGCGCAGTGCTGGAGCCCTGTCCCAGGCGCAGCGAACGGAAGCGCACCCGCGGGTTATCGGCGCCGACCCAGGCCCCGGCTACCAGCTTGGGCGTAAAGCCCAAAAACCAACCGTCGGTTTGGTTTTGCGTAGTACCGGTCTTTCCTGCGATATCGTTGTAGAGGCGGAATCTGTATTTCAGTCGCCGGGCGGTGCCGCTGTCGACCACGCTTTCCAGCATTTTAATCATCATATCGGCTTCGTTCTCGCCCAGCACGCGGTCGAAGCTCCGGGGGTTTGGGCGGTTGAACTCGACAATCACCTCACCCTCACTGCTTTCGATGCGATCGAGATAGTGCATTTCGGGGCGGCGGCCCCGGTTGGCAAAGGTGCCGTACACCTGCACCATGTCCCAGAGGGAGGCCTCCACCGTACCGAGGGCAATAGAAGGTACCGAGGGGATATGGCTGCCGATGCCCATTTGCCGGGCCATCAGCTGCACCGAATCGACTCCGGTACGCATCATGATGCCTACCGTCACCGCGTTGATGGAGTGACTCAGTGCGCCTTCCATAGAATAAACGCCGCCGTATTCTCCGTCGGCGTTCTGCGGCGTCCAGTCTTCGTATTCAGTATAGGTGATAAGATCGTTGTAGGTGTATTCACAGGGATACATGCCGCTCTGCAAAGCCGTTGCGAATACGATGGGTTTGAAGGTAGAACCTACCTGTCGCTGCGACTTGATATGGTCGTACTGGAAATATTGATGATCGATGCCGCCTACCCAGGCGCGGATCAGCCCCGTGGCGGGCTCCATAGCCAGGAATCCGGTATTGAGCATGGCCAGGTAATACTTGACCGAATCCAGCGGGCTCATCTCCAGGTCCACATCGCCTTCTTTCCAGTCGAAGACCGTCATCTGCACCGGCCTGTTGAAAATGACTTCGATCTCCTCGCTGCTGTGTCCGCCTTTGACGAGCTGCTTATACCGCTCCGACTGTTCGACGGCGCGCTGCAGTACGCTTTCGCTGCCCCAGGGCGTTCCCTTTTTCCAGTGTTTGTCGAAAGTGTCCTGTAGTTTGGCCATTTGCTCCTGCACAGCTTCCTCGGCGTAGCGCTGCATGCGAGCGTTGATCGTGGTGTAAATTTTCAGCCCGTCGGTGTAAAGATTATAAGGAGTGCCGTCCGGTTTTTCATACTCCTCCAGCACTTCCTCGATCTCTTGGCGCAGGTGTTCGCGGAAGTAAGTAGCCAGGCCGCGGTTATTGCCGTCGCGCCGGTAATCCAATTCAATAGGCAACTGGCGTAGTGAATCCATGAGCGGCTCCTCCAGATAATCGTATTTGACCATTTGTCCGAGAACCGTGTTGCGCCTGCTCTGCGCCAGTTCAGGGTTACGGACGGGGTTGTACAGCGTATTGGCCTTGAGCATGCCGACCAGCAAGGCGGCTTCCTCGGTGCGTAAATCTTTGGGCGCTTTATTGAAAAAACGGCGGGACGCTACTTTTATACCATAGACGTTTTCGCCGAAAGGCACCGTATTGAGATAAAGATTGAGCAGCTCCTGCTTGGTATATATTCGCTCCAGCCGGCGGGCCACAAACATCTCCTTCAGTTTGGCGACGGGAATGGTCAGCATGCCCAGGTCCTGGCGGGGATATAGGTTCTTGGCCAGCTGCTGGCTGATGGTGCTTCCCCCACCCGAGGAATCATCAAACAAGAGGATCGACTTTACAAGAACACGTAAGGTAGCCCGTAGGTCCACGCCCCGGTGCTGAAAAAAGCGGGCGTCTTCGGTAGCGACCAGTGCGGCGATCAAGTCGGGAGAAATTTCTTCAAAGTCGGCGTTGATACGGTTTTCTATGTAATACTTACCCAGCAATATCTCATCTTCTGTGTAGACTTCCGAGGCCGTATGGTTTTGAATTTCGCTGAGTTCTCCGTAGGTGGGAACCGGACCAAAGAACCCCTGATAAACAGAAAGGCTGAAGACAAAGGCCAGAAAAAGAGCTATCCCGGCCAAAACCAAGGTGTACCGGAACCATTGTTTCCAGGTAGGCCGGTTTTCCCAGCGTTGCTTCGCCCACTCCTTGGTACGGGCTAGCAGAACCTTGGCCTTGATCATCATCTCCTCTTTTAACTGGTGGAAATCCGCCATTTTGCTTTGCTGTTAAGAAACGTGCTGCATTCTGCCCTCTTGCATGTCTTCCGGATTTTGGGGACAGGATGATCTGTTCAATCAAATAGATATAACGAAAAACTACAACCGATATTTCGGATTCAATCTTGCAAAAATAAGTCAAATTCGTATAAAATGCGCCCCTTTTTAAAATAAATTGTTTTAAAATCGCTTTAATATCTGGAACCCTTCCTGCGTTTTCTACGTTTAAAGAAAAATACCGTTCCATGCCACTATTCAAAATATTCCCTAAAAGTCAGGCGCTGCAATGGCTGTTTGAACGACCCTTTCTCAACTATTCCTTTTTCCCTAAGGAAGAATCGCAGGATCCGACTGCCGAAACCCGGGAGTTTTCCAATCAGATCCTTAAAGGCATTTTTGAACGGCCCAATCAGCGTTGCTGAGCAGGAAAGGATTGAATGTTTAATCCTCCAATCCTTTCTACCTGCCCATATGCACCAGCAATACTGAAATATCCGCCGGGGATACGCCGCTGATACGGCTGGCCTGACCGATGGTTTGCGGACGCATGTGGGCGAGTTTCTCGCGGGCTTCGTTGGAGAGGGAGCGGAGCCGGCGGTAGTCGAAGTCCTCGCTCAGGCGCACTTCTTCCAGGCGATTCATCTTATCCACCATCTCTTTTTCCTTCTTGATATAGCCCTCGTACTTCATATTGATCTCGGCCAGATCGATGAATTCCTGATCGTACCCGTCCAGGAAATTATTGAGTTGCGGCAGCACCGGTCGCAGGCCTGTGATGTCGACTTGGGGACGCAGCAGTACGCCGTGCAGTTTGACCTTCTGCTTCAGGGGCGCGCTGCCGGTGCTTTCCAGAAACCCATTGACCTGATTGGGATCGACACTAAGGTTGCGCACGAATTTTTCGATGGCTTCGGCAGCATCGGATTTGGCCCGTACCCGCTCCATGCGCGCTTCGAGTCCCCGCATGCCGATTTTTTCGGCCAGGGGGGTAAGGCGCAGGTCGGCATTGTCCTGCCGCAGCAGGATGCGGTATTCGGCGCGGGAGGTGAACATGCGGTAGGGCTCCTTGGTACCCTTGTTGACAAGATCATCGATCAGCACCCCGATGTAGCCGTCGCTGCGACGCACGATGAAGGGCTCCTCCTCACGGATGGCCAGGTGAGCGTTGATACCCGCCATCAGGCCCTGGCAGCCGGCTTCTTCGTAGCCCGTAGTGCCGTTGATCTGACCGGCGAAGAAGAGGTTTTTGACCAGTTTGGTTTCCAGCGACAGCTTTAGCTGCGTCGGTGGAAAGAAATCGTATTCTATGGCGTAGCCGGGGCGGAACATCTTCATATTTTCGAAACCGGCCACCTGGCGCAGCGCTTTGTACTGCACATCTTCGGGCAACGAGCTGGAGAACCCGTTGACATACACCTCACAGGTATCCCAGCCTTCCGGTTCGACGAAGAGCTGATGCCGCTCACGCTCGGCGAAGCGGTCTATCTTATCTTCGATGGAGGGGCAGTAACGGGGGCCAAGTCCCTGAATACGCCCGTTAAACATAGGGGAGCGGTCAAAGCCCGTCCGTAGCGAGTCGTGGACTTCCTGGCTGGTATACGTAATGTGACAGGGCAACTGCCGTTCCAGCCTGGGCGTATCGGTATAGGAAAATCCGGAAGGATCTTCATCCCCCGGCTGCTCATCCATCCGGCTGTAGTCGAGCGTACGGCCGTCGACGCGGGGCGGCGTGCCCGTCTTCATACGGCCCGACTCGAAGCCCAGTTCCACCAGTTGCTCGGTGATACCTTTGGCGGCGCGTTCGCCGGCGCGACCGCCGCCAAACTGCTTCTCCCCTATATGGATAATGCCGTTGAGGAAGGTGCCGTTGGTCAGCACCACGCTTTTGCCTTCGATCTCCAGCCCCATGCCGGTGCGCACGCCTTTGACCACCCCGTTTTTAACGACGATGCCTGTGATCATCTCCTGCCAGAAATCAATATTGGGATGCTCCTCCAGCATGATGCGCCACTTGCGGGCGAAAAGCTGCCGGTCGCTTTGCGCCCTCGGGCTCCACATGGCCGGCCCCTTCGAGCGGTTCAGCATGCGAAACTGCAGCATGGTGTGATCGGTAACGATCCCCGAATAGCCGCCCAGGGCGTCGATCTCGCGCACGATCTGCCCTTTGGCCACCCCACCCATGGCGGGGTTGCAGGACATCTGGGCGATCGTGTTCATATTCATCGTCGCCAGCATGACCTTCGATCCCATATTGGCGGCAGCCACCGCGGCTTCACAGCCGGAATGACCGGCGCCTACTATTATGACGTCGTATGTTGGAAACACTGTGTGTCGGTTTTACAACTTAAAATTTGGTTATACTATGGATGTCAGATACCAGATTATCAGATGCCAGACCTTACCCCGAAACTCAAAGTATTCCGGATGTCTTAGCTTCCATCTTTTCCGGACAGTTTATTTCGGTATTTCTCCGGCAATCGAAGGTGAACGACCCGGCGTCTGACGTCTGATTTCTGAAATCAAAATTTGGTGCAAAAGTACAAAAAGTACCTGGTATTCAGTGAAAGACAAACACCGCTGGGCGGAAAATCGTTCGAATGGAGAATTTGGAAGCCCATATAGCTACAGATGTGGATTGTATGCGTAATTGACAATTTTTCCCCATCTTTGCATTTCTATCTAAAAAACAGGCATTTATGGCATCTCAGGCAAGTCCTTTCCTCCTCTATTCCGACGGTGAAGGCAACGTGTACGAAGACACCTCGCTTTACGCGCCCGGCCGCAGCGGCCATTACGTGTACCCCGTGCCGGAGGAAGACTGGATCTCTCTGCCCAACGGCGGCTCCCTCTACGAGTTGCCCGGCCGGGTAGGCATCGGCATCGACGTGGAGACGGGAGAGATGCGCTACTGCGACAAGGGCTACGCCGTAGCTGCCTTCATCCCGCCTGCACACACCGGTCTCTGGCTGGCCGCCTACGACAAAACAGAGGAAGACGCTCCAACCCTGCCCCTGTTCTGCTACACCGCCGTGGGCTGGAAAGACGGACGCTTCTACGTTACCGCCCGGCGGGTGGAAGAAGATATCCGCCAGGAGTGCGACGGCTTTGATCAACTGGAAATCAACAAGGGTATCGCGGAGCTGATAAGTGCCTACCCCGATAACCGCCTGGTGGCGCATCTGGCCGACAACTGCGCGCTGCGCTACAACTGTCCGGCCGCCCGTAACTTCTTTATGGGCCGCTGGGAATGCCCGGTGCCCAGCTCGCCGGCCTGTAACTCCAACTGTATCGGCTGTATCTCCTTTCAGCCGGAAGAGGAAGGCATCGTCTCCACGCAAGACCGGCTGACCTTCCGGCCCAGCGTGGAAGAGATCGTAGAGTTTACCGTGCCCCATCTGGAAACGGCCGCCTACCCTATCATCAGCTTCGGACAGGGCTGCGAGGGTGAACCGCTGCTGATGTGGGAAACCATCCGCGATGCGATCATCGAAATCCGCAAGTTTACCGATAAGGGCTCCATCAACATCAATACCAACGGCAGCAAACCCGACGCCGTCGACGCCCTCTGCCGCGCCGGGCTCAATAGCATCCGCGTCAGCCTCAATTCGGTGCGCAAAGATATTTACACTAATTACTACCTTCCCAATAATTACGACTTCGAAGACATCATCGAGAGTATCCGTGTCGTCAACCGCCACGGTGGCTGGACCAGCATCAACTACTTCGTCTTCCCCGGCATGACCGACAGCATTGAGGAATACGAAGCCCTGCGCGAAATCATCCGCGATACCGGCCTGAACATGATACAGTGGCGCAACTTCAACATCGATCCCGACTGGTACCTGGAACGCATCGGCGTGGAAGAAACCGGCGACTTCCTGGGCGTCAGCCAGCTCATGGAACTGCTCCGCGATGAATTTCCCGATCTCAAATACGGATACTTCAACCCACCGATGGAACGCATCCGGGGGGATTATGAGGCGGACTTTGCACAGTAGTGCTAAGTCGGAAAGCGGAAAGCGGAAGGTTTATCCCGTGGAATAGTCGCTTCGCGAATTCCACGGGGTTTACCCGCCCATCCCGCTTCGCGTCCTGGGCAGGCAGAAAGCGGAATCTCCTCCAACTCGACAAACTTTTGACGGCATCCTCTACTACACTTCGGGTATAATCAGGGCACCGGCAACCATTTCTCCGTCTTCTTAAACTTTTTTTGTACCTTCCTTCCGAAATAGCACTTTCTTCCCCGCAAGCTTCCTCACACCCGGTTCTGCCAGAACTGCTGTCCTCGTTCGTGGTCACTTTCAGACTGTCGGGCTTCCTCACACCCGGTTCTGCCAGAACCCTTATTCCTCTATTACATCAGTAACATTTTATACCCTTAAGTACCAAATTATGAAACACTTCCTACTCGTATTGATCTCTGCCATCCTTTTACCTTTTCAATCCAGTGCTCAGAACTTAGTCTCCAGTGAATTCCTCGAATCTCTTTCCCGCGATTCGCTGATCAGTCGCTTCGGCTCCTTTATTCAAAACGGGGTGGAATTGTACCGGATCACCTATACCACCCCGGACATTCAGGGTCAGACGGACACCGTCTCCGGTCTGGTTGTACTACCGCAAGCGCTGGGCGGCACCCGGCCACTGGTCATCTACCAGCACGGCACCATTAATGATCGCGACAGCGTACCCTCCCAGCAGTCGGAAGAGGCTCAGATTCCCATCGTCTATGCAGCCGTCGGCGGGGTGGCTATAGCACCTGATTACCTGGGCTTCGGCGCCTCGCAAGGTTTTCATCCCTACCTGCACGCTGAAACGGAAGCATCGGCAGGAATAGACATGATTTTTGCCATGAACGATTTTTTGGAAGACAGCGATTTTGCGCTCAACGACCAGCTCTTTATCGCCGGCTACTCCCAGGGCGGGCACGCCGCCGCCGCCCTGTACCGCACCATTCAGGAGGACTACAGCGACGTGTTGCCGGTGACGGCCGCCGCGCTGATGTCCGGTCCATACGATTTATTCGGTGTCACCAAAGACCGCGTACTGAACGGCGAGCCTTACTTTTTCCCCGGCTTTGTCGTAAACCTCTTTCTATCCTATAATATGGTGTACGAGCTGTACGACTCGATCTCGAGGATCTTCAAAAGCCCCTACGATCAGGTGGCGGAGGATTTTTTTAATGAAAAATTTGACTTCCGCGCCATGAATGACTCTCTGCTGGTGCTCCTCGACCAGGAGGCCGGTGGCGCATTCCCGGCGTTCATGTTCCAGGACAGCATCCTGCAGATCCTGACCGACCGCACACCGCATCCCATCAACGACGCCATCGCCGCCAACGATTTATACGACTGGGCCCCACAATCCCCCACCCGCTTCTTCTACTGCCAGGCCGACGACCGCGTTCCCATTCGCAACAGCATCGTGGCCGATTCGATGATGAACGAAAACGGCGCCCCGGACGTATCCCGGCTGGATGTGGATACAGAAGCCGACCATGTAGAATGCGTCGAACCGGCCATCACCGCCTCCCTGCTCTTTTTCAGCCAGTTTATCGTCACGGATGTACCGGAGCTGGCCGGGGCCGGTCCGCTGCGCCTCTACCCCAATCCCGCCGCCGGGCAGGTGCGGCTGGAAGGCCTGTCGGGCACAGGATGGGTGGAGCTGTTTGGTATGAATGGCCAACTTATACAACGCATCCCCGTGGATGCCGAGCAGCTCGATATTCCCCTGCATCAGCTGCCCGCGGGGATTTACGCCTTGCGCAGGGTAGGCGGGGAAAGAGCCTGGAGCCGAAGGTTGGTGGTGGAGCGGTAGAAACGGGTATTAAACGTGATTTAGGCATGGAAAACTTCATCTGTTCTGCTGTATTGCGGTTCTGACTTTAAACTCAAAGTTTGAAACCGCAGAACAGACGAACAGATGAATGTAGAACCGCAGAAGTAGGGTGAACCTCGTCACTTTTGCGCAAGTCCCACAAAAGCCCCCGCCAGCCTTGCCGCCAGCCGGGCATTATTCAGCACCAGCTTGATATTCGCCTCCAGGCTGGCGCCCTTGGTGAGTTCTTCCACTTTAGCCAGCAGAAAAGGTGTCAATTCCTTTCCCTGCACCCCCTTAGCCTCCGCCTCCCCGAGGGCGCGTTTGACGACCAGGTCGATGTGGTTATAATCCATTTCGTACTGCCGGGGGATGGGATTGGCGATTACCACCCCGCCCTTCAGTTGCATTGACCATTTGAGATGCAGCGCGCGAGCCAGCTCTCGCAGATCGTCTACCTGATAATCAACGCTGTGGCCGCTGCGGCGAGAGTAGAAGGCCGGGAACTCCGCCGTGCGGTAGCCGATGACGGGCACGCCCTGCGTCTCCAGATACTCCAGCGTCAGCCCGATGTCGAGGATGGATTTGGCGCCGGCCGAGACCACCGCCACGTTGGTCCGGGCCAGCTCCTGCAGGTCGGCGGAGATATCCATCGACTGCGCCGCGCCTCGGTGCACGCCGCCGATGCCGCCGGTGGCGAAGATGCGGATGCCGGCCATAGCAGCGATGATCATGGTGGCAGCGACGGTAGTAGCGCCCATGGCGCCATTGGCCAGTAAAAAAGGAATGTCGCGCCGGCTGGCCTTCACCACCCGGTTCTGCTCCTCGCCGATGCGGGCGATATCGCGGCGGGAGAGGCCGACCTTCAGCTTGCCGTCCAGTATGGCGATGGTGGCGGGCACGGCGCCGTACTGACGCACCTCCTCCTCCACCAGCAGGGCGGTTTCCACATTGCGCGGGAAGGGCATGCCGTGGGAGATGATCGTCGATTCCAGGGCCACCAGCGGCCGCTTTTCCTGCAGGGCGATGGCGACTTCGGGGGAAAGGTCGAGGAGATTATTGAACATGGAGAGAAATGTTTATTATTGAGTTTAGAAGTTTAGTCGCCGGCCACTTCGTAGCCGCTGGTTTAGTTTAGGCGGCATGCCCGGTTTACCGGAACGGAATTCTAGATTCAGCTATGCCAAACCGGGGCTTTTCCCTGCTTAGTATGCTTAACGCTGTCTCTCCCTAAACTCCTAAACCAGGGCCGACAGCGTCGGCCCGACTAAACTTCTAAACTCAAATAAACGTAAAAACCAAAAGATATCAACATGCAATACAGAAGATTCGGCCGCACCGGCTGGCAGGTCAGCGAAATCGGTTACGGCATGTGGGGCATGGGCGGATGGACCGGCTCCGACGACGAGCAGTCTCTGCGCTCCCTACAACTGGCCGTCGACCTGGGCTGCAACTTTTTCGACACCGCCTGGGGCTACGGCGAAGGCAAAAGCGAAGCCCTCCTCGGCGAGCTGCTCCGCGCCAACCCGGACAAGAAACTGTACACGGCCACCAAAATTCCACCCAAAAATTTCCAGTGGCCCAGCAAGCGCGAACATACGCTGGAGGACACCTTCCCGCCCGACCACATCGAGGAATACGTACATAAGAGCCTCCAAAATGCCGGCCTGGAATCCTACGACCTCATGCAGTTTCACACCTGGGAAGACTCCTGGCTGGAGGACGAGCGCTGGGTGCATGAGATGCGCGACCTGCAGGAGCAGGGCCTCTTCCACGCCATCGGCATCAGCATCAACCGCTGGGAGCCGTGGAATGGGGTGAAGGCCGTCAGAAGCGGACTGATCGATTCGGTACAGGTTATTTACAACATCTTTGACCAGAACCCGAAGGACGAGCTCTTTCCCGCTTGCCGGGAAAAGGACGTGGCGGTCATCGCCCGCGTCCCCTTTGACGAAGGCACCCTCACCGGCAAACTGACCAAAGACAGCACCTGGCCGGAAGACGACTGGCGCAGCACCTACTTCGTGCCGGAAAACCTCCACTCCAGCGTGGAACACGCCGACGCCCTCAAACCCCATGTCCCCGCCGAAATGACCATGGCGGAAATGGCCCTGCGCTTTATCCTCGGCAATCCGACGGTGAGCACCATCATCCCGGGTATGCGCAAAACGCCGCACGTGAAGATGAATATCGCCACCAGTGATAAAGGCCCGCTGAACGAAAAACTGATGCAGGAGCTGGAAAAACACCGCTGGGATAGGGAGCCGACAGAGTGGTCGCAGTGAGGCTGGGGGCTGGATGCTGGATGCCTGACGCTAGCCTGGAATATTCCCTGGATAAGCCCAGCTAAGCTCTGTTCGTCGAGGTTTCCAAACCTCGACGCCTTATCACCCGGCCCCGCCCATGAGGTGGTCGGGGAAATCTCGGACCGCAACAGTAGCCGGTCACAGATCGCTGGATACTGGGTCGAGGTCACAGACGCTCGACCAACAGTAAACTCGAAAGTTATCCTAACCAGAAAAGGCTGGTGTTAACCGTCACAGGTTTATCCGATCTCTGTTCGTCGAGGTTTCCAAACCTCCACGTCTTATCACCCGGCCCGCTCGTGAGGTGGTCGGGGAAATCTCGGACCGCAACAGTA
>CAZWDL010000113.1:0-23702 GCA_964632995.1 uncultured Saprospiraceae bacterium
GGCCGCGGCTTCGTCGATCCGGCTATGTGGGAAAACCGCGACCGCGACCCCGCCGCCCTGCGCCTGGAGTTCGACGGCCCCAAAGGACGTCGCTGGCTGCTGCGCTGGCTGCCCGCCCGCGCCTACGACAACGGCATCTACCTCGTCTACAGCAATCCCATCGGTATGGATGCCGACCAGCTCAAACCCGGCGGCTCGCTCATCTTCGATCCCTTCGGTGAAATTCTGGCCGAAGTGCGCAGCTTCGACGATGATATCGCCGTAGCCACCTGTACGGCTGATAAGCTGCCGCAGGCGGGCGGCTACCGCTATCGCAACGCGCGACGCCCGGAGCTGTACCGGGATATCCTGGGACGGGATCATGAGTCGACGACAAAGCCGGTGTGGTTGAAAAGGAAGAAAAGTTCCTGATTTCCTTAGTTCGGCGTGCTTGAGTGCTACGACTATCGCATCTGCCTGCCTCCGAATCGTTGTAAAGAAAAAACTTCCAACCATGCCCAACGATCCACGCGTACAGACCTTTCTTTTCAAAGACGACGGCAGCATCCCCAATAATCCCGATTTGCCGCTGCTGTATTACGAAAGGGTATTACCCTCGGAGCAGCGCTCGGCCGGCGCCTGCCGCGAGCTCTTCGCTCGTTACAACTGGCGCAACAGCTGGGTGAACGGGGTCTACAATTTTCACCACTACCACAGCATCACCCACGAGGTGCTCGGCATCACGGGGGGGAAAGCCACGCTCATTCTGGGTGGCGAGCAGGGGAAAGAGGTGAGCGTACAGGCCGGTGACGTCATTGTAATCCCCGCCGGGGTAGGGCATTTTAACAAAAACAGCAGCCGCGATTTTGAAGTCGTCGGCGCCTATCCCGACGGGATGAGCTGGGATATGTGCTACGGCAAGCCGGAAGAGCGGCCCGAAAAGATGGAGAATATTAAGGAGGTACCCTTGCCGGAGACCGATCCGGTGTTTGGACAGGAAGGGCCGCTGTTGGAGGAGTGGAGCTGATTTGGAATTAACACGAGATGAAAAATTACCCGGTAGAGGATAGAGAAACCCATAAACTCGGGAAAACATGGCTGTGGTGTCTCTATACTCTCTGCCTTCCTCTCTCTACCAAAGTTTTCGCAACTTGAATGAGTATCGATTACCCATATCTTTAGATGGGGCTAACTTCATCTGTTTTTCTGTTTCCCGCTTTTTCAAAAAAAGCGAGATTCTGCGGTTCTGAATTGTCTGGCGGAGTATTTCTTTCATGGTGTGATAGGTGTAAAAATAATTGTACAATTAAAGCTGAGCTTCTATTGCGTTCTAATTAACTAGCAAAAAAAATCAATTTTGGTTCGGTACAAACAGCTTCATCCTTCAAACACCCCGCCTCATTTTTGAAGTTACTTCAAAAATGTTAGCTTTGTATCCACACAATCCATCGCATGAATCGAAGAAAAGCCATTCGGAATATTGCCATTATATCCTCAGGTATCGTTTTGCTTCCGGCCTGTGAAATGGAAAGCCTGCCGGTTTACGAGAACCTGACGCTGGAAAAGCAGCAGCTGGATCTGATCAACTGGTTGACAAATGCCATTTTGCCGAAAGAGGGCCTGGAGATATCCACCCCGGAATCCACCTCCGATTTTGTCCTGACTATGCTCAATGACTGTTATGCTCCGGAAGACATCCGGCAGTATCTGGCGGGATCGAAAATATTTATGCAGTACGTAAGGGACGAGTACGGCGTCTCCTACAACAACCTCAATCCGGAACAAAGTATCCTGTTGTTTTCGGAGCTTATGAAGTCTGATTTGCTGCCCGAAAGCCTGAAATACTTTTTAGCGACGACTAAGCAGTTAACAGTCCGGCATTTTACCACTTCCGAATATTTTATGAAAAACCACCTGGATTTTGAATTTGCTCCGGGGCGGTATCTGGGCTGTGTTCCGGTTTAGCTTTTAAAATAATGTAACATGTCAAATAAAACAGATCACCACTTCGATGCCATCGTCATCGGAGCGGGAATGAGCGGCGGCTGGTCGGCCAAAGAGTTATGTGAGAACGGCTTGAAGACCCTGTTGCTGGAGCGCGGCCGGAATGTAGAACATATCAAAGATTATCCGACAACCCATATGCAGCCCTGGGAATTCGAACACCGGGGGCAATTGTCCTATCAGGTCCGGAAAGAAAACCCGGTAGTCAGCCGCTGTTATGCCTTCCGCGAAGATGCCCAGCACTTCTTCGTCAAGGATAAAGAACACCCTTACATTCAGGATAAACCCTTCGATTGGATCCGGGGCTATCAGGTGGGCGGCAAATCCATCATGTGGGCCCGGCAGGTGCAGCGCTGGAGCAAATTCGATTTTGAAGGTCCGGCCCGGGACGGCTTCGCGGTGGATTGGCCCATCCGCTACGCCGATCTGGCCGACTGGTATACGCGGGTGGAACAATTCATTGGGGTTTCCGGTATGAAAGACGGTCTGGACGTACTGCCGGACGGCGATTTTTTAAAACCCTGGGAGTTGAATTGCGTAGAGGATTACTTTCAGCAGTTTATCCGCAACAATTACGATGACCGGCATGTGATCTATGCGCGTTGTGCGCACCTCACCGAGGAGCGACCCATTTTCCGGGAACAAGGCAGAACTTTGTGTCAGGGCCGCAATATCTGTCAGCGCGGCTGCCCCTACGGCGGCTATTTCAACGCCAATTCCACGCTGATCCCCTGGGCTTTGAAAACCGGGAATCTGACGCTACGCCCGCATTCAGTCGTGCATTCCATCATTTTCGACGAAGAGACTAATAAAGCAACCGGTGTACGGGTGGTTGACGCCAACACTAAGGAGACGACGGAGTATTTTGCCCGTATTATTTTCGTCAATGCTGCTACCCTGAACACCAATCTCATCCTGCTCAATTCGACCTCTGACCGTTTTCCCAACGGATTGGGCAATGATAACGGACTGCTCGGAAAATATATCGCCTTCCACAACTATCGGGGTAGGATCAGCGCCATTCACGAAGGACATAAGGGATTCACAACAGAAGGGGGACGCCCCACCAGTATGTACTTTCCCCGTTTCCGGAACGTCTACCGCCAGGAGACCGACTTCCTGCGTGGCTACGCTGCCGGTTTCGGCGCCAGCCGCATGCGACCGGTTAGCAGCGAGGGTTTCGGAGACTTGCTGCAAGCCAACCTGCTGGCTACCGGCGAAGAAGGCGCCTGGCGGGTCGGGTCTCACATGATGGGCGAAACCATTCCCAAGGAAAGTAATTTTGTGGCGCTCGATGATCAGCAAAAAGATGATTGGGGCATCCCGCTGCTTCGGGTCAATGTCGACTACGACGACAACGACGAAAAGATGCTGCAGGATTTCTACGAGCAGTTCACGGAGATGTACGAAAAGGCCGGATTTACGGATATTAGAACCAGCGATGACGGAAGAAATCCGGGCAATGACATCCACGAAATGGGCGGCGTCCGGATGGGGAAGGACCCCAAAACTTCTCTCCTCAACAAGTGGAACCAGCTGCACAACTGCCCGAACGTCTTCGTGACGGACGGCGCCTGCATGACTTCCACTTCCACCCAGAACCCGTCGCTGACCTTTATGGCGCTGACCGCCAGGGCGGCAAATTATGCGGTGGAGCAGTTGAAGCGGGAGGAATTGTAAGATGAGCTCCACAAAAGAAAAAATACTGGAGTCTGCGCTTCAGCTTTTCAATGAAAAGGGGGTGGTCAACATTCGCCTGCAGCAGATCGCCGATCTGACCGGGATCAGTGTCGGCAATCTGGCCTATCACTATCCGGGTAAAAAGGCTATTATCGAAAAGATTGATCAGCAACTGGAGCAGGTGATTAGCCCGCTGTTATCCGACGGACAGCGTTTTCCCACGCTGATCGATTTCGACAACCAGCTGTCCAGCTATTATTTTTTGTTAAAAAGATACCCTTTCTACTTTCTCGACCTACTGGAAATGGAAAGAGCCCACCCTAAGATCCATCAGAAACGGCAGGTATACATTGCCCGGATGATCCGGCAGATTACGGCCTGGATGCACCAGAATGTGGAAAAAGGCCTCTTCGTTGCTGAAATCCAGGAAAACCAGCACGACCGCACCGCTCAGACCATCTGGATCATTATTACCTTTTGGATGACCCAGCAGCAGGTGCGGGGCATCGATTATGAAGAGGAAGGGGCATTCAAGGGCTTTGTCTGGAATCAGTTACTGCCCCTGTTTGCGCCGCAGGGGCTGATCGAGTACGAGGCGCTTATCCTGCCGCAGTTGAAATATTTTTCCCTGATTTACGGCAATCCGTGATTAAGTGGGAAATGGCGAAATTAATATGAAACCAGGAGGCCCTGGAAAGCACCTCCTAGTGAGGTAAAGCTAACCGGAGGATTACAAAATCACCTCTCCAGGCTGTCGGCAAAAGCCTCGATGGATAATTTGTTCTTCTTGCGAAGAAAGCGCAGCATGGATCAGTTCCCGGACTACCGTATGTGCGCCGCACATGCAGCCGGTGTCGGCCTTTTCCGGTTTGCCGACCATTAGGAGGGTCACATCATCGGGGGCGGTCTGACCGTAGGTGCTCAGCACTTCCTGAAAAGGTACTTTCACCTGGAAACGCCATTTGCCTTCTCCTTCCTCGATCCGCTCCAGAATATCGGTGCTCAAAGGGGGCGGGCCGGCGTCGTCTTTATCAATGCCCAGTACAACCGACAGGTTGGGGCTGGGATCGCCGTCGATGGCCAGCACGCGGCCGCCCCGCTGCGCCAGCACCCGGCAGAGGGTGCCGCTGATCGTGGTTTTTCCTACACCACCTTTTCCGGCAATGGCTATTTTCATGGTGAGACGTGTTTTCTTGTATTTACTTTAAATCGTCAACAGCAAGCCCGAAAGGCGAAGCGCTAAACTTCTAGATTTTCTCATCGCTGCGCTCGAGAAAAAACTGTCGATGGCAGATAAGATTGACGGCATTATACTGAACTTCAGCGCGAATGGCGAATGGCCAACAGCGAATAGCCACGAGGCTTCGATATAACACCAACATAGCCTGTCCCGTACCCATAGGGTCGGGATTGGTTTCATTTTTGCGCCTAAGCGCCTAAACTTATTTCAAGGAACGATTTTACGCTAAATACATACGACTCTGAAGTCACCCCGGCAATCAGACCGGGAACTCATTTACCTTCCACTGCAAACATATGATCCTCCGGGCGATCGAAGAAATGCTCGGCCAGTTGCCGGCCGAAATCGACATTGGAATAGGTATACTCTTCCATGACTTTGCCGTTGGACCAGTAGCGCGTCCACTTATGGGCGAAGGTAATACCGGCCACCGTGCGGTGATCCGACCAGTAGATTTCCTCCGGATGGCTGTCGCCTTCATCGGTGGTGTGGTGGTATTCGAGTTTGCGGATCAGCATGTCGTTGGGATACAGATCCGCGAGCGCAACAATAAGTTCTTCGCCCAGGCCGATGCGATCATCGTCAGCGAGCAAAACGATCCTGCTCCCAACGAGATCGAAACGCCGGGCTATGTGCTCATCAATCTCAACGGCGGGATAAACCTGCACCAACTCATCCGCAATGTTCCTTCGATGAAGCTGTTACTGGGGGTGACCAATCTGACCGATGAGGCCTACCGCAGCCACGTCTCCCGCGGCGCACCGGGCAATCAGAATGTCTTTCTCAATCCGGGGATCAGCTTTAATGTCGGTTTTGTCACCCGGTTTGGGGTGGCGGCGGAGCATTGATTTCCGGCGCACTAGTGCCTTCGCCACTAAATAATTAGGGGCATCTATACTCGTTATTTTCCGGCTGAGCAAGGCGAAGGTTCGGGATCGTGGCCTTAGCCACGAAGCCCGGTTCTTTAACGCAGCTCAGCCGGAAAATAACTTCGTCTATATACCCAATTACTTAGTTCCGAAGGCACTAGTCAATGACGGTGTGAACTACCTACCAGCTACAGACTGATGGGTAATTCGTTTTGAAAGATGTGGAGATTTGCCAAACTGTAAGGCTGTTTGTCATTTTCAGCGTCGATAGAATACAAAATATGATAAACTATGCGCTCCGTTTTACTTTACTTGCTAATCCCTGTATTATTCACGCTCTCTTGTGCAACTGATGAAATCCAGGAAGAGGAAATCACCTTCAACCTCCCCGCCGGTTTCGAACTTGAAGAACTATACTGCCCGAGTTGTCACGAACACGGCTCCTGGGTGGCCCTGGCCGAAAACGAGCGCGGGCGCATGTACGCCTCTGATCAGCACGGCGAGCTGTATCAATTCGATATTCCGGCGCGGGGAGATACCCTGGATTCTCTTCAGGTAAAGCCGCTTGACCTGGATATTGGCCACGCCCACGGACTGCTTTGGGCCTTCAATAGCTTGTATGTCGCAGTCAACCGGCAAGACAGTACAGGCATCCGCGGTAGCGGCATCTACCGGATAATGGATACGGACGAGGATAGTGAACTGGATTCCGTGCAACTGCTGCTCAAACTGGAAGGCCAGGGAGAACACGGGCCTCATTCCTTCGCGCTGGCGCCGGATGGCCGGTCCCTGTATTTTGTTGCCGGCAACCACACCCATATTCCGGAATCTTTTTCCAGCCGCCTGCCCAAAAACTGGGGATCGGACAATCTTTTCCCCGCCTATCGCGACGCCCGCGGCCACGCTGCCCGCATCGGCCCACCCGGCGGCTGGATCGCGCGCTTTGATCCGGCGGGTGAGAACTGGGAGCTGATCGCCGCCGGCTTCCGCAACCCATTCGACATCGCCTTCAACGGCGACGGCGAGTTGTTTACCTACGACTCCGACATGGAGTGGGACCTGGGGATGCCCTGGTACCGCCCCACGCGCGTGTGTCATGTGAGCAGCGGGGCCGACTTCGGCTGGCGCACCGGCTCCGGGAAGTGGCCGGCTTACTATCCGGATAACCTGCCGGCCGTGGTCGGCATGCGACAAGGCTCGCCCACCGGAATCCTGATGGGGAATGACTTGAACTTTCCGGCCCAATACCGCGACGGTATGTTTATTCTGGACTGGAGCTTCGGGACCATCTACTTCGTCGACCTAGAGCCCGCCGGCAGTACTTACCAGGGCGCTGCCTCCGAGTTCTTCTCGGGAACGCCCCTGCCGCTTACCGACGCTATCGCCGGAAAGGACGGTTCCCTGTACTTCGCTACCGGCGGCCGTAAACTGGATTCGCATTTCTACCGCCTTACCTATACCGGTTCAGAAACGGAAGAGGACGCCCAGCTGACCGCCGGCAGCACGGAAGCAGAACTGAGGACGCTCCGCCGTTCCCTCGAATCATTTCATGGCAAAAGGTCTCCGGAGGCCGCCGCGCTCGCCTGGCCCCACCTCAACCACCCCGACCGCTTCATCCGCTACGCTGCCCGCCTGGCCCTGGAACACCAGGACCCGGAAACCTGGGAAGACCGCCTGTGGGAAGAGACGAACCCGGTTCGCAAAATTCAGGGAACGATCGCCCTGGCCAGACATGCACAGGCTTCTATTCCGTCCAGCGCTTTTGAACTGCTGCACGCCATTGAATGGGAAAGCCTGGACAGGGCACAACAGCTCGACCTCCTGCGGGCATACGCCCTGATGATGATTCGCCGGGGAGATCCTGATCCCACTCAGCGCCAAAAAGTGATCGATCGCCTCCAGGCGCATTTTCCCTCCGGCGACCCCCTGATGAACCGGGAAATCAGCGAGCTGCTGGTCTACCTGGAAGACAAATCCGCCACTGCCGCCTGCCTGGATTTGCTGGAGCAACACGCTGCCGATACGGTAAATACCGATCCCGATCTCTTGTCAGTAGAAGTCACCAACCGAAGCGAACAATACGGGCCCGCTATTCAGGGTATGCTGGACAGCATGCCGCCAACCGAGTCGATCCACTATGCTGTCCTGCTGAGCCGAACGGACCTGGGCTGGACCCACGAAATGCGTGAGCGTTACTTCGACTGGTTTTTCGAAGCCCTCAACCGTACGGGCGGCATGAGCTATAAAGGCTTTCTGGATAATATCCGCCTGGCAGCGCTGGACAAGGTGCCCGAGACGGATCGCGACTATTTCCGGGAGCGTTCGGGATTCTTTTCTCCGGCGCAGGCGCTGGCCGACCTGCCGCAGCCGGAAGGACCGGGCAAGGTATGGACCATCCCGGAAATCTGGGATCTCTTCAATCCCGATTCTACCGATTACGAGGGGAATATCGAAAAGGGCCGGGTGGTTTACCAGGCAGCCATGTGCATCACCTGCCACCGCATGGAAGGAGAGGGTGGCATCATCGGCCCCGATCTCACCCAGTTGCACACCCGCTTCAAGCGGGGCGACCTGCTCTACTCCATCGTCAACCCCAGTGAGGAAATCTCCGACCAGTACGCCTTTACGATATTTGAACTGAAGGACGGTACGAAAAAATACGGCGGTATCGTGAGGGAAACGGATAAGGCTTATACCATCATTACCAACCCTTACGACGTGACCAACACGGCCTCGGTAGCGAAAGAGGATATCCTGGAGATGGGGCCCTCACCAGTTTCTCCTATGCCCCCCGGCCTGCTCAACCGGCTGAACGGGGAGGAGATCGCGGATTTGTTTGCCTATTTGCTGGAAAGAGAGGAGGTAGAGGAAGTCGGAAGTCGGAAGTCGGAATTGGGAAGTCGGAAGTCGGAATTGGGAAGTCGGAAGTCGGAATTGGGAAATCGGAAGTCGGAATTGGGAAATCGGAAGTGGGAAGTGGGAAATCGGAAGTCGGAATTGGGAAGTCGGAAGTCGGAATTGGGAAGTCGTCGGAAGTCGGAAGTCGGGACCGAAAATAAAACAGGGAAAAGCGGTGCTGTTCCGGCTTTTCCCCGTTCGTTAATAATTTTCTTTTTTTTAAGTTAGGCCCGCTGCATGGTCATGACCCCTTCCGGACCCCCGCGATTGGGACAGCTGTCATTTACACGGGTCATAGTCATGGTGTTGCCTTCGATCTTGTAGTTGTACACGGCTTTGGCGGTGCAGTCGCTGCCGCTGGTGTCCTGAATGGTCATCTTTCCGCCCTCGGCCGTATATTTTCCTTTGACCTCCACGCTCCCGTCGGCGCCCCAATCGAGGGCGTAGGTGCCGTCCTCTGAAATGGTGGCTTTAATCGTCATCATGTTGCCGCTTTCATCGGGAACCATCATCTTCCAGGTGCCGGCGATATCCTGCGCCATCAGGCCGATAGGCAGGCATACGAGTACAGTAAGGATCATTCGGTGGATTGCTTTCATCATTGTAGGTTTGGTGAAAATAATAGTTTATATAATGATCCTAATATGCAAAAAAATACATAAAAAATTTTGGGTGATTCGATTAATGCAAGAAAATAAATGACGGAGAATTGAAGGGAGGAGCCTTTTCCAGGCGGTGAACGGTTCACGGAGGGGAGCACTTTAGCTTCTTTTTTTAACCCGGATTATTCATGGCAAGTCCATGAATAATGACGAATAATGGTCGTAAGTATTTGATTTTCAAACATTTGTGTCATGGTTAAAACAATGCCATTGTGACATTTTTTTCGGCGCTGATCAGCCGGAATAGTTCCCGAGTGGAGAGGGAAGGTTCTATATTCAATTCTTTTCTGAGAATTTCGGCACATTTATAATACTGCCTGATGGCCTTGTCGCGGTAGCCCAGCCGGTAGTAACAGAGAATCAGCTTGCGGTGTACATCCTCCAGGCAATCATCTTTTCCGAGCATCTTTTGCAGTACCTGAATAGTGGCCGGATAGGCATCATTGGCAAAGAAATGAGCCGCCATGCGATCCAGAATGAACAGATAGATCTCCTTCATATTATCTCTTTCCGATTCGCACCACTCGTCGTAGTGGATGTCTTCCAGAAAGTCGCCGCGGTAGAAGGAGGCGGCCCTTTGATAATCGGGAAGCGCCTTCTGCCGGTTCTCTTTGCGCTCCTTCGATCGTCCGCTGCGCCAGTGCCGCAGGAATTGATCAGCATCGGTTGAAATGTCCAGGGCAGGGCTGATGGAGTAAAAGTCATTTTCGTAATGAATGAGCTCTTCTTCCGGCATCGCTTCCTGAAAGTGCCGCCGGATATTATGGATAGCGACATTTAGTGATTTACGGGCGGCGGAGGGTGGATTATCGCCCCAAAATCTGGAAAGAAGGGTTTCGCGGTGGATGCTCTTTTCGTGGTGGTACAGCAGGTATGCCAGAACCGCGTTAAATTTTTCTCCCGGTAGTTTTTTAAGGATCTTACCCAGGATTTTTATCGTAAGGGGACCGAAAAAGCGGACTTCGATTTGATGAGGTTCTTTGCTTTCATTGGGAGGCAGAAATAGATTGCCTGAAGGCAAAACGCCGGGCGGGATTTTGAACACATGAACGGAATCGCTGCTTTTATCCGCGCCGTCACTGCTGAACCAGTCGTGAAAGACGCGGCCCAGTCGGTTGAATAAGGAAGGTAGGACCTTCCGGCTTCTTTTTTTCAGATGGGGTTCGATGATCCGGAGGAATTCATCCGGATGTAGTGGAAAAAGCAGGTAGTCTTCCACACCGTGCCGGAAGGCCTGAATAATGTCCTGCCTGTCCGGCTGATCGGCGAGAAAAAACACGGGGATATCCGGGAGTTTTTCCCGGAGGCTGCTCAAGCAGTTCAATGCTTTATGGCTGGGATCCTCCTGAAAGATTATTACCAGATCGGGAATAGGGTGAAGATCTTTTTCATTGAGCTGGTGCAGCAACGGAAAAATCCCTACGGTACAGGTTCCCGGCAAGAGGCGGGTTGCCTGGTAAAGATGGTCCGGATATCCACCAAATATGAGTACACGGGGAGGCTTCATTTGCTATTGTATTGGGGTTAAAGTTATTCACCGGCGCCTGCTAATGGTATATAATTCCGAGATAAGATCAGAGTGATTCTAAAAGGAGAAAAGACACCTTAGGGTGAACTTCGCCAGTAAGAGGAATAGCTTACGAAGGTGACTTTTAAGCATATAACTTTTTAAACTATGCTTCGTTTAGTTGATCTTTAAATTTACAAAAAATTCAGGCGTCATCCTCTATTTTTTCCTGTTTTTTTGGAAGGAGACGGTGTACAAAATGAGCTTCCCCACGCTCATTTAAACCGGTGGTTGTCGGGGGGGGGGGGGACCGGTTAGTTTAACATAAGCAGCTGGCTTTCAGACAGGTCGGATTCTTTTGTTTCCCCGCTGGGATGCAGACTGACCGTAAAGCGGTACATGCCGGGATGCAAATTATTGGCTTCCCAGATAGAAATAAAGAGGCGGCCGTGTTTGAGCTCGCTCCGGGCTTCCTCCACCATGACGGTTTTATTTTCTGCCAGTGATTTGACGAGCAGAGTGGTTTCAAAGGTCTGGGCAGGGGCATTGATTTCAGCTTTGGGAATGATTTCAATTTGTCCCAGTTCTCCGGATCTGGCAATTTTTCCGATGGTGGCTCCCCTGATGTCGCGGATCTTCATTTCCACTTGGTGCTGAATTCCTTTATCCTTTATTTCAGGCATGGATTGCCGGGCGGGAATTTCCCGTTGCTCAGACAGGGGAGTATCAACGCCTTCAGCCGTTTTCTTCTTTTCTTCCGGCAAATGGGACCGCAGGAAGTCGACGATCTGTTTCCCGTCGCAGGTTTCCAGCTTTTTGGCGTTTCCCGAAAAATCGTGTTTGAGCATCCAGACGTCAGAATCCGGATAGTAAATGACGGAGAACTTGTACCTCGGCATACTACCGGTTTCTTCCGGCTGCGGAATTTCCTGTACCATCCTCTCCTGATCTTTTTCTGTTGCTCTTTTTTCATCGGCCTTCGCCGCATCAAAAACGGGAACCTCCTCATCGAGACCCTGCAACAACTCGATTTTCTCCTCCATTTCTTCTTTGGAGTCAAACATCCGGCTGCGGCCGATCTCCTGATAATTGGCGGCTTTTAATACAAAGTAGCGCTGCCCTTTTTTGGTCTTTTTTTGTTCATAGAGGTCGTCTTCACCGGCGTAGCGAAGAACGGACTGTATACCGTTGTCGCGGCTCTTTTCCGATTGGTAGCCGTGGCTGTAGAGAAGCGGTTCCCCTTCGCGGTCGTTAAACTGAAAATAGTAAAGACCATCTTCTTTAAAGAAAGTGGTAAAGCCGTACCGTTTCGTTTCCGGTTTCATGGTTTTCTATTTTTAGGCTCCGGCGGAGTGGAATACCCGGCAATTAATTCCGGTTGTTTCCTTAGTTCCGGAGAACGGGTTTAAGCAATTTGTTTGAAAATGGAAAAAAAGGGGACCTGATCCTCTCAACCAGGTCCCCTCCTTGCTCTCTAATGGGAATAACATTTGCTGTTTCCCGTTTAGGTTAATCCTGATAGACCTGGATCAGGCCGAGGTCGGCAAAACCGGCGATCGGGGTGGCTACGTTGGCAGGGGTATGCCAGATCATCGTTACCACTACCCGGTACACTTGAGCGCCTACGTCGCCTGCCGGAGCAAGAGCGGCGAGGACGTCTTCTGGAATTTCAATGCTCTCTGTGTTGGTTGTAGTGGTCATCAGCGCTTCACCGGCGGCAGGAACACGCTTGTAAACGTTACTGGGACCTTCGCCGGGACCCATTTTCTCAAATAGTACCGTCAGGTGCCAGTGCCCGTTAGCAGGCAGGAAATTAGGAATAAACCCTTCACACTTCCAGTTGAAATTCAGGAAAAGTTTTTGGTCGGCATGGAGAATGTTCACCGGCGGTGAAGCGAAGGGAAAGTTACCCATGGGAGGAACAGCGCCACCTCCAAACATACCACCTTCTTCTCTGATTCGGACGTCGCCTTGGACACTAAGCGCCCAAACCGGTAAGTTGCTTTCAAATTGCAGTTGTGCCATAACATTGGTTTTTTGCAGCTCTTCTTCCCTCAAGTTGATTGAACGAAGAAGGGTCACAGGTTAAATGTTGGATTGAATGATTAATCTTTTGATTTCAATCTTAAGTTATTCAACTCCAATTATTCCAGCCTTAGCTGCCAGATAAATGCTGATGAAAAAACGGTAAAAAAACGGTGAAATGAGAAATAGGAAATCTGAAAGGGGAAATAAGAAATAGGAAGGAAGGGTTGATCCTTAAAAAGTCGACGGAAAGTAGGAACGGAAAACGGGATAAGAGAGAACAAGGGAACTTTGAGAAAACTATAAAAAAGCTCAAAGCTCCCTTGTCCTGTTGAATCTAATTTAAATCAGTTAGGATTGTATTTTTCAAGCTGCGCGCCTGTCGGCTGGTGCATCCCGCTGTGCAGCGCATTTTCATCGCCGCTGTCGACGAGATTCATTTCACTGGTTGTAGGGTTCCATTTGCGTACATAATCGCATTGGGGGCATTCGAAAATCAACCAGTCGCCCTCGCGACGGCTTTTGCAGGTATGTTTTTCAAAACCCTCAGATTGAAAATTCATATGATTAGACATGGAAAAAATTTATTTTATTTGGATAAAGGTTAAAAAAATGATATTCCAATAACTGCTTTCATCTCATTTCTGCAAGCATCACAGGGGAGTGGCAAAGCGTGAATTGAATTACTAAATTGATTTAAGGGATTGTTTTAGAAGGTTTTGAGGGGCAAAACGGGAAGTTCTTCCCGCAGTTAATGGGTTGGGGGCGTTTTATAAGAATTAAGATAGTCAATCTGGTAATAAAACGAAATAATCAGCCAATTAGTTTTAATCAAATAATCAGTCTATCGCCGTCCTCGCTCAATTGAGCTGGACTTCTTCCTGCCGGCGCTTCAATTTTGGGTAAACCTAAAAGACCCGATCATGAAGATCCGGCCGGGACCGGGAAGGAACCTGCACATGCCGGCAAGCCTGCTCCAAAGGGAAAACCTGACAAAGGTGCTGCTCAAGTATACCTATACTTTTCATCTGTAGTTGAAGAGGTATTTTTGTTAAAGCTTGGAAAGCAACTCCTGCATCCAGTTCTGATCAACTTCACCAAAGGCGGTCGCTGGCGGAGGTTTCCGGTAATCGATCGATAGCTGGTATTGGCCCCGTTCATAGATTTCTTCCAATACCGCGCCTAAATCGAGGCGGACGTCTTCATCCTCCTTTTTCAGGGGTGCGGGAACCACCGGCAACGGTTCCCGGATGTTGAAAGCCCATGTATCCGTCTTTCCTGCATCGGCCCGGACCAGCGCAACCAGGTAATGAGAAGCAGGTATCCGGGGATGATTAAATGGCCGTTCTCCTCTTCGCAGGAGATCAATTTCCAGCAGATGAACCCCTGATTGGTACAACCGCCGGCGCTTTTCCCGGTACAGGGACAATCCGGGCTTACGCTTATTGACCGGCGACAGGATTTCGATAGCGGTAATCAGCTGATTGGTTTTGCGATCGCGGATTTCCGTCACCGGAATCCGTACCTTCACCATCTGGGTTGCTGGAACCGATACAGTCACGGGCGTGAAGTATCCCGGTCCCGGTTCCTCGGCCTTAGTTCGGGGGTGAAAAACCTCTACATCGGGATACAGAATGCCGACGTCTTCTTCGGGAGAGGTGTCCTCCACCGTGTATAGGTTAATCCGGACCACATAGGCCGGACTGACCTGCGGCGTCAGTTGATCGGCAATAGCCACCGCCAGACGCTGGTGCACATCCGGCCACAAATAACCTTCAAGATAAGGATCCATGCCGGGGAAAGGGGAGGGCATAGGTAAAAGCTTTTTTCAAAAATAAGGATGTTAGCTGTTTTTATCAAACAAAGCTTATACAGCAGTGATTTGCCATCTCAATTTTCGGGCTAAACTCATTCGTTCAGTGGTTGAAGCTCTTTGAGGTGATTCAAATGAATTGGGGTACAACAACCCAAGAACCTTTACCCGACCGGAACGAAGTGACGGTCGGGCAAGCACTCAAGAACTCCCTTTCTTCCGCAAAACTATCCCCGGCCGGTTACCATTATGTTTTCCTTCCTCAATCACCGGTGCGCCGTTGACCAGTACAAACCGGAAGCCGGTGGCGTAGGCGTGAGGCGCTTCAAAGGTAGCGCGGTCGTCTACCGTTTCCGGATCGAAGACTACTATATCGGCGGCGTAGCCGGGGCGAAGCAGACCGCGGTTTTCCAACTGAAAGCGCTGTGCCGGCAGAGAGGTCATCTTGCGGACGGCTTCTTCCAGCGTGAGGATGCCCTTTTCGCGCACGTATCGACCCAGCACGCGGGCGTTGGCGCCGTAGGCGCGAGGGTGAGGGCTACCTTTGCCGAATTGTGGGATTCCTGCGTCGGAGGCGACCATCGCCATGGGAAACTGCATGATGCGCTGTACATCTTCCTCGTTCATTTTATGGTACACCATCTGAACCCGTTCCCCCTGCTCCATCATATAAAGGATGGTTTCCATCTCGTGTTCCAGGTCGCTGGGTTGTTCCCGCATTTCGTTGATCTCGCTGAGGCTTTTCCCCTCGTAGGAAGGTTCCCAGGAGCAGCCGGCCACATAGGCCCAGCGGTAATCGCCAAAGCCCATCTGGTCAACGATTTTTTTCATCTCGCGCTTGATCGCTGCCCGCCTGTCCGGATCCTTCAGCCGGATATTGAGCGAATCGCGGCCGCCGGCCAGCGCCCAGCTCGGGAGCAGTACGCCGAGGCGCGTGGAACTGGCCGTGTAGGGATACTGATCGACCGTTACATCGATGCCCTCATTGCGGTAGGTCCTGATCTTTTCGATCAGCTCGTGGCTTCGGCCCCAGTTTGCCTTGCCTGTAATTTTAAAATGGGAAATCTCCACGGGAATGTTGGCCGTTCTGCCGATGTGTACGGCTTCATCGATGGCGTCGAATACGCGGTGATCTTCGTTGCGGATATGAGAGGCGTAGATGCCGCTGTGTTGTGCTGCGGTTTTGGCCAGGGCGACCACCTCATCCGTTTCGGCGAAGGTGCCCGGCGTGTAGATGAGCCCGGTTGACAGGCCTACGGCGCCCTCTTGCATGGCTTTGGCCACCAGGGTCTGCATTTGCTGTAGTTCCTGTGCGGTGGGGGCGCGGTCATCCTCGCCTATCACCGCCCGCCGTATGCTATTGTGCCCGACCAGGGAAGCGAGATTAATCGAAAGCCCGTTGTTTTCCAAGGCTTTGAAATAAGCCCCCAGGTCAGTAGAAGAGCCGCCGCAGTTTCCGGTGATGATAGCGGTAACGCCGTCGTACAAAAAGTTGTCGGCCGTGGGCCGCTCATCGATGCTGCGCTCCACATGGGCGTGGACGTCGATAAAGCCAGGCGCAACGACCATCCCGGCTACATCGATGACGCGTTTGGCGCGGCGCCGGCTCAGGTCGCCGATAGCGGCAATTTTTCCCTTGCGGATGCCGACGTCGGCAACGATCCATGGGTTGCCTGTGCCGTCGATCACGCGGCCGTTTTGTAATACCAGGTCGAGTTTTGGAGCCTGGAAAAGACCGGCAATGAAAGCCAGGAGAACAGTGAAGTGTAAATGCATGCAATTCGTTTTTACAAGGATTGGAGGATTAAATGATCAAAAAGCTAAAGGTAAGTTAACCATCGATCTTCTGTTATTCAAAAACCGTTCCAGCTTTTTGGTAAAGTCAAATTATCTGCAAGAACTACAACGGACGCTTTTTTAGTCTTCCACTAATTCCCGGCTCGGCAAGTCCAGGCCCTGCTGCAGCTTGCTTTCGGTTTTTTCGTAAATCGCCTGTTTCTCCTCTCCCAGCGCGATGCTCACCTGCAGGAAGTTATTGAGGTGGAAGGTGTAGAACCAATCGGGGTCCATGACCTCCACGGGCGATATCTGCATGTGTTGCAAGAGTTCGGGAAGGGTTTCGTCTATGAAAAAATCGAGATGATTTCCCTCCAGCCGATTGATATAAATGTATTGCTCCTCCAGGCCCTGTAGTAACTGCAGGATTTCCTGATTCTCCACCAGATGGATCTCGCCGCTGTTGACCAGCGATTCGTAGATGTTGCTGCTGCGATGGAAATCCGAAATTTCGCTGAGGTTGAGCGCAATATGCGCCAGCGTATCGAGCCGGTTGCGGTCCTGTTGCCGGATGAGATAACTGCCGTAGCGATACTGCTCCATCCCGGTCTGGTTTTGATTCATATTGCCCCGGATATTGCTCAAGTCTTCCCGCAGTTCCCGCTGTATATTCGCATAGATCTGCTGTTCGGCCTTCCGTTCCTGGATGTTGGAGTTCCAGCGGTCGAGCAGAAAGGGCACGGAAATGCCCAGGGCGACGATGAAGAATTCGTATACGTAGTGGCTCCATTCAAGGCGGATGCGTTGCACCAGGCTTTTTTTCTCTTCCAGAGCGGTGGTTTCCTCAGGAGACCTCATAGCAGTCGATCTTTTCTACTAATTTCTAATATTGCAGGCAGGTGGACAAGAAATTTTTGTGTTACAGAGCACTTGCGGTTTAAGGTATCACGAAGCGCGCACTGTAAATGACCCCTTCTACTGACAAGGCTTCCAGCAGATAAGCGCCGCTTTTCAATGTAGCGACCGGCACTTGCAAGCGGCTCTGGGTATCCTCTTCCGGGTCCCATTCCCGGATCACGCGCCCCGAAAGGTCGGTGATGCGAAGTTGTTGCCAGTCGCCGGCCTCCATTCGTTCGATATTCAGCAAATCACCGGCTGGGTTGGGGAACAGGCGAAGCGTTTTGGCGGTTTTACCGGGCCGGAAGACACTCGTGGCCACCTGTTGGCCGTAAATTTCAAAGTTGTCAAAGTAATAGGTGTTGCGGGTACGAGTGTTGGAAGCAAACAAAAAGATCAGCTGATCCACGCTGCTGCCGGCAGTGCTGCCGTCCGGCTGATCCAGCAGGGAAAACTCCAGTCGCTCCCATTCGTTCTGTTTGGTCGTGCGGGCTTCGAAGCGGCTGTGGCGACCGGTGGGATAATTGGCGCCTGTAGCCCGGCTGCTGTTTTCGAGCTGCAGCAGCACCAGGGTGCCGGCCGGGGCGTCGGTATACACATCGATGAAGAATTTCTTTTCGCGGTCGACAAATTCATCGCCGTTTTCGATGGCGTCGGATTGGTAGACGAGCACATCGAACTGTTCCGAGCCGTTGCGTTCGTAACGCCCCGCCAGAGCCGAGGCGTTGACAGAATTGGCTTCGGGATTGTCGACATTTTCCGTAAGGGAGCCTGTACTGAAGGCAAAATCGATGAGGGCTTCATCGTCGAAATTTTCCAGGGCTTGGACGGGGACAAAAGCGGGTTCGACAAAAATGTTCAGCTGCAGTTGCTGCTCGCCGCAGTTGCTGCTGATGACGGCCGTAATATCGCCGCCCGTCTCACCCCAGTCGACCGTTATGCGATCGCTACCCTGTCCGGATACGATAGTCGCGCCGGCGGGTACGCTCCAGTTAATGGTAGCCCCTTCGGGCAAATTACTGAGTTGGTAAGCAACGCCTTCCGCCCGGTTCGGCACGCGGCGTTCGCCGCGGACAGAAGGCTTGTTCGCATCGTAGACGCGCACGTAGTCGACCTCCATGATTTGCGGAAAGCGCGTAGTGCCGTCTGGCGCGCCCGGCCAGTTGCCACCCACGGCGACATTGAGCAGGAAATGGAAATCCTGGTCGAAAGGCCAGCGGTCGGGCGCCACGTTCGATTTCGTTTTGCTGGAATAAAGGTAGCCGTCGACGTACCAGCGGATCTCCCCCGGTTCCCACTCGACGGCGAATTCGTGGAAGTCATCGGCAAACTGACCGGTATGCAGTTTGTAGCTTTCGCCGCTCTGCCGGTTGTTCGGCCAGGGCTGTCCGAAGTGGATGGTGCCGTGCACGGTGGCAGGCTCGCTGCCGATGAGTTCCATGATGTCGATCTCGCCGCTCTGCGGCCAGCCACCGTAGACCTCGTCGGTAGGCAGCATCCAGAAGGCCGGCCAGAGGCCGCGGCCGGTGGGTAACTTGATACGCGCCTCGAAGCGGCCGTAGGTCCAGTCGCCCTGGTCGATTGTGCGCAGGCGGGCGGAAGTATAGTTGCGGCCGTTCGAATTTTCGCGTTTGGCAGTGATTTTCAGGGTGCCGTGGCTCACTTCCGCGTTCTGTGACTGGTACCATTGCAATTCATTATTACCCCAGCCACAGAGGTCGGGCGAGATGTCACAACCGTCGCCGGTCTGATAACTCCACTTACTCAGATCGAGTGTTGTGCCGTCGAACTCATCCTGCCAGATGATTTGAGGGCATTGGGAGAATAGTCCTTCACATGGCAAAAGAGCCAGGGGAATAAGGGTGCCACGAAGGATCAAAGCTTGTAGGTAAGTGATCAAGCGCATATCTTTTTATTTTTCGAAACAGAGACAGGAAGATAACAACCAACACTCAATCAGTGCCCATTTGCGAAAGCAAATGTGCCCGTTTGGCTAATCGACGGCAAAGAGGGGTATGAAAAAGCCTCTTTAAAATCGAACTTTGAACCCAGGAACTATTCTTCCACCCGCCAGTCCTCCGCCGATTCTCCCCAGACGTACCGGTTGAACCAGTCCCAGTTGTGCCCCATGGCTGCCAGCCGTTCCTTGGGCCGGGTGATGCCGTGGCCGAAATTCTTATAGACGATCAGTTTGGTCGGCACGCCTACATCCTGCAGTCCCTGATAGAGTTTGTAGGCATTGGGGATGGGAACGCGCTGGTCGTTCTCCCCGTGCTGTATTAGTGTAGGTGTGCTCGCCTGGTTGATGTTGGTCATCGGCGAAGTCTTTTCGTAGATTTCCATGTTTTCCCAGGGCGTCGCTTTAAGGTATTGCCGGGTAAAAGGATGGATGTCGGTATTGACGTAGTAGGTCACCCAGTCGGAGATGCCTGCACCGACGGAGATGGCCTTAAAGCGATCGGTATTGGTGGTTAGAAAAGCGGAGATATAGCCGCCCTGGCTCCAGCCCATGCAACCCATGCGGGTGGTGTCTATAAGCCCCTGATCAGCGAGGTAATCCACGCCGCTGAGCACATCCCAGGCATCGCCCACCCCGAGGTTTTTGACATTAAGGGAGCGGAAGGCCTCCCCGTAGCCGGCCGAGCCGCGATAGTTGACGCGCAGCACCAAAGCCCCTTTGTTGAGCCATTGCACGATGGGATACACATAGGCCGGAACTGGCGTGGGCCGGTCGACTCCCGTCGGGCCGCCGTGGATGACGACGAGCAGGGGATACCGGCGATTGGGATCGTAGTCCTGCGGTTTGTGCAGTACGCCTTCGATGGTCGCTCCGTCGCGGCTCTTCCAGTTGATGACCTCACTGCCGGCTACGCGCCAGCCTTCGATCTGGGCGTTCATATGGGTGAGCCTGAGCGGTTCGGGCGTACGGGCGGAGCTGGTATAGACTTCGGCCAGGTCATTGCCGCTGGTAGCCAGGTAGGCGATGCGGGCGCCGCGCGGCGTCATGCTGAAGGCGTAGATCTGCGGGCTGGGCGCCGGCCAGCGGTTTACCTGGCCGCTCTCCGGGTCCAGGCGGAAGAGGTGGCGCTCGGTGCGTTGGTTGGCGACGAAGTAGATGCCGCTCTCGTTCCAGGTGATGCCGTAGGGGTTCTCGTCGAAGTCTTCGGCCAGCCGGACAGGGTCGCCGCCCGCCACCGGAATTTTGAACAGCAGCGGATTAGTATAGTACACTGCCGTCGTATCTTCGGAAGAACGATGATAGAGAAGAAATTCCCCGTCGGGTGACCAGGCATCCAGCAACTCAGGCAGGGAACTGTCGAGAAAAGGCCGGTATTCACCGGATGTCAGGTTCAGCAAGGAAATGTCGGCTCCGAAGAAGGAATTGATCAGCGGATCGGGTTGATGTTGGAATGCGATGTGTTCGCCGTCGGGCGACCATTCAAAGCCCGTTATTGTGAAGGCGACGCTGTCGACCAGCGCCTCCGGTTCCGGCCATTCGGGGCAGTCCCAGGGCTGGGCTTCTTTCTTCTCGTCTTCGTAGCAGGGCAGCTCGTCGGGTGCCTGCCGTCCGGGATCAAAGTCGACGGCGTAAAGCCAGGAGCGGCGGTATTCGGCGTCCTCCACGGCGTAGTCGCCGTAAATCTTGTCTTTTTGTTTTTCCACTTTCGATTCCGGCTCCTGCATCGTGAAGGCGATGCGTTGCCCATCGGGCGACCAGCGGAAGCTGCCGATCGAGCGCTCGACGTTGGTGACGGGGAAAGCCTCTACGCCCGCGGCGCGGATCACAAAGACCTGGCCGTGCTCGCCGCGCTTGGCCGTAAAGGCAATCCAGCGGCCATCGGGCGACCACCGGGCGCCGCCACTGCTGCCGTCGGCCGTGCGCGTTAGCTGGAAAGGCGTTTCGCCGTCTTTGGAGAGCCACAGCTCTGAATCAAAGCGGTTCTCTTTCCAGTCGGCCGAGCGCACGCTGTACACCACGTGGCGACCATCGGGGGAAATCGAAGGGCTGCCCGCCGACTTCAGCGAAATGACTTCTTCAAAACTGGGGTCTTTGGCCTGATCAGGCTGTGCGTGACCGTAAGAGAAAGATAAAATTAGCAACGAGAGTAAAGACAGAACGGGAGGGTGATACATTTTTTTGTCCTAAAAATAAAGCTTCTTCGTCAAATCCTGTGATTTTCTACCGATATTAAACCGGGATGTATCAGGCGGCGTCTTTCTGGGCGCCTCCTGAATTCGTGTTCGCTATGAAACAATGAAACCATGCCTTCCGGAAATCCGATCGACAAACTGATGCTTCACTTTCAATGCCCGCTGGACGAGGAGCCGCTGCTGGAGATCCTGCAGCGGGTGGCTATGGCCTTGCACCGGCGTCCGGAAAACCTGACGTTTCGCCGTACCCATCAGCAGCTACTCTCTGACCCGGCGAAGGAGCACCGGGCGAAAGAGGAAGTGTGGGAAGCCGGCGGTGCGCGTATCGATATCCGGATCACGAATGCCGGGCCGGATCAGCGCATAGCGAATGAATACGAGCTCTTTTACCAACTGACGCTCGATACAGGCTTTCGCCTGGAGTTGAACGACCGCAATCCGCATCCCCGGTTATCGGAAGTGAAGGCCCGCCTGCACCGCCTATGGCCGCAGCAGTTCGATGCCGTGCGGCGCATTTTTCAGGACTTTCTCGGCGAAGAGGCCGATCTGACCGACGGCCCCCGCATAGCAACCCTCAACGCTGAAGCAGCCCTCGACGCCGGCATCGGCGCCTTCGCCCGCTACCTCATCGACCAGGCGATGGCGCGCTATGAGGCCCGCGCCGATCTGCGTATTCAGGAATCGGAGAAATCGGAGTGGTGGCCGAGGCTGAAAGCGCTTTCGGAAGAGTTGAGGGGTTCTTGAGTCAGCAGAAACCTTGTTTTCCTTTCTTACCCTCTCCACCGGAACGACTGTTCATCCAGGGCCCGCATGGTGGACAGGATGCCGTCGAGGTGATCGTATTCGTGCTGGAGCAATTCGCTGAGATCATTCTCCAGATTCCATTCCTGTTCTTTCCAGTTGCGGTCGCGGAAGCGCAGGCGGATGCGGCGGTGGCGTTGCAGACGCACGAGCAGGTTGGGGAAGCTCATGCAGTCGTCCCACAGTTCCATCATCTCCTCGCTCTTATAGGTCATTTCCGGATTGATAATGGCCACCGGCTCGTCGATATTCATGACGATGAGGCGTTTCATCACGCCGACCTGCGGGGCGGCGATGGCCCGTCCGGCGCCATAGCGTTCGCGAAACTGTTTGACCAAGCCGGCCATGCCGTCGATGACCGGCTGCAGGTCTTCCAGTTCTTCCCGCAACACGGGGCCGCAGGTTTCGTAGAGGCGGGGATCGCCAAGGAGGAGGATGTCATTGAGGGTGTAATGCTTCACGGGGAAAATATTTATCTGCAGTTAAGGAGTTTAGTCGCCGCCAACTTCGTGGCGGCTGGTTTAGAAGGGCTGAAAACGAAAATCTCATTTTCAGGCCCTCTAAACTTTTTAGTTCCCAAAACCGAAAAGAACTTAATTGAAACAGCCTCTAAACATTACCCCGCAAATCACTCCCTGACCTCAAATTGGTTGTACAGTCGCTCCGTCGTCTTGCCGAGCCGTTCGATGGACAGTTCCGGTTCCGGCGCTTCCCCGTTGAGGATGCGCCCGGTCAGGTGCCGGCCAATGGCTGGCCCCAGCTTATAAGCATGGCCGGTACCGGCACCGGCGATCCATAGGTTGTCCGCTTCGGGGTGGCGGTCGACGACCAGGTGACCGTCGGGGCTGTTGGTGTATTGACACACGCGGCTTTCGATGAGGGGAGCGCCGGCGAGCCGGGGGAAGCGGCGGCGCAGGAAGGCTCGGGCCTGGGCCAGCCGTTCGGGGGTAGGCATGCGGTCGTCACCCTCGGGGTCGAAGCGGGTGTGGGTGCGGATATCGTCGGCAACCTTGAAGCCGCGGCCGCTGCCGTGGGGGATGCCGTAGTAGAAGATCGGTCCGAACTCCACCCAGACAGGCAGCGCGGGATACTGGTAATCTTCGCCGGGCGGCGGAGCGAAAAAGAACACCTCCTGCCGGGTAATCTGCAGGTGCGGAGCCAGTAGATCAGGGAATAGTTTTGGCAACCAGGGGCCGCAGGCGAAAACGTAGGCATCGGCTTCCAGACGGCTGCCGTCAGACAGTTCTATGCCGCTGAGTCGCCCATTCTTGAGAGCGGCAGGGCGGGCGGCCGTTTGCCGAAAGGCGCCGCCGCTGCTAACGACGGCGTCGGCGACCAGCTGGCAGGAGCGGCGGGCGCGCAGAAAACCGGCTTCTTCCTCTATCCAAACCGATCGAAC
>CAZWDL010000114.1:0-22852 GCA_964632995.1 uncultured Saprospiraceae bacterium
AGGTGGGAACCATCATGCAAATGCTGCTGCAGGGGGGATACTACGGCGGCCGCCGCTACCTGCAGGAAGCCACCATTCGCGAATTCACTTCCCGGCACCCGCGCAGTACCCGCCGCGCCCTCGGTTTCGATATGTTCCAGCTGGATAACCGCTTCCCGCCCAACTTCTCGCCGCTGGCCTCCAAACAGACCTTCGGCCATACGGGCTTTACCGGCACCTGCGCCTGGGCCGACCCGGAAAACAACATCGTCTACGTCTTCCTCGCCAACCGCACCTTCCCCTCAATGCGCAACTACAAACTGAATAAAATGGAGGTGCGGCCGCGCATTCAGACCGCCATCTACGAGGCGATGCGGCCCGCACCGGAAGAGAAGGAGGTGCAAATTGCCTTGCCTCATCCGCCGAGGACGGAACCGCTGCCGGCCAGGAAGATTGAAGGAAGAGTGGCTAGTGGGCAGTGATTGTTCAAGATTTAATGGTTTAGATACTACCGACATTCGGCGTCCCTGCGGCCTCTTTTGAGGCCGCAGGGAGGGCCGCAAATCAGTAGCAATTCGAATTAAAAGGTGACGAGAGCCGCGGCGCGGCTCAATGTTCTTTAATACAGGTTAAAGTGACAAAGTAGTGCTAAATTGTATAGAAAAGACAGTTTCGTCTTCCTCCCCGTCTCTCCATCCCCAAGTGTCTCCGTCCCCAGCCTTTTCAAAATCTCTCCTGTTCTTCATCCTGCAAATCCGGTCTAAATATTACCTTTGTCCCTTACGATCAATTCCTTGTCCATGAATCTACCGCTTCGAATAGCGCGGCGCTACCTGTTTGCCAAGAAATCGACCAATGCCATCAACCTGATCACCGGCATTGCGGTCTTTGGCATATGCTTGGGTACTGCCGCTCTGGTGCTCATCCTGTCGGTGTTCAATGGCTTCGAGGACCTGATCACCAGCATGTACAGCAATTTCGATCCCGATGTGAAAATCACGCCGATGCAGGGCAAGACTTTTGAAGTTGACTCCGCGACCCTGCAGCAGCTGCGTGCCGTAGATGGCGTAGCGATTGTTTCCGAAACGCTGGAAGAGGTCGCTTTCTTTGAATATAAGGACAATCAGGATTTCGGCACCTTGAAGGGGGTCGATGAGAACTGGGTACTCGTCACCCGGATGGATTCTACCGTGCGGGAAGGACAGTTTGAATTGCTGCAGGGCGATCGGCAGATGGCAGTGCTGGGCCTGGGCATGCGCAACAAACTGGGCGTGAATGTCGAAGATGTATTTACCGGCATCGGCGTCTACATGCCGAAGCGGCAAGAGGTTGGTATGTTTGAACAACAATTTCGCAAGCGCACGGTATATCCGGCCGGCACTTTTGTCATCCAGCAGGAGTTCAACAACCAGTACGTGATCACCTCGCTGGAGTTGGCCCGGCAACTGCTGGGGACGCGGGATCGCAGCAGCGCCCTGGAACTCAAGCTCTCGCCGGTCTCCGAAGCGCAGCAACGGAACATCATCGAACAGATCCAATCGATTATGGGGCCGGAATACGAAGTGAAGAACCGCTATCAGCAAGAGGAGACCTTCCTGCGCCTTATGCAGATGGAAAAGTGGCTGAGCTACGCCATCGTCAGCCTCATGATGCTGCTCGTCGCTTTCAACATGGTGGGCGCCTTATGGATGGTGGTGCTGGAAAAAAAGAAAGATATCGCCATTCTCAAATCGATGGGCGCACTGGATTCCAGCATCCGGAATATCTTCCTCAATGAGGGCTTCCTGCTTTGTGCGAGCGGTGTAGTGGCCGGCTTCTTACTGGCGCTGATCACCTACTGGCTGCAGATCACCTTCGGCATCGTCCGTATCCCAGGCAATTTTGTGGTGGATGCCTACCCCGTCAGTATCCGCCTCATTGACTTTGTCATCGTCGCCCTGACCGTCATCAGCATCGGCGTGCTGGCCAGTGTGCCGCCGGCGCTGCGTGCCAAGCGGGTATCGTCGATCATCCGGGAGGAGTAGGGGTTACGAAATCTCCGAGGTTATATCGATTACCCATATCTTTGGTCTGGGCTGAGCTTCTGCGGTTCTGCTGCTGTTCCCCGCCCAAGCTTTAGTTGGTCGGGTAAATGTTCCTCTGTTCTGCGGTTCTGAACTGTTTAGTGGTTTTTTCGTCAAATTTTGACTTGCAGAACCGTAGAACAGAAGAATGATGAACTGAAGAAGTAGCCCAAAATGAACTTATGGGTAATCAGTACACCTCCGAGGTTTCGTAAATGTATCCGGTTCCAGATCACCATTCGCTTTTCACAGCAAAGCAAGCTTTGGCCTGGCTGGCTAATCGCAGGATAAGCTGCGAACAGCGAACAGCTAATAACGAAAAGCAAATCCAAAACGACATGAAATTCATCATTCCGACGATCTTCTTATTTATTTTTTCAACTTCAATACTTCCCGCCCAATCCTACCGCCCCAACGTCATCCTCATTCTCACCGATGACCAGGGTACGCTGGACCTGAACAGCTACGGCGCCGAGGACCTGTACACCCCGCACCTCGATCGCCTGGCGGCGGAAGGCATTCGCTTTACGCAGTTTTACGTGGGCGCGGCCGTCTGCTCGCCCTCACGGGCTTCCCTGCTGACGGGAAAGAACCCTCATGCCGCCGGGTTGCCGGGCAATGCCTCTTCCCAGGAAGGACAAGGCGGTATGCCGGCCGAACAGGTCACCATTGCTGAGATGCTGCAATCGGCCGGCTACGCTACAGGCCACGTCGGCAAGTGGCACCTGGGCTACACCCCCGAAACCATGCCCAATGGGCAGGGCTTCGACTATTCCTTCGGCCACATGGGCGGCTGTATAGACAATTATTCCCATTTCTTCTACTGGAACGGACCCAACCGGCACGACCTCTGGGAAAACGGAGAAGAGATACACGCCGACGGGCAATTCTTTCCCGACCTGATGGTGGAAAAAGGGCGGCAGTTCATCATTGACCACCGCGAAGAACCCTTTTTTCTCTACTTCGCCATCAACACCCCGCATTATCCGCTGCAACCGACGGCACGCTGGCGCAAGCATTATGAAGACCTGCCCATGCCGCGTCGCGATTACGCGGGCTTTGTTTCCACCACCGATGAGCGTATCGGCGGGCTGCTGGCTACCCTCGATGAATACGGACTGGATGAAAATACCATCGTCATCTTTCAGTCGGACCACGGCCACTCCTGCGAAACGCGCACCTTCGGAGGCGGCGGCTACGCCGGGCCTTTTCGCGGCGCTAAATTCTCGCTGTTTGAAGGAGGCATCCGCGTGCCGGCGATCGTACGCTGGCCGGCCCAGCTATCCGTTGGCGAGGTCGTAGATGAACCGGTTATGAGTATGGACTGGCTGCCCACCCTGGCTGATTTCTGCGGTGTCGAGGCGCTGCCGGAAGGCGTGGAGGGCAAAAGCCTGGGGGCAGTACTGCAGGAAGAGAGCGCTACGCCTCATAAGGCTTTCTTCTGGAAAATGGGCCGCCAGTGGGCAGTACGGCAGGGCCCCTGGAAACTCATCGGCAACCCCCGGGACCCGGCAGAAAAATTTCCGCTCGACCCGGAAAAAGACGCCTTGTTTCTGGTCAACCTGGAGCAAGACCTCAGCGAATTGGAAAACCTGACGGGGCGGTATCCGGAGAAAGTGGAAGAATTAAAAAAAATATACCTGGACTGGCCCTACGCCAGCCCGGCGGATATTCCGGTGATGTTGCCCCCGCTCGATAATAAAGCCTACGGCGCCGATGTCACCCTCAGCACGGATCCCCATCCCAAATACCGGGCCGACGGACCTGCCACACTGGTGGACAACAAACGCGGCACCTTCAATTTTACTGACGGCCGCTGGCTGGGCTTCCTCGATGAGGAAGTGACTATCGAAATCGATATGGGAAAAGTGATGCAAGCCGATACCGTCGCCCTGCGCTGCCTGCAGGACCTGCCCAATTACATCCTTTTTCCGGAAAAAGTGGAATTCACCTTTTCGAAGGATGGACAAACTTTCAGTTCCTGGCAGGAGGTTCGCGTACCGGAAGCGGTTAGGAAGGAAGAATACGGTATGGAAGTCTTCGCGCTTCCCGCAGATCAATCTTTCCGCTACCTGCGCGTACGCGCCGACAACGTAGGACGTACCCCCGAATGGTTCCCCCGCACCGAAGGGGATGTGTGGCTGTTTGTGGATGAGGTGGTAGTGGAGTAGGGTTAACGTATCACAGAAAAAATCAATCCGTTTTTTCCCTGGCAACAACTCGGATTGACGTCTTTAGGGTACTTCTACAGTTCAATATTCGTAGGTTCCTCTGTTCTTCGGTTCTGTAAGTCTTGGGAAAAATTGAAAAACAGAGTTAACAGTTTGGAGCCGCAGAACAGAAGAACAGAAGAACCGTAGAACCGTAGAAGTAACCGAACATCGCTGAACCCGTCGACCTGGTTGGGATAACTTCCGAGTTTACTGTCGGTCAAGCCTCCGCCCAGGTGTGGTCGGATAAATCTGTGACCTCGACGAACGAATAACATTGTCCCGGTTTTCTCCAATGGTCCCTCTACCCTCCATCCCTCTACCAAAAAAATATTAGTTTTGGCTCTCAAAAACAGACCATAATATGATCCGACGCATCTGCACCTTAACCGTGTTCTTTTCATTTTTCATCCTCGGTCTGCACAGCCAGCCCACCGATCTCGTCAGCCTGGTCAATCCCCTGATGGGGACGGATTCCGAATTCAAGCTATCCAACGGCAACACCTACCCGGCGATCGCCCGGCCCTGGGGAATGAACTTCTGGTCACCGCAGACGGCCAAGATGGGCGACGGCTGGATGTACGCCTACGATGCTTATCAAATCAGAGGGTTTAAACAGACCCATCAGCCCAGCCCCTGGATCAACGACTACGCTGCATTCTCGTTGTTTCCTCTCACCGGCAAACTCCAATTCCGGGGGGAGGAGCGGCAGTCCTGGTTTTCCCATAAGACGGAGGAAGTCAATCCGCACTACTACAGCGTCTACCTCGCCGATCACGATGTGACGGCGGAACTTACGCCCACCGAGCGGGCGGTCATGATGCGCTTCACCTTTCCCGAGAGCGACAGCTCCTACATCCTCCTCGATGGTTTCGATGAGGGTTCTATGGTGCGGGTCATTCCCGAGGAGCGGAAGATCATCGGCTACTGCCGTAACAACCACGGCGGCGTGCCGGATAATTTCCACAACTACTTTGTCGCGGTTTTTGACAAGGATTTCGAAATGGTGCACACCTGGGCGGAGGATGAGCTCCGGCCAAATACTTCTGAGGCTGAAGGCGAGCACGTCGGGGCTATCCTCGGCTTCAAAACGAAAAAAGGCGAGCAGGTGCAGGTGCGGGTAGCCTCTTCCTTCATCAGCCCGGAGCAGGCCGAGCTCAACCTGCAGCGGGAGTTGGGCAATAAAGACTTCGAGGCGGTTCGCGAGGAAGGGCGCCGTACCTGGAACGAAGAGCTGAACCGCATACAGGTCGAGGGAGGCAGCCTTGACGACCGCCGCACCTTCTACTCCTGCCTGTACCGGCTGTTGCTCTTTCCCCGTAAGTTCTACGAATACAACGAGGCCGGTGAAATCGTGCATTACAGCCCGTACAACGGCGAGGTGCTGCCGGGCTATATGTTTACCGACAACGGCTTCTGGGATACCTTCCGCGCCGTTTTCCCCTTCTTTACCCTGATGTATCCCGAGCTGAACAGCCAGATAATGGAAGGCCTGGTGAATACCTACAAAGAGAGCGGCTGGCTGCCGGAATGGGCCAGCCCCGGGCACCGCAATGCTATGATTGGCTCCAATTCGGCCTCGCTCATCGCCGACGCCTATCTCAAAGGAATCCGCGGCTACGATATCGAGACCCTTTACGAAGCCATGGTGAAAAACTCGAAGGGCGTAGGCCCCGTCAGTTCCGTAGGCCGCCTGGGCGCCGAATACTACAACGAGCTGGGCTATATCCCTTATGACGTGAATATTCGCGAAAACACGGCGCGCACCCTGGAATACGCCTATGCCGACTACTGCGTCTGGCAACTGGCTGAGGCACTGGGGCGCCCGCAGGAAGAAATCGATCGCTTCCGGAAGCGTACGCAGAACTACCGCAAGGTGTTCGACCCGGAGCACAAACTGATGCGCGGCAAGAACAAAGACGGTAGCTTCCAGTCGCCCTTCAACCCCTACAAATGGGGCGACGCCTTTACGGAGGGCAACAGTTGGCACTACACCTGGAGCGTCTTTCACGATGTGGAAGGGCTTATCGGACTCATGGGAGGTGAGGAGTCCTTCTCACAAATGCTGGATTCCATTTTTGAGGTGCCCCCCATTTTTGACTACTCCTACTACGGTATCGTCATCCACGAAATCCGGGAGATGCAGATCGTGGGCATGGGCAACTACGCGCACGGTAACCAGCCCATCCAGCACATGATCTACCTGTACAACTACGTCGGTCAACCCTGGAAATCGCAGTACTGGGCGCGCCGAATCATGGATAAGCTCTATCAACCCACGCCCGACGGCTATTGCGGCGATGAGGACAACGGGCAGACTTCGGCCTGGCACGTCTTCAGCGCCATGGGCCTGTATCCTGTCTGCCCGGGCACCGATGAGTATGTCCTCGGCTCCCCGCTGTTCAATAAGATCACCCTGCAACTGGAAAACGGCAACACCTTCGTCATCGAAGCGCCGGATAATGATGCAAAGGCGGTGTATATTGAAACCGCGACGCTGAACGGCGAGAACTGGGAAAAGAACTTCCTGAAGCACGATGCTATACAGGCCGGCGGTACCTTCCGGCTGGAGATGAGCCCTACGCCGAACCGGGAGCGGGGGACTGGAAAGGCGGCGGCGCCGTTTTCTATGAGCCGGCAGTAGGCGATAGGCCCCGCCCACCCTTCGGGCGGTCGGGTAAAAGTAGGCAGTTCCGTGCTGCCTACTGCCTACTGATTTTCCTGCCATTGGGTTTCCCACTCTAACCCGGACAAGCTATATTTGCAGATCAACAACAAAAGCCGGGAAGCCGGTTGATCGATAATTATGGAAGAGTGGCAATTGGATTTCGAGTGGCTGCAAGTGCGGCACAAGGTGAAAAAGGCGCTGGGTCGGGATAACCTGCCCGATCTGAACGCCATCCTGTTTTTGATCGGCATTCAGGAGTTGGGACGAACGAAGGAATCTTTTACTAAAGAGGAAAAGCAGGACCTGATGCACATCGCTGTTTGCAGTCTCCTGGAGCAGGAAGGCTACTACGAGTTTGCCGGCCGTGATGCCGATGGATGGCCCCATTACCGGCAGGTGAAGAAAGTGCCGGTTCAGGGAGTGGAGGAACAGGAGCAGCTATTAAAGGAAAAAGTCATTCAGTATTTTCAGGACCTGGATGGTGGTAGTGAAGAGGAATAATGCTTCTGGTATTACTTCATTTAGAAAACGATAACCTATTATGAGAGCGCTGACCGCTTTACTGGTATTATTTTTGGTGATAACTTCCTGTGAGCAGGATGAACACACTTACGCGATCATTGAAACCAATTACGGTGATATGCGGGTAATGTTGTACAACAGCACACCAAAGCACCGGGATAACTTTATCAAGCTGGCGGAAGAAGGATTCTACGATGAGTTATTATTCCACCGGGTTATCGAAGGGTTCATGGTTCAGGGCGGCGACCCGGAGTCGAGAAACGCCCAGCCGGTGGTGATCTACGGAATGGGCGGTCCTGGTTATCAGCTTGATCCGGAGATTGGGGCGCCGCATATACGCGGTGCTTTGGCAGCGGCCCGCAACAACAATCCGGAAAAGCGCTCTTCCGGCTCCCAGTTCTATCTGGTGCAGGGACGGAAAGTTGATGATGCCATGCTCGATCAGATGGAGCAAAAGAAAGGAATCAAATACAACGAAGCCCAGCGAAAGTTATACAAGGAAGAAGGGGGCGCTCCTTTCCTCGATAACGATTATACCGTTTTCGGCGAGCTGGTCGAAGGTTTTGACGTATTGGACCGGATCGCACGGGTGGAAACAGATCGCAATAAACGGCCGCTGCAGGACTTGCGTATGAAAGTCTATATCGACTAAACCTGAACAGGCAAAACTTGAGGCCTTGAGGAATAGTAGTGAACTAGTGCCGAAGCCACTAGACTTTTCAATGGTAGCCTGCAGAGTAAGGGGAAACAGGATTTTCGTTCCATTTTAGGCTTTTGAGGCGTGTAGCGGGTTAGGTAAAGAAAGAGAAGCGCAAATTAGGGCCAAAAGACGTTTTTGACAGACCAGTGAGAAAAGCCCTAACCACTTCATAAATAAAGGAGAAGCATGAAAAATATAAAGGTCGTACTGTTCGGAGTGCTTGCCGCAGGGCTGCTGGCTGCCTGTAACCGGCCAGTAGCGGAGTTCGCTTATCAGGGAGACCTGACGGCTCCCGCCAAAGTGGAATTCAAGAACCAATCGGAAGAAGCGGAACAATACATCTGGCATTTTGGCGACGGCGACACCGCCATGGCGACCAATCCCGTACACCGCTATATGTCATCGGGTAATTATCCGGTCCGCTTGGAAGCCATCCGCGGGAATAAGTCCCGTGTCAAGGAAGAAGTTATACAGATTAAAGCACCGGAAAAATGCCTGGTGGAGCTGCAAACCAGCTACGGCAATATGCTCATCGAACTGTACGATGCAACCCCGCAGCACCGCGATAATTTCACCAAACTGGTGGAGGAAGGCTATTACGACAGCTTGCTCTTTCACCGGGTCATCGATGGATTTATGCTACAGGGCGGCGATCCGGAGTCGAAGGCGGCGCCGGCAGAGCAGGCACTGGGCAGAGGGGGACCGGGCTACACCATCCCTGCGGAATTCGTCGATTCGCTGGTTCACATTAAAGGGGCCCTGGCGGCAGCCCGGCTCGGAGACCGGGCCAATCCGGAAAAACGCTCGTCCGGTTCTCAGTTCTACATCGTTCAGGGGAGAGCAGTGACACCGGAGATGCTCGACCGCTTCGAAGCCATGAAAAACGTCCGGTACGGGAAAGCGCAGCGGGAAGCTTACCTTGAACTGGGCGGAACCCCTCAGCTCGACCACGAATACACGGTCTTCGGGCGGGTGATTGAAGGGTTGGAAGTAATCGATAAGATCGCCGGGGTCTCCACAGATGCCCGGGACAGACCCGAAGAGGACATTCGCATGAGGCTGCGCGTTATAAAATAAGCGGCAGAGATCAGAACGGGAAACTTCTTTCCGGCTCGCTGGAAGGACCCTGCCGGAAAATTTCCATACCGGGAAAAGATTATTTATTTTGCTTTCAACACCGAGGAACCTCAACCGTTTAATAAGCACCCAATTCAGACCCAGCGATAATGGATGACACAAAAGTACTTGGCATTGACGTAGGCGCCTCCGGCATTAAAGGAGCAATTATCGATATTCAATCCGGAGAATTGCTCACCGACAGAGTTCGTCTGGAAACCCCTAAACCTGCCAAGCCCGGAGCGATGGCGGATACCTTTCGAACGCTGACCCGCATGCTTAACTGGTCGGGCGCCATCGGTTGCGGCTTTCCGGCGATCATCAAAAAGGGAATAGCACATTCGGCTGCAAATATTCATGATGACTGGATCGGAACCAGCGTAGAAGAGGTTTTTTCCGAAGCTTCCGGTTGTCCCGTTCACGTGCTCAACGATGCCGATGCGGCGGGTATTGCCGAAATGCAGTTCGGCCTGGGCAAAGAGAAAGATGGTACGGTGCTGCTCATTACGATCGGCTCGGGGCTCGGCACCGCCCTTTTCACAGATGGGCATCTTGTTCATAATACCGAATTCGGACACGTGTTGCTCAACGGTAAGGTCGCCGAGCATTACGCCTCTAACAGTACAAGAAAAGAGCAAAACCTGGAATGGGAAGAATGGGGGAACCGCTTCAACGAATACTTGCACCACGTCGTACGTCTCCTTTCGCCCGACTATATCATCCTCGGGGGCGGCATCAGCAAACGCTTTGAAGAATACGCGCACCTTCTCGATGTGGAAACCCCCGTCAGCCCTGCCCTGCTGTACAACAACGCCGGCGCCGTCGGGGCGGCCTACTACGCCTATGCACTGGAGCGCGAGCTGAGCCTGTAAGCCGGCGCCCCGGGAGTCAGTCATAAAAAGGCGGCAATCCCGGCCTTCTCCGGATGACGCCAGTTCCCGGCGCTACATCATATAAGCCGAAATGACTGATATAATATCCGGATCGGTTTCCAGGGACGGCAGATAATTGAATAGCAGTCTGTGTGTTTCGAAATCTTCTTCCAGGGCCTCGCTAAGCCGGTAGATGCCTTCCTGACGGCGGCCGGTGAAAAATAAGCAGGCTACCCGGCAATAGAGTAATTCCATCCCGCCGGCGTTTTCTTCGGCTTCATCGATAAGCGCCAGGGCTTCTTCCCCTTCTTGCATAAAAAGTAAAAAGCAGGTGTATTCGATCCAGTAACGGCTTTCTTCCGGAGCGACTTCAATGGCCTTTTCAAAGTTGTCACTTGCATTTTCCAGGTCCTTCAATTGGCCGTATGCCGCGGCCAGGCTGCCGTAGTACTCTTCCCGGCTATCTTCAATATCGATTGCTTTCTGGAAATAGCGGATGGCCCGCTTCCAGTTTTCTTCTTTGGCAAAGCACTCACCAATGTGGAAGAGTACCTCATCATCGAGCGGATCATAGTTGAGCGCCTGGGTGTAAAAAGTACGGGCAATTTTGTATTGCTCCAGGTACTGATGGCAAAGTCCGATCTGTTGCAATACTTCGCTGTCGGGTTCAAAGTTTTCCATCAATTCCTCGTAGAAGCGCAGGGCCTTGCGATATAGTTTCAGCTGCAGGCAAAGCTCAGCGCATTCCCGGCATCCGGCTTCGAAAGTCTCGTCTGTCAGATAGGCGTATTCGTAGCACTCGATGGCCTGTGCGTAATTGCCCTGGTAGGAGTGCGCATGCCCGAGGTAGTACCAGGCTAGCGTGGAATAGGCATCAGCTTCAAGAACCATTTCAAACAGATCGATGGCCTCCTCGTAACGCTTGCACATGTCGATGCTGTTCCAGATGCGCTCGATGGCATCCCGGTTGGTGGGAAAAACTCGCAGCGACTCGCGCAAAGAGAAGTAGGTCATCTCGTAAAGTTCCTGATGCTGATAGATCATAGACTCTACAAAAAGAATATCACTGAGCAATTCTCCCTCCGCGCCGGACTTGAGGTCGTCCAGGATATCACCGGCAGTATCCAGCTGATCGAGGTTGATAAAGGCCTCGGCGCGAAGCAGCGCAATTTCAGGCTCCAGAGGAGCAAAGGCAGCAGCCCGGTCAAGGACGAAAAGAGCTTTTTCCGCCCGCTCATCAGCGAGGAGTAACTCGGCTTTTTTGATGTGAAAATCAACCGAGAAAGGATGGTGACTGATGGCAAAATCGGTAACTTCCAAGGCCCGGTCCAGTTGTTCTTCTTCTTCGTAAAAATCGATTAGCCGCTCGTACGCTTTCACGTCCAGGAAGGTCACGGTTTGTCGTTCCGTCATGGCTTCGTACTCGGCAACCAGATCTATCAAAGACTGTTTGTAATCTTTATTCATAGGGCTTATAAATTGTCAGTAAGTAAATTCAGGATAAATATAAAGAAAAAGGGCGCTACCATGCCACATAACAAACCTATTGCTGAGAACGAATAATGGAACGGTAGGTTTATTCGAGGGAATGGTAGGGAAGGGGCTAAGTGGCTTAAAATTAACGCTTTAGACTAAAAAATTATTTAAAAAAAGACTTATGTGTTAATCTTTTTTTCTTTTTATATCTGAGCGAAATATATACCTGAAACGGGGTAGGTTATACTTCGAGATTGACATTATAATGATAAAATTCATATGTAGGATATAAAATTTGACTTCCTCCCTGCAAGGGAGAAGTCAAATCGAGTTCTCCTCAGTCCCTACTCAGCGGTTTCCATTTTGTCGTCGACGTTCCTGCATGCGTTTGAGCAGTTCCTTTTTGAACTCCTCCTCCACCTTAGGGAGCATGGCTACCTTCAGGGCGGAAAGAACTTCCTGAAAGCGATTGATGTACCGGGCTTTGAGATCGAGCTGTTTCTCTTCCCGTTCCAGCAATCTACTCAGGTGTTTCTCGGCTTCCTGCTCCGACATATCCGGGATAGGCTTATCAGGCCGGTACTGCTTTCGTAGTTGGCGTTCTTCCTGCTGATATTGATTGTAGAGCGGCCAGAACTGTTGGGACTCCTCTGGTGTCAGGCGCAGACGGTCGGTAATAAAAGCGGCTTTCATCGCCTCAATACGCTGTGCGAATGCACCGTCATTCTGCGCAGCGAGCGGGCCAAAAAGAGAACAACTTATAAATAGCAAGATGAGTAATTGTTTCATCGTCGTGGTTTTTGTGTTTTGGGTAGACTAAATACACGGTCAAATAAGTAACTTTCCGTTTTGACAGTGGCTTTTGGCGAAATGCTGCGTTGCTCGTCGGTCACAGAACCCCGGCTATGCTCTGATTCAAGAGTAGGGCCCCTGCACCCCACTCTTGAATGGGCGCCTTGCCTTTCGCCAAAACCCCCATCCCAAAACCGAAAAGAACTTAATTGACAGTGTACTAAACGATAAGGTCATAAAATATCTTTCAGGCTTTCCTCCTCCAGTCCTTCCAGCAATTCATCGTAGTAAGCATCGGTTTCTTTGGTTTCCCAGGGTGGTGCCGGCAGTACGGAAAGGTCGGGGTATTCCCGGACGATCTCGAGAACGAGCTCTTCCTCAAATTGATGGAGGTTGTCACTGACGTAGTTGCCTGCCTCTTCCGGGGATAATGCACTAAAAAGTACTTCTGTATCAGAAGGAGTGCTGGGTAGCAACAGGTAAAGCCCTCCTGCGAGCAAAAGCAGCAGGGTGGCTAGTCGAACGGCATAGGGCGTTCGGAACAGGTATCCCAGCCAGGTAATAATAGCACTTCCTGTTCGTGGGCTTTGTTTAACCGATTGGGCCGGTTGCTGCAACCGGTCCAATACCCGGTCCGGCAAATTATGGAAATAGGCGGGTGGTGTTACAAAACCTTCCTTGTCTTTTTCCTTCAGCCCGGCGAGGAAGGGAGCTGTGTTCTCGAGTTCTTGTTTGATTTCTGTTCTTTTATCTTTCATGACAGCTGGTATTGATCATTCCGGTCTACCGGATTTCCATTTCACGGAAATAGCACTCAATTTTTTTTACCGCATGGTGATAAGATGCTTTTAATGCTCCTACGGAAGTGTCGAGCAGTTTTGACATCTCCCGGTAGGAGAGTTCTTCAAAATAGCGCAAATTAAAAACGATGCGTTGTTTATCGGGCAGGCGATGCAGGGCTTCCTGCAAGTGGCGCTGTACGTCTTCCCCGTTGAAGTAAGGGTCGGCCCGCAATTGTTCAGCGATACGCAAATTGCTTTCGTCAAGGGCGGCCGCCTGCCGGCGTCTTTTTTTCTTCAGAAAAGTAATTGATTCGTTAGTAGCGATCCGGTATAGCCAGGTGAATAATTGAGACTGTTGTTTAAAGCCGCCTATTCCCCGGAATGCTTTGATAAAGCAGTTTTGCAGCACGTCGTTGGCATCCTCGTGTTCCAGCACCAGGCGGCGGATATGCCGGTACAGTCTTTCCTGGTATTTTTCCATCAGGCATCGAAAGCCATATTCGGCGGTATCTTCCCCGGCAATCATCGCCAGGATCTCTTCATCGGATATGTCCGGACCGGATGAGGTCAATGCATTGGTTTTACCGTTTTGACTAGGATTACCCTAAAAGGTTTAATCAGGGAATAAATTGATCCGGGTAATCAAAATGAATATCTTTCCCGGGCAACAAATTACGGATTTATGATAAAGTTTACGATCGATAAAGATATCCGGCAGGCAGCGACGCTGCCCGCTGCCTTTTACCGCAGTCAGGCGGTTTTCGAAGCGGTGGTCGAACGAATTTTCACCCGTTGCTGGCACTATGTGGCCGATCGCTCGGTGGCGGCTTCATCCGGACAGGTATACCCCTTAACTTTGCTGGAAGGAGTGCTTGACGAACCGTTGATCATCACCTGTGATGATGCGGGCCGCCGTTGCCTGTCGAACGTATGCACCCATCGCGGGAAGCTGATCGTAGAAGCGCCGGGGAAGCAGCGGCAGCTTACCTGCGGGTACCATGGCCGCTGCTTCGGCCTCGACGGTGTTTTCCGACGCATGCCGGGGTTTAAAGAGACCGCCAATTTTCCCTCTCCTGCTGATAATCTTAGCCAGCTGCCTTTTGCTGAATGGCTGGGTTTGCTGTTCACCGCCCTCGATCCGGCCGTCCCTTTCGAAGAAATGACGGCGCCGATCCGGCAGAGGGTCAGCTTCCTGCCATTGAATACGCTCGCTTTCGTGGAAGAGGCTTCAAAGGATTATTACGTAAAGGCCAACTGGGCCCTTTACTGTGACAACTACCTGGAGGGCTTTCACATCCCTTTTGTTCACCCTGCGCTCAACCAGGCTCTGGAATTCGATCAGTACGAATACGAGACCTTCCGGTATTGTAATTTGCAGGTTGGCGTAGCAGGCTCCGGTGAGCCTGCTTTTAATTTGCCGGACGGCCATCCCGATGCCGGGCGGCGTATTTACGCCTACTATTTCTTCCTCTTTCCCAACCTGATGTTCAACTTTTACCCGTGGGGACTTTCGCTCAACGTGGTAGAACCGCTTTCGCACCATCGTACCCGGGTGCGGTTCCGGACATACAAATTTGCCGGTACGCCGCACGATCGCGAGCGCAATCAGCTGGATGTCACCGAGCTGGAAGACGAAGCAGTAGTGGAGAGTTGCCAGCAAGGGATGCAGTCCCGCTTCTACCACCGGGGGCGCTATTCACCCAGCATGGAGCCCTGTGTGCATCATTTTCAGCGGCTGATCGCCGCTTTCATGAACCAAAACGATTGAAAAGGGCGGGGAAGAACCGGTGAAGTCAGCTCCGGCTAAAGATGTTGGTAATCGATACGAATAGACCGATCTCTTAAATAATCCGGGGTTAGATTAGAATATTCCCCGGCGCCGAAGCACCAGCAGGAGAATACAGAGGATGACGACACCGGTAGCGAGTCCCATCTGCACCCACTGTTCCTGAGTCCGGCGGATGGAGCTCTGCACGTAGTAGGGGTTAGCGGCATTGGGTGAGCCGGGGCCCCAGCGCACCTCCCAGTTATCCAGGTCGCTGTTGTCGAGGTGGGGGAGCAGCAGGTTCAGCGTGTAGGTGGAATCTGTGGGGGGGATATCGTAGGAGACACTATCGACGGCAGCGTTGAAACTAGCGTACAGGCCCAGTATTTCGTGGCGTTTGTTAATGCCGAAATCCATGCCACTCAGCACATTATAGGCATTGGGAAAGACCTCACGGAAATCGAGGGAATCCTCTACCAGTACGAGGTAGTCATTGGGGCCGATACTGACATCGGGGAAGAAAAACTCGTGTTTGCTGTCGGTAAATATCCAATTTTTAAGAGAGATGCGCTGATCGGAGTAGTTGAAGAACTCTATCCAGTCACCCGCTTTTTTATTATTCAGGCTGATTTCGTTAATGATCACTTTTCCGGCCAGGGGATGGGTGAATTTTTCAAAGACAGCATGAATTCGGATTTGCGACCTGGTAAGAGGCAGGCGCAGTTCGCGAAGATTTTCTTCCATATCAATGCCCTCCCAATGCGAGAAGCGGTAGCCGTGGTCGGGAATCGCTTTCACGCTGACGGGGATTTCCTGGAAGTACTGCCCATCGAGTGGGTTACCGCTGCGGATGTGCAGGTGCTTGTTGACGATTACCGTTCCGCCGCCGGTAGCGCTGACCTGCAGCCCGCGCAGGGCGCCGGCATCGAAGAAAGCGTCGAGGTGTCGCCAGATGTAACCGGGGCGCTTGCGGGCAAAGCTGCGCATGATGTCGACCTGCTCTTCCCAGTCGCTGCGTTTGAGTCGCCAGCGCTGGAAATGACGCGTGATTTCGGGGAGCAGTTCCTGGTAGTGCTTCTCGATATGATCGAGCATCCGCCCGCTTCGGAGAGTCGTATTTAGATGATCGGCGAAGCGCAGGGCAAAAGCCGAGCGGAATTCATCGTTCTCCAGCAACTTGCGCAAAATGAAGGTACTCCAGGGCGGGTTGGGCCAGCTCGGCCCTGCGGGTTCCGTGTGAAAGGCCAGGCTGTTGTTGCGATAGGCCGTCGGCTCATGTAGTCCGAAGCCCCAGTCGGTGTCATAAATGATCCAACGCCAGCGGCCTGTTAGCGTCTGTGGGCGCCAAAACTTAATGTTACCACCGGCGTCCTGATTGTCGAAAAATATTTGGGCGATCTGGAAATCCATAAAGTTTTCCACTTCCATGAGGCTCTTGACATAGGCGAAATTAGAGGGATTACTGAGATCGTGTGACTCCAGATAATCCAGCAGATGCTTATAATGCCTGCGGGAACCCCGCTTGAGGGACATATAGTGCTCAATGAGATCCAGGCTGTCTTTGTCGACATCGTGGTGTTCAGCGATAAAGTAGCGGTTTACTTTCTCTCGTATATTGTAAATGCCCCAGTAATCGCCGTTGATGTAAACGTGGGCCGGGCGGAAAGCCTGCTTTTCAAGATCCCAGCCCTCCAGCAGTCCGGTCATCAAACCGTCACGAAAGTGCGACTTGCCCCAGTCACTGCCGGAATTGCGCAGTACGAGAAACTTGAATTCGTCCGGTTCATCTTCTCCGAAGATGGCGTGTTCTATCCGCTTTTGTCCGTATCGTTTCCGGGCGACGATAGCCAGCGACTTTTGGGGAAATAAACGGCTCATGCCGCCAAAGAGGCGCATACCACTTTCATTGCGATAAACACAGCTGCCGTCGGTTTCAAAAATTTCAGCATTGATGAGCACTTCTTTCCGGCTCCAGAAATTGGCGCCCGGCATAGATTCAATCGTATCAACTGCCCGGGAGCCCTGCATGAATAAGCCTCGCTCCCGGTCGAATAATAGCCAGGAGGGAATGGCGATAGAAACGACAGGAAAAGTAGATGCGGGTTCCCGAATGAAGAAAGTGTGCCCTGTCGTAGGGCCCCGTTCCCCATTGCGGTAAGCAACGGCGCGCAGCACAGTGGTGCTTGTAATTGAAATACTGCCGCGGTAAAGCTTTGATTTTTGATCGGGTTTACTGCCGTTCAGGGTGTAATAAATACTTGCTCCCGGAGCGACCAACCGCAATTCCAGCTCCTGCTCATAGAATCCACCTTCGTGGGAAAACTCCACGGAGGGCGCCATGTCCTCTTCGGAGGGAGGAGTGGTCTGCGCGAATACCAGTAGCGGCAGTCCCCAAAAAAGTATAATATGTGCAAGCACTTGCCTCAATGAGAATGTTTTTACCTAAGACAAAAGTATCATTTTTTCTTGTGGTCCTGGTGTTATCTGTTAAACAGAGCTAATTAATATATACTCTATTTGTGGGATATTGTTGCATAAAAAAGCATTCTGGGGTAAATAAGCCGCTAAAGCGGGCCGGTACTGGTAAAGTAGATCCTGATCTGACACCTAATGCGCAAAAAATAAAAACCCGGATTATTCCTGGGTTGCTCTATGCCGACAGTTCGTATATTTGCCGGAAAATACTGTGAAAACGGAACATGGTCAGGTCTATAAGTAAATGGACGCTGGATCTCCTGGGGTGGCAAATTAAGGGGCAATATCCAGAGGGACTCAAACAATTTGTCGTGATCGTCATGTCACACACCTCCGCCTGGGATTTCCCACTAGGGCTGCTCGTGCGCGCCGTCGTTCAGGCAGATATTCGATTTGTGGCCAAAGATAGTTTGTTCCGCTCTCCTTTCGGCTGGTTTTTCCGTTGGATGGGCGGCTATCCGGTCGACCGCTCAAAGCGAAGCCGCTATGTGGACGCCGTCATCGATATTTTTGAAAAAGAGGAGAACTTCGTGGTAACCATCGCTCCGGAAGGCACCCGCGAGAAAGTCGACCGTCTTCGTACGGGGTTTTACTATATCGCACTGGGGGGCGGCGTTCCTATCGTGATGGTGCGCTTCGATTACGGACGCAGGGAAGTCGTAATTAGTAAACCTTTCTGGCCCAGCGGTGATAAAGACCGTGACTTTCCCTACATCATCGACTTTTTTAAAGACGCTCAGGGCAAATATCCGGATAAGGGAATCGATGAGAAAGTGAAATATTAAAGAAAGAAAAGTTGGTTAACACGACCAGAAACCATATCCGTCCGCAGGGTGCTTAACATTTGGCGAAAGCCGGCAAAACTGCATAAAAACATGTACGGGAAAGAAGAACAAAAGGCTTTATACGAGCAATCCAAGGAGTACCTGGATGACGGCAGCGCGGTTCATCAGCAATCAGCCGATCTGCGCCTGCAGGAACTGCGGCAACTGATCATCTATCACGAGTACCGCTATTACATTCTCCACGATCCGGTAATCAGCGATTACGAGTATGATCTGTTGTACAGGCAGTTGCAGGAGCTGGAAGAAGAAAACCCGGAGATGATTACGCCGGATTCACCGACCCAGCGGGTATCGGCTGATCTGACCGCGGATTTTCCTTCGGTGGAGCATCTCACTCCGATGTTATCACTCGATAACTCTTACAATGCCGATGACCTTTACGACTTCGACCGGCAAGTGCGCAAACTCACAGGGTTGGAAAGTGATGCTCCGATAGAATACGCTGTAGAACCAAAGTTCGACGGCGGCAGCATCGCGCTGGTCTATGAGCAGGATCGCTTGCTGCGGGCCGCTACTCGCGGCAACGGGCAGGTAGGAGAGGAGATGACCGCCAATGCCCGGGCTATTCGTTCCGTACCGCTGCGGGCGAAATTCAGCCAATCGGGCATCTACCGGGCCGAGCTGAGAGGCGAGGTGCTCATCAGGAAAGATGTTTTTAAAAAAATCAACGAGGAAAGAGCGAAAGAGGGGCTTTCACTCTTCGCCAACGCCCGCAATACCGCCACCGGCGGCCTGAGGATGAAAGATCCGAAAGAAACGGCGCGGCGCGGGCTGGAAGCCTTTATCTATACCCTGTCCTACGCCGTCGACGAGGATAATAATCAAGCCCTGCACCCGTTTCAGACGCATGAATCGAGCATTGACCTGCTGGGCCGGTTAGGGTTTAAAATTCCGGTGTCGGGGCGGGAGCGGAAAGTGTGCCGGGACATCGATGAGGTCATCCAATTCTGTGAATACTGGGAAAATCAGCGGGAGGATTACCCCTACGAGATCGATGGGATGGTAGTCAAAGTGAACAGTCGTGAGCTGCAGCAGCGCTGTGGCTCGACCAGTCATCATCCGCGCTGGGCCATCGCTTTTAAGTTCAAAGCCAAACAAGCAACCACCAAGCTGCTCAATGTGGAATATCAGGTGGGGAAGATCGGCTCTATTACGCCGGTAGCTAAGCTGGAACCCGTACAGCTGGCAGGAGTGACGGTGGCTTCGGTTTCCCTTCACAATGAGGATTTTATCAACAGTAAGGAATTGCGTCTCGGCGACACCGTCCTGGTGGAGCGGGCCGGCGATGTGATCCCCTACATCGTTAAGGCGATGGAGGAACTGCGCGACGGATCAGAGCAACCCATAGCGTTCCCCACTCACTGCCCGGTAAACGATACGGAACAACCCGTAAAGCTGATTCGTGAGGAAGGAGAAGCCGCCTGGCGCTGCCCGAAGTGCGTTTGTGGTAAGCAGCACCTGCAGCGGATCATTTTTCACGTATCGAAAAGTGCGATGGATATTGAGGGCCTTGGCAAGCAGATCGTGGAGCGCTTCTACGAACTGGGCTGGCTGCGTTCGATAGCAGATGTATACCGCCTGGATTACGAAAAGATCGCCCAACTGGAAGGCTTTGGCCCTAAGTCGGCCGAAAACCTGAAACAATCGGTAGAGCGGGCCAGGCAGAACCCCATACATCGCTTGTTGCACAGCCTCGGCATCCATCATCTCGGCAAACGCGGCTCGCAGCTCATCGCCGCAGAGATTGATCACGTGCTCGAACTGAGAAACTGGGAGGAAGAGCAACTGACCGCTATCAAGGATATTGGTCCCGTACTGGCCCGCAACGTAGCGGCCTACTTCCAGGACCCGGATAATGTCCGTATGCTCGAAGAAATGGAGGCTGCCGGCGTCAACCTCCGTGCTACCGAAGCAGATAAACCGAAGAAACCGGTAGAAGAAGGGCCACTCGCCGGGAAAACCATCCTTTTTACCGGAACTTTACAGCGCCTGACTCGTAAAGAAGCCCAGCAACGTGCAGCCACCGCCGGCGCCAAAAACATCAGCGCCGTCAGCGGCAACCTCGATATCCTGGTCGCAGGAGAAAAAGCCGGCTCCAAACTGAAAAAAGCCCGGAACCTGGGCAGCGTCCAAATTATGAGCGAAGAAGAATTTTTGAATACAATAGGCTGAAGTCCTCAAAATGAAGCTGTTCAATTGTTAAAAAAATGCCTGCTTCACCGTTTTGTGTTGTTAGTATTTAGGAAATTCTTATTTTCGAAATACTGAATTTAAACACTCTTTTTTTGACATCATGCGTTACGCAATCAGGTAATGAATACCAGTTTTTTGTGAAAATGGTTTTTCATATGCATCGTTTTTTAAAAATCAATATTGCTGATTTACTCCCAGCTCGCGATCGGCTTGAAAACAAGCTCTTAACCAGCAAAACCGATAACACATACCAATTGTCTGATCGAGTATGACCTCTTTGAAGGTTCCGGGATGGTATCCCGAGACAATAGTCCAACTTTGAATATTCAATAACCCTAATTGCCCATAAGTGATGGATAAATATTCCCTCGAAATCGACGTGAGTGAATACGGCGTGAATGTGCTTTGGCCAGATGGTTCGAGAGGGGACCGCTACACCCTGACCAGCACTACCCGCGTGCTGGTTGAATTCAGAACCGACGACGGCTGCTGGGTCTCCGATGATATCGAGGCCACCTTCGTTCCACAGCCGCCGGTGGAACTGGGAGAGGATATAGAAATTTGTGAGGGAGAACCGGCCGTGCTGGATGCCAGTGTTGCGGGTAATGTATCCTATGTCTGGAATGATGGCAGTACGGAGCCCATTCGCACCGAAATGACTGGAGGAACCTATGCTGTCACCGTCTCCGACGGAGGCTGTGCGGCCTCCGATTCCGTCAATTTGACGGTTAACGCAGTGCCCGTGATAGACCTGGGACCCGATACGTCGGTCTGTGATGGAGAGCCACTTACCTTGGACGTGAGCGAATTTAGCGGCTCCGTATTTTGGCCCGATGGCAGTACCGGTTCGACCTATACGGTGATGCAAAATACCCGGCTCGAGGTGCAGGTCTTTGAGAACGGTTGTACGGCCACGGATGAAATACAGATTACTTATAACGATCCGCCGGTGCTGGACCTTGGCCCGCCCACGGTAAGCCTCTGCCAGGATGAACCCTATGTCATTCAAACCCAGGATCCATCTGCCGCTTATATCTGGAATGACGGTTCCACCAAAACTTCATTGACAGTAGACCAATCCGGCACCTACTGGGTGGAAGCGAAAAAAAACGGCTGCATATCCACCGATACGATCGAAGTGGAGCTGAACTCCGAGCCCCAGCTCGATCTAAGCGGTTCGATTGACGCCTGTGAAGGAGAGGCCGTCACCCTCGATGCCGGCAACCCGGGGGCTACTATCACCTGGCAGGACGGAACCACCGGCCCGCGATTTTTTCTCCGTGGGAAATCCCGGCCAGTCAAATAGCGTTGCCCTGCGCGAGGCCTGCTATGATTGTCATTCCTATGCTACGGATTACCCCTTGTACGCTTACATTCCTCCCATTTCGAACTGGATCCAGGGGCACGTTCGGAGCGCCCGCAGGGATCTCAATTTTTCCGAATGGGGATCGATGGACGATGAATCGAAGAGCGATCACCTGCGCAACATCATCAAGTTGATCAAAGAGGGCGTGATGCCCCCGCCCGCTTACTAATGGATGCATCCCGGGGCCCGCTGGACGGAGGCAAAGCGTGATTCGGTGCTCGTCTTCCTGGCTTCCCGCCGTCAAGATTATATGCAGCAGGTGCAGGTCACTGCCTGCGAGTGGTGCGGCGCCCAGGATGCGCCCGACGATCTGTCCTGGCAAACCACCATTCCACCCGACAACGAACCCGGCGAGCCGCTCATCATCGAGGGCCGGGTATTTCAGCCCAATGGGCGCACCCCGGCCGAAGATGTTTTCATCTACGTCTATCACACCAATTCCGAAGGCATATACCCGAAACGAGGCAATGAAACGGGTAACGGCCGCCGCCACGGCTACCTCCGCGGCTGGATGAAAACCGGGCCCGACGGCCGCTACCGCTTCACGACCATTCGTCCGGCGAGCTATCCAGGCCGCCCGGCCCCGGCCCATATTCACATCACCCTGACCCCGCCCGGCGAGGAGGAATACTGGATCGACTCCTACTGGTTCGAAGGCGCCCCGCGGATAACGAATAAGATGCGAAAACGGAGAACAAGACCGGCCGGGGAGTCGGGGATCATTTCCCTGAAGAAGGATGACCAGGGACGGTGGCGGGGCAAACGGGACATCGTGCTGCGGTAACACAGGCTTTAGCCTGTCCTGTCTAATCGTGTCGCCCCCGCAATGCAGACTTATTGGTGTTGAAAATTTAGTTATGGGGGGAATTAAAAACCAGGAGGCCCTGGGAAAGGGTCTCCTGGTGAGACACCGCTATCCCCCAAAACCGCGAGAGTTGGTTATGTCGCCGCTATGCGGCTCGGATGTGCAAGGGGATAGTTCAATTTAGTGTGTCTTATTTCAATAATTGGTTTACTCCCCAGGAAAG
>CAZWDL010000115.1:0-22791 GCA_964632995.1 uncultured Saprospiraceae bacterium
CCGAAGAAGTAAGAGGGACAATCACCGAGAGGTTGTCGAAATATCCGGGAGTTGCATCTACTTCTGCGGTTCACCTGTTCCCCTTCACTCCACCGCCTTCTCCTGCCGGAAAAACGTCACGTCCTGCACCGGCCCTGTTTTCAGCACATGCCGGCTCGATTGCGACAGGTATCCGCCGCCGTAGTAAAACTCCCAGCGGCGCCGGCTGCCGTCTGTGAGTTCGATCTCGGCGTGGGTGGCGTCGGCGGGAGCGGCTATGATCTCCGTTTTGTCGCGCAGGGCATAGGTTTGCAGCGGACTGTTGTTGTTGCCCACGATGATCCAGGGCTTGCCGGATTGGTGCTGGAGCCAGACCACTGACTTCGGATTGTAGGGCAGGTCGAAACCGCTGGCATCTTCTGACTGTGGCCGAAAGGAACCCTCTCCGTTGCCCAGCAGCAGTAATCCGCCCAGCGCGTCGATGCTGCCGTATTCATAGTGGTTGGCATAGGTATTACCGCAAAGCAGCAGATCCAGGTAGCCGTCGCCGTTAAAGTCTTCGGCGATCATGCCGTAGGCGGGAGCAAACTGTGCTTCCACCGGCAGCGGTATCATCTCAAACTGCCCCTCACCCTGGTTGAGAAAAACGCTGCTGCGCAGTTCTCGGGCGTAGGAAATATCGGCTTTATTGCGCACCTCCGCCGTCACCAGTTCATCGTAAGTTGCTCCGGCATATTTTTCAAAACTGTAGTACTGGTTATTGAAAGCCGGCATTTGGCTGGTAAAGATATCCCGGTTGGGAAAGGGGGCGTTGACTCCGTCGGTGTATTTGAAGACGAGCGGGTCTTTTTTTCCGTTGCCGTCGAAGTCGCTGACCACCATGGTGACCGGCTGTTCAGGCGAGGCCTTGAAGATGGAGTTCAGCCCGTGGTTGCCCGCGATGTAGTCCATATCCCCGTCGTTGTCGACATCGGCGCCGATGACGGAATTCCACCAGCCTTCCGAGTCCTCTATTTCCTGCTTTTGGAACGTCCCTCCATCCTGATAGAAAATGGTGAAGGGCATCCATTCGCCGACGAGGGCCAGGTCGAGGTCGCCGTCGTTATCGGCGTCGGTCCAGAGGGCGGAGGAGATACGGCCGGCCTGCTGTAATTCCGGGGCTACTTCGGAGATTACATCGGTGAAGCGGCCCATGTCATTACGTAGTAATCTGGATGGGGGAATCTCGCTGTAATTACCCGGCGTTACCTTGGCGCCCACAAATAGATCGAGGTCGCCGTCGCGGTCGTAATCGCCGGCGCATACGACAGAGGAATAGGTCACGCCGTCGGGCAGCACCTGCGAAGCTTCTCTAAAATTACCGCTACCATCGTTGATAAAAAGGCGGTCGGCGAGCACCGGAGCCTGGGCGCTGACCTCGTAGGTGCCGCTGGCGAGATACAGGTCGGGCGCCCCGTCGCCGTTGGCGTCGAAGAAGACGGCGCCCATCTCCTCGGCGTAGGGCTGGTCGGCCCAGGGTTGGGAGGACGCCTCCCGGAAGCTGCCTTCATCGGTTTGCAAAAACAATTTTCCTTCCATTCTGGCCGCCCCGCCGATAAAGCAATCGTCCAGCCCGTCGCCGTTGACATCCGCGACGGCGATACCTGGACCTTCCTGCGAATACTGCCGGATGAGCAGCCGCTCCATCAGGTAATCGTAAAAGGGGTTCTCCCGGTGGACGAAGTTGATAGCTTCTCCGGTAGACTGGAAGAGCGGGTTGGTGATAGCCACCGAATGGCCGCTTACCGGTTCACCCGACCCCTGTTGTATTTCCATCACCTGGTCAGCGCTGATATTCCGGAAGATTTCTTTTTCACCACCGGGCCAGGTAAGTATCAGGCTGTCGACCTGACTGTAACTTCCCAGTCCAAAGTGCAGGATAGGTTCCGGGCAGGACTGGAAACCCCGCTGGTTACTCAGGTAGCCCGTTTGGAATTGCCCCCGGTAGTAAAGGTCGGCCCGGGCGCCGATGCCGAAGGTATTTTGTCCTGTTGCGCGCAGGCGCAGACGCAGGTAATGCTGTTCCGGCAGTTCCTCCGCGCGGTTCTCATAGATCATGGGCCCCTCCGTCATATTGTTGAGAATGACATCCAGGTCACCGTCGCGGTCCAGATCGGCATAGGTGGCGCCGCGGGTGTGGACGGGCTGATCCATGCCCCAGGCGGCATTCATCTTCTGAAAATCATAGTTGCCGTTGTTCCGGTAGATGACATTCTGGTTTTTGATGACCGGTGCTTCGGCGGGGTTGGCTTCAGCCTTCGCTTGCGGATCAGCCATAGCCGTGTAGTCCTCTCCAAAATTGCTTTTGACGTAGTCCATATTGGTCATATCCCGCAGGATGCCGTTGGCGACGTACAGATCCTTGAGCCCGTCATTGTCGGCGTCGAAAAAGAAGGAGGACCAGCTCCATTCGGTGGCGTGCACGCCGGCCAGCAGCCCGATGTCGCGGAAGCGCTTGCCGCCCTGATTGAGTTGCAGCATATTGCGGGTGAACTGCGGATTGCCCTGATCCCGGAGTTTGTTATAAATTTCGATGGAAAACGGCACCAGGTTGACCTTTTGCCGGCGATGGCTTTCTGGCATCATCTCGCCCACGAATAGGTCCAGCCAGCCGTCGTTATTGATATCGGCAAAATCGGAGCCCATGGCCGACATGGGGGTCTTGGTGAAGTATTCCGAACGCGCCTCCCGGAAGGTTTTATCGCCGTTGTTGAGATAGAAAAAATCGGGGCCGAAAAAATCGTTGGCGACGTAGATGTCGGAGAAGCCGTCGTTATTGACATCTCCAATCGCTACGCTCAGGCCGATATTGCGTTTGAACGGTAAACCGGCTTTTTCCCGTACATCAACAAAACCTTGCCCTGTATTTTCCAGCAGCTGATCGTTCAGCCAGCGAGAGCGGGGCGGCGACTCGTAGTAAGGAAAGCTGAAGGCCGCGCCGGGCTCGCCGGTATAGACCATGTAGACATCGAGGTCGCCGTCGCCGTCGTAGTCGAAAAAATTGGCGGTATGCGACAGACCGATCAGGTCGAGGCCATATTTGGAAGCCTGTTCTACAAAGGTATTGTTTCCCTGGTTGATATACAGCAGGTTGGCGCCGTGGTCGGTGAATTGCTGCCGGCTGAAATTACCGGTAATTCCGGTTTTGAGGATGTAGATGTCCAGGAGTCCGTCGCCATTGATATCTACGAAGTTGACCCCCTCGTTGTCGGCCATGCCCTCGGCGTGGTCCACGATGCCTGCGCTGTGGGTTATTTCGCGAAAGCGGAAATCTCCCTCATTGAGATAGAGCGCGGAGGGGGAAACACCGCCGGAGAAAAACAGGTCGGGCAGGCCGTCGTTGTTGATATCTCCTACGGCGACGGCCGACACATTGGAAGTCAGTCCGGTGTTGTCGCCGGGTAACAGCTTTTCGCCGCTGAGATTGAAATTCAATCCGGTTTCCCGGGGTTGTTTGAGCTGGAATAATTGAATAGTGGAGCCTTTTTCTTCGTCAGTCCCAGATCGTCGCCGCTGGTCACAACTGGAGAACAAAGTGAGAAACAGCATACTTGAAAACAGGACGAATATTCTTTTGCGACTTATCCTAGGCATTTTTCCGGTTTTTGAAAGCAAAATTCAGAATAACAAATCGGGATCAAGGTACTAAGATCGAAAGAAACAATGAAACAACTGATTATTCTTGCCTGAGGCATCTAAACGGCAATTTGTTAAAATCACGACAGCTGCTTTGTCAAATTCTATAGATTTTTACCTGATGAAAAAAGCTCAACTTGTTCCGGTTGCCATTCTTGCGGCACTACTCTTTCTCTGGTCTTGCTCTGAAGAAGAGGGAGCCGTGCCTTCACCGAATCCCAACCCTGGTCCCGATCCGGCGGGCAGCTTTTCCATAAAAGTGATTGAAGATGACTTCGAGGGCGTTCCGATCGTCCTGGCAGGCAGTCGTGGACGTAACTTCGCCGTGGCCTTCGAACGAGAGCTCAACGGTGAACTACGCCGCTTTATCCCATTACAAGGACAATTACCCCTGCTGATGGAAGACGAACAAGGCAATCGCTATGATGCCTTCGGGCAAGTGGCTGCCGGTCCGGAGAAAGATGCGCAACTCAGGTGCGTCAACTCCGGAATGGGCTACTGGTTCGTCTTCGGGGCCATGTATCCCGGGCTGGAAATTTTTGGGCAGGGAAGCCGGATGGCGGAAGTGAACCTGGAGCCGGCCCCCGGCTGGAGCATCCCCACCTCTGTCGTTGCGCAGGGCTCCGGCTTTGAATCAATTCAGGCGCTGGAGTCTCCGGATTTTATAACCTTCAGTTCCCTGCCCACCGAGCCTGGCGAATCCTTTTTCCTGGAGGAAGAGGACCTGGTGATCGTGGTTTCCCTAAATGGTGAGACAAAAGTATATCCTCATGCTATCCTCGACTGGCACGAAGTGGTCAACGACGTGGTCGGCGGCGTTCCGGTAGCCGTTACCTACTGTCCGCTCACGGGAACGGGAAAGGTGTGGAAAAGGGAAGCTGCTTCGCCTGAGTTTTCCTTCGGTGTCTCCGGCCTGCTCTACAACAATAATGTGCTGCCTTTCGACCGGCCCACCGAGAGTTTCTGGAATCAGCTGGAGGCGAGGAGTGTCTTCGGTGACCGCCTGGGCGAACAGCTGGAACTCGTTCCCTTCCTGGAAACCACCTGGGGAAGCTGGAAGCGTTTTGAGGACAGTCCTAAACTGCTGTCGCCGGATACCGGAATCGATCGCGACTATACGGAATACCCATACGGAAATTACAAAACCAGCGATATCGTCACCTATCCCCTGGCTTTCGACGACGACCGGCTGCCGCGGAAGGAGCGGGTGTTCAGTGTATTGATCAACGGGAAGGCGAAGGTGTACCGCTTGCAGGCATTTTAAAGCGCCGTTGGCTGTTCGCTATTCGCCACTTGGGGGAGCTTTCCACCAGCCGGTTTTTTAGCTTGATGAGGCCGGCAAGCAATGTATCCAGGTCGAGGGCCGTCAAGCTGGGAATGGCGGGAATTCACCCGCGATGAGCCCCGCCAACCTGCGAATGGCAAATCGCGAACGACGAAGAGCGGGAGGTAACTATAAAATCAAGACAAAGCGATGAAAGCTATCATCACAATATTACTTCTGAATTTCATACCGTTTGTTCTTTCCGCCCAGGCCTGCTGTTCCGGCGGCACCCCACTCTCCGGTAGTCTGGGCCTGCAGAATATGAATGCCGGTGGCGGGTTGGTGGAACTCAACTACGACTACAACACGCAGCACGACCTGGTGGCGGGTTCCGAAAAGCTGGGCAACAATCCCCGGCGCCGCAATACCCATTCCGTTTTGCTCCGCGCCGGTTACGCTTTTAATGAACGCTGGACCTTGCTCGGCATCGTCTCCTGGATCCGGCAGGAGGAAGTCACCCAACGGCAGAACGGGGATAAGGGGCTCAAGGAAGCCCAGGGGATCGGCGATGCGGTCCTCTTCGGACAGTACAACCTGCTCACCAATTCCAGGCTGTCTCTGTTGCTCGGAGCCGGTGCGGAGTTACCCATCGGCGGCACCGGTCACGTGGATGCAGAAACGGGCCTGCCGCTGCATCCCGACCTGCAGCCGGGCCGGGGGGCCTGGGCTTACCTCGGCGGCGTCCGGCTGACGCTGTTTCAGTTGTTCCGCCCAACCATGTCCTTCACCTCCAATATTACCTATCGCCTTACCACCCCGGCCGGTCGCTACCAGGGCCTGCAGGAGTACGAGTTCGGCAACGAGCTGCGGCTGCTTACCGGCATTGCCGATCGCTTTAACGTAGGGACCACCTTTTTCGATCCCTCTCTCCTTTTTCTTTACCGTCATACCGTGCCCGATAAAACCAATGGATTCGACACGCCAAATACCGGAGGCCACTGGGTGCATTTCCGCCCCGGTTTTGAGTGGGTCTTCGGTCCACGCTTTCAGGTTGGCGCCTTTGCTGAAGTTCCCCTTTACCGCAGCCTTACCGGTACCCAGCTGACCACCACGACCCGAGTACGCCTCACTTTGCGGTATACTTTTCAGACAGGAAATAGTTTTGGGTTGGAATAGTGACAATACAGGCGCCAAATCAGCATTGATGTAAAAAATTTCATTTCGTTTACTATTTTCTTTCTCTGCCGGGTAAACCTTTGAATAACAGTTTTATACCTGGCCGGAAACAAGCAAAATTATCAGGGGTTTATTGGCATAATTTGAAGATTCATCAAATAAAGATTGGGGATGCTCTTTATTTTTAGATAATTAGTTATTAATTTGAGTCAGGTTTTAGAATCAATTTTTATTGATCTTGAATCTAATTTAGAGGGATCAAACAATACCAAAGCATCTCTTTACTCACCCGACAATCTGCTTGCCTTTCTGGCAATTACAAAGGTATTGTTACCCATCGGCTAAACTGCTGCACACAATTGTAACTATATATTATACGAATCGACTGAAGACAGAGTGCTTCTTTCGCAAGTGCTATCGGTTTTGCGTCTCGGTGACTGATTAAGACAGATGAAGAAAAATTGATATTTAACTCTCTCTGAGAGTTATACTTTACACTTTTAATAAAATCAGATTAGTATGAAACAAAGCTTACTAGTTTTATGGCTGGTTCTAAGCGCGACGGGCTCTTTGCTAGCGCAGCGAACTATTACCGGTACGGTGACCGATGGCCAGGGGGAACCCCTGATCGGCGCCAGCGTACTGGTGGAAGATACCCAGATGGGGACCATCACAGACATTGATGGTCGCTACAGTCTGGAAGTACCGGAAAGTGCTGAAAGACTGATTTTCTCTTACACCGGTTTTAGCACGGAGACAGTAGAAATCGGCGCCTCCAACGTCATCGATGTGACCCTGCAGGAAGGCGTGGTGCTCGACGAGGCCATCGTCACCGCCGTCGGTCTGGAATCCAACCGCCGGCAGCTCGGCTACTCGGTCCAGAACGTTGATGCCGACGAAGTGGTAGGGGCCCGGGAAACCAACGTGGTCAACGCCCTGAACGGCAAGGTAGCCGGGGTGAATATCACCTCTTCCTCCGGTGCGCCGGGCGCCAGTTCCAACATCCGGATCCGGGGGGCGACCTCGATCAGCCGGACCAACTCGCCGCTCTTCGTCATCGATGGGGTACCCATCGACAACTCGGAGATCGGTAACGGCGTCGGCGGGGTGGACCAGTCGAACCGCGCCATCGATATCAACCCGAACGATATCTCCTCCATTTCCGTATTGAAAGGCCCGGCAGCTACCGCACTCTACGGGGTGCGTGCAGCCAACGGCGCCGTCATCATTACGACCAAGAAAGGCGCCGAGGGCAAAGCGCAGATTACCTTTAATGCCAACTACGCCCTCGATCAATACAACCAGGTGCCGGAACTGCAATCAGCCTACGCTCAGGGCCGTCCCTCCGGCGGGGCGCCGATCTGGCGCGGGCCGCATACGGCGGAAGGCTTCAGCTGGGGACCGGCTATTTCGGATCTGGAATATTCCAACGATCCTAATCACCCCAATGCTCCGGGATCGCTGTTCTTCTTTGACGACCGCTACACCTTTGACCCCAATGGTTTCCTGGTGCCCAGCGGCACGGGTAACGGCAATCCTGCCCAGGTTTACGACCAGTACGACTTTTTCAAGACCGGCAATACCTACGATGTCAACCTGCAGGTCCGGGGCGGTACCGATCGCATCCGCTACTTCTTCTCCGGCGGTCGCCTGGAGTCGCAGGGCATCGCGCCCAATGGAGAATGGGCCCGCAACAGCCTCCGCCTGACCACAGATGCACAACTGACTGACAAGCTGAACGTGGGATTGTCTGCCAACTACGTCAACTCGGGCGGTTTCCGGGTACAGCGTGGCTCCAATATCCAGGGTATTATGCTGGGCCTGCTGCGTACCACGCCGACCTTCGACAACGGTAATGGTAAGAGCGGACAGGCCGCCGCCGATGATCCGGGCTCCTACATTCTCCCGAGCCCGGCCGGCGCCCAGCGCTCCTACCGCGCCGGCGTATACGACAACCCCTATTGGGTAGTCAACAAGAATCCCTTCGAGGATAATGTCAGCCGTCTTATCGGTTACGTCACCGCCGGCTACGAATTCCTGCCTTCCCTGAAACTGAACTACAAGCTCGGCCTGGATCAGTACACCGATCGCCGCAACTGGGCTTTTGATATCAACAACCAATTGTTCGGTTCCTTCGACGGCGCCGTTAACCAGGGCGTCTATACCAACCGCGACCTGAACTCCGATCTGTTCCTGCAGTTTAACCAGCGACTCAGCGACTTCTTCAGCGTGAGTGCTATTGTCGGACACAATTACTTTGACACCAAGTACGTTTCCCAGCAAACCAATGGTTTTACCCTGGCGGCTTCCGACTTTTACCACATCAGTAACGCTTCGGACATCCAGGGCTTTGAAACCATCAACCGCAAAAAGCTTATGGGGCTTTACGGTACGGTCGACCTGAACTTCGGCGATTACCTATTCCTCAACCTGACCGGCCGCAATGACTGGTCGTCGGCGCTGCCCGAAGACGATAACAACTTCCAGTCCTACTCCGCCAGCCTCGGATGGGCCTTCACCGAAATGCTCGGACTGCAGAACAACCCGGTCCTGCCCTATGGTAAGCTTCGTCTCTCCTACGGCAAAGTAGGTAACGATGCGCCGATCTACGCCACTACGAACTATTTCAACTCCGCTTTCAACGGCGGCGACGGTTTTATCTCCGGTATCCAGTATCCCTCTTTCGGACTCAACGCTTTCGAACGGTCTACACAGCTCGGGAACAACATGCTGCTCCCCGAATCGACGACCACCTTCGAAGTCGGCGGTGAATTCAAGTTCTTCCGCGGCCGGGTTGGCCTGGATGTGACCTACTACGATTCCGAATCGAGAGACCAGGTTATTCCCGTACAGATCTCTTCCGTTACCGGCTTTACCAGCGTTATCCAGAACGCCGGCCGCGTAACCAACAAAGGCTGGGAACTTGTGCTAGGTATTACGCCGGTTCGCAGCCAGAACTTCACCTGGGATATCGAAGCCAACTGGACCACCTATGAAAATATTGTGGAAGAACTGGCCGAAGGCGTGACCAACATCTTCCTCTCCGGTTTCACTTCTACCCAGTCGACTGCCCAGGTGGGCGAACCCTACGGCGCCATCTGGGGTGACCCCTTCGCCTACAACGACCAGGGACAGCGCCTGATCGACGCCGACGGCTGGCCCATTCTCGGTACCAGCAAGGTGGTGATGGGCGACCCGAACCCCGACTGGTTCGGCGGCTTGCGCAATACCTTCACCTTCTATGGTGTGCGCGTCTCAGCGCTGCTTGACTTCCGCAAAGGTGGCGATATGTGGTGCGGCACCTGCGGCATCCTCGATTACTTCGGCACCTCTCAGCCTTCCGGTGACCTGCGCGACGAATCCGTTGTCTTCGAAGGCGTACTGCCCGACGGTACGCAGAACAATATCTCCGTTCCCTACGCCGATCCGGCAGCCGGCCTCGGCGGGAATTACTGGGTGCGCTACGGCTTCGGCGGTATCTCCGAGATGAGCATTTACGACACGAGCTGGCTGCGCCTGCGCGAACTGACCGTCTCGTACAATTTCCCGTCCAACCTGTTCAACAACATTGCCGTGGAAGGCGCCTCACTGACCTTTACCGGTCGCAACCTGTGGCTCGATACCGAATATCCCGGTATCGATCCCGAAACAAACCTGACGGGAGCTTCGAACGGTATTGGTCTGGATTACTTTAACATGCCGAACACCAAGAGTTACAACCTCGGGCTGCAGGTCATCTTCTAATGAAATCTGGTTTTTCAAGCGGGCCGGCGTTATCGATCGCCGGCCGATCAAAACCATTTTTACTTAAATCTAAGCGAGTTATCATGAAAAAACTCAAATATATTTTGCTCACACTCTCGGTGCTTTTCGCAACTTCCGCCTGCGAGGATCTCACCGATGTCAACGTCGACCCGACGCGACTAACGGACGTCAACCTCAACCTGCTGCTGCCCGATGCGCTTTCGCAAACGGCCTACAACCAATCGGCTAACCCGGCCCGTATGCCGGCCATCATCATGCAGCACTTTACCGGTTTCGACGCCCAACAGGTGCAATACTCGGACTACATCATCGCCGAGGATGCTTTCAATAACTTCTGGAATACCGGTTTGTACTCCGGTGTACTCCGGGCTTGTCAGGTTATCATCGAAAAGGCCCAGGAAGAAGGGAATACCTACTACGAAGGTATCGCCAAAATAATTATGGCTGAAGGCTACGGCATGTCAACCATGATGTTCGGCGATATGCCCTTTTCCGAAGCCCTGCAAGGGCAGGAAAACCTGAAACCGGCCTACGATTCGCAGGAACAAGTGATCAACGGCCTGCTGGCTATGCTGAATGATGCCATCGGACTGCTCAACTCGCCTTCCGGTGTTAACCCGTCTTCCGCCGATCTTTACTACGGCGGTGATCCTGAAGCCTGGCTCAAAGTAGCACACGCGCTCAAGGCGCGTTACCTGGCTCAGACCGCGAAGCGCAATTCCGGCAACTGGAGTGAGGTGCTCAAAGAAGTATCGGAGTCTTTCCAAAGCGTCGATGAGCAGCCCTGGTTCCAGTTCGAAGGCAACCAAATCGCCAACAACCCGCTGGCTAAGTTCGGCATCGAGCGTCCGAATACCCTGGTAGTGGATGAAGGCTTTGCCCAGAAGATGACGGATCGGGCTGATCCCCGCCAGGACTATTACATGGAGTTTTCGGGCAGCCAGTGGACCTTTTACAACGGTTCCAACCCGAATCTGGTCTGGACGCAAAGCAGTTCTGCTACGCCCCTGATTTCCTATGTGGAACTGAAGTTTCTCGAAGCCGAGGCCCTCTATCAAACCGGCGCCGGTAATGGAGAAATTCAGGCTGCCTTGTCAGAGGCCATTCAGGCCAGCATGGACCAGGTCGGCATCTCCGATGACGTCTCTGCCTTTGTCGCCGAGCGCAGCGACCTGTCGGGCCTCAGCGGTGAAGAAGTGCTGGAACGCATCATCGAAGAGGCTTACTTTGCCTACTTCGGCTACGCCTGGCAGCAGGTCTGGCACAACTATCGCCGCACCGGCTACCCGGATTTGTCGCCGAATCCGGACGGAACAAACGGTCTGAATCCCAGCGGCGGCATTCCGCAGCGTTTCCTGTACCCTGTGGGCGAGGTGCAGACTAACCTCGAAAACGTACAGGCCGCCAAGGATCGTCAAGGCGGCGCCCTCCTGGATGATCCGGTATGGGCCTTTGAGTAATGCGCCTGTATTATCAAATTTTATTGGATCAGGTAGAGCCTGAAGCGCACCTATTCCAATAAATAATTTTGAAGAAGCCTGAAAACTCTACATGTGTTTCAGGCTTCTTCTTATTATGATCGGCCAAAAAGCCTACCTTTCTATGAATGGTCTATAATTCATTTTCTATGAAAAGCGTTTTCATGTTTCTACTGTCCTTTTTGTTCCTTGCCACGTTAACTTTTCAAGCGTCGGCTCAGCGCAGCACGCCCACCCAAATCCAGATCGAGAACCTCTATTCGGGGGAGGCCATCGATGCCTACGATCTGCGCCCCCGTACGATGGAAGGCAGCCTCTATTTCAGAGAAGAAAGACTGAACACCGCTATTCAGCTGAAAAACGGGCGCGTCATGAACGGCGTGCCGGCTAAATACAATTTGGAAAACAACAGTCTCGAAATTTTTACTGAAACCAGCGTCTTTCAAATACCGGGAGCAGCTATCCGCGAATTCACCTTCGAAGCCGCGCCGGATTCGGAAGAGCCTCCGCGCCGATACCGTTTCCTTAGCCTGGAACATTTTTCAAGTTCCGAAGAGATCGAAGATATCTCCTTCGTTTATTTTTTACTGGAGGGCCCCCCCGGCCTTTTGGCCGGCTATGAGGTTGAAATCCTCAAACCCAATTATGTTCCCGCCCTCGACGCCGGCAGTCTCAACTCCAGAGCCGTGCAAAAAGAGCGCTTCTTTCTCCTCGACGATCGCCAGCTCCATCCTATCCCCACCCGCCGCAAACGGGCCGCCGAACTCCTGCGGCCCTTCCGGCCGAAAGTCGATGACTACCTAAAAGCAGCCCGCACAGATCTGAAAAAGCGCAGCGACCTGATCCGGCTTTTTCAGTGGCTAAACGAGGAATAGTCTCCGGGCATCAGTATGGAGTAGTTCTCCATGAAAAACGGGAATTGAATGAAAATTTCCGAAAAAAGCAGGGACGTTCGGGGTGCCCAAGGCATTAGTTAATTCATTAACTATAATTCATATTTGGAGTATTTTCGTTCTTGCGGGGGCATAAAAGGGATTTTATCAGAGCCTTTTCAGAAGCGAACTGTTTCGGAGTCCTTGGTTTTTTCTTTTCAGATAATGATGGTAATGACAACAAAATCAAATAGTTAAGTTTTTTTTTGGCCGGCAGGCAAAGTTTGATTTTAACAAAAACATCGGAATTATTTTGGTTGGAAGCATGAATTCTATAATTTTAACCTGCGAAAGGGAGAATTAATAAAACAAATTTCAAAAGAACCATCAAGAATACCATCTTACCTTATTCTCCCGTGTACTCATCCCCAAAGGCTTAATGTAACTTGTGTTACCAGCTGTTATTATTGTGCAAAATCATCTGCAGATGTAATTTTGGCAAAAAGCCTTTCATCATTCAAACTATTCCGGCTGTCCATTTCCGTTACCTGCGCGTAGCGGAGGTGTTTTTACGGGTTGTTAAAAGACATCCCCGGCAGAATTACGCTATGATCGTACCCATAGCGTAATCTGGCTGCCTTGCCTATGTCTTTTTCGATCCGAGACAGGCAGCTGCGTTATCCCATGACAAAGGAAAAATCAATTTTAGGATTAGTACACAATTGTTCATCAATCAAATCGGATTAGTATGAAAAAACTCTCACTGGTTTTAACACTGGTCCTTTTTGTCGTTGGGTTTACCACGGCACAAAGGACCCTCACCGGGAGTGTTGTCGACGAAAATGGCGAGCCGCTGATCGGCGCAACCATTTTGGTGAAAAACACTTCCCGGGGTACAGTAACAGATGTAGACGGCACCTTTAGTATCGATGTGCCCGAGACGGAACAGTCTGTCCTGGTCGTTAGCTATACCGGCTACGAATCCAAAGAAGTAGCGGTAGGCGAAGCGGTCGATAATCTCACCGTTGAACTCTCCTCCACCGTAGAGGAACTCACCGAAGTGGTTGTTACCGGACTGGGAATCGAGCGTGAAAAGAAAGCACTCGGATACGCGGTAACCACCCTTTCTTCGAGGGATATTCAAGCCCGTCCCGAAGGGGATGTGGCCCGCCTGCTTCGCGGTAAAGCGCCCGGCGTGGATATCACCCAAACTTCGGGTATGGCCGGAACAGGCACCAACGTCATCATTCGCGGATACTCTTCTATCACCGGCAGTAACCAGCCGCTTTTCGTTATCGACGGGGTGCCCTTCAACACTTCCACGAACAACGACGAAGGCTTTACCACCGGTGGCGCCACGGCTTCCAGTCGCTTCCTCGATCTTGATCCGAACAACATCGAAGAGGTATCTATTCTGAAAGGCCTGTCCGCAACCGTTCTCTACGGAGAAGCCGGACGGAACGGGGTGATCCTGATCACTACCAAAAACGGTAAAGCCGGCGCCGATCTGGACAAAAAGACGGAAGTCAGAGTCATTCAGTCGGTGACCCGCACTGAAATCGCCAACCTGCCCGAATACCAGAATAGCTACGGCAATGGCTTCTCGGGTAACTTCGGCTGGTTCTTCTCCAACTGGGGACCGGCATTCGATGTGCGCGGCAGCAACGGTATCGCCGAAGACGGCACCATCGAGCACCCCTACGATCAGGACCGGTACAATTCCGCCTTTCCCGAGTTTGATGGCGCGCGGTATGAGTATCGTCCCTACGAAAGTGTCGAAAACTTCTTCGAAGCGGGCTTGTCGACGAATACCTCCTTGTCTATCGAAAACAGAGTCGGTGAGAATACCACGGTTAGCGCCACTTACAGCTACTTGAACGACGAGGGCTTCACGCCCAACCTCGATGCAATGCGCGGCGGCGGCCCCTCCAACTTTCTCGAGAAGCACAACTTCGGCCTCGGCGCTCAAACCAAGCTGGATAATGGCCTGCAATTAAGGGGTACCTTCAATTATGTCAACTCACAACGCCGGGTGCCGGTTACCGATGATGCCTTCGGCGGCGCCGGTAGCGGCTTGTTCGCTGCACTGCTCTTCACTCCGCGTTCCGTCGACCTGATGGGGCTGCCCTATCAGAACCCGATTGACGGTTCTCAGGTGTACTATCGCCGGGGTTCTACCATCCCGAACCCGCGTTGGGTTTTGAACAATGCCGGAGAGGATGAAACGATCCAGCGTTTCTTCGGAAAACTGGAGGCTTCCTACGAGATTACTCCCTGGTTGAACGCGGTGTACCGCGTGGGTATCGATCAGTACCAACAGCGCAACGATCGCAACTATAACAAGGGCAGTGGAGCAGATTTTGACGATGGAATCATGCAGACTTCCAACCGTCAAAATCGCATCACCGACCAGGTCGCTAACCTGCTGTACGACTTCCGGCTGTCCGATAACTTTACCCTTGACGGGGTGATCGGCGCCAACTTCCGCAAAGAAGTGCTGAACCTGCAGCGTACGGAAAGCACCCAGCAGCTGGTATACGGGTTATTCACACATGATAACTTCATCAACAATACCTCTTTAACCCGGAAGTTTGAAGAAAATAACATAGGGGTGTACGGTACCGCCAGCCTCGGATTCCGCAACTTCCTGTACCTGAACCTGCAGGCCCGGAATGACTGGACCTCCACGCTGGAGAAAGACAACCGTTCGATCCTGTATCCATCGGCGAGCTTGTCTTTCATCCCCACGGACGCCTTCCCGAATCTGACCAACAGCCAACTGTTGAATTACTTTAAGGTACGCGTCGGTTACGGAACTTCCGCCGGCTATCCGGATCCCTACCAGACCCGAAATACGCTGGCTACCATTGTCCGGGCTTACCAGACACAGGGTGGCGCCATCCTGAACCGAAACTCCGTAAGCAATCGACTGGGTAACCGGGATCTGACACCGGAATTGCATTCGGAAATTGAACTGGGTATCGAAGCTCGTTTTCTCTACAACCGCATCGGGGTGGATCTGTCGCTATACGACAAAAACTCTGACGATCTGATCATTGACCTCGACCTCGATCCGGCTACCGGCTTTACCAATACGACGGTCAATGCCGCCGAAATCGTGAACCGGGGAATCGAACTGGGACTGAACTTTGTTCCCGTGCGCGGCCCGTTTACCTGGGAATTTACGCTGAACTACACCAGAAACCGCAGTGAGGTACTGAGAATCGCCGAAGGCGTTGATCAGATCCCCATCGCCGGTTTCACCAACCTGGGTAACTTCGCCGTGGTCGGAGAGCAATACGGCATCATGCAGGGAACCGGCTTTAACAGAGCACCTAGCGGAGAACTACTGGTGAATAGCGTTGGCTCCTACACCGCAGCCGCCGGCCTCCAGATTATCGGCGATCCCAACCCGAATTATACGGCCAACTGGATCAATAACTTCTCCTGGAAAGGCCTGAGCTTCAATTTCCACTGGCAGTACACCGATGGTGGAGATCTTTACTCCTCTACGGTACAGGCGCTTTTGGCTCGTGGCAATACCACGGACACCGATGTGGATCGCTTCCTGCCCATCATCCTGCCGGGCGAAAAGGCGGACGGCGAACCCAACGATATTCAAACCTATATCGGAGACGTTTTCTTCGACGCTTACTTTGGAGCCGACGAAGGCGGTGTATTCGATGCTACGGTTATTCGTTTGCGCGAGGTTTCGCTCAGCTATGAACTTCCGCAAAGCCTGCTGACCAATACGCCCTTCGGAAATGTCAGCCTGCAGCTGATCGGCCGCAACCTGTTCTACAACGCACCCAACTTCCCCGAAGGAATGAACTTCGATCCGGAGGTACTGTCGCTTGGGGTAGGAAACGGCCGCGGTTTTGACTTCCGTACGGCGCCGACGTCCAAGCACTACGGTGTCACTTTGAGTGCAACCTTTTAAATCTCATTTTACATAAAAGGTGTGTTCTCAATTGGGAAACACACCAACTATGAAAAAATATAAATATGAAGTTTTTAAATAAATTGTTGATCGTTGCCCTACTTTGGGTCGGCGTTTCCTGCGACCTGACGGAGCTGGATCTGATCACGGATCCCAATAACCCGTCTCCGGAGGCTGCCAACATCAATGACTTGTACAATTCCGTACAGTTGGGCTTTGAGGAGTTCGTAGCGGATTCCTGGTATCAGACGGCCAGCACGGCGCGGATGGTTTCAAATATTAACTCGTATAGTTACGTAGATGCTTTCCAGCCGCAGGGTTTTAACGACATCTGGAACGACGCCTATTCCTGGATGTTCCCCGATGTTGATGCGTTACTGACTTTGGCTGAAGATACCGGACAGGATATTCACGCCGGAAGTGCTAAGATCATGAAAGCCTACACACTGATGGCTTTGGTGGATATGTTTGGAAACGTTCCGAACACCGATGCATTGAAGGGAACCGAGTCTATCAGTCCGGTGCCCGATCCCGGTGACGTCGTGTATACTGATGCTGTTGCTCTGTTGGACGAGGCCATCGCCCAACTGGAGGGTACGAATGCGCCCGCGCCTACCTCAGATATTTTCTACGACGGAGACGCGGAAAAATGGGTTACGCTGGCCAAAACACTTAAGCTGCGGGCAGCCATCACTACCCGCCTGGTGGGAGGATTCGGAAGCGTGGACTCTGAAACGCTGGTCAACCAGCTGTTGAGTGACGGTGACCTGATCGATGAAGCAGGGGAGGATTTTCAGTTCAATTACGGTAGTAACCGGAACAACCCGAACTCCCGCCACCCGCTGTACAACAACATGTACGAGGTGATTGACGGCGACTACATGTCCAACTACTACATGTGGCTGCTGAGAGCGGACAAGGTGGACGAGAACGGCATCGCCTTTATCGATCCCCGGATCCGCTATTACTTCTACCGGAAAGTAGAGGATGCCGCCAACAGCAATGAGAACGACTATTCCTGCCACTTTTCCATCTTTCCGGAGCAAAGCGCTCAACCGGAACACTACGCCGATATCGATCCGAGACTGCCGTACTGTATTGCCGCTTCGGACGGCTACTGGGGGCGGGATCACCTGAATAACGAAGGTATTCCACCGGACGGGCCGCTGCGTACGGCCTACGGCCTCTACCCCATGGGTGGCCAGTTTGATGACAACAGCTTCCAGAACACCCAGCGCTCGGGTACTACCGGCGGTCTGGGACAGGGGATTCAACCGCTGATGCTGGCCTCCTTCGTAGACTTCCTGCGCGCCGAAGCAGCGCTGACACTCGGCACCGGCGAAGACGCCAAGGCCTTGCTGGAAAGCGGCATCCGCAAATCGATGGCCAAAGTCATCAGCTTCTCTGATCTGGTACCCTCAACTTTCGCTCGTGAGATCGATAACCGCGGAGACATCGCTACCGTCGAAGAGCTGTTCAAGCCCACCGAAAAGGATGTCGATGATTATGTACAATTCGTACTCGATGCCTACGATGCGGCGGACGACAAGCTGGACATCGTCATGAAGGAGTACTTCATCGCCCTGTGGGGCAACGGCCTCGAAGCGTACAACATGTACAGAAGAACGGGTAAGCCGAACAACATGGCGCCGGCGTTGGAACCGGGTAATACCGATTTCATTACCCTTTTCTTCCTGCCCGCCGAGCACGTGAACCTCAACCAGAATGCAACGCAGCAGGCGCATACGGATACGCCCTTCTGGTACGACGGATCGGTCGACTTGTACTAAATTCCTGAAGAAGTACGAAAGGGAATCCTCGCTTTCTTTGGGCGAGGATCCCTTTCGGAAATCAAACCATAAAAATTCATTGGATTATGAATAAATTCAAATTATCCATATTATTCGGGGCGCTCCTCCTCATGGTGACCAACTGTGCGGATGAGGACCTCGGCCCGATCCTGACCTTTGATATTGCCGGTAAGGGGGCTTACGTACGCCTCATTAGCGAGACTGATAAATTGATTAATTTATTTGATATCGAAGGTTCGGAATACGTTTATTCCGTGGAGTTCGTGGATCTCCAGCAGGGTGACCTGGTTTCGGAGTACGTCCTCGAACTGACTTACAATGACGCTGATCTTTCCGACGGCGATCAGTCTACTGGTCCGATCGAACTTCGGTCCTTCTCCGCCTCCGAGTTTGAAGAACTCGCTTCCGGGTTTAAAGGCCTGACGGACATCTCGATTCCCGCTACCGAAGTGATCAGCGCAGCGGGTTTGACCAATGACGACGTCAACCCTGGCGACCAGTTTCAGGTGGATGGAAAGGTGATTCTGGAAGACGGCTCCGTTTTCACTGCCGGAAATTCCAGCGCGGCGGTGAGAGGCTCTGCTTTCCAAGGGCACTTTCGCTTCACGCTGCCGGCTGCCTGTCCCTCCAGCTTAGAAGGAATCTATTCTTACGTGGGTTCCAATTACTGGTGCGGTGCCGACGGCATATCGGGTGAGGTGGAAATCATCGCTCAGGGCGGTGGCGTCTACACGTTCAGCGACTGGGCCTTCGGGGGTTATGTTGCCTGCTACGGCGGCGGCGCCGCCGGCGGAGGCAACCTCGCTTTTGCCGATGTGTGTAATGAAGTGTCCTTTGTCGGATTTACCGATAGCTTCGGCGATGCCTGGGAATTCACTTCTTCCGTCGACGGCGAAGAATGGACCATCAACTGGGCGAATACTTACGGAGAATCCGGAAGCGCCGTGATCATCAAACCGGGCGGATGGGGATTCACCATCGAATAAGTTTTGACAACTGTGGGAAATAATAAGGAGTGCGCTTAATCACTTCTGTTTTTCGTACCGACATATATTGAAAGCCGTATCTGACACTTTGTGCAGATATGGCTTTTTTAATCTAAAAAAAGGAAACCGATTATTTATGACCAGCATTTTTTACAAACATTGCGCGCTTCCATTTTTTCTCTGGATACTTTTTTTTCCGCTTGCGGGGCAAAATACCGTAGGATTAATTTCTGCGGAGCAGGGTAAAGTCGCCCCGGGCTACAATCTGTTTTTTCCCCACAATCAATCTACCGTTTTTCTGGTCGATAACTGCGGCCGGCTGGTGCATCAGTGGCCTGACGAGGAGCAGTATCGTCCTGGAAATATGGTGTACCTGCAGGAAAACGGCAACCTGGTAAAGTGCAAACGTCACAATTCTTCGCCGATTAATGACCCGATCTGGGCCGGCGGGGGAGGAGCAACCGTTGAAATTCTGAGTTGGGATAACCAGCTTCTCCATTCCTACACCCTCAACGATTCTCTCTTTCGCCTGCACCACGATGTGGCGCCAATGCCCAACGGGAATATCCTGATGATCACCTGGGCTAAGAAAACCTATGAAGAGGCCATTCAGGCAGGGCGCAATCCGGAGTTGCTCGCCCAGGACGAACTGTGGTCGGAAGCCGTGCTGGAGTGGGACCCTGTGGCCGACAGCATCGTGTGGGAGTGGCATTTGTGGGATCACCTCGTCCAGGACTACGACCCCGTCCGGGACAATTATGGCGTAGTCGGCGACCATCCCGAACTGGTCGACATCAATTACGACGAGCACGACGGTCACCCCGACTGGCTGCATATCAATGCCGTCGATTATAATCCGGTGCTCGACCAGCTGGTGCTCAGCGTGCCTTACTTCAATGAGATTTGGGTCATCGATCACAGTACAAGTACGGAGGAGGCGGCAGGCCACGATGGCGGCCGGGCCGGTAAAGGCGGCGACCTGCTCTACCGCTGGGGCAACCCGGCGGCTTATCAGCGGGGAACAGCCGCGGATAAAATGTTCTTCTTTCAGCACGACATTCACTGGACTAACCCGGATGCGCTTTCTGGTGAGACGGGCTTCGGCCGTTTTGGGGTATACAATAACCGCTACCGTCCCGACAGCTCCACCGCCCACCTTTTCCTGCCGGCTTTCGATACGCTCAGCTGGACTTACCCGCTTTCGGACTTTGCCTACGGCCCTGAATCCTTCGCGGAGACCAAGTTTCATCCCGAAGGGGGCGAGCGGACTTTTTCCTCCGGTCTTTCCAGTATGCAGCTGCTGTCCAACGGCAACTGGCTGATCTGCTCCGGCCGCTGGGGTTACTCCTACGAGCTAACCCCCGATGACAAACTGGTATGGGAGTATATTACGCCCCTGAAAGGCGGGGCGCCGGTCGAACAGGGCGATACGCTTTCCATCAATAACAACCTGACGTTCCGGATGAATCGGTATGACCCTGATTTTTCCGGCTTTGCCGGCAGGGATCTCAGTCCCTACGGATATATCGAAGAAAATCCCAACACGGGCTTCTGTGGCCTGCTGGTTTCCTCCGATAAGGTGACTCCGGAGGAATCGGGTATAAATATCTATCCCAACCCCTTCGCGGAGCAGCTGATCATCGAAAAAGAAGAGGAGTCGGCTGTCGATGTGCGACTTTTTAATCTGAGTGGAAAGCAGCTGAAATTTTTCCTGCTAAGAGGTGGGCGCGAGGTACTTGACCTGTCGGATTTGCCGGAAGGCATATACTTTTTAAGGCTTCCGGCTGAAACCGTTAAAATCGTAAAGGTCAGGTAGCCGTTTTTCTTGTTTTGCAAATTTGCTCACTTTTTGGTAAATTGATTTGTTGAACATTTCTACTAAATCAGAAGTGGGTGGCCGGTAATTTGAACTCTGGTTTAAAGTTGGCCTACGCTCCCGGAGAAGATGACCAAGCGCAGCTTATGCAAACAGACACCTTTGTCAATTATCTACAGTACGAAAAGCGATTCTCGCCGCATACCGTCACCGCCTATGGCAAGGACCTGGAGCAATTTCTTGCTTTTCTGGATCAGGTATTGGAACTGAAAAGCATCGCCGAAGTACAGCACACTCACGTCCGCGCCTGGGTGGTAGAGCTGCTCTCCTCCGATATAGCCGCCAGCACCATCAACCGCAAATTGTCGACACTGAAGACCTTTTTCAGGTTTCTGCTTCAGCGCGGACGCATCGAGCATAACCCCATGCGCAAGGTGACGACGCCCAAAACCGGGAAGCGCTTACCGGTATACGTACAGGCAGCCGATCTGGAGCTACTGTTCGAACGGGTGGAATTCGGCGAGGAATACCCCGGTCGCCGCGATCGCATGCTGCTCGAACTGCTTTACGCTACCGGCATGCGCCGTTCGGAGTTGATCGAGCTGCGGCTGGAGCATATCGACTGGTCGGCGGGGTTGCTGCGCGTTATGGGAAAGCGGCAAAAAGAACGTCTGATACCTATATCTGCCGGCTTAAGGCGGAAGCTGGAAGCTTACGTTGAGCTGCGTTCCCGCATCTTTCCCGATACCCCTCACCGGGAATTGCTGCTCACCGAACGGGGGAAGCCCCTGTACCCCAAATTCGTCTACAACACCGTTCACCGTTATCTCAGCGGCGTCACTACGGTGGAGCAACGCAGCCCGCACGTATTGCGGCACTCCTTTGCCACTCACCTGTCGGACAACGGCGCCGATCTGAACGCCATCAAGGCGCTGCTCGGCCACAGCAATCTGGCCGCCACCCAGATTTATACCCACAATTCCATTGAAAAACTCAAGAAAGTATATCAACAGGCACATCCCAAAGCCAAAAAGAAGGATTGATTTTTTTAACCTTAAATACCTAGGCTTATGAAAGTACACACCGAATCCGTACAGTTTAAGGCAGATGCAAAACTCATCCGTTTCATCGAGGAAAAACTGGGCAAAGTCAGTCAGCTCTTCGACCGGATTATCGAGGCCAACGTGGTGCTTAAACTCGAAAATGCCGGTCAGGTTAAAGACAAGATCGCGGAAATGCGGCTTAATGTCCCAGGTGATGTACTCATAGCCAAAGCGACCGACAAATCCTTCGAAGCTTCCGTCGACCAGGCGGTCGCCGCTTTAAGACGACAACTCATCCGATATAAAGACCGGATGCACGGTAACTGATTCGTCTCTCCCTCGCTCCTGCGGGCAGCAGCCCCCCGATGCCCTGCTGCCCGATTTCTTTTTTTTAGATTACTATTCCCCATCCTGGCTTCGCCAGGAAAGTTTTTCAAAAAAAGCACAGATTACGCGGATTTCCACGGATTCCCCCAAAATGATAATCGGTGAAAATCCGCGTGGTTCGTGGTAAAAACAAAAAATATCGCTGCGCAGCGGCGATGAATAGTTACTTCTTTAGAATAAAATTAAAAAAAAGGAAGAGGGCTTTTTCTTTTTTACAAAAAGTTATATCTTTGCAATCGCTTTGAGAAAATGATCTCAATGAAACTTGACAAAGCAAAGAACAGGCCACTTTTTTGGGTTCTCAGGCCAGTATGGCTTCCACTACAAGCATAGAACCGGAATAGTCTCGCTTTTTTAAAGCTGGATGATCGACAGGCCTGGGCTTCAAAGCTGGTAGAATGCCGGTTTGAATCAACATTTTGAGCCTATATGCCAGCATAGCTCAGTTGGCCAGAGCAGCTGATTTGTAATCAGCGGGTCGGGGGTTCGAATCCCTCTGCTGGCTCAAAAAGCGGTCGCCAGTTACTTACTTCCGTTCTCCCCCTAAAACGGGTCGGGGGTTCGAACTAAGCGAAGCGGTCTCACGACCGAAGGGAGTA
>CAZWDL010000116.1:0-22787 GCA_964632995.1 uncultured Saprospiraceae bacterium
AAAACCTTCTGGCTTCTCGCAGCGCTCTTTTTCCAGGTTGCGAAAGCGCTGCGGGGAGCGCTCCAGCAGCGGCGGCAGCTGGCGTTCCAGCCGGCGCGTACGCAGCAGCAGACGTCCGCCTGACCATAGGTGCAGGATCGCCAGAATGCCACCAGATAGCCCCAGCCCCTGCCGGAAGCCTCCCGCGAAACGCAGGAACAGCCAGGCGCCGAGCGCCATGGTCAGGATGCCGAAAAGTATCCACAGAGCGGCGGCCCATTGTTCGGATTGGAGGTAGTCAAGCAGGCGTTGTTTCATGGAATTGAATAGTATTTGGTTGTTTGCAACTGCGGGGAACTCCGTGTCGGGAATAGATTTTGCTTGGTGAAAAGTTTAACAAAGCACAACCTGCCCTTGTTTTTTTGTGACAAATAGATTAAATTTTAACCGGCTGAGCGCACTCTGCCGCAAGGCAGAAGGTTTAGTCAGCACCCAGCACTGTGTTTCCCTGCATTGGACATTCATACTTTAAACATCTTTTTAATCCTTCGATGATGAATCGAAAATGTCAGGAGTGCGGCGAGGCCTTTGTCGGCCGGGCGGATAAGAAGTATTGCTCCGTACAGTGCCGTAGCAGTTACAATAATCGTCTCAACAGCGATGCGAGCAATTTCATGCGCAATGTCAATAATATTTTGCGCAAAAACCGGCGTATTCTCGCTCAATTCAACCCATGCGGTAAGGCCATGGTGCATCGCGGCAAACTCATCGAACGCGGCTTTCGCTTCGGCTATTTCACAAACGAATATGTCACCCGGTCGGGCAACGTCTACCGCTTTTGTTACGACCAGGGCTATCTGGAAATCGAAGAAGGAATGCTGGCCCTGGTAGTGCGCAAAGCCCATGTGGATTGAGTGTGTCCGGGTTAAGTTTCTAAAGCAATCGCGCCGCCAGTCGTGAAGTCTTAACTTTTACACTCCTGAATCTATCGTTTCAGTATCTTAAACGCGATATCCCTTCCCATGCCCTGGAAGATAGTCAGGTTGATCCAGGCGTAGGCCAGGTGTTCAAGAGCCTGCACGCGATCCTCGCCGCCGAAGTCGTAGCACTCTGCAAAGCCGGCCGCTTTGGAGAGCAGCTGGGCGGTTTCCTTGGCGCGTGGGCTGTCACCTGCGACGAACATATCGGCCGCTGTATCTCCGTAACGGGGGTTCTGCATATTTTCAAATCCCGTCGTGTTGAAGCATTTGGCCAGTTCGGCGCGGGTTAGGTCCCGAAAGGCGTGAAAGGCAGTAGGATAGGGGGCGGGAGCTTTGGTGACGGCGTTGGTCGCATCGATGAGCACCTTGCCGCTCAGGTCACCGAGTTGGTCGGCAATAGCTACTGCGGCGTGGGCGGGAGTGGCGACGAGGACGACCTCAGCCGCCTGCGCCGCCTCGGCAATGGTGGCGGCGTCGATGAGCCGGTGTTCGAGAAGCCGCAACACCCGGGCATCTTCCGGATTGCGGGCGCCGATGATGATTTCGTTCCCCTTGTCGGCCCAGTTGCGCGCCAGTGCGCCACCGACATTGCCGTGTCCAATGATAGCGATTTTCATAACTTTGGTTCAGGTTTTGTTTTGCACTGACGAATGATGAAGCAGCGTGCCCCCTCTAATCTACGAATAAATGGAAGCGCTTCCACTCTTTTTACGTTTCCTGTGGTCGGTAAAAAAACTCTTCCCGCACGATTTTGCCGTCTTCCACTTCGTACACGGCGATTTCATCCATTGTCGTGCGTTCACCCGTTTCCTCCGGTGTCACATCCATGGTATAGCGTAAAGCGAAGTGGTGGACGCTGATGATGGGCGCCGATACATTGATAGCGTGCAACTCGTGCTTGTCATTGAACCATTTGGCTTTCCCCCGAATGGCTTCGATACCTTCCGCTTTTTCTGGCTCGCCATAAGGTTCTATGCTGACGATATCCTCGCTGTAATAAGTGTTGATAGCCTCCATGAATTTTCCTTGTCGGACCAGAGCGGTCAGCCCTTCTGCTACATCTTTAATTTTCATGCCTGTCGGTTTTAATAAGTAAGTATTGCTTTTATGCATATAGTCAATAATCGATTCAGGTTCAATAAGAGGGCCGGAACTGCGAATTATCCTCACAAAAGGTGACAAATCGCATTGCTGAAACCCCGGGAGAGGATTAGCTTTTCAGCCGGTCCGGTTATTGATCTTTTTTTGTAAGTGTAAGAAAGTACGGGGCCGTCCTTTTGATTACAGTGGGAAAACGAAAAATCGGGTTAATTTGTGATTTTCGGAATAAAAGGGAGTTTAGGGCTGTTTTTAGTACTTTTGTTTTGGCTAAATAGTGATCATTAAAATAAAGCATCATGAAGGCAAAAAGCATTGATTATTCGTCCGGCCAGTTGATATCGCTGGTGATTCTCCGGATGCTCATCGGCTGGCACTTTCTCTATGAAGGCGTTGTCAAGCTGTGGAATCCGAGCTGGTCGGCCCGTGGCTATCTGCTGGATTCGGAAGGTCCGGCTGCCGGTTTATTTTACTCTATGGCCAACAATCCGGATGTAATGAATGTCGTCGATATGCTCAATGTTTGGGGACTTGTGTTGATCGGTTTGGGTTTACTGCTCGGGGCGCTTTCGCGTTGGGCGGCGATAGGAGGTATCGTCCTGTTGGCGTTTTACTACCTCTCCCATCCGCCGCTGGTCGGCGTCGAGTATGCCCTGCCCAGTGAGGGGAGCTATCTGCTCGTCAATAAGAACCTTATCGAGCTCTTTGGACTGGCGGTTATCGTGGCTTTTCCTACGAGCAAGATCATCGGCCTGGACCGGCTGATCGCCAAGGCCATGAACCGGGAGGTGCCGGAAGAAGCAGCGGCCAAAACGGAATCTACCGAAAGAGAAAAGGTATCCGCTTAATTTAAATAAATGTCAACAATGGAAAATAACAAAGATAAAAAGCAACCCGAAGGAGGACAACAGATCAACCGGCGGGACATCATCCGCGGCCTGGCCGCGCTGCCCGTGCTAGGTGTTTTTTTCCTGGGTGCATCGGCAAAGAAAAGCTCCGACGAATCGCTCAAGCAAAGAATCCTGGAAGAACTCAATGTCGAAGCTACACCACCGCCACCCAGCGGCTCTATGGCCGGCGATCCGATTCGCCTCGGGATCATCGGGTTTGGTATTCGCGGCGAGCAGCTCATGCGCGCCCTGGGCTTCGCTTCCAAGGAGTGGAAGGAACGGATGAAAAAATCCGCCCTGGAAAACCCGAAGGATTCCCGACTGCAGGACTTCCTGTCTCAGGAAAACTTAAATGTGCGTATCACCGGCGTCTGCGATGTTTTTGACGTTCACGCCGAACAGGCTATCGAAGCGGGCACGATAGACGGCAACAAGCCGAAGCGCTATCGCCACTACCAGGAAATGCTGGAAAGCCCGGATATCGACGCCGTCGTCATTGCAACGCCCGATCACTGGCATGCGCCAATGGCCATCGCCGCCGCTCAGGCCGGCAAGCACGTCTACGTAGAGAAGTGTATGACCCACAAATTTGATGAAACCTTCGAGCTCTACGATGTCGTTAAAAACTCCAATATCAAATTCCAGGTTGGTCATCAACACCGGCAGACACAGAGCTTCCTGACCGCACAGGACATCATCAAGAAGAACGTGCTCGGTCATATCTCGCTGGTAGAAACCAATACCAACCGCAATAGCGACAACGGCGCCTGGCAGTACCCGATCCACGAGAAAGCGAACCAGCAAACGATCGACTGGCAGCAGTTCATCGGCAATGCGCCGCAGATTCCGTTCAATAAAGAACACTTTTTTCGCTGGCGCAAATGGTGGGCTTACGGTACCGGCCTGGCCAGTGACCTGCTGACGCACGACTACGATCGCATCAACTGCGTGCTCAACATGGGCATTCCTAAAACAGTCATGGCTTCCGGCGGAATCTATACCCATCGCGACGGCCGCACCGTACCGGATGTATTCCAGGTTAATATGGAATTCCCCGATTTTATCTCGGGCACCAGCCAGGAACCGGGTAAGGAGAAGGGGATGACCTTTGTCTACAGCGCTACCCTGGGCAACCAGTACAGCCGCCCGACCCTGCTGATGGGGCACGATGCAACTATGGAACTGGGCAATGCCCTCTTCGTCTATCCCGACGCTCGCTCTACGCGCTACCAGGAGATGCTGAACAAAGGCACCATACAGCCCGGCACCCCCATGTACGCTTACGATCCGGCGGCCTCGGGCGTCGACGCAGTGACCAGCGCCACGGCCAAGTACTTCGCCGATAAGGGACTGCTGTATACCTACCGCGACGGCAAGCGCGTCGATTCCACCTCCCTGCACATGCGCGAATGGCTGAGTACGATCCGCCACGGCGGCACACCGAGCTGTGGCATCGAACCGGGCTTCGAAGAAGCGATCTCCGCCCTGATGGCCTGTGCTTCCTACCGCCTCGGCAAACGCATTGGCTGGGATCATGAAAAACGCGAACTGGTCAACGTCAGCGATGACGAATTGCTCGAAATCGGTATGATGACCGACAAGAAAATGGCCATGATGTAAAGTGAATAAAAATGGGTTTTTATCCAGTTTGGGAGAATATTTAGCAACCGCGCTTTCCCCAAGCTGGGTAAATATCCATTTTTAATTTTGAAGTGATTCAGACTTTTTTCGCTGGCTTATCAAAAACGCCTTTTCGCTCCATCTTGGGCTTCTTTTTCGTTACGTAGCGCTGCTGTGCGCCTCAAAAGAAGCCCAAAATGGAACGAAAATTCTGTTTTCCTTGCTCCGCCGAAGCGGCTATGCGAAGGCGCAGCCGGCTGCAGCATAAAAGTCTAAACCACTTCTTTTTAAAAAACCTTTTGAATGAGAATAAGCTTATCTGCTCTGGTCTTATTAGGAATATGGCTGTTTGTATCTAACTGTGAAAGTGAAAAGACAGTGGATCCGGGAGCTAAAATTAAGTTCGACACCGATGTGCTCAACGCTCGGGGGCTACAGGGACCTCCCGACGGGCTGCGCGCCTTATCCTATGAATTTTGTGTCCCAAAAGACGAGGTCAAGCTGGAACAAGTGAAAAGAATAGATCCAAGCATTCGGTTCCAGGGTGGATCACCCGGCCGTATCGGATGTACGGAAGAAGAGGTGCTGGCTATCGGCAATACGCACCAGGACAACTTTAAGGAAATACTTCTGGAAATCGCCCGCCTCGAGTACATCGAAGAAATCCGGGAAGTACATTTTGAATAAACCGAAAGCGAAAGGTTTTTCCAGGAGGGGGTAAAGCTTCCGTATGGCGATCTCCTGCTTGTGCTATTTCTTCTCCACAATAGTTCCGTTCTCAAGCTGTTCGTAAAAAGCTTCGATATACTTCTTGATGTACCGTCGTGATGACTTGCTCAGCAACTGGAAGGAGTCGATGGTATCCATAATGGCTTTCCGTTTAGACTGGAAATGGGCAATGGTTTCCTCCAATTCTTTATCTGATTCGGCCATACCCAGAAAAATCCGCTGGCGGACATTGCTGATGCCCTTGGTTTGATCGGGTCTGGCATAGCTGGCGTTGACCAGCCCCGAAAAGTCGAAATCATACGGAGCACCGTAAAATTTGCCGGTTTCTTCATCCTTTAATAGTTTGAGGTTGCGGAGCATGGCCAGCGACCAGTCGGAGTTGCCGATCATGTATTGGAAAAGAGAAAGAATACGAAGATTGTCTTTCTTAAAGCTGCTTTCAGGCTGGGAATAACAATCTTCACAAAGCTCGGCATCCAGCCGCGCCGCCAGTTCTTTTTTATCTTCCAGAAGGATGCCGAAACGCTTTTTCCGGATTCTGTTTTCACGGTCAATGTATTTAATCTGTAGCAGTTGGGTGCGGTAATAAACGGGCGAAACGACCTCGTACAGCTGGTAAGCCAGGTATTCTCTCAACAGGTTTTCACGGCTTCCTTTTTCATCGCTACAGTGGGTCACCAGTTTTAGCTCATCGTGCTTCTTGTAATTCCGGGCCTTCAGGTCACTTTTATTAAAATTAATCTTGACCGGAGGAAAGGTGCATACCCGTCGGCGAAAACGACCGCGCGGGCGGATTTTCATCTCCCAGGTCTGTTCGTTTCCTTCAGCATCTTCAAAGGTGATGGTTGCCGGTTGGTAATTTTCCGTTTTAATATTTGCCTCCAGCTGCTTAATATCTGTTTCCAGCTCCACTTTAAGCACTTCCTGGTGATCATGCATAGCTTCGAAAATGCTTTTCGGCTCAGTGCTGTCCGGGGGGGAGAAAAGGATGAAACTGATTAACAAGGGGATCAGGGTATTCATCATAGCGGTTTAATTTTTTAACGGGGATAGTCTCTTAATCAGTAAAATTACAAGATGCAATTTTTCCCTCAATTCCTTCAAACAAGATCGCTTGAGAATTTGGGAAAAGTCGGGGAAGAGTTAAAAGCCCGAAAGCTGATTTATCGTTGTGCATCGGCGATGAGCTGTTCGTATTCCGGAGCGATATTATTCATGTATCTAAAAAAGGAGCCCAGGTATCGCTTCAGGTAATTCCGGGATTTTTTGGAGAGGTAGTCACATGCTTCAATGATCCGGTATAATTCCTCTTTTTGGGACTGGAAATCAGCGAAGGCTTGTTGAAGTACTGCGGCGTCATGTTCGAAGCCGAGATAAACGCGTTCCCGTACCGATTGGATGCCCAATGAGGCCGGAAGCCGCACATAGTGGGGGTCGACAAAGCCCGAAAAGTCAAAGTCATAGGGCACGAGATAGTATTTCCCCCCATCCCGGGGTTTGAGCATTTTTAGGTTTTTCAGTATCCTGACCGACCAGTCGGCGTTGCCGATCATGAACTGGAAGAGATCCAGGCGCACCAGATATTGCTGATCAAAGCTATCCTGAGGCATGGAGTAGCAGTCTTCACACAGCTTGCTGTCATAGCGGTCGGCCAGTTCTTTTTCATCCTCGATAATGATGCCGTAGTGGGTCATGGTTTTTCCCGTGGCTGAATCAGTATATTTGACTTCCACCAATTGGGTCCGGTAGCTGATGCTGAAGAGTTCGTGGAATAACTTGTAGGCGACATACTCCCGCAGCAGGTAGTCCTCTCCCCGCCAGTTGCCGAAGCAGTGTGTGACGAGTTTGAGGTTGTTGTGTTTTTTTAGCCCTCTTTCTTCCAGGTCATCTTTATAGAAATTGATTTTCAGCGGTGGGAAATCGCAGGTCATCCGCCGGTAACGGCCGCGAACATTTAACTCAATATCCCAGCTTTCCCGGCTGCCGTCTGCAGCGGTAAAATGAAAGGTTGCCGGAAACTCTTCCTCATCGCGGCGGTGAGCTTCTACCTCCTTTATATTGAATTCCAGCTCTATGGTTTTGAGTGTCAGCCCTTCTTCGTAGAGTAGGTCAAAGGCTGTATTCGTGGAGTCGGGGGCACTGCTGAGTAGAACGGGAAAACCGAGAGTAAGAAGCAGGAGTGTGTGAAAGGAGTGGTAATGTATCATTCGTTTTTAAGGTATTGATTCAAATGTGGGGCGAAAATAGTCTGCGGCGCCATCTTTTTAGGTAAATCAATAAAAAACACCGACCCATGTGGAAATATATTTTTAACAGCCGAAGATGAACCTTGCTCTATGGGCAACGCAAACGACAAGAGGCATCGAATCCTCTATCCGCCTTATAAAGGTACGAAAAAAGCCCCGCAGGAAATCGGACAGGAACTTAACGCCGATTCCCTTGCTGGTCAAGCCGACTCATTCCTCCGGCACATAGGGCTCAATTACCTGCAAATACTCTTTACAGCGTTGCGCCATCTGCCGGCCGTAGAAAGAACTGGCCGGTAATTCAGCGATGATATCCTGCGCGCGCAGGAGCAGGCGCCTCATTTGCCCAAAGGCGCTTTGCAAAGTAGCCTCATCCGTTTCCTCATATACGTTTTGATAGAGAGCGGCCGCCTGATTGATAAGGGCGTTTACGTGTAGTTCCCGCTGCCAGTTGTAGAGCGTATCGGTGTATCGTCGTGCTTATTCGCAGTGCTCGATTACCCGGGATTGCAAGCTTATCAAGGTGTCTAGAGAGCGATCCGGCGGTAATTGGTCGATACTGTCAGTCAGGTCACCGGCGTAGTCCATGTATATATGGCCTAATTCGCGGCGGTTATCATCGGTGGGATGAAAGTCGTAGGCTTTGCGGGCCTCCCACAGGCGTTGTTCACTGCGCGGCAGGGACCGCCAGTGCCGGATGCTGTCGGCAAAGTGAAAATTGCCATTGCCACGGGCAAGGTGGACGCTGATGGAGTCGGCAGGCTGTTGAAAAGTAGCGACGTCAACCGGCCGTCCGAGCAGTTGCCACATCGGAACCTGTGGAAGATGGTTGAGCACGAATTGCTCCGGAGCGGTCAGAAAATAGGTTTCGCGTTCCGTTTGCACAAATTGATTGCCGCGTTGTACCTGGCTGGCGCCCCAGGTAGCGTCGAGCAGGCGCCACCGGTCTTTGAGCCGGATGGCGTTCCAGGCGTGGTCGGGATGCTGCACATTGGGGGATGTGGTCAGTGTGCCTTTGCTGTACCCCGAGACGACCTCGCAGTCCAGGCCGGCACGGGCGCACATGGCTTTAAAGAGCTGGCTGTAACCAAAACAAATCGCCTGCTGCCGGCGCAGGATGTCGGTGTTATTTCGGTTAATGCGCTGCCGTCCGGAGCGGAAAGCGTCCTCATCGTAGCGAATGTGGTGAGTGATCCAATAGTAAATGGCACGGGCCCGCTCCACTTCGTTTTCCGCTTTGGAAATCAGGTAATCGGTTAGCGCCGGCAGCTCCTGAATAAGATCTTTTGGAGCACGCCGGGCGTGCCGGTCAATAGCTTCGAAATCTGCCGGCGACTCCTGAGTGCGTCCGGGAAGAAAGGATAAAAGCAATAAAGTCAGAAACCAGTACCTTTGCATGATAACGTTCTTTTTCACAGCTGGTTGGTATATTTACAGCGCAGGAGCCCGAAAGGTTCCGGCAGAGGAGGCTCTGATTGCCTAGCGGAGATTAGTAGAAAAAGATCGCGCTCTGGTAGGAATAATTAGAGCGATTGCCAAAGAGGAATTAATCTGTTCCTCAACAGATTATCCATTGAAAATCAACGTCCGTCCAGGCGCTAATTTACAAACCTGACGATCGAGCCTATGCGAACCTTTTTACTTCAAATCGCGAAATTGCTTTTCCTGCTCCTTTTGCCCTTTGTGGCGCTCATCCGGGGCAGTGTTTTCTTTCACGAGCAGTACCACCTCAACGGTTGGATGGCGCTGTTGGGCGGCGTCGGCGTCAGTGCAATGATTATTTTCATTTATATGGTGTATTGGCAAGGCAGCATGGCCGGCAAATTGGGCGCCGCCCGTAGTTTGCGCCGCCGCTACTGGTTATCCGTATCTCTGGTACTGGTGTACTGCTTCCCGGGACTGTTGTACCTCTCGGCCACCAACGCCAAACACGAAGAGGTGCGCAGCGAATACCACAGTCTGCATCCTATCCTGCGGCTGGGTATCAGCACCCTGGTCTTTCTCGATCAGGACCTGTTGCTTACCGACGCCAACCGCTTTCCCGATGATTACCGCCGCATGGGGCTCGCCACTAAAAGTCATTCCTTGCACTACCGGCAGCGCAGCGGCTTCGCCCATGCCGTCGATATCAGAACGATTGGTCACCATGAACTCCGCAATCGGCTTGTCGAAACCTACTTCCGGATAATGGGCTTTCGCACGCTTCGCCACCTGGGTACCGCCGATCACCTGCACGTCTCGCTGATGAGTCACGACCGGCCGGGAGGAATATAGGAAAGCTTGACCTTCAGTTTTTCAAACCGTGTAAAACATTTCGGTGTATAAGGCGGAGGGGATGAGCTTGTTGATTGGGTTGCCGTTGCGGTCAGTCAGAATATTTTCCTGCTTGAGCCACTGTAGAAATGCCGACCACTTTTTTGGTCGCATGCTTCCCCATGGTTTTTCCTTTTCGCGATAGTACGGTGTGATGTAGCGCTGGCTTTCCACAACGAAATCTTGGTCTTGCAGACTGGGATGGCGAGCCGTTTCGATGAGGAGCTCGGCGGCGTCTTCGGGATGTGCTTCGGCCCATTCAAAACCACGGCGGGTGGCGGCGAGGAAGTTCTCGGCAAGCTGTCGGTTTTCATGGAGAAAGATCTCGTGGGCGAGCAATACGGGGCTGTATCCATAGGGGATGCCATAGTCTTCCATCCGGAAGGCATTGAGCCCTATGCCGCGTCGGCGGGCTTCCACACCCTCCCAGGGCAGGAATACCCAGGTGGACTCGGCTTTTCCTTCCAGCAAGGTATTCCAGATACCAAGCATGGGAGGATTGATGATTTCAATATTTCCCATCCCACCATCGTTACGAATCATTTGTCTGACAATATGGTCCTCAAAGCGGGCGTCATAAGAGGCGTAACGCTGTCCGTCGAGCTTTCGAGGCCGGTCGATGCCGGAATCTTTCAGCGTGACGATAGCGCTGGCGTCACGCGCCAGAATGGCGGCTACCGCAACAAGGGGAACCGAAAGCTCCGTGGTGCGGTAACTAATGATACTTTCCGTAGGGGCAATACCGAATTCTACCTGCCGGGAGGCCACCCGCCGGGCAGGGGTGGTCTTGTAATCATCGACGTCCGGGGATATGATATCCAGTATGATACCGGCTTCCAGGTAAAATTCCTTGGCCAGGGCAACATAAAATCCGGTGTGATTGGTATTGGGCGTCCAATCCAGGGCAAGTCGTATAGTGGAATGCATAGGTGACTTTTTTCTCTATGACAAGAAGGGAGGGATTATGTTCGCCGGAAAGCAGCTGAAAATATTTCCGCTCCTGCTTATCGAGCCCTACGCCTCACTCGCCCATCTCTGCAGTCCTTAGTTCCGGCAGCATAGGCGCATTTTTGTCCTGGTAAGGCGCCAGGTTTTTGAGGATAGTATCCAGCAGCTGTATGGCCTGCCGGATATAGGGGCCTTTGTTGAGCATGACGCAATCGGCGCGCTGGGCCATAGCGGCGTCGGTGATTTCGGCGCGGGAGGGTATCCCGCGTTTGGCGAGGTTTTCTAGGACCTGGGTGGCCCAGATGTCGGGCAGATGCGCGGCCCGGCAGAGAAAGAGGATTTCTTCCTGTACGCGGCCGATGTTGGTCCAGCCCGCTTCGATGGCCAGGTCGCCGCGGGCGATCATGACGCCGACAGGGGAGACCTGCATTGCCTCGAGTAAAATATCGGTGAGATTATTAAAGCCGCGCTGGGTTTCAATTTTCAGGATGATGCCGAGGCGGTCACGGGCGCCGAGGCGGTCGATTTCTTCAATCAGCTCGCGCACGTCCAGGGCGCTGTTGACGAAAGAGAAATTGACGACATCGGCGTGTTGGGCGACAAACTCAAGGTCCCCGCGATCCTTCTCGGTCAGGCCGCTGATGTGCAGGTCGCTGTTGGGCAGGTTGATCCCCTTATCGGCGCGCAGCTTACCGCCTTTGGCGGGCGTCTGTCGTATCTCAATTAACATTTCTTCCGGTGAGACCTCGCGGATGACACCTTCGATCTTTCCGTCGTCGAAGAGGATGGGTTCGCCGGCTTTCACCTGGGAGAAGACTTCCTCGGAAGTACAGGAAATATGGGCGGTGGACAGGACATCGCCGTGTTCATCGTAGCGGGCCGGTTCCCCTGGCTCGGTAGAGGGATGCAGGCGGAGCAGGTCACCGGGGTGTAATTCGATGGCCAGATCGCGCGGAGGCAGTTCTCCTACCTGGACAAAGGGGCCATTCATTTTTTTATCGAGAAAAAGCAGGGCGCTGCTTTCCAGGTAAGTGGTGCGGGTGACCTGGCCGATGAAGCCGCCGCTTTCTTCCCGGACGACTTTGATGATGCGCTTTTTTTCCCGGGCATCGCGCAGGTAGAGGGTCATGCCTGCTTGCAGTTCCTGCAGGTGCCTGCTCGTCATGGGCAGATGTGGGAGGCTGGAGTGCGGCCGTTCGCTGATCCATACTTCCAGGGGCTGGACGATGCGGCCGCGCACATCTTTTTTCGGCCGGTACTTGCGTACCTTCGGCCCCCGGTCGAGGGGGCCGGTTCTGATTTTGGGACCACCCAGATCCATACATATTTTCACCTGCCTGCGCAGCTTGTCCGAAGCTTTCCGGATGTTATCGATCATTTGCTTCCAGGTGGCGGCATCGTCGTGGGCGCAGTTGATCCGCGCGCAATTCATACCGCAGAAGACCATATCGTGCACCAGCTGGTAGTTGACGGCGGCTTCGGTGGGCAAGGTAACCATGATACGGGCCCGGCGGCCTTTGGAGCGGTAGCCGAGCAGTGCTTTGGCGTTGGTTTTGTGCAGCTTTTTGCTCTTTTTAGGAGAAAGGCCGGCCTTGGCCGGCCGCAGTTTACCTTTTTTGACGTAAGCTTCCAGAATGCGTTTGGTGTTATGCAGGCTGGCCATGACATGTGCTTCGGCTTTGGCGAGACGCGAGAGCCCCATATTGCCGAGCTTTTTTTGCAGATCGCTGATGTCGCTCATTCGCAGCGCACGGTAGTGGACCAGGTTGCAGGCGCTTTTCCTCAGGGAAGGATGTATACGCTCCAGTTGGCCGGTATATTGTTCCTCCAGCGCCTGGGCGCGTTCAATGATTTCGTCGATCTGGGCAATCATCGCCTGGATCCTTTCTTGTTTTTTACTCATGCGGAAAGGAAATTTGATAAACTTATACTGTGCCCAGATGCATACATAAGGTAAGTTTTTTCTTTTAAAATTAAAACTCAGCGGGATTCCTGACCGTTCGTTATTTGAAAAGCGCGGCGGGCCTCCTCGACAGTTTGGTCAAACCAGGCTTCCAGCTGCCTGTTAACCCCTCTGATCTGATTGACGACTTCTACGGCGTTCGTCACGTAGTACTGCTTTTTCTCCAGCGGCCATTCGACAGGGTAATCGATTAAATCCCGTATGTTGCTGGCTTTATCCGCAATGCGTATCTTTTTAGCGGGGGTCGACAGCGCCGGCGCGGTTTCTACTTGCCGGCGCTTACGTACCTCGTAGGGCAATTCCATGTCGTCGGTCAGTTCGGAGACGATAGCTGCTGTGCGGGGAGTAAAGCGGCGGGACAGCTCGGCTTCGGTGATATCGGTATCCTCGATAATATCGTGGAGGATGGCGGCAAGTAACAGCTCGGGATCATCCTCCTCTCCAATGCGGATGAGCGCATGGGTTACTTTCAGCAAATGATTGATATAGGGAAGCCGGTCGTAGCCACTGCGCCGGAGGTATTGGTGTTTTTCGGCGGCCAAGGTCAGGGCATCAAATAGAATGTTGTTGTTTAAAGTTTGTTCTGTCATGTAGCCAGGGACTTTTTTTGAACCAGCGGGAAAAGATAGTATTTTTTTGCTTCTTTGTCATTTTAACCCGGAAGCTGGTATTTCGTTGAAAAGAGGCCGAATTAACAGTGCAGAATTTAGTTCCCGGCGCATTAGCCAGGGCATAGCAGAGGGAAAATGATTAGAAGCCATCTCAAAAATATCCTTTGAGCTTCAAAAGTGAAATCTTTTTGTATTGCTTCAGTTCTTCCGTAACTTAGAAGCGTTGTATACAACGACAGCATATGACCACTCGAAAGCGGCAGTTGGCTGCCATAATGTTTACTGATATTGTCGGTTTCTCGGCCATGATGCAGGTGGACGAGGAAAAGGCGGCGACAACCCGCAAGCGACATCGACAGGTATTCCGTGAGATGCATGAGAAGCACGGCGGAAAGATCCTTCAATATTACGGTGACGGAACACTGAGCATCTTTGACAGTGCGGTGGCGGCTGTAGAATGCGCCGTCGAAATGCAGGAGTCTTTTCGCCAGGATCCGCATGTACCACTGCGCATCGGCATTCACACCGGTGACATTACCTATGAGGATGAGGGGGCTTATGGCGACGGGCTCAATATTGCCGCCCGCATCGAACCGCTTTGTACGCCCGGTGGCGTATTCATTTCCGGGAAAGTGTATGACGATATTAAGAATCATCCCTGGCTGAGAGCTGCTGACCTCGGGCCCTACAAACTGAAAAACATCCTGACCCCCGTGGAATTGTACGCCATCACCAGCCGCGGGCTGCCGGGGCCGCAGGAGAAAGAAGCGGATCAGAACCGCTTCCAGTCGGGGGCGCTTCCAGCCGGCGCGGAAGAAATTCCCGGGGATAAAAACCGAAAGACGGCGGCCTTACTGGCTCTTTTCCTGGGTATTTTCGGCGCCCATCGTTTTTACCTGGGGCAAAGGCGGCGCGGGATTGCCCACCTGATATTTGCCGTTCTCGGTATTTTATCGGCCAATGGAGGGCCGGGGCCTTTCCTGCCCGTGCTGGCTATCATTGCGGTCATCGATGCAGTCCTGTTTTTTACGATGAGCGATCAGGCCTTTGACCGGAAATACAACATGGCAGAAGCGGAAGAACAGGCCCAGACCCAGGCCCGGGAATACTCCTACGAACGCGAACGGGAAGCTCAGCCTAATCCATTTAAAAAGAGAGGCGTGCGCAAATTTCGCGACGGCGATTACGAAGGCGCGCTCAGCGATTTCCAGCAGGCGCTGGGCATCAACGCGGAAGATATGGCCGTTCACTTCAACCTGGCTTGCTGCTATTCAATTATGCACGAGGCAGAGAAATCACTGTATCACCTTGGCAAGGCGGTGGAATACGGTTTCTGGGATTTCGATAAAATCCACAATCACGAAGCGCTGGAGTACATCCGCTCCACCGAAGCTTTCGACAGCTTTGTGTCCAATGACTACCGCCTGGTGCGTGAACTACCCTCCCCGCAGGCCGACCTACTCGATGAAGAACGCCACGAGCCCAATCTGCTCGACCAGATCGCCAACCTCGGCGAACTGATGGAAAAGGGGGTTATCACTCGCAAAGAGTTCAATGAACAAAAGCAGAAATTACTGCGTGACCGGGAGGAGGATTGACCGATGGCAGTACGATTGCTCTCAACAGGGAAACCAGGTTACTATTCCACCATCTACCTCAGTCCCACTTGATTTTTGCCACCTTTCCCTCCGGACCGGCCGCCCACACGGCCTCCCGCTCTTTGCCCACAGCGATGACATGATAAGCGGTGGTGTCGATGCGTTGCCAGCTGCGGCCCAGGTCGTAGGAGATGTCGGAGCCGCCGGGGCCGCAGGTAAGGAACCAGCCGTTAACTTCGCGGACACAGGAGCGGTAGGCCACCTGATGCCCCTCGATAAGGCGCCAGCTGCGGCCGCCGTCGCTGCTGCTCATGATGTTGTCATTGACCAGGGTGGGCCGGGTATAGTCACCGCCCACAGCGATGCCCTGCTGATTATTTAGAAAGGCAATGGAAAAGATACCGGTGGAAGGGTCGCCGCTGATCATAGGTGTGGCCGTAACCGACCAGCTGCGGCCGCCGTCGGTAGAGCGAAAGACACGAGCACTGCGGCCGCCGGTGCCGATCCAGGCGAGGCTGTCGGCAGCGGTGCTGATGTGACTACCGCTGGCCGCAAAGCCGTACTCCATGGAATCGACGGGGGGAATAGCAGCTGGCGGAATACGCTGCCAGGAGCGGCCACCGTCACCGGTGGTCATGATAAGCAGCTTGCCGTCGACAGGGTCACCGGTGAGCAGGCCATGTTGCGCATCCCAGAAGGCGATACCGTTAAAGAAGCCCGCGGTGTCGGGGTTTAGAAGCTTTAGCTCCCAGGATTGCCCGCCGTCTTCGGTGCGGTACACCTGGCTTTGGAGGCCCTGGCCGGCGCTCATCACGACGGCGCGGAGGCTGTCGAAGGCTTCAATGTCGCGGAAATCGAGGCTGTCCGAAGCAGGAGCAGGAAGCAGCTGCCAGGATTGTCCGCCGTCGGTAGTCCGGGCAATGGTGTTAAGGCTGCCGCTAAGCCAGGCGACTTGCTCATCTACGACGCTCAGCCCACGGATGGAGGCTGCCCGATCCAGCGACTGCCGCTGCCAGGAGGGGCTGGGAACCTCGTTTTCCGCCGGCTCGCAAGCGTGAAAGAGGGTGGCGAAAACCAGGAGAAAGGAAAGCATTAGTGGTTGATCCATTGAAAATTTCTTGTTATTAATAATCGTTAAGATGGCGTTAATTGCCTGGTATGTTTTAGCAGTAAAGGTTATATTAGTGGCGTTACAATATCAGTTACTTGAAATTCCCTGAAAACATATCATCCGTGATCCATTCCCGTGGATCTGCTTTCCCCGGTGCTGTAAGACAATTTACAAACAATCTAAAGCATCATTTATCTAATTCAAAATTATCGGCCTATGTCACTAGTTTTCAGGACGTCGACTGTTGAAAATCACGCGCGTACCATAGAGAGCTGGATTGAGGAAGTGAACTTCTACGAGACAGAGATTGGTAGTTGTGAGTTGAGCCTGGAACATTTCATTGAGGAGATACATCAAAGGGCGAGACTGGCGGCTGCCGAGCGATTCCAAAACCAGTTTATCCATCAGCGAGCGGTCATCAACGAGCTGAAGTTCAAAGTCCGGCAGTACCTGCGAGCACTTCCTTCAGGAGAAGATCAAGAGGTAGCCCCTTCTATGGTAGAATATTTTGACCGGATCTCCGAGGAAGTGAACACGTTCCGCAAGCTGTTCAACGAACTATTGCTGGAATTTGATGATTTCACCAAACACTACAGTTAACATTTAAAACCACAAAGTAAATCCCTAAGCCGGTTGGCCTCTCCACGCCAACCGGCTTTTGTTTTTCTGAATCCGGGTTAAGATTTCGCGGTGCTTTTCAGTAGGGTTACAACTTTCCTCCCTAAGCCCTGTTTCTGCAAATATGAATGCAAAGCGATATCTGAAAATCACCCTTTTGCTGATTAGTACACTGACAGTGATGGCCGGGGCGCTCATCGCTCCCGCCCTGCCCAAGATGGCTCAGTCTTTCGGCGACCGGCCCGATGCTGCATTTTTGACCAAAATGGTACTCACCATGCCGGCCTTGCTGATTGCGATCACTTCCCCCTTCGCCGGTGCATTGGTAGACCGCTTCGGGCGCCTTCGACTATTGAGGGCGGCTATGATCTTTTACGCGATAGCGGGCGGGGCTGGGCTTTTCCTTGAGAATATATACTGGTTGCTGATCAGCCGGGCCTTGCTGGGTATGGCTGTCGCTTTTATTATGACGATTGTGACCACACTGGTAGGCGATTACCTGGAAGGAGAGGAGCGAGGCCGGTTTCTGGGCATACAAGGTGGTTTTATGGCTTTCGGAGGTACGGTATTCGTTTCGGTTTCAGGCTTGCTGTCGGACATCAGCTGGCGCTTGCCCTTTGCCGTTTACCTGTTGAGTATTCCTTTCCTGTTCTTTGTTTACCGCTACCTGCATGAACCCAAGGCCGCAGAGGAGGGGGCGGAGGATGCGGTGTTGTCTGTTCCAACCGGCGGAAAGCTGCGGCTCTACCTGACGGTTTACGCTACGGTATTCTTCGGCATGGCGCTCTTCTATCTGGCTCCTGCCCAGCTGCCCTTTCTCATGGAGTCGATTGGCGTTACTCAGGCCTCTCTGGCGAGTATAGGATTGGTGGTAATTACCTTAACGGCGGCCGTCATGTCAATCAGCTATCAGCGCATCAAAGGCTATTGGACTTTCCAGCAAGTATACGTATTCACGTTTCTGATGATGGGCCTGGGATTCGGAAGTGTATTCTGGGCCACTAACTTCACCGGAGTGGTGGCGGCCATGGCCGTGGCAGGTTTGGGCGCCGGCCTGCTCATGCCCAATACCAGCTTTTGCCTGCTCAGCAATGCGCCGCCCCGAATGCGCGGCCGGGTGCTGGGAGGTATGACTTCCGCTATCTTCCTGGGGCAGTTTTTCTCCCCTGTGCTTGTACAACCTTCGGTGCGGGTATTTGAATTTGGAGGGACTTACCTGCTTTCCGGGCTGCTCAGTTTGGTCGTTTCCGGAATTTTTCTGGCGCTGGTGCTGCGCTACCGGTACCGGCACTTGCGATGGCTGAAGGAGGGGGTTTAAAAGGAAGTAAAAAAAAATCGCCGGAAACGGCCTTGCCGCTCCGGCGATTTGAACAAATCCCATATACGTATTTAGATAGCTATGCAAGAAAGCTATTAAAACGTTCAAATTGATTGCCGGTAAAATGAGCAAGTAAATGCTGGAATTACTCGCCGGCGACTGAGAAAAAAGCAACTGTCATCTTCAGACAATTTGGATATTCACTCCCCCTATTTAAATCGGACAAAGGGCGGCGAAAATTGTACAGACCAGGATGATATTGATCAATCCTGTGAAAAAAACAGATAAATCGACCGCTTTCACCAACCACTTTTTCGACTTTCCACCATAGGATTACGCCTTTCAGGCACGTTTTCTCTCTACTTAGTGTAAAATTTACATTAAGTTGACAGAAAAGCGACTGTGAACTTAATTCACAGAACCCCTTAGTGATTTAAGAATTATTCTTTAGAAGAAGGGGAGGCCTGCCTATTTCCATTCGGTAGGTACCCGGGCTTTGAAAATTTAATTCTGATAAAGGCATGCTATATTAACCTTAAAGCAGGTTATTTTAGCCAATGGTGTTAATATAGCACATGTATGTGCAAAAATTGGAGTAGAACGGAGCGACCATCTCGCTTACCTTTGGACTTGTAATCACGTTGGTGATACACCCAATTATGAAGGATCTATTTTGTAAATCAAAAAAAAATGACCATGAAAACACTGTTGAATGTATCTAAAATAATGTTGGTATTGGTTCTGACAGGGTTCTGCTTCACCGCCACTGCTGGTGAAAATATGCTGCCCGATGTCATTATCAAGAAAGTTGACAATGAGCAAAAGGTTTCAGTCACGCTGAACAACCTGAAGAGTGATGCCTACGTACGCATTGTCGATGAACGGGGTGTTACCCTGATCGAGGAAGAACTGGAGGCGGTACTGCCCAGCGCAGCTAAGGTGTTTAACCTTGAACTACTGCCTGCCGGCGCCTACGATTTCATTATTTCCACCGGTAAAAAAGAGACGGTACAGCCTGTTGAAGTTTTGAAGGACGACATCCTGATTAAGAAGGATCAGCGCCAGGTTTATCTGGTGCCGACCATCAAGATAGGAGAAGATTTTGTTGATGTCAGCTGGCTGAACGGTAAGGTCTCGAACATGAAGGTGGAGATCGCCCGGCCTAACGGCGAGCGGGTTTTCGAAGATGAGATCAGCAATGTCATCAAAGTAGAGCGTCGCTATAATCTCAAAAAGCTGAGCCGTGGGGAATACACGATGATCGTTACCACCCCCTACAAGACGCATTACCAGCAGGTGATCGTTGAATAAGAAAGTTTTTGTTTGTGAGTTTTATACAAAGCCCCGGCTCCTTTTCAGGAGTCGGGGCTTTTTTTCGGGATGGTTAAAATTATCCTTACAGATTGATTATCCCTTCAAATTCCAGGTCTTCTAATCCAGCGGTTTCAGTTCAGTATCCTCACCCATCACATCCTGCCACTGTTTCACCAGTTCGTTAAATTCCTTTTTGAGCGTCTCGTAGCGCGCGACTGCATCTTTACCCGGGCGCTGATCGGCCCCTTCCAGCATGCCACGCAGGTAGCGGATCTGTGCGGTCAGCATGGGTTGCCGGTAGCGGCCTTCCGGGGTATCCAGTTGCGCTTCCAATTCCTGTAGCTGTTCCTGTTTGCGCAGCGCTTTGCGCTTTTCTTTTTCCACTTCTTCGGCGATGGTCTTTTGCTCCGCTTTTACGGCGGCGAGCAGTCGTTTGGCCTGGCTTTCCAGCTCCACCACCACCAGGGTTAGCTGCTCCTGAGCGCGCAGGTCGCCGGCGCTGACGCCGGTTTTCTGGACACGGGGGTCGATCAGCAGGTTAAAGGAGTTGGTAAAGGAAAGATCATCCACTTTCAGCCGAACGAAGTATTCCCCGGGCGCGACCATCGGGCCGCCGCGGCCACTGCGCTGGGCATTATCATCCCAGGGGCCGTGGTGCCGCATATCCCATTCGAAGCGGTGCAGGCCGGGGGATGTTTTCAGATCGGCGCTGAAGCCGGGCTCGTACAGTCCGGTAGCCATACTCGGCTCCTGGTCTTCCGCATCGGTCTCTTTGGCCGGCTTGGTGCTGGTAAAAGCCCGCACGACCTGCTTGTCGGCATCGAGGAACTCTAGCGTGATCTCACCGGCCGGCGCTTCCGACAGGTAATAGTCGATTAATACGCGCGGGCTGGGGTACTCGGGCGCCTCGTCGCCGCGGGAGCTGCGGTGGCGCAGGCGGTACTGATCGGCGGGATCGAAGAGCTGGACTTTGTTTTCAGCGAGTTCAGCCGACAGCTGGTGCAGCGCGCTGATATTGTCCATAATCCAAAAGCCCCGGCCCATGGTGGAGAGGACCAGATCGCCGCGCTGTACTTTGATGTCGGAGATCGGCGTGATGGGCAGGTTTTGCTGCAGGGGCTGCCAGCTGGCGCCGTCGTCAAAGCTGATGAACAGGCCGTATTCCGTACCGGCGTAGAGGAGTCCTTCCCGCTCGGGGTCCTCGCGCACTACGCGTACGGGAAAGTCGGCGGGAATGCCGTTTTCACCGTCGGTGAGCAGCGTCCAGCTCTGTCCGTAGTCCTCTGTCTTATAGGCGTAGGGCTTCCAGTCGCCCAGTTGATAACGCAATACGGAGATGTAAGCTTTGCCGGGCTGGTGAGGCGAAGGCTCCACCGCATCGACGCGGCCGCCGGGACCCAGGTCTTTCGGCGTGACATTCGTCCAGCTCTTACCCCCGTCGCGGGTGACGTGAACGGGCCCATCGTTGGCGCCGACCCAGATGAGTCCCTCTTGCAGCGGTGATTCGCGGATGGCGTAGATGGTACTGTAGAATTCCTCGCCGGTGATGTCGCGGGTAATCGGAGCGCCGCTGATGACCTGGGTTTCGGGCGTAAAGGCGGTCAGATCTGGGGAGATGGTCTCCCAGGTGACGCCGTCGTCAGTTGTTTTATGGACGTATTGGGAGGTATGGTACACCACGTCCGGGTTGTGCGGCGAGACGTGGATGGGGGATACACGCTGGAAGCGCAGGATCAGATCCTTGGGATTGTGACCGTACATATACTGTGCGCCTATGTAATAATTTTTTTCCTGGCCGGTACGCTTGTCGAAGACGCCGAAGCGGCCTTTGCAGTTGGAGTAGACGATATTCGGATTACCGGGTTTGGGCACCGCGGGACCAGTCTCACAGCCGCCGACCGCCATCCAGTAGCCGGTGGCGCCGGAAACGGAGTTGTAGGGCGGCACGCTGGGCAGGGCAATGGTGGAGTTGTCCTGCTGGCCGGCGTAGAGCCAGTAGGGGAACTGGTCGTCGACCTCCACCTGGTAGAGCTCGGCGGTAGATTGGTTGCTTTGGGTCGACCAGGTTTTGCCGTTGTCGCGCGTGACGTTGGCGCCGCCGTCGTTGCACTGCACCCAGATGCTGGTATCCTGCGGATTGATCCACACCTCGTGGTTATCGCCGTGGGGCGTGCGCAGGCGCGTCCAGTCTTTGCCGCCGTTGTAGGAGCGCCAGAATTGGGTGGCGCTGACATAAACGGCATCGGCATTCTGCGGATTCACATCTACATTGCAGTAGTAGAAGGGGCGGTCGAGCAATTCCTTTTTGGTGCTGACCAGGCTCCAGGATTCACCCCGGTCGTCGGAGCGGTACAGGCCGCCTTCGCCAACCGGTGCCTCGATGAGCGCGTAGACGCGGTCGGGATCGGCGGGTGAGACGGCGAGGTCGGCTTTGCCGATGATGCCCTGGGGCAGCCCTTGGCTCAGTTTATTCCAGGTTTCGCCGCCATCGGTTGATTTGTACACGCCGCCTTCCTTACCGCCGCTGATGATGGTCCAGGGCTTGCGCTCGCCTCGCCAGCCCGTGGCGTAGAGCACGTCCGGGTTGGTGGGATGGAATTCGACGTCGGTCACGCCGGTGGTGTCGGAGATGTGCAGCACCTTTTCCCAGCTTTCGCCGCCGTCTTTGGTCCGGTACAGGCCGCGCTCGGGATTGGCTTCGAAGGCCTGCCCGATGGCAGCTACGAAGACCACATCGGGATTATCCGGATGCACTTCCACCGCGCCGATGTGGCCGGTTTTTTCCAGGCCGATAAAGGACCAGGTTTTGCCCTGGTCGGCGGACCTGTATACCCCTTTGCCGGCGATGACGTTGGAGCGCAGCCCGTCGGAGCCGGTGCCGGCATAGACGATCTTATTGTCGGAGGGCGCTACGCGGATCGCGCCGACGGAGGACGAGGCGAAGTAGCCGTCGCTGACGTTACGCCAGCTTTGGCCGTAGTCCGTCGTTTTCCAGACGCCGCCGCCGGTGGCGCCCATGAAGAAAGTGCCGGGAACATTGGTGATACCGGCGACAGTGGTTGCGCGCCCTCCCCGCGTGGGGCCGATATTGCGGAATTCCAGACCGCTGTACAGGGAGGTATCGGCCCAGTCGGCGACTTGTGCGTTTGTCCAGTTGGGTATAAAAAAGGCGCACAGCAATGCCAGGCGCCAGGAGACAGGTATAAACGATAGCTTCATGATAGGATGAGTTGTTTTTTTTTGAAGGCGATTAAGATACGAAGAATTCTTTTGATGAAAACTTGATCATCTCTTTTCATTTTTGATAATTATCTCTCCTTCCCAGTGATAAATATCCTTTGCTGAGCCTCTCGAAAAGAATATACTACTTCCGGTTTCCTATGTAAGAGCATTTTTAATTTCGTTTTTGATGGCGAAAAAGTTCAGTTTCGGGTTCTCACGATGGGATTTT
>CAZWDL010000117.1:0-22747 GCA_964632995.1 uncultured Saprospiraceae bacterium
GCTGGCCAGGGCGGCGGTGGCGAGGGCGATCTCCTCGATGGTGTTGTTCTCGTGCCGCTTCCGCAGCAACGAGCTGATCGGGTTGCTGCCCAGGTTGGCCAGCGCCTGGTTGTCGCGGCGGGCCGCTGAAAAACTACGGCCGCGCACACTGCCGGACTGCGGACCAGGATAGATATAATTAATGATGGGATATTTGTTATCCGGATCAAAGTTACTGGGCTTGTGCAGTAAGCCGTAGAGGTCGGTTTCACCATCCCGGGCTTTGACTCTGACAGGCACGGGCGGTACCCAGCCGGCTTCTTCCAGCGCGGAAATATCAGCCTTCTCCAGCGTAAGCAGCTTCTTTCCTTTGTTATCCCGCAGAACGCTTACCGGCGGGGTAGCCGGCGTGGAGTAAACGTCGACAAAATATTCGCCGGAGGGCGACAGCGAAATTTCGTGGTTGGCGCTGTCGGGCGTCAGCAGCTTCAGGCCGGAGCCGTCCATATTGACGCTGTACAAATACTGGAAATAGGGGTCGCCCCGCTCCCGGCCCACGCCGATGAAGAATATCTTGCCTTCCTTCCGGTCGATATGCCGCACCTGCAGGACATTCCATTCGCCGCTGGTAATCTGTCCTTTCAAGGCTCCTGTTTTCAAATCATAACGATAGAGATGCCCCCAATTACTGCGCTGGGAGAACCAGATGGCCTCGTCCCTCTCCGGCAGCACATGCCAGTTGCTCATCCGGTAGCCCGACTCGAAGAAAGTTTCTTCTCTCTCCTCCAGAATGTCGCGCACCTCGCCCGTCTCCGGATCGGCGATGCGCAAGATGGCTTCCTTGTGATCCCGGGAGTTGGACAGGAAGGCGGGCTGAGAAGCATTGGGGCTCCACTCCACATCGGCGAAGGTTCCGTCGCGCAGGGCAACATGGTCGGTAACAGAGGAGCGGTGCATATCGGGCGGCATCTGCAGGCGCACAACGCGGGGCCCGTCGAGGTGAACAACCACGCGGTGGATGCGGAAGATGAGGCTGTCGCCGGGCAGGGGATATTTCCAGGCGTCCAGTTTGGGATGGCCGACGTTGGTGGTGGCGAGGTACATCTCCCCTACCCCGCGGCCGTCGTGCTGAAAGGTGGCGATCTTTTTCGAATCGGGCGACCAGAGCAGCACCGGCCGTTCGCTTCTCGTCCAGCCGGCGTTATTGGTAGCATAGCCGAAGTCTTCAACGCCGTCGGTGGTGAGTTGGATTTCTTCGCCCGTAGTCAGATCCCGCACCCATAGGTTGTGTTCCCGGATGAAGGCGGCTTTTTCCCCGTCAGGAGAAATGAAGAATTCACGGCCTGGTTCGGGTGGCGCTTCTTCGGTGGACGTCACATTTCTCACCGGATCATAGATAAACCGTTTGCTCCCCACTGTAAAAGCGACCCGGCTCCCATCTTCCAGGATCTCAATATCGGAAAAGGGCAAATCAAAGGCCTTGTAATTGTCGCCGGTCGCTTCACTGAGCGCCGTAGCCAGTTTCTCGTGATCGAAAGCCCGTTCTCTGGTCCGTGCTTCCGCATCCACCAGGATGAATTCGTACCCTTCCGGAATGCGGTTGCGGTACCAGAAGCGGTTGCCGTCGATCCAGTCGGGTCGTACCTCGCCGCCGTAGATTAGCGGAGAAGTGTGTGCCGAAAGCGCCTGTTCGCCGCGGGCATAGTCCTCAACGCTGAGGCGGTCGGGGGTGTAAGGCGTTTGAGCGAACAGGAATGAGGGGGAAAAACAGAAAATGCTAAAGATCAAAAAGCTGGAGCAAAAGACAGTTGATATTTTCATATTACCCGGTTTAAAGTAAAGAGATGCTAAAACCAGGAGATCCTGGAAAAGGGCCTCCTGGTGAGGCGGAACAAACTGGTGGAAATCATCCGGCTGGACGGCCGCGGCTCCGGAAATACAGGAAAACGATTACGCCTGCCAAAGCCAGCAACCCTGCATAGACCAACGAATTGTTATTCTTCCCCTCCACTTCTACGATTTCCAGCAACTGATTCGCCCTTTGATTCGTCAGCACCTGCTGTTTTCCCCCCAGCCAGGTTACGATGACAGAATCCGCGGTGGCAGCCTCTCCCAGACCGAAGTGCGCGATGGTAGAGTTCTGGGAAATATGGCTGGAGCCGCCGTCGATCTCGCGGATCATTTTTTTACCGCCTGCTACTACTTCCACGCGCGAGCCGATGCCGTGGCTTTCCGACTCCCGGCCCTGCAAGGCGACCTTCAGCCAATTGCCGGCAGTCCTGTCGTTGCGATAGAGTTTGGTGACGGAGGAGATATTTTCCGGGAAATTGAGAATAGGTTCCTGGCTGATCACCAGGAGGTCCAGGTCGCCGTCGTTTTCCATATCGAAGAAGACGGAGCCGCGGCCCATGCCGTAGTGGTTGAGGCCTACCGCCGCCGCCCGTTCGGTAAAGCGGCCGCCCTCATTTTCGAAATACTGGTTGACCATAGGTACGCAGTTGGGGTTCAGATCGCCGTTGGAAACGAAAAGATCTACGTCGCCGTCGTGGTCGAAGTCAGCGAAATTGGCGCCCCAGCTGATCGTGTGGTACACCATCTTCAGTTCCCTGGCCTTTTCCAGAAAGGGCTTTTCGGGACCCTGGTTAACCATCATGTGATTGTAGCGGATGTTGGTCATGAAGTAATCCAATAACCCGTCTTCGTTAAAATCACCTGCCGCCGTGCCCATGGAGTTGATCTTCAGGTCCATTTCCGTAGCTTCGCTGATATCGCGAAAAGAGCTCCGGGGGTACTGGTTTTCAAAGAGGAAGTTGGGCGTGTTTTTATACCCAAAATCATTCATCACGATGAGGTCCTGATCGTAGTCGTTATCGTAGTCGGTGAAGACGCCGCCGAAGCCGAAGCCCCGGTAGTCCAGTCCGTAATCCGTCGATTCTTCGGAAAAGGATTTCCCCCGGCGGTTGATCAGCAAATAATCCTGAGCGGTTTTATTGGCGTTGACGATGGTCGCATCGTAGATGGTATCCAGTTCCCCTTCGTAATTTAGAAAGTAGTTACCGACAAAGAGATCGGGATAGCCGTCGATGTTGACATCGCCGAAATTGGCGCCGGTACTGAAGGAATACAACTCATCGATGCCGTATTCGGTCGTCGCGTCAGTAAAGGTATTATCACCGTTGTTCAAAAAGAGCAAATTCTTTTCCCGTGGAATCACCTTCACACTGTCCTTGGTGGTGATGGTGGTAACATAGAGATCCACCCAGCCGTCCCGGTTGACATCGGCGCCGACGGCGCCCTGGCTGACGTAGTGGCGCGTCACCTCCAGGCCGGATCCTTCGTAGATGTTCCGGAAAGTTCCGTCGCCGTTGTTAAGGTAGAGCGCATCTTCATTCATACCGCTGGTGATGAACAGGTCCTCAAAGCCGTCCTTATCCAGGTCAAACACACAGGCGCCGCCGCCGAAGAGACCTTCGTACACCTTATACTGATGATCGATGCCGGCGGCTTCCGTGACGTCGGTGAAGGTGGTCTGAGCATAACTGCCTTCAGAAACCAGTAATTGCACAATGATGAAGAAAGGCCACAGAATGAACCGGCGGGGAATGTGCAGAATTTTCAGTAGTAAGCAGTCGTATTTCATTAGAAAAAGTGTTCGATATATTTACGAAGCTCAGGGGAAGACGTTTACGAAACCTTGGAGGTTTCGTAAACGTTAGTCCCCCCGGACCATCCGTTCCCGCCGCCAGTTCAGCGCGTTCACGTGCTGCCCGATCCGGCGTCCTTCCTGCAGTCCCACTTCGTTATCCTGTGGGGTATGGATCCCCCCGTAAAAACGGGAGTCGGCCGTTTCCTCCGCCACTTCCCAGAAGGAGTTGAAATAGCGGGCTTTAAAATCCACGTCCCGCAGTTCGTCGCGCGGCCGGCCCACGTGGGCGCTGTCGAAGCCGGGCTCACCGCTGGTCTGAATAACGAAAACGCCGGGCAGCCGCCCAGCTAGAGAGTTGGACATATCGACCGCCGGTGATTGGATCAGATCCTTACCCGGCAGGGCGACGACCGCTCCCGTCACGGTCACTTTTTTCTGTTTGCTGTATCCCACTACGACTACCTCGTCGAGCAATCCGACACTGGGCTCCAGGCTGACATCGATGACATCACGCCCCTGCACGGGCACTTCCGTCGCCGCGTAGCCGGTATAGGAGAATACCAGCACTCCGTCCTCCGGGACATCGTCAAGCTGATAATTGCCATCCAGGTCCGTCACCGTACTGGTAGCAGTGCCCTGTATCAGTATGTTCGCCCCGATCAGCGGGTCCCCCTCCTCAGAAGTGACCGTTCCGGTCACGCTCTTTTGAGCGAGGACGAACCCAGGCAGAAAAGAAAGTAATGAGATGAAAAACAAGTAGCGTAGCTGCTTTTTCATCGGCCAAAGTTTTTTATTTGTGAGTGTATTTATTACCAAAATTGTGCTACTGATACAATTAATTAGGTAGGTGACGGCCGATTTTCTTGCTCTCAAATGCTCAAACATCTTCGAACCTGCAATCTCCTGCCTGATAGGAATCAGAAATATAATTACGGGCTTTTCGCAATCTCAAAAATTTTTCATTTGAAACAGCTACACAGCAGTAGATCAGATTTGGGGTAAAATGTGTCAGTGTGAAGAAAGGAAAACCACGAAAGTTATTCCAAATAGAATTTGGCTTTTGCATGTCTTCAGCAAATGTACTAATTCCTAAATGTTTTTTACAAAATTCTTCACAAGTAATTTTAATTCACGCTCCTTTCGTGTTTTGTTTCTCCTGATAATGAGGTATTAATATTAAATTCTTTAAACAGGAAAAAGCCGGATCAGTAAAAAAAGACCTCATCTACAAACACCCACCCGCTCTCTCCCGCCCCATTATGCCAGGACGGCAGTTTAGTCACTTGTTCGGCAACTACCTTATAACAGGAATAACTGGAAGGCGAAAGGGAAATTTCGATAGCGCCAACCTGGTTCGGGCCATATTCCGATGGCGGCTCCGGACGCACTTGTTTTAAGAGCTGTAAATCACCGGGATGTTCCCCACCCCACACCTTCATAGCAGTGGGCGGCATGATGTAGGCGCCCATATTCTGACAGTAGCTGAGTACAATACTGCTGACCGTGGTCCCGGGTTGCTCCGGGTAAAAGTAAGCCTCAAAAGGCGTATCCCGAAAGCCCAGCCAGGCACTCGTGCGGACGTTGCCCGCATCCCCCTTGCGGTGGTCGATCAGAGAACGGGGGCCGTCCCCGGTATAGTTGGGATTAGGCTCTTTGCCCAGGAAGACGCTATCGATCGGAATCCCCGCCTGAAAAAGGGTAAACGTAGCCATTGGACTGCTCAGCCAGCCTTCGCGGTACGTTTTCGCTTTGATGACTGAATACCCCTCGATCTCGAAGGGGCCTTCGTAAATAAGAGCGTTCAGACTGTCGGGAGCGCTTCCCTCCGTCGAGTAGCGGATGACCGCCCCCGGAAAGTTTTGTTTTAACGCTACTTTCTCTCCTTTTGCTAAGACTTTTTCCTTGTTCTTCAGTAGCGGCGGACTGAGCGGTAAGCGCTCCTCCGGATCGGGTTGATACCCGGTATAAATTTCAAGCCGGGGAAAATCTTTCTTCAGTTGCTCCAGTTCCGCTTCGCTTAGCTGGGTATTCCAGACGTACAGCTTTTCCAGCGACTTCAGGCCGGGCAGGAGTTCGCCAAGAGTGCTGCCTGTTTTTGTATTTGAAACCGACAAGGTGTGCAACTTTTTATTTGCCTTCAAGGCAGACAGGTTTTCTCCGCTGATATCCGTCCCCGTGAGGATCAGTTCTTTCAGTTCCGGAAACTGAGCGATGGTATTCAGGTCTTCATCCCGGATAGGCAGATTACTCAGGTTGAGGTAGACCAGTTGGTCTTTTACCCGGGTCAATTCTTCCAGGTATTCGGATTGATACGCTTGCCGCACGTAAATACTGGCCTGCAGCGCGGGCGAATTGATGGCCGCCGGCCGCAGCGAGCGGAAAGGATTGTTCAGGGACTCGATGAGTTCCCGGGAAGCAGGCTCAAAATCGTATTGAGGCTCATTGGCGGCCATTCGCTCTTCTACAAAGGGTTTTACCAAGGCGTATAATTCCTCGTCCGGCCCCAGTTCCCCTATCGTCCGGGCCGTATCAGCACCCGACTGTATCCACTCCTGTAGTAACCCAATTTCCTGCGCTTCCAGCTGGGGTTTGCCTTCGGGTGGCATGTGCTCTTCATGCTCCAGCGGCAGGTTAACCCGTTGAATAAGGTGACTTTCCTCCGCATTTCCGGCAACCCATACCGGGCCGTTTTCTCCGCCCGCCAGTAGTTTCTCCAGCGAAGTCATCACCAGCTCGCCCTTCGATTTGCGTTCGTTGTGGCAGGTGGCGCACTTTTCATCCAGGATAGGTGCGATGGCGGCAGCGTAAACCGTGGTTGCTTCGGTGATCACCACTTCTTTTTCCGGTTTAAGGGGCGCCAGCAGAAAGCCTTCTCCGTGAGTCAGCGTTGCGCCAAGGTGGCCGGTGACGATCACCAGCGCCAGGCTGACGACCAGCCCCCCCGCAAACCAGCGATGCTGCTGCGGATAGCTTTGGTGCAGCAATAACAAGCCGTAGGTTGCCCAGCTCAGGACCACGCCCGTCCACTTGTGCCATGCCAGCGATTCGCCGTAGCCGCCCTCCTGTGCCAGAAATAATCCGAACAGGGCCGCCAAGACCGCGGTCAGACTGGTCAGGGACAAGCCCAGTCCCTTAACCCTGTCGTAAGCCGTTGAGGGTATTTCCCGCTGCAGAAAAGGCAGAACGCCCAGAAACACCAGAAACCCAATGGGCAGATGCAGCAACAACGGATGCGTGCGCCCCAGCGTCTGCACCAGCGCCGGCAGTTGCAGCTGTTGTTCGAAGAGGAGCAGGAACACCAATAAGGTTTGCAGGGCAAACACCGCATTACCGGCCAGGCGATCAAATGACCTCATGTATGATTGATTGTCAGTCATGAAGAGTTGTTACACAAAGTTTCACGAAGAAGACATAAAGATGCACGGAATTTTTAGCGCCATTTATGGATTAGATCGACCGAAAGGTTTAGAAGTTTAGGCGCCGGCCACTACATGGCGGCTGGTTTAGAGGATCTGAACCCGAAAATTTCATTTTCAGACCTGCTTAAACAGCTGCGGCCGAAGGGCTGCAGCGCTAAACTAAACTTAACCAGGTACGGTCTCACGCTAAATTTAAACAAACGCTAAGCAATAATCCCTTCCACCACCTTTCCCGCCACATCCGTCAGCCGGTATCTGCGGCCCAGGTGCTTGTAGATCAAATTTTCGTGATCGAGGCCAAGCAGGTGCAGAACGGTAGCGTGGAAGTCGTTGATGTGCACCGGATTTTCCACGATATTGTAACCGAACTCATCCGTTTCTCCGTAGACGCCTGGTTTGACGCCGCCGCCGGCCATCCAGATGGAGTAGCAGCGGGGATGGTGGTCACGGCCGTAGTTGTTGTCGGTCAGTTTACCCTGGCAATAGTTGGTGCGGCCGAATTCGCCGCCCCAGATGACCAGGGTTTCATCGAGCAGACCGCGTTGCTTGAGATCTTTAATCAGGGCAGCCGAGGCGCGGTCGACATCTTGGGCCTGCAGCGGCATTTCTCCCACCAGGTTGCCGTGCTGGTCCCAGCCCTGGTGATACAGCTGCACAAAGCGAACCCCTGCTTCCGATAACTTACGCGCCAGCAGACAGTTGGCCGCGTAGGTACCGGGCGTCAGGCAATCGGCGCCGTACATGCGAATGATGTGCTCGGGCTCCTTGCCGATATCGGTGAGTTCAGGTACGGCCGTCTGCATGCGGTAGGCCATCTCGTACTGTTTGATCTTGGTATTGATCTCGGGGTCGCCGAATTCGTCGTAAGTCATACTGTTGAGCTCCGAGAGCTTGTCGAGCATGCGGCGGCGGTCCTGTCTGTTCGTTCCTTCAGGGTCGTTGAGGTAGAGCACCGGCTCTTCGCTGGCGCTGAACTGCACGCCCTGGTGGATGCTGTCGAGGAAACCGTTGGTCCACAGTTTGGCGTAGACCCCCTGCCCGTTGCCGCGCCCGCGGGAAAGCAGGACGCAGAAGGCAGGCAGGTTATTATTTTCGCTGCCCAGACCGTAGCTCAGCCAGGCGCCCATACTGGGTCGGTTGCCTTGCTGGGCGCCGGTCTGCATAAAGGTCAGCGCCGGGTCGTGGTTGATGGCTTCGGTGTGCATGGTCTTGATGATACACAAATCGTCGACGATGCTCGCGGTGTGGGGAAAGAGTTCACTCACCCAGGCGCCTGTTTCGCCGTATTGCTTGAATTCAAAATTGGAGCCCACCAGCGGGAAGCGCTCCTGCCCGGAGGTCATCCCCGTCAGTCGCTGCCCCATCCGGATGGAAGCGGGCAGGTCTTCTCCCCGCATCTTATTGAGCATGGGTTTGTAGTCGAAACTCTCCAGCTGGGAGGGCGCCCCGTTTTGAAACAGGTAAATCACGCGCTTAGCCTTGGGCGCAAAGTGGGAAAGGCCGGCCGGGAGGGCCTCCGTTTCAGCACCCGCTCCTTTAAACAGGCCCGGCGCCAGCAGCGAACCCAATGCGACGCTGCCGATACCCAAACTGAGCTTGCCCAGGAAGTGGCGGCGGTTAATGTTGAGGCGGTGTTCCAGAAAGGTATCTTTATCCTTCATTTTTAAAAGTTCTCAATTCAAGGTTGTTAGTTCTCAGTTGATCGACCATTTTTATTTTCATCATTCACCGGTTCTTCTGTGGTTCTGCAATGGTTCTACTTCAATTTTGCCGTTGTTCTGCCATGGTTATTCCGCAGACTATCGTCGCTTGTCTTCCGCTTTCCGCCCGCCCTTCGTTGCCTCGGTTCGGGTAAACTTTCCGACTTCCGACTTCCGACTTCCGACTTCCGACTTCCGACTTCCATACGGTTCTTCGGTTTATTAACTTTTCGTTATCGCTTCCTCCATATTATAAATAAGGTGAATGGTCTGCATCAGGGCAGCCAGCTCCACTTTATCGGCATTCTCCGGTTGGGGAAATTCGCCGACGTCGAGCAGTTGGGCGGCTTCCGCCGGTTTTTTGGCGAAAGCCTGTTTTTCTTCTTCAAAATGCTGCAGGAGTAAACTCATCTCTGCGCTACGTGAGGGCCGGCAGATGATGCGGCGGAAAGCCTCTTCGAGCTTTTCCTCCAGGGCGCCGTCTTCGCTCATCAGGCGCTGGGCCAGTACGCGGGCGCCTTCCAGCACGTGCGGGTCGTTGAGCATGACCAGGGCCTGCAGCGGTGTATTGGTATTGAGGCGGCGCACCTCGCACTGATCGCGGTTGGAAGCGTCGAACATCAGCATCACCGGCGGCGGCACCGTGCGTTTGATAAACTGGTACATGCCACGGCGATACAACTTCTGGCCGTGATCCTGAATGTAGGCGGCCAGCAGGCCGCGGCCGGAAGTTGCCACCTCCCAGATACCGTCGGGCTGATAGGTCTTCACGCTGGGGCCGCCGATGGTCCGGTTGAGCAGGCCGCTGCTGGCCAGGACGTGGTCGCGCACCAGTTCGGCGGCGAAGCGCTGCCGGGGAGCGCGGGCCAGGTATTTGTTTTCCGGGTCTTTGGCCAACTTATCTTCCGGCACTACGGAGTTTTGCCGGTAGGTAGCCGACATCACGATCTTTTTCATAAAGGCCTTGATATCCCAGCCGCCGTCGCGAAAGTCAGTAGCCAGCCAGTCCAGCAAAAGAAGATTGACCGGCAGTTTGCCCTGCATACCGAAGTCGCCCGACGTTTCGACGATGCCGCGACCGAATACCTGCTGCCAGAGGCGGTTGACGTAAACCCGGGCAGTGAGCGGATTGCGCTCGTCGAAGAGCCATTCGGTCAGCCCAAGGCGGTTTTTTTCGAACTGAGTGGTATCGAAGGGCAGGACATCCGGCGGCGTGCCGTAGCTTACCGGCTTGCCGTGAGCGTCGTAGTTGCCCCGTTCCAGCACGTAAGTGTTGCGCAGGCCTATGCTGTCCTTCATCACCATTACCTCTACCGGCGTCGTATCCTGTTTATTGATAAAATCCAGGATGCCTTCGACATCCTCGTCGGTGATCTTCATATTGGGTGGGTCGGCAAAGGAAGCGTCGATAGTGCCGAAGATGCCCTTCTCCGGCACCTGGTTGAAGAAGGCGAAGGTGCTGAAGTAGTCCTCCTGCGAGATGGGATCGTATTTGTGATCGTGGCACTTGGCGCATTCGAAGGTCAGCCCCAGGAAGGCCTTAGCAAAGGTGTTGGTGCGGTCGGTGACGTACTCAACGCGGTATTCCTCGTCGATCACGCCTCCTTCCTGGGTAATCTTATGATTGCGGTTAAACCCGGTAGCCAATAAGGTTTCCTTATTTTTTTCGGGCACCAGGTCGCCGGCCAGCTGCCAGGTGACGAATTTATCGTAGGGGTAATTTTCATTAAAAGCGTGGATCACCCAGTCGCGCCAGGGCCACATCGTCCGCAGGCCGTCGTCCTGGTAGCCGTGGGAGTCGGCATAACGGGCTACATCCAGCCAGTGGACAGCCATCTTTTCACCGTAGTGGGGGCTGGCCAACAATTCATCCACCACTTTTTCGTAGGCCTCGGGGCTGTCGTCGGCCAGAAAGCGCTCCTGTAGTTCCAGCGAAGGCGGCAGGCCGGTGAGGTCGAAGGAAAGGCGCTTGAGCAGCCGGGGCTTGTCGGCCTCCTCATTTGGCGAAAGCCCTTGTTTTTCCATCTCAGCCAGCGTGAAATAATCAATTTCGTTGCGCGGCCAGCCTTCCCGGTCAACTTCCGGCAGCGCTTCTTCCTTCGGCGGGATAAAGGCCCAGTGTCGCTTGTACTCCGCCCCCTCATCGATCCAGCGGCCGAGTAGTTTTTTTTCGTTTTCCGTAAGGGTGACATTAAACTCCGGCGGCGGCATAATTTCGTTGGGGTCCTCGGAATTGATGCGATGCCACAGCATCGACTCTTCCCGACTGCCGGGCACCAGGGCGTAGGCGCCGGGGGTTTCCTCCAGGACCGCCAGGGCGTCTTCTTCGATGTCTAAACGCAAGCCGGCCTTGCGCTTGTTCGCATCCGGCCCGTGGCAGGGAAAACACTTGTCGGAAAGGATAGGGCGGATATGGAGGTTGAAGTCTACCTGCTCACCCGATGCGATATTTCCCGCGCCGGTGCCGGCGCACTGTATACCCACGGCGGTCAGTGTCAAAAGAACAAGAGCTACCAGCCAATAGGATGTGATTTTCATTGTTAAAGAGCTTTGGTAATCGATAACTTCAAATTTGGCACGCTGTATGCTATCAATGACGACATGACTTCCCGTTACCCTGTCAATGAGACCGGATTTTTCACCTAGTGCCTCCGGGACTAGACATCAGGTTGCAAGCAAAAATTGCCTTTCTAAGGTGATTTTCCAAAAAAATACTTGGCTATAATGAATATAGGGCAATTCTTTTCTATCGACAACCTTCATCAGTAAAATTTCACACCGGAGTTCCGGCCGTTGATTATTCTTGAGGGCAGGCTGCTTTCCTCTCTGCAATTCGTAAATATGCGACCCAAAATCCCCTAACGATACCTCACATCTCTCAGTGATCGAGCCAAAGATCGAGCCAAAGATCGAGCCAAAATAATGACGTTTAGATTTACAGCGGTTTAAGAATGTTCTTTGAGCCGCGTAGCGGCGACATAATCACATACGGTGCGGAGCTTAGATAGGGAAACAGCCTTTTTCATCAAAAAAACAAGCATTATGAAAAACCTGTATGCTGCAATCCCGATCCTCGGGGTATTGGTTCTGCTCCTCTCCTGCGCCCGGGAAAATCCGGTGACCGCCATAATCTGGCCGCCAACTATCCCGACCACCCCATCGAGGAGGCGGATAAGGAGGAAAACCGCAAAGGCCTTTTCTACGAAGTGGAACTGATGATCGACGGCCAGGAGGTTGAACTCCGCTTCGACGCCGACGGGAACTTTATCGAAGCGGAAAAGGAAGAAGCGGAGCAATAGCAGCAATATTACTTATCTTCAGCAGCATCCTAAAATTAAAAGCCAGGAAGTAATGAATATCCTAACACCTAAAACCCTGCTCTTTTTCCTGTTTTTGCTGCTCATCCTTACCGCATGCGGACCCCGGGAAAGCGCGGAAGAGGCGACCGCCTCCCCCCGCCCCAACATCCTCTGGATCGTCGCCGACGACCTGGGGACCGACCTGGGCTGCTACGGCGTAGAGGCCGTCCTTACGCCCAACCTGGATCGACTGGCGGAACAGGGCGTTTTGTACGAAAACCTCTTTACCAGTACCGCCGTTTGCTCCCCCAGCCGCTCCGGCCTGATCACGGGCATGTATCCGGTGAGCATCGGCTGTCATCAGCATCGCACGCAGTTTAAAGACTCGCTGCCCGATCCGGTAGTCCCGGTTCCTGAGCTTTTCCGCAAAGCCGGGTATTGGGTGAGCAACGCCTCCGAAAAGGATTTCGACAAATTTGGCAAAACCGATTACAACTTCATCCACGACAGCGAACAGCTCTACGACGGCCCCAACTGGCGCGGCCGCGCCGAGGGCCAGCCCTTCTTCGCCCAGGTACAGATCTTCTATCCGCATCGCCCCTTTGTGGCCGACAGCACCCATCCGGTCGATCCGGCGGAAGTGAATATTCCGCCTTATTATCCGGACCATCCACTCACCCGAAAAGACTGGGCATTATATCTGGAAACCGTACAGCATGTCGACCAGGCTGTCGGTGATGTCCTGCAGCGACTGGAAGCCGATGGCCTGGCCGACAACACCATCGTCTTTTTCTTCGGCGATCAGGGGCGCCCGCATGTGCGCGCCAAGCAGTTCCTCTATGATCCCGGCACCAATACGCCGCTGATCATCCGCCGGCCCGGCGACCGGCAGGCAGGCACCACAAGCGAGCGTCTGGTCAGCAATATTGATATCGCCGCCGCCTCACTGCAACTGGCAGGCATCGATAGACCGGAATGGATGCAAGGGCGGGATTTTCTGGCGCCTGAGGCTCCGGAACGACAGTACGTCTTCACCATGCGCGACCGGCGCGACGAAACCGTCGACCGCATCCGCGCCGTGCGTTCACAAAATTTCAAATACATCCGCAATTTCTATCCCGAACGATCCTGGGCGCAGTTTAATGCCTACAAAAAGCGGCGATACCCTGTACTTACTTTGATGGAAGTGATGCACGAGTGGGGCGAGCTCTCTCCCGCCCAGGCCCGCTTCTTCGCCCCTGAACGCCCGGCCGAAGAGTTGTACGACCTGCGCCGGGATCCCTATGAGATCCAAAACCTGGCCGTTGACACCGCCTACGCTGATACCCTCACCCGGATGCGGCAGGTGCTCGACGATTGGCTGGCCGAAGCAGACCAAGGCGTCTATCCGGAACCGCAAAAAGAAACCGATCACGCCGCCGACATGATGGCGGAGAATTACCGGAAATGGATGGAGGAACGAGGACTTTCCCCCGATATTTCCGATGAAGCATACCTGCAGTGGTGGATGGGAAAACTGGGGGTTGAAGAATGAGTTCTTGAGTGCTTGGGGGGTCGGGTGTTTTCCAGCCCTCGTTCCTCGGGCGGGTAAAAGTTCTTGAGTGCTTGAGTTTACCACAACCGAGAATGAGAGGTCTAAATCTCGCCGGGATTTTCAAACTTATATTTTTTGTTAAAAGATCCACTTACCAAGAACATTTGTAAGCATCATTTGTCTTTATGATAGTTTTACTTTTACATAAAATTGCAAAACTTTAATAAAGCTTTATGAGGAACACTATTTTGTTTCTAAGCATATGGGTAATCGGCAGTCCTTCGTTTGCCCAGGAATCGATTCCGCCCGAAGTACAGTCGGCTTTATATGACTTCCATCCAACCGCGGAAGACGTTTTCTGGGAACACCGGGAAGGCGCGATGGTAGCTAACTTTTTCACTTCCGGCGATCTGACTAAAGTATTCTTCGACGAGGAAGCCAACTGGCTCGAAACCCGGGCCCGCACCTCCATCCATGAGATGCCCAAAGCGGTAGCCGCCTTTATTCATCAGCATTACCGGAACGCGGAAATTTCCTATACAGGGGTAGTGAGCTGGCCGGACGGTCGAAAAGCTTACCGGGTGGAGTCAGAACTACCTTCTGAAGTCGTGGTGAAGATACTCAGCGAATCCGGAAAACTACTGGACGAAAAACGCATCACTTTTCAGCCGATCGAGACGACTGGTTCCGCCTTACAACCACTACCCACAAAAGAAGAAACGCCTTTATCACCTGAAGAACTTTAAGCATTACTGCTCTTTAAAAGAGCCTATTCATCAACTACAGATGTGAGATTTCGCCGGCCGCCGAAAAATAACACTCTACCAGTACTAATCCGATTTGGTTGAGGGCGGCCGGTTTCTTACTGGAAGCCATTTCCGAATAAAACCGAATTATTATGAGAAAAATCCAATTTGCTGCTTTCATTGCGCTGACTGCTTTCCTTTGCAGCTGTGCCGTTGTCCGCCAGGGGGAAGTAGGTGTAAAGCGCACACTTGGGAAGTACTCCGACAAAACCTACACCGAAGGATTGCGTGTGTTCAACCCCTTTATCACCACGATCATCAAGATTCCGGTGCAAACCGAAAACCTGGAGGTCGGCTTGAACCTGCCTTCTAAGGAAGGATTGAACATCGAGGCGGAAATTTCCATCCTCTACAATATCCAGGGGAGTGCGGCGCCGGAACTGCTGCGCAATGTCGGGAAAGCATACGAACCCAACATTATTCTTCCGGTATTCCGCTCGGCTGTCGCCGATGTGACCTCCCGCTTCTTCGCCAAAGACATGCACACGGGACAACGGGCTAATATCGAAACCGAAATTCGCGATAAGATGATGGAATTGCTGGACGGAAAGGGCATCATCATCGAAGCCGTGCTGATCAAGAGCATCGTGCTGCCCCGTAACCTCGCCCGGGCGATCGAAGAAAAACTGGAAGCCGAACAACGGGCGCTGCGCATGGAATTCGTGCTGCAGGAAGCCCAGCGCGAAGCTGAACGCAAACGCATCGAAGCGGAGGGCATCCGCGACGCCCAGAACATCATCTCTCAGGGCCTCGACCCGCTGGTGCTCCAGTTCAAGTCGATCGAGGCATTCATGGAACTGGCCAAGTCGCCTAATACCAAAATCATCGTTACCGACGGCGACATGCCGGTGCTGCTGACGCCGGGTGACGGAGAGACGCCGCGTAATACGCGCCTGGGTGGAGTTGGAAACTAAACCTCTTGAACAAAGCTGAATTTTGTTTTTACAAAGAAAGCGCCGGTCCGGAGAGACCGGTGCTGTCTCTTAAGTTTCCAGCCAACTATTTCTTCATTTCATTCCTAAACTCCGACGGACTCAGCCCCCATTCTTTTTTAAACACCTTGGAAAAACAAGCCATCATCGAAGTGATCGAAGGCGAGCATGTTGCGGCCGCTTCAAAAGATTTTAACAAATTTGCCGGCTACTATGATCAAAACGAAAATGTAATCTGGGGGAATGCGATTACCTATTCCTACAAAGGCTGGGCAGAAGTAGGGAAAACGATAAAATCATTGATGGAACAGGACCCTGAGCCGATGGACCCCAGCGTTTTTTACGACTACCAGATCTCCATTGCCGGCAATAAAGCCTGGGCGACTTTTGACAAAAAAGAGAAAGGCGGAAGCCATCCCATTTCCAAAGAACAACGCATACTGATCAAGAAGAACGGGGAATGGAAACTGGTGACGGCGCTATTTTTCCCTATGTAAAAAATTCTGTGCACTTTGTGTCCTCTGTAGTGCATGAAGCTGTCTAAAGTTTACTCCGGCAGGATCAGTACCTTTTTTAATAAGAAACCTCGCGCTGTCCGGATTTTTACACCATAAAGGCCGGGGGGATATTGCCGAACCGGAAAAGCGATCGTACCGTTGCGCCCTGAGTGAACTGCCGTTTGCAACACCAGCCCCGAACTGTTAATTAAGGATATATTCACCGGACCCGCCTCTTTTCTTACCCATCTGATATACAGTTGATCCCCGGCCGGATTGGGAAAAATGCGAAGTCTGAGCGCTTCTTCACTCAGGCGAGAGGCACTCGTAGGCAACGCAAAAGCCATCTCCGTTTCGGCCGTTCCGGTCAGCGTCCGGTCCACAGAATACCCCGTTACGCGGATCCAGTAGAGGGAATCGGCCGGAAAGCCTGTAGGATCCCATTGGTAGGCCGTATTGGTGAGCCCCTCCGCCACCGTGGTATAGTTCATCCGGTCATCCGCGCTGACGGCGACGTCGTACCGCACCGGACGAGCGTCATCCGGATTGAGGAGGCGCCAGGTGATGGGATCGGCCGGGTTCCAGACCGAATCGCCGGAAGGGGTCAGCATTTCAATAACCGGATTTTCGTACTGGTGAAGCAACTCTGCGAAGCCGCGCCCGGTAACTGCCTGCCCGTTCACCGTTCCTTCGATCCTGGTGGCGCCCTCATAGAAGCGAAACGGCAGACTGACCTCATGGGTGGTGTTGCGCAGGGTGATGAGTAAGTCGATCGAAGGTTCCTCCGCTGTGAGGCGCCACTGCCGGGCGTAAGCCACTTCGCCGTCCGGCATCCAGACATAGCCGAGTCGTTCCAGCGTAAAATCACCGGTAGTCAGGGAGGTAGAATCATCGATATAGGCGCTAAGAAATTTAAAAGTGATCGTATCCGGAATTTGGTTATCAGCTGTGAAAAGGTTCCACAGATTGATATCCATCCCGTTGGACAGTTGCAGGCTGAACCACTCCCAGGGCTCGCTTTCCAGCGGGTTGGTCGTACCGTATTGCCGGTCGATCCAGGCGGTGCCGCTGACAGGTTCGCTTATTCCATCTACACTGAGGGCGCCGCTTACTTCAATACCGGTCTGTGAATAGTAATAGGTATAGCTTCCGGCTCCCTGGGGCAAAAAGCCGTCGCCACCGACCATTAAGGGCCGCTTGACGGCATTGTATTGAAGGTCGATGGCTCCGTTCAGTCCGGCGGCGGTGATGGTATATTCAAAAGGCAGCAGTTCGCCGGTATCATCTTTTTGGGTTACCCATTCCTCCACAGATCCCCCAAGTAATTCTGCCCTGATTTCCAGATGATCCTGGGCCAGCACCGGGTAGTTACAGGGGATGGTTTCGTCGAAGAAGGTCCCGGCGGTTTCGTTGGCAATATTGAAAATGCGAAAACCCTCGGAGAATACATTGGGAAAGTAAAAATAGGTCAGCATGACAGAGTACTCATTGCCGCTCTGCCCACCAATCAGTTGGGCAGTTGTATACCACCATTCAATGGATTCTTCGGGATGCCATCCCTCATCGTCCGGGAAGAACAGCGCGCTGCCCTCCTCGTGGTAAGGATAGTTTTTCCATTCCTGGGCGGGAAGGACAGTTACCAGAAATAACAACAATAAGGCAGTAGGAAGTAGAAACTTCTTCATTTTCAAGTTTTTTAAGGTTCGTAAATCTTTTAGAGCTTGGACATCAGATCCTGTGGCTTGTAGCTTTAGCGCCGGACGATGCTGGAGATCAGAATCGAGCCTTGACTTCCAGCGACTTGCAAATTCCCTACGGCTGATATTGATGGCTGATGAGCTTTAAATTGAGGTTGATCCCTGCTATCCGGCATCCAAATTATAGAAGTTCAAGATATTCAAAGCACTGGGGTAAAACCCGGCCTCACAAATTCAACCAGTAAGTCACCTTCGCCACCAGGGCGCGGTTGCGCACGCCGAACTGGCTGAAGGACTCGGCGAGGTAGTTGTCGGTATACACCAGGAAAAAATCGGATACCGGGGCGAAGCGCCATTGGAAGCGCGTATTTACATTAAGGTTATCCAGCTGGTTATTATACTGAACGAAAGCAGTAAGGAAGAGAGATTTGGTAAAGGTAATATCGAAACGGGGTCCCAGCAGCCAGATAGAAACGGGCTCGAAAGGTGCAGCCAGTTCTACATAGTTGTAATCCCAGTTCAAAGCTACGGAGCCGTAGGGCTGAAAGCGATAGGTCAGTTCTCCGGCGATACCAACCCGGTGGCCGCTGTAAAACTGGCCGGCTGTCGGCGCCAATTCAAAAATCAGGCGTTTTCGCTGATCAGACCGGTACTCGGCCGAGACACTGAAATAATGGTAGTCCGACCCTGCCGGCAGAAAAACGGAATCTGCCTGCAACCTTGTGGGGTCGAAGTCGCGCAGGAGAGTCAGCCAGTTCTCTTCCAGTGTGATACTACCGTTGGTATTATTACTGAAGTCGACATTCCAGCTGAGTTCCGTTTGACGTTCCGACAGGCCGTAGCTGGGCAGGATTTCATTGCCGTCCTCTCCGATTTGCAGGAAAAAACGCGTATCCAGGTTTAAACTGTGCTGATTGATGATCATTCCCTGCGGATAAAAAAACAGCTCCGCTTCCGGGCTCATCAGGATGTAGTCGCGGCGTGGCACGAAGCCAACCTCCGCGATGTACCCGTTGCCGATCCAGGAATGCGCCCATTCCAGGCGGTAGTCGCGGCGCAGGTACTCCAGTTGCGAGCCATGCGCGTAGGGCTGGGTCTGCTGCTCGGGACTAAACGAATGATGGTAGAAAGCTTTGCCCGTCCAGCGGTTATCAGGGGTGGCCAGCCGGTACTCCAGCCCCGCCACCCGGTTGTAGCGGTTGAAATCACCGTTGGCTTCTGCGCCATTGATCGCCTGCTTGTTGACGAAGACAAAGGACAGGTTGGAGCGGTTGAACACCTGCTGTTGCAGGGCGCCTACGGTATAATTGAAAATAGGCAAGCCGCTTTCTTTCAGAGCAGCCGTCTGCATATTGAGCAGACCAATGCGGAGATCCTCGTTGAGCTTGCCGCTGAGACGGACGCCGTAGTGAATCGGGTTTTGTACGTTCTGTCCCGTTGTCGTATCAATCGCCACCCCGATGCGGCGCGAAAAGAAAGGGTTGACCCTTGACAGGCCGAAGTCGCTGAACAGGTCGGCGTTTTCCAGAAAAAACTGCCGCCTTTCCGGAAAGAAAATCTCGAAGCGATCCAGGTTGGTCACCTGCCGGTCGACCTCCACCTGTGAAAAGTCGGGATTAGCTGTCAGATCGAGGTTGAGCCCGGAGGTGACGGCGATCTTGGCATCGCCCCCGATGTTGCCGGTATAGTCGGCCGGAACCGCCGGCTCTGCTTCAAAGTCTTTGACGCCCGACGCGGTGACATAGGGAATGAGGGAGACATTCCCGCCCGGCCTTTCCGGCGGCTCCTCCCAGATGATTTTACCTAAAAAGGCCAGGTCCATCACCCGCAGGTTACGCGGAATGCGCATCCAGGACGACTCCTCGTTCAGTTGGGTATCGTTGCGGTAGCAATTAAAACGCCATTCCCGGCTGTTCTCCTGATAGCGGAATGTCGAAAAAGGGATCATAAATTCCGCTACCCACCGATCCTGGTACCGGCGGGTCTCGCCATACCATTTGTTATCCCAGGAAGAAGAGAAATCACTGGTTTGACGCCCTCCGTTGGAAACCAGCGCCTCGCGTTGTACACCGTAGGGGTTCATCCCGAAAATGAAGGCGTTGGTCTTGTCATTGAAGGTATCGAAAATCAGCGTTACGTTGTCGTTGCCACTGAAACGATAATCCCGGCGAAGAGAGGAGACCACGAACTCATCTCCGGTAGTAAAACACTCTACGGCCACGTATAGAAAGTCATCATCATAAGCCATGCGCACCTTCGTCTGTCCGGCAGCCCTCAGGGAATCGGTGGGAAAAAACTGCCAGAAGTTCTCCGCGCCCCCCCTCTCTTGCCAGACCGCTTCGTCGAGAACGCCGTCAAGCTCAATAGGGACAGGGGTTTTCACCGGATAAATAGCAGCCGTTTTTTCGGCCGCCGCCTCTTCCAGGCCGGCAGCGGGCTGGGCAATTAATGCAATGCGCATAAAAAACGCGAATGATAACAGGGGGACAATCCTTAACATGACAGTACAGGCTAATTGGCGAAGATCATAAATTTATTACTATTTGTTAAACTTTCATTTCATAACAATCCAGCACTTCTATTTTATCGCTGCTTCCACTACTTCCTGTACCGACTGACTATCGTGCCATTGTTCCTTGTTTACAACCGGATTGGCGTACATACGAAGAAAAATCGATCCGGCATCAGGATCAGGAATGGCAGCCAGTTTGCGCTCCATCCGGTCGAGGAAAACCTGCTTTTCTTCTTTTGTGTACTGGCAGGCATACCGGTCTGTACCAAACAATTCGTCGAAGGCGATGTAATTCGTCGGCCAGAGCCGGTAGTTGCGCTGTATTTCACGGTCGATCAATCGGCTGAGCACCTGGCCATGCCTGGATTCTGTTTCAACGGATTGTAAAATCGCCTGGATTTCATCATTCATAAGTTTTCCAGCCTGTATATGAATTCTTTTTTTCTGCCCCAGCAAACCGGCGAGGATAGACTGGAAATCTTCTCCTTTCTCTTTCTCGTATTTTGCTCCTTTCGAAGCGGCGAGCAGTTCCCGGACCTTGAGATGATCGGTAGGATCAAGTTCGTAGGATATCGCCAGCGGAACCAGCTTAAGTTTCAGCAGGTGATCGAGGCCCTTTTCCTGCTGGTCTTTGGCCAGGGTAAGCATTTTAATCACACCGGGATGGGTAACATCATTACCTTCTTTGGCTCTTCCCTCCCGCTGGGCAATCCATACCGACTGCTTATCCTTCAGGATCAGATTAGCTATAAAGCGTGACAAATGCCGGGAACTCAGAAGTGTCTCCCTGGGGCTTAGCCCCCGCCGGACCAGGAAATTGCGGTTGATTTTTGAAAACTCCAGTAACCATTCACTCGAAACGAGATTGTCCCCGATAGCGGAAGCCGTCATGGTCATTTGTTTCTCGAGGAGGGCATAGTTCGTCAGGCCCGTATCCAGCACGATATCCCGGTGGTTGGAAATATAGAGATAAGCGGCATCTTTCTTCAATTTGTCGAACCCGCCGGTCGTCAGCCCCTCCGAGTGTTCGTCCAACAAACGCTGCAGAGCGGGATAAATGACCTTAGCCTGAAAGTCCCGTGTAGAATGGCAGGAATCGAGGATGGCCGTGATCTCTTCCGTGCGCTTATTCGGAAAAGCGTAGTGAAGCAGAGCCTGCATCATAGAGTGATGCTGCATCTTTTGCAGCCTGGTATGAATTTTTTCATCAGGAAAAAAGCCAATGTCTTGTTCGTTCATCTAATGTGTTTCTTCTTGCTGTCCAATTTCTTTGACGAATGAGTTGATTTGAAACCAGCTGAATGCTTGTCAAAGAAGACAATCTTTAAGTCGTAAACCGTTTAAGATAGTTTTTATTTCAATTAAGTTTTACAAATTAAGATTTGTAGTCCGACTCTTCGTCCGGGAAAGAAGCAATCACCAATCCTGAAATCACCCCGGCATGTTGTATCACTATTTTAACCCGGATTAAAAGGAACAAGCACAAAATCTTGAAGAGCTGCTTTTCACTCCATCATATAAATCCACCGTTTGATAAAGGGAAAGCCCCTTGCGCATGCGTGCAAGGGGCTTTTTTGTTTCGCAAGCATCACCGTAGCATCCACCTACCCTCACATATTCTCCTCATTCAACCTGCTGAGAAACGCCACCAGATCCCGGGTCTGCCGCTTGGTCAGAATATTTCCCACCGGCGGCATACTGGAGGGAATATTCTCCCGCTTGGCGATTTGCGCTTTTTCCACCGTGCGGATATCCTCCTTCCCGATTTTCAGGCGGATGGCGCTGTCTGTTTCTTCGAGCACCGTACCAGAGACTGTTTCCCCGTCCTGCGTCTCCAGAATTACGACACCATAACCCGCCGCCAGCTTGGCGCTGGGCGCCACCAGCGATTCCAGGATTTCCTCTTTCGAGAGGCGGTCACCGACGCCGGCCAGTCCTGGCCCGGCGTTACCGCCGCGTTCGAAGATAGCGTGGCAGCGGGTGCACTGCGCCGCCTCGTTATTGTTGAAGATCTGCCAGCCGCGGCGGGCATTGCCGCCCACCAGCGCTTCCTGGTATTGAGCGATCGGATCATCCGCTGGTTTGGCGGCCTCGTAGGCTTCCAGCTTTTTCATGAGCTCCGGATCGTTTTGCTTTTCCACCGCTTCGATGATGTCCAGTTGGACGGCCGGCGGCTGCCGGCCGAGCGTCAGTTGGTTCAGGGCCTCCGCCAGCGTATTCACCGCTTCTTCCCTCTGGTAAGCCCCCAGGGAAGTATAAGCCGCCTGTTGTTCTCCAATCGTTCCGGTTTCGATGATACGCTGGAATAATTGTACGGCATCGCCTTCAGCGATATCGGACTCAGGCAAAATGGATACGGCGGTGGAGCGCACCTCGTTGTTCCGGTCGGCTATAGCGATTTGTAAGGCTTCCGCCAAATTGTCCGTATCCAGCTCATACAAAGCCTCCAGGGCAGCCTTGCGCACTTCGGCGTCGGCGTCGTTCTTCACCAGCGCCATCAGCGTGGGAGCCTGGTCGCTCATCTCCAGACGGGCGGCGGCTTTGGCGGCGGCGATCTGGACTTCGGCCGTCTGGTCGTTCATCATTTCCGCCAGCATGGGTTGCAAAACTTCCAGGACCGGCGCCGCCTCACGCGTGATCTCACCGCGGTAGCGCCCGTCGACGCGATCGAAGACCGAAGGCTTGGACCAGGTGCTGAGGGCAGCCAGCGCTTCGGCGCGCATGGC
>CAZWDL010000118.1:0-22254 GCA_964632995.1 uncultured Saprospiraceae bacterium
CCCGGCCGAGCTGGACACGCCCGCCCAGGCCCTCTTCGAACTGGCCGGGGGGTTCAACCGGGGGTATCAGCGTCAATTTATCCACGCGGGACCGGGCAATCCCCGGCGGATCACCCATCACCTGGGCGCCGGCGAATACGGGACCGGCGCCAATATGGCTTTTCGCCGCGAGCTGTTCGACCAAATCATGGGTTTTGACCCTGCCCTCGACGTCGGTACGCCTGCAGAAGGAGCCGGCGACCTGGAATTCTTCTTCCGGGTGGTCGAGGAAGGGTTCCTGCTGGTCTATGATCCAACCGTGCTCGTATGGCATCGACACCGGCGGGATACCGAGTCGCTGTATAAACAGCTAGCCACGTGGAGCAAAGGGCTGCACGTTTTTCTGGAACAGGCCGGCCGGCGCTATCCGCATCTGGCCCACGGGGTCAAAAAAACAATGCGCTGGTGGGAAAAAAGAAATCGTCAACTGTTGCGTGACAGCCGCCGCATGCCGACCGACATCCCATCCGGGGTGTTCCGCAGTTTCCTGAATAATACGGGTGAGGGGCAGCGCGTATACCGTCGCTCCGCTGAACAGACGGAAGCAATCATCCGCGACTTCGGCGTCGGGGAAGGACTCTCTTTTATGACCTGGCAGGCCCTGAAGCAAGAAGGACGAATCAGCCAGGCAAAGAAACCGCCGGCAGAACAAGCCGCTAATCAACTTCTGGAACTAGACCTTTCTCACCCCATTCCCGACTGGGAAGGGGGCCGGCACTGCGCCTCGGTCAACCTGCTCATCCGCGAAGCCAGGCAAGTCATCGGTCAGGTCAACTTTCCCAATGACGGGTTTGCGCTTTCCGGGGAAAGGCTAAAGGAACTAGCTGTCCGGGCCATTTATAATTATCTCAATGAAGACGCGCAGAACCGGTGGCGCGGAAACAGCAAAGCCGGCCTGGACGCTATCCTGGAAAAAGAAATCTGCATAGCGCCTGCCCCTTTAACCGGCCTGCCGGAACGGCGCGCCTCCATTGTCATCGCTACCCTCGATCGACCCGATGCCCTCCGGGCCTGCCTCGAATCTATCCTGCGACACTGCACGCATGTTAGTTATGAAATTATCGTGGTGGATAATCATCCGGCTTCCGGACAGTCGGTCTTTGCCCGGGACTACCACCCTTTGGTGCGCTATCTGGAGGAACGCAAAAAGGGATTGTCTTACGCACGCAATACCGGTTTCAGGGCGGCCAAAGGCGAGATCGTCGTCGCCACCGATGATGATGTAGAGGTGAGCGATGGGTGGCTCGACCAGCTCATGAAGCACTTTAGCCGCAGCGATGTCATGGGCGTCACGGGTAACGTACTTCCCTATCGCCTGGAAAACCGGGCCCAGCAGCTTTTCGAATCTTACGGCGGGCTGGGCCGGGGATTCGTCCGGCGCGAATACGGACCGCGCTGGTTGCAGCAGCAGCGCTACCGCCCCCCCGCCACCTGGCAGATCGGGGCTACCGCCAATGCCGCCTTCCGCCGCACGGCGCTTGAAGATCCGCGGATCGGCTATCTGCCCGAATACCTGGGCGCCGGCACCCCTGCCGGTTGCAGTGAAGACACATACCTCTTCTATCGCATTCTCCGGGCCGGCTACACCATTGTATACGAGCCCGGCGCCTACCTTTACCACAAGCACCGCGACACCCTGAAAGCCTTCAGAAAACAGGTGTACAACTACAGCAAAGGACATGTTGCGTATCTCCTGGTGACCATTTTTCGCGATAACGATTACAGGGGATGGTACCGGCTGCTCGCCGTGCTGCCCGCCTGGCACCTGCGCCGGTTGTGGAGGAGAGGAATAGGAAAGTACAGTCGCCGCTACGTGCTGTGGGAAATATTGGGGAACCTGGCCGGCCCTCTGGGGCTGTGGCGCGCCTACCGGAAAACCCGGTCACATAAGTGAGCGTAAAGATCCCGTCATTCTGTGCGAAAGCCCAGGCTATGCAGTAGCTTAATCCGCATAATAGCCAGGGCAATACCACTCAGGCCCCGGCTGACAGAGGGATAGCGAAGCAGAATTTTCACCAGGTTTTTCAGGTAGGATGCCGACTTAGAGCGGCTGTTGTACAGGTCGCGTGCAAGCCGGTCATGGACGAAGCGACGAAGATCTTCCGGTTCGAACAAGTGCTGCGCTTCGCTGCTGTTTTTCAGTTCGCGAATGACACGCTGCAGCTGCCTCACCTCCAGCGCCCCGTAATCCAGCGTTTGGCGGGCGAAGCTTTCCTCAAAGGGCTGTAGCGAGCGGCCGAAGACGCGCCGGTATTGTTGCACTCGCAGGTTGCCCACCAGCTTCATTTGCCGTTCTTTTTTGACCACCCCCACATTACTATCGTGCATGCGGTAGAGCAAAAGCACCTCGGGAATATTGGCCATTTGGGTCAGCTTCGCCAGGCGAACCCACATATCGTAATCCTCGGTGTAGAGGTATTCCTGCCGGTAGTAGAGTTGATGTTCACGCAATACACGTGTCCTGATGATCGCGGTGGGATGATCGATGGTGGTGCCGTTGAGCAGATGCAGGCGAATGCCGCTGTCGTGGGCGGGCGGGCGACGAAAGCGCCGTTTGACACCAAAAGTCTCTACCCAAGTACCGCATAAGCCCACTTCCGGATGCTTTTCCATAAAATCAAGCTGCTTTTCAAAACGGGTCGGCAGGCATATGTCGTCGGCATCCATACGGATATAATATTTTCCTTTCGCCTCATCGATGCCGCGGTTGAGATGGGTGACGTATCCCACGTTTTCTTCGCTGATTATAAGACGGATGCGCGGATCCTGGTAGGAGCGGATGATTTCCAGGCTCCGGTCCCGGGACCCGTCGTCGAAGATGAGAAACTCAAAGTCCTCAAAGGTCTGCCGTAGAACGCTTTCAATGGCGTCGCCGACAAATCGCTCAGCGTTGTATACCGGCATCACGACGCTAGCCTTTACGTTAATCATGGGAGATATGCATTTGTTTTGTGTGTAAAAATAAAAAGGAGAAGCGAAACCTGCACAAAACGATGGGTTTTCAACATTTATTTACAAGAGGGGCTCCATTAGCAAGAAGATTAGTATCGCTGAGTTGACTTCGGGGTTAATTACCTATAATTTAAATAACCTACGGACTGTCGCTTACCATTCCAGCAGCAGGAAACCGTTATTGCCTTTTTTTACGATAGTTCCCAGGGTTTCGCCCTCTCTCGTCAATCGTTCCGCCAGCCACTCCGACTGCGAGTCGGTAGCGTGGTTCAGCTGAAACTGTTTGATCTCCATGGGCGCCATACGCAATTCGAGTAAAGCACCGGAATTCTTATCCAGTACGGGGAAATACATCAGGCTCAGTTCAGGCCGGTATTCCTGGTGACCGCCGATACCTTCGTAATCGTTGAGCAAATCGCCGCAGCCGTAGAGAATGAGCCGCTCCCGGTACACCTCCATGCCCATGGGGTGATGGGAAGAATGCCCGTGGAGCAGATCCACCCCAGCTTCCTCAATCAGGCGTTTGGCGAAGCGGCGCTGCTCCTCCGGAATAGCGTAGCCCCAGTTGCCGCCCCAGTGTACGGAGCAAATGACCAGGTCATCCTTCGTGGCGTGCTTCGCTATATCCGCCTGTACTTGTTGCAAAGAAGCGGCGGAAAGATCCGGCAGCCGGTTTACGCCGGGGTGTTCCTCTCCGGCAGCCCAGGATTGCGGGATACCGGAGGTAGGTAATCCGTAGGAAAAAACGAGCATATTGGAGTTGTCATCTACAGGAAACACCAGCGGATCGAGCGCCTGCCTGTTATTTCGACCGGCGCCGGTATAAGCAATCCCCGCGCTGTCCAGCGTGCTTAGCGTTTCGCGCAGCCCCTCGACGCCCCAGTCCAGAACGTGATTGTTGGCCAGCACGCAAGCGTTGATAGAGGCCGCCGTCAGGCATTTAACATTTTCGGGATGTATGCGGTAGTGGATGCCTTTGCCCTGCCAGAAATCATCACTGCTGGTGATACTCGTCTCCAGATTGATAATGCGGAAATCCGGATCAACACTTTTCCAGACTGATAGTGCGTCGCCCCAAATGTAATCGTAAGTTACCGGCCTGTCAATATTGCCGTTTTCCCGAATCCCAAGCTGCACGTATCTTTCTGCATTTTTGACGTAGCTTTCATGCAGTTGAGGATCAACTGATGTGGGAAAAAGCTGATCGATACCACGGCCGGTCATGACATCGCCGCTGAGGAATAAGGTGCTGGTCTGTTTATCCGGGGCAGGAGCTGTATTTTTCATGTTCTTCGGTTCTACTTTATTTCTTGAATTCCTTCCCGGGCTGCAGCCCGCAAGCAAAAGGAAGCCGCTGATGCTTCCCAGCAGGAGGAAAGCCCTCCATCCTCCCCATTTCCCGGAAAGTCGCAAGAATGGCAAGCGCAGGGAAAGTAAAAGAGTGGGGCTTGTTTTTCCGCTCTTCCCTGTTTCTCTTTCTCGAGAGTTTCCCGTTTCGCAGACTTTGACGAGTGCTGTCTGTTGAGTCATAGCTCGACATCTGATTACCCGTTTAACGATCAATGGCGATGCGGTGTGCGCTACAATCAACAGGTTATCGAAATTTTATACCTCTTTTTGAGCGAATGGGGAGCTTTGATTTTATTAGCGTCTGGATGGTAAGCGTAACCCTGAAAAAATACCTTTCATGGAAAAATCGAGTACTCCGGTATCTTTCCGCCGGATGATGATTGCGATCAAGCATTTTCTGCAAGACCGTTTTGACCTGCACGAAGACAGCGCCAGTGAGCAGGAGGCCATCGAGGAGATCCGGCGCGGCGTGCTTTTCCGCGGCGCCAACCTCTTCCTCAATCAGGAATTCTTGCACCACAACACCCAGATTATCAACCGGAAGGTACGCTACGAGCGAGGCGAGCGCAACATTGAGGTCACCTTACTGGGCCAACCGCTTTCCAGAGAGGACGAAAATCGCATTCGCTCCCGCATGCTGCTTCCCGACTACCGGCTCGACGGGGCCAGGCTGCTCATTCACCAGGGATACCAGGACGACGGCATTGACGAAGCCACGCTCGTGCAGATGAACCAGGACCTGCGGGTGGGCATCATCGAGGATTTGTACCAAAAGAATGAAGAGATTATCCGCAGTAAAGATGCTCGCATACACCTTCTGGAGGCAGAAATACTGCGCATGAAATCCCGTGAACTCCCCTTCATCGACATCGCCGGCGAGGTTAAAGCCATCAATAAAAACATTACCGAGTTCTCCATTTCTCCCGCCATCCTGGCCCGGATAGACAGCCTCAGACCCGATACCTTCTACCTGGCCTACACCCGCTTTAGACGCCGCCCCTACAACCGGGAGGTCAAGCAACTGGAAGAATGGTTGAAGGCGCGAACCAAGACGGCGGCCCTGCGGCTGGTGACGAATTGAAAGTCGGCTGTTTGCAGCCCAGGCTGAACGGGAGTATGTATCGTTATTTTTCAGACTGGCGATAGCCGGTCAGCGCCCAGCATCCAGAACCCAGCATCCAGAACCCAGAACCCTTCCCTCAAAACCCCTCTTCCCATACCAACCGGTCATTTTCATCCCAAAGGCGGATATCATCAATACGTCCGCTGCCCTGGAAAGAAAAGCGGAAGCCCATCAATTGGCCGGCACTCTGTGCAAAGACGGCATGGTACATTTCCTCTTCATTCCGGTACAAGCTCACCTTCCGGTCACGGACCTCTATCCGCAGCTTTTGCCACTGACTGAAATCGCAGCCGAAAGCCGATAAATCGTAGTCTTTCCCTTCGATGATCTGTTCGCTCAGGCGCAGACGCAAATCGCCTACGCAACCGCCGTATGCAAGCGGTATGGCAAAAATGCCATCCGTAAACTGCAACAGCAGGCGGGTATTCTGACAGCGTCCGTCCCCGCCCCGGTAGGTGTTTTGTAACCGGGCTTCGAAGGTGAAGTGATCGCTGTTCACCCCTCCGAGTTCTTCAAAATAGTGGTAAGACAGGAGCTCCAGACCGGAGCGTTTTTGGCGACTTTCCTCCAAGCGCAACGAGTCGACACGCAGAAAACCGGCTTTTTCCAAATCACCCTGGGAGAAATAATAGGGATCGTCCTCCGGTCCCGACGTCGCCAGCCAGCCCTCCGAGCGGATATACAAATCGTGCTCCCGGATCACTTCGCCGTTTACCAGGAGTTTTGCCCGCCAGTAGCCGGGAAAGGCGTAGGTAGAGGTGATCTGCGTTTTTTCAGCATTAACCGCGAAGCGACGATTTGCGTCCCAGTGCTGTTGAATCTCGACATGCTGAACCGGCAGATGACGCACATCATAATGAAACACCACCGTATTCGGCGCTCCCCTGACTACCGGACCGCTATAGAATCGCACCCGGTCCAGGTGAGTGGCCGTTAAGGAATCTCTCTTTTCGCTTTCGCTAAATGTACCCATCGCTACGAGGACCAGGAACAGCACAAGGCCCACTCCCATGGCCCAGCGAAGTATGGTACGGGCGCTCAACCCCGGCTTACGGAACCCCAGCTTCCCGGTGGCGACAGGCTTTTCCCGCTGCGATTCCGCTTTGACCTCTTCCGCTTTGAAAGCCACCCAACTCTCATATCCCAGAAAACCGGCCAGCGCATTCAGGGTCTTGGTATTTGGCGAACTGTGATAGGGAAGTTTTCCCCAAATCCGTTTGAGGGTAGTGGTGCTGAGCAATACGCCCGTTTTTTCAAAAATCCGCTCACTCAGGGTTTCGAAGTCCTGGTTTCGCCATCCGCTGCTCTCGCTCCAGCCGAGTTGACACTCAATCCGGGAGCGACAATGTTCGAGTAGTTCTTTATCCGACATGGCGATGTTATTATCGGGTTGGATGAATCAATACGGACGTTGAAATGATTTGAGGGAATCCTGACGCGACTCCTGATCGCCGTCGATCGGTAAGTGGCCTTCTCAAACCCATTTTCGTCGAGTACAAACTTCAAATTAGGAAATGTATCGCTTTGCACCAACTTGTACGGCTTTGTATAAGCAAATGAGTACTGCTCCTGCGTACTTGGACGCGACTATTTATCCATCAAAATCTTTGACCATGTATTTCACTCGTTTATTTATTATGACCTTGATCTTCTTTGCCGGCATAACAGATACTTTCGCTAAACCGGCTGGTGCTGACTCGATCGCTTTTACTGATCCGGCCTGGAAGTTCCAGGCCAAAGAGGCTCAAATCGTATCTTATAAAGGCCGGGAAACGCTTCGGCTGGAGAACGGACAGGCTTTTTTGGAAGACAGCGACTTTCTCAATGGCGTCATTGAATACGATGTTTATATGGAAGAGCAACGCGGTTTTCCCGGCGTGATCTTCCGGATACAGGACAGCGCCAATTACGAAGAGTTCTATGTTCGACCGCACCAGTCGGGAAATCCGGATGCCTGCCAGTATACCCCGGTATTTAATGACAATCCCGCCTGGCAGCTCTACCACGGAGAGGAATTCGGGAAGGCCTACACCTATCCGGTAAATAGCTGGATGCATGTAAAAATCATCGTTAGCGGTACACAGGCGGAAGTCTATCTGGATGGGGAAACCGAACCATTTTTCGTCATCCCCCGTCTTTTGCACCGGCAGCAACCCGGCGGCATCGGACTGAGTTCCGCAGTTACGGTTTCTCATTTTTCCAATTTCAACTATCGCAGTAATTCCCGGCAGCAACTATCTCACCTGGTAGCATGGGCTCCCAAAGCTCTGGGCGACAACCTGGTAGAGGAGTGGAGTATTTCTGCCGCTTTCCCAGCCGGCCGCCTGGACAGTATCACCTCGCTGCAGGAAAAAGATGTTCCCCAATCCGGATGGGAACCCCTGGAGATCGAACCGGGGGGATTCATCAACATTTCAAGTATCCGTAGCCTGGAACCACAAGGAGACAATACCGTCTTTGCCCGCATTATCGTGGAAGCGAAAGACGAAGCCCTGCAACCACTGGAATTCGGCTATAGCGACCGAGTCCGGGTATATTGTAACGGCCGGATACTCTACCAGGGCGATAACACCTACCGCAGCCGCGACTACCGCTACCTGGGCACCATCGGATTGTTCGACCGCGTTTACCTGCCGCTGCGAAAAGGCCCGAATACGGTCCTTATAGCGATCAGCGAAGCCTTCGGGGGCTGGGGACTGGTAGGGCGCTTTCCCGAGTCTGCTGACTTAACGGTGATCAAATAAGGCCGGCCGGGGGAATGTTCTCCGGGAAAAAAACGTTATTTTTTTGTCATGAGTACTCTGTACGACATCCTGGAGCTTTCCCCTTCGGCCACCCCGGAGGATATCCGGAGCGCTTTCCGCCGCCTCTCCAAACAGTACCATCCGGATGTCAACGAAGACGCCGCCTGGTCCGAACTGCAGTTTAAAGAACTCAATCACGCTTATCAGATACTCTCCGACCCAGCGCTGCGCCGGGAGTACGATCAGTCTGTTCCCGTTCCGGAGAACAAGAAAAAATACAAGCAGAGATCATCGGAGCAGCGCTCAAATAACACGAGAAGACGAAGGGCGTCTCATGCCCCACCCCAGCGCCAATCACCATACCGCGGCTTTTTCCTGTTACTGGGGATCGCCGCTATTTTCCTGCTGGCGAAAATGTACAATCAGGAGCGCAGCAGGTATGAGATTCCCCTGTTACCCAAAGAAAGATACGGATACGAAAAAGTGGATCCCGTTCAGGTGCGGGAAAGGCTGGAACTGCTCTACCTTTATCAGGAGTTCCCTCAGTTGTTCCTGTCCGAAGATGCCCGGCAGCTCTCCAAAGCATCCCTCCCTACAGATTTTGCATCCGACCTCAAGTGCTTCCTCATGGAAGGCGATACAGCCGGATTTAACCGGTTGATAAGAAAAGTGGTGGAGAGAAATGAGAAATAGGAAACGTAAGAAAAAAGGGGGCCTCAACCCCGATTATTCATGAGTTGGTCTATTACGAAACCATGAATAATCTGTGCTAAACCCTGCTGCCCGCCCGTCCTATTTCGCAGTCTGGCCGGTCAAGCCTTCCGCTTTCCGCTTTCCGACTTCCGACTTCCGACTTCCGACTTCCGACTTCAAATCACTGCCGGATCACCAGGGTCCTATACAATTGCTTCGAATCAGAGAGGGTAAGGACATAAGCGCCCCTGGGCAGTTGACTCACATCCAGTTGCAGGAAAGTGCCGGCGGATAATACCTGAAATTTGCGCTGCAAGATCCGTCGGCCGTTTAGATCGGCCATGGAAAGTAGCGGGTGGTTCCCGTTTTCGAAAACTGGTAACTGGATCTGCAGGGCGCCCGCGGTCGGATTGGGAAAGACCTTCAATCTTTGTTGCGCCACCTGAGGTCGCTCCCTCGCCGTCAGCACCGAATTCCAGCCCAACTGTTCGAACATAGCGACAGTGACCTCTCCCGGATGATGAATGGATTCCGCACGTGCAAGCCGGGGCGTCATTAGTGCATTGGCTTCATCATCGCGGAAGGAAAATTCATCCAAATGGGAGATGCTTGACCCTGCCTGGAAATCATTGGGAGCAAACAACTGGGGATTGGCTCCCCCATTGACCGAAGCGGCCAGGGGGCTGGCGAAGAAAAGATTGTTATTTGTAAAGGCCTCCAGTAAAGTATCCGATGGATTGGGAAATAAATCTTCATTTACCAGCCGCTGTTCCTGCCCATTTTCCAGGTACACATCATAAACGGCGGTAAAATCACCAAAACCCAATGCCCCTAAATCTTCCTCATTTTTTCGCGCCGAAGATAGAAAGCCCAGTCCGTGCCCGAACTCATGCAGTATCACAGATACCATATCGAAGCGGTTGATCGGCGTATTGCCGTCGAGGCCAAAGTACCAGTTGATATTCTCATTAACGGTCACCATGATATCAGCCATGGTGGTATCATTCAGTTCACGCCCGGTGATAGATTCTGCAAGAGCTACATTGTACCAGGTCTCCGGATTAACCGCCCCCGGAAAATCGCGAAACAAAGTTGTCGGGCCGGCAGAAGCCAGCGAAGTGCTTTCCAGGGAATCCCAACTTACTTCCACCCTGATGGGAACATCCGACTGCAGGGTCGTCTCCCAGATATTCGCAGCATAGTCAATGGCATCCTGCGCCGGGGAAGGTACATCCTCATAGGTAATTTCGAAGTTAGATAACTTCTCTCCTTGCCCCCCTCCGAAATGAGAAGGCGGATCAACCTTGGAATCCCATTCAAAGTCATTGTAATAACAGATAATCGTATCCCCCGGCCCTTCGACCTGGGCCCTCAGGGAGAAAGCAGCCAATAGGCACAAGATCATGGCTATCCAGGGAAATGCCGAAAAACGGCTGACGAAGCGATGGGCTTTATCCTCCCGTGGCTTTAGAAATGTAGGGGAAAGCATGCGCTGGGTAAATGTAATTTGCATAGTCAACAGGCTGAGTTTTAAGGACCAGATACACTTTTGTGTAACCCATTTACTTCCCACAGGTTGACTGCCAACAGATTTTATTACCGGCCGATGGCGTACGGCTGTCAGAAAAAGAGCAAGGGGTATCATTCAACTTTTCTCTCCCCAGATCTTCGCCAACTCTACGATCGTTTTGGCTGCCTTCTGCATGTCCTGTACGCTGGTCCATTCCTTTTTGGAGTGAAATGCGTATTCTCCGGCAAATATATTAGGGCAGGGCAGCCCCATGTGGGACAAGCGCGAGCCGTCGGTGCCTCCACGTATGCTCGAGTGAATAGGTTGTACCCCGGCACGGCGGATGGCCTCTTCCGCATAGGCGACCACCTGAGGATGCTGATCCAGCACCTCTTTCATATTTCGATACTGCTCGGTGACGTCGAAAGTCAGCCTGGAGTGGGGATAATTTTCCATGACCGACTCGGCGATATCCAGGAGCAGGTCCTCGTAGTCCTGAAGCACCTCGTCCTTAAAATCGCGGATAATGAATTCCAAGGTCGCTTTTTCTACCGTGCCTTCCACCCGGGTCGGATGAATGAAGCCCTCTTTACCTTCGGTGGTTTCCGGCGATAATCGATCTTTGGGTAAGTTGGCCAGGATTTCTCCGGCTGTCTTAATGGCACTCTCCATTTTACCCTTGGCGAACCCGGGATGGACGCTGACCCCCTCGATGGTGATGGTCACCATATCGGCAGAGAAAGTTTCATCTTCCAGGGAGCCTAAGCGTTCTCCATCGATGGTGTAGGCAAAATCGGCGCCCAGTTTTTTCAAATCCACCTTATCCACGCCACGGCCGATTTCCTCATCGGGCGTGAACAGAATTTTGATCGGGCCGTGGGGTATATCGGGATGGCTCATGAAGTGATGCACAGCGTCCATGATCGCGGCAAGTCCGCATTTGTTGTCAGCGCCCAGCAGCGTTTTACCGCTGGCGGTGACGATATCCTCCCCTACTTTTGCCTTTAGATGCGGATGCTCCGAGGGGCGAATGACTACTGATGGGTCATCCGGCAGGACGATATTCGATCCATCGTAGTCGCGGTGTACGATGGGTTTGACGTCCTTGCCGCTGCTGTCCGGAGAAGTATCTACATGGGAACAGAAGCAGATAACCGGCACTTCCTTGCCGGTCGTAGCGGGAATGGTCGCGTAAACGTAACCGTATTCATCCAGCTCGGCATCTTCGACGCCCATTTCCCTTAATTCCTCCACCAGCAGGCGGCTGAGATTTTTTTGCTTTTCGGTTGAAGGAAAAGTATTGGATTGCGGGTCCGACTGCGTGTCGATCTTGACGTAGCGCAGGAAACGGTCTAAGACGGTGTGTTGCATGAGTTGAGGTTTTATTCTTTTCAAGATAGCACTTCTCAATTAAGTAACCGGACATAATTATTTTACCATTAGATTGAGATGGATTTTGGGCTTAGACGAGGCGAAAAACGCAGGCATAGCCCAGCTACGGCGTCCCGCTTTTAATAAAAAAGCGGGATCAACGAAGTATAAGCCCAAAAGCCGCTCAAGATAATATGTAATTTAATTGTGTCCGGGTACTTGTATGGTGCAAGGTACATATCACAACTGTGAGATAGACAAAGCTTGACGAATCAGTGGACGGGTTTGTACTACGATGCAGCAGATTTGTTTATATGATAAAATGCAAAAAGAAGTGAAAGTTCAGGGCTATCCCCAATTCTATTCATCCTACAATCAAAGTCATGAAAATCCGTGTGATCTGTGGCCTTTTTGAAAAATTTCCCTGCCAAAGCCAGGGGGGTGAATAGTAACATTTCTTATTTCCTGTTTTAAAAAAGCGCTGCTACTCCCCAAGCAACAAATGAAAAGGCGCCAGCAATCCGGAGATTGTCTGGCGCCTTCATATGCAGAATCCTAAAAATTGCTTAGCGCACGAACATCATTTCGCGGTATTTCACCAGTGGCCACTCCCGGTCGTCGATCAGGTATTCGAGGCGATCGGTATGCAAGCGAATTTCGCGCATCAGAGGCAGCACCTCGTTACAGTACGATTTGGCCTGCGCGGTTGGATCCTCCAGATCATTGGCCACGCGGCGAGCCTCGGTCATTTGCTGCACCAGGTGGTTGATCTTGTTGGCATTTTCCGAGATGCGCTTCACGACATCGAGCTGTGTGGCGTAGTGCGTTTCATCCAGCCCAATGTTTTTCATTTGCGCAATATTATCGAGCAGGGACGTCTGGTATTTGAAGGCAGCCGGTAATACGTGGTTGATCACCATTTCGCCCATGGTACGCGACTCGATCTGCACCTTGAGGATGTAGTTTTCACACATCACATCGTAGTGTGCTTCCAGTTCTTTATCAGTGAAGACGCCGCTTTCGCTAAAGAGCGTACGGGAGCGGTCAGACAGGTAGGCACCCAGGGCATCCGGCGTATTGGGCGTATTGCTCAGGCCGCGCCGTTCGGCTTCTTCCTTCCAGGCTTCGCTGTAACCATCGCCTTCGAAACGAATGGGTTTCGACTCGGTAATGTACCGCTTCAGGACGGTAAGGATAGCCGCATCACGGCTCAGGCCATCGCTTTTCAGCACCTCCGCAACTTCCTCTTTAAAGCTTTCCAGCTGCTGGCCGACGATGGTGTTCATAATCGTCATGGGCGCGGCGCAGTTCATCGAAGACCCCACCATGCGGATTTCGAATTTATTGCCGGTAAAGGCGAAGGGGGAAGTGCGGTTGCGATCCGTATTATCCAGTTCCAGGTTCGGAATTTTACTCAGCAGGTCGAGCACTTCTTTTACCCCTTCTGCGTCCGCCTCGATGCCGGCTTCAATGTCGTTGAGCACTTTGGTCATCGTCTCTCCAATAAAGATAGAGATAATGGCCGGCGGTGCTTCGTTGGCGCCGAGGCGATGATCGTTAGAAGCCGAGGCGACGCTGGCGCGCAGCAGATCGGCGTGCCGGTTAACGGCCTGGATCGTATTGACGAAGAAAGTAAGAAACTGCAGGTTTTTACCAGGTTGCTTCCCAGGCGAGAGCAGGTTTTTGCCGGTATTGGTGCTCATCGACCAGTTGTTGTGCTTACCGGAACCGTTGACACCGGCGAAGGGCTTCTCATGCAGCAGCACGCGCAGCCTGTGGCGGTGAGCAATGCGGTCCATCATATCCATCAACAGCTGGTTGTGGTCGACAGCCACGTTGACCTCCTCAAACATGGGCGCCAGCTCATACTGGCCGGGGCCTACCTCATTGTGGCGGGTGCGTACCGGAATACCGAGGCGGTGACACTCCGTTTCCATGTCACGCATGTAGGCGTATACCCGCTCGGGAATCGAGCCGAAATAGTGATCGTCGAGCTGCTGCCCCTTAGGTGAATTTTTCCCCAGCAAAGTACGGCCGGTCAGCATCAGGTCGGGACGGGCGTTGTAGAGGGCTTCATCCACCAGGAAATACTCCTGTTCCCAGCCCAGGGTAGCGATGACGTGATTCACTTGCTCATCAAAAAACCGGCAAACGGGAATAGCGGCTTTTTCCAGATAGGACTGCGACTTGAGCAGCGGCAGTTTGTAATCGAGCGATTCGCCGCCGTAGGTGACGAAAATAGTCGGAATACAAAGGGTGCAGCCCTCCCCTACTTCGAGGATGAAGGCCGGCGAGGAGGGATCCCAGGCCGTGTACCCCCGCGCCTCAAAGGTGGACCGCAGGCCGCCTCCCGGGAAGCTCGATCCATCGGGCTCCTGCTGCGCCAGTTCGGCGCCGCCGAACTCCTCGATGACCTGTCCTTCGGAGGAGATGGTGAAAAAAGAATCGTGTTTTTCGGCGGTCCGCCCGGTCAATGGCTGAAACCAGTGGGTATAGTGGGTGGCTCCTTTATCCATCGCCCACTTCTTCATGGCCGCGGCTACCAGATCGGCATCGGCGCGCGACAATTTGGACCCGGACTGAATAGCCGCTTTAACATTCAGATAAGCATCTTCTGATAAGTATTGCCGCATAGCGGCGTCTCCGAATACATTCTCTCCAAAAAAGGAGGATATCTGATCGGAGGGAACATCCATCATTTCGAGATCAACCGCAGAGCGGCTGAAGATAGTTTCCAATGCGGAAAAACGGGAAAGACTCATGTCAGCTCTAGTTTTAAAATGATTGAATCATCAAAGTTAATAAATCATAAGAAAAAAGGCCACCTTCTATTGAAGGTGACCGAAAGAATACCATCTATATACTCAAGTCTTTATACATTCACTTTTTCTTTGGTGAGATCATTGCTCTCCACCTTGCCCTTAACGGGATCCATGATGCGGGCTACGACCCGGTTTTAAATCCATTTCAGTAGTTTTTGTCTTGCTCCGGAGGTTAGGCGCCGGGCTGCAACCGTCTAACCAGATGTAATCGAATTTGAGCTTAGCCATTATTGTAGAATTTAATTTTAAAAATAGGACCGGATAAATATGCCTTTATCCAGTCCAGAATGAGCGGTACATTTCTATTTTTTAAATCAGCCCGGCTCCTGCAGGTGTAAAAAGCTGCTCCACCGGAGTGGAGCAGAAAATGCATGTTACCTATGCAGGAACTAGAGCTGATTTAAAGCTGATTTTTCGGTGCTTTTTGCTGTTGCTTCAAATTGAGCTGTTTCACTTTCTGTTAAAAGGCGTATACGGCAGCCATCAGAAAGGTGGGTAGTGAACTTTGCAACTTGCCTTCATCGTCCTCGAATATATCGTCCGATGCCAGATCTATCCTGAACTCGGGAATGAAGGTCAGTGGACCGATGTGGAAATTCCCCGACAGCGTGAGATCCACCACATTCCCCTCCCCGACTCCCAGGATTAACCCATCGGGATCGCTCATGTATTCTCCCCGGGCTCCCAGGGTGAAAAGGTTCGAGAACGCGTAATTGGCATACAGAGCCGCCCCTGTCCAGCTTTGGCTATCTCCTTCGGTTACATCGCTGATCTTACGGCTGGCATTGAAGCCCAGCCCAAAAGCATCGCTCACCTGATAAGTCGCTACCACATCTACCTGGTGGACAAAGACGTCGGGTAAATTATCTTGCCCTTCGACCTCCTGTCCGGTCAGGTAATTGAGATACAGTTCGAAAGCGTCATCCGCATAGGACAGTTGTAGTCCGAGGTGTTTGCCTGAGACGAAGTCAAACTTGTTATCGGTATCGTTAAACACCCCGAGCATTGCCCCCCACTTATCGGAAAAAGCGATATCTGCTTTCAGGCCTGTATGGTAAAATGGCCCGTTTGAAAACAGATAGGAGGTGCTGTAGTTGATATTACCGGTGGCGTCAATGACCTCGTAGCCGACGAATGTCCCGAAGTTGCCGGCGGTAAGCGTCAGCCAGTCAGCCGGTGAATAGGTGATAAACAGCTGCTTGATAGCGGACAGCGTCGTTCCCGCGAACCCGTTGGCGGTTTCCCCCCGTGGGCCTACTGCCAAATCAGCTACGAAACCGACTTTGCCGACTTCCTTGGAGAGGATAACATTGGCCATGCCCAGTGTAAAACCATTCTCCAATTCCGTAAAACTGGTAGGAGGTGGAGTACCGGTAAAGCTATGCTGATAGTAAACATCGACCGCTCCGGTGATATCCACCGGGAACCCTTTTATAAGCGATTCCTCGGCGATAAGCGCCGTATCGACTGTATCCTGCGCCTGTATGTACTGCACAGACAGCAGCAGCAACAACAAAAAAACAATAGTTGTCAAAGATCTTTTTTGCATTTCCTTCAAATTTAAGGTTAGAGATATGGGTTAAGACAGGGAAGCTTGGTTTTCACCGGGCTTCATTCGCCCATGCTTCCAAAAATCCAAGCCATACTGACAAACCGCTATTTTATCCCTTTGGATAATTTGAGAAAATGCCAACAAAACATTATTTTTGAGGCAGACACGAGAAAGCGGTTCGCCGTTTTCTTGATGGGTCTCTGGATAAGCGCCACTTTCCAGAGACCCTGTTTTTTTACTTGACTACGAGATTGTAGCCCTTTTCCTCCACCGATTCAGCGTAGGCATTCATGCCGTGTTCAGCTACATCTAACCCGTGAATCTCTTCTTCTTCCGACACGCGGATGCCGATCGTCACCTTCAACAGGTACATCAACCCGAAGGCGAAGGCAAAAGAAAAAGCGCAAATGGCCAGCGTGCCGTATAGCTGTACCAAGAATTGCTGCGGGCTGGCCAGGCTGCCGAATATACCGACGGCCAGGGTTCCCCAGATGCCGCAGATGAGGTGAACAGAAGTAGCCCCCACCGGATCGTCCACCTTAATTCTGTCAAAAGTCGATACCGCCAATGGGATAATGGCGCCGGCGATCAATCCAATCAGAATAGCAGCCGTAGGCCCCATTTGATCGGCGCCGGCCGTGATGCCCACCAGCCCGCCGAGTATACCGTTAAGCACCATGGAAAGATCATGCGATTTGAACATCAAATAGGAGATGAAGAAAGCACCTACCGCCCCGGCCGAGGCCGCCAGCGAAGTCGTGACGAATACCAGGGAAACGGATACCGGATCAGCGGAAAGCACGGAACCTCCGTTGAACCCAAACCAACCGAACCAAAGCAGAAATACGCCGACGGCAGCCAGCGGCATGCTATGGCCGGGAATAGGCTTAATTCCGTTCTTGGTGTACTTGCCGGTACGAGGCCCCAACAGGATGACACAGGCAAGCGCGGCTGCCCCCCCTACCGCATGGACAAGCGTGGACCCCGCAAAGTCATAAAAGCCGGCTGATTCCAGCCATCCGCCGCCCCATTTCCACATACCGGTGATGGGATAGCTGATAGCCACGAATATTACCGCAAAAATCAAAAAGGAATTGAGCTTGATGCGCTCGGCGACGGCTCCCGATACAATGGTAGCCGCTGTGGCAGCGAACATCGCCTGGAAGATGAAATCCGTCCAGTAGGTGTATCCGCCATCAGCATAAGCAATGGCTCCCGCATTTCCTTCCGGCATGCTCAGCCCGAAACCGGCAAATCCAAAAAAACCGTTTGCCGCTGCATCACCCGGATACATCAGATTGAAACCACAGATGAAATAGGTCAAAATGCCTATCGCTATGATCATCGCGTTTTTAAATAAAATGTTGACGACATTTTTGCGCTGAACCAGTCCGGATTCCAGGGCGGAGAACCCCAGGTGCATGATAAATACCAGTGCCGTAGCAACCAGCATCCACACATTGTTGGCGGTAAATAATGCTTCATTCATTGTATTAGTCGTTTGAGTGTTAGCGAATAGAGTGCATACCTTCCAGACCCCGAGTCCGGCGAGCATTTGGTGTTATTTAGTTCAAATGAGAATTATTTTATCTTGGAAAACCGGGAGAAAAACCGGCCGGCGGCATCGGTCGCAGCAGCCGAATTACTATTGTTAAATCGCCTCAGCTCCCGTCTCTGCCGTGCGAATGCGCGTAACGGACTGTACGTCAAAAACCACGATTTTACCGTCGCCGACCTCGCCGGTCCGTCCTGAACTCATAATGGCCTCTATAATGTGATCCACCATATCATCGGTAGTCAGAATATCCAGCTGCAGGCGGGCGAGGTAATCGGAATCGAAAGAACTACCGCGATAGACAATCTTCTCCCCTTTCTGCAAGCCGAAGCCTTTGACATCCTTCAGGGTAAAAAAGTTTACACCGATTTCTGCTAATGCATCCCGCACTTTTTCAAAACGCGAGAGCCGGATTATTGCCTCGATCTTTTTCATTTTTGGTACTTTTGTTTGTGTCGTTTGAAATAAAGGCCGGTGCCGGTACAGCCTGCCGTAACTTTCTTTTGAAAGCCACGAAGCACTTTGGATTTTCCTTTGGGCCAAGAAAACTTCGCGAAATCATAAATGCAAAGTTAAGGTACAAATGACACTAAGTGAAAACAGACTTTGGTCAATCCTGTGAAACCCAAAGCGACGGCCGAGCCGCACAAACAATTGAAAATGAATCAAATAACCAGCACCCTTTTGTCATGTTCAATGCATCAAAAGATCAGCTTTTCACTTTAATTAAGTCCTTGAACAAAGCGGAGAAACGCAACTTCAAGCTCTACACCAACCGCTTTCAAAGCGGTCAGGATACTAAATTTATTCAGCTGTTCGACGTGCTGGACCGGCTTTCCGAATACGACGACAAGCAAATACTCCGTCGCCTGCCGGAAGTTAAAAAACGCCATCTGCCCAACTTGAAACGCCATTTATACAAGCAAATCCTCATCAGCCTGCGTCTGATTTATATCAAAAAGAATATTGATATTCAGATTCGCGAGCAAATCGACTTTGCCCGCATCCTGTACGGCAAGGGGATGTATATGCAGGCGCTCAAACTGCTGGATCGCATCAAACAAATTGCCGAAGAGCATCATCAGGACATTTTACACCTGGAAATTCTGGAGTTCGAGAAGCTGATCGAAGCCCGCCATATTACGCGAAGCCGCGCGGTGAAAAACAAAATGGAAGATTTGCTTGAAGCCTCGATTCACCGAAGTAACGTCACCCATACCACCAGCCGGCTATCGAACCTCAACATTCAGGTGCAGGGCTGGTACATCCAGCACGGCCATGTGAAAAACGAAGCGGACCTGACAGAAATCAAAGCCTATTACGACTCCGTCTTTCCCGATGACCTAAACCTGGAATCGTTGACTTTTTTGGAGAAGATCAACCTGTTTCAGTCGGAAATGTGGTATCACTATATCCGTCTTGATTTTCCCGCCTGCCGTGGCGAAGCTCAACGTTGGGTGAAGCTCTTTGAGGATAATCCGCAGATCCAGGAAAAAGATCCCGACCTGTATATGCGGGGACTTTATTACCTCCTCATCTTTTCATTCTTCCTGGAAGAGGCAGCCCATTTTGACCAGTATTTGCAACAGTTCGAAACTTTTGTACAAAAATGCGAGGAGGGGTTCAATGCCAACTCCCAAATGATCGCCTTCGTTTACCTCAATTTATCCCGGCTTAACCAGCAATTTCTCAAAGGACGTTATCAACAGGGCCTCTATCTGGTTCCGGAAATTCAGGAGGGCATTAATGCTTTCGAGGAACACACCGATGCGCATCGCATTCTCTTGTTTTACTACAAGATCGCCTACCTCCATTTCGGCTGCGGCCACTTCGAAAATGCACTGGATTATCTCAATAAGATTACCACCCTGCAAAGCGGTTTTCTGCGCGACGATTTGCATTTCAACGCGCGTCTGCTGCACCTCATCTGCCATTATGAAATTGGCAACTACGGCCTGCTGGAGTACCTGATTCCCTCCGTTCAACGCACCATTGAAAAGGGCCGTGACACCAGCCGCTGGCAAAAGGCGACCCTCCAATTTATACAAGAACTGAATAAACTGAAAGCTTCGGATCGCCCGGCTGCTTTCAGACGCTTCCGGCAAAAAATTAAAGGCCTGGCGAAGGATCCGTTTGAACAAAAAGAAATCCTCTACCTGGATATTCCCTCTTGGGTGGAAAGCCACCTGCAACAGTGCAGCATCCAGGAATTACAAAGCCGGCAGCGTCTGAATATCGAGGAGTGAGTTTCCTGTATCTTCAACGCGAGCATAACACCCTACAATATAACCATTAAACATTTTCCCATGCCTCGATTGCTATGGATAGTAGGATTGTTTGTTTTCCCCGCCGGGCTTATCGCACAAAGAGATACCCTGGCCGGGGAGCCCTCGCCCGTATTACAGAATGTCATTGAAGACTTTCTGCAGAACCAGGGGGAAGGAGGAGAATTTGATTTCAACGCCATTTTTGAAGAACTGGAGTTTTTCCGCGAGCGGCCGCTAAACCTTAACCTGGCCTCGGAAGAAGAACTGCGTGGCCTTCGCCTGCTCACCGACCGGCAGATCATGGAACTGCTCAAGTACCGCCGTCAAGCCGGATCGCTTATTTCGCTATACGAACTGCAGGCCGTGCCCACTCTCGACCTCGATGCCATTCAGCGTATCCTTCCTTATGTGACGATAGACGGCGACCTGGACGATTATCAGGTCTCACCGCTCAGAATGATCAGCCAGGGAAAAAATGAATTCTTTTCCCGCTGGTCCCGTATCGTCGAACAACAGAAGGGATACACCCCGCTGCAAGCGGGAGAAACAGCCGGCCGCTACCTCGGTGACCCCAACCTCCTCTACTTGCGCTACCGGCATACTTATTCCAATCGCCTGAGCTTCGGCTTTACGGCCGAGAAAGATCGCGGGGAGGAATTCTTTACCGGTTCCAACCGGAACGGATTTGATTATTATTCCGCTCATTTCTACATGCGGGATTACAACAAGACCCTGCGCGCACTGGCGCTGGGCGACTACAACATCAGCTTCGGTCAGGGGCTGCTGCTCTTCTCGGGCTTCAGTTACGGTAAGGGTTCGGCCAGCACCAGCATCAAACGCTCGGGAAGAACCGTTTATCCCTACGCTTCCGTCAATGAAGCCATCTTTATGCGGGGCGCAGCGACTACCCTCGGCTTCGGCGATCACCTCGAACTCACCACCTTCCTCTCCTGGCGGCGGCGCGACGGCAACCTCACCGACCCCGACACCAGCGACACCGGCCTGCCCTTTCGTGATTTCACCGCCTTCGACCTGGACGGCTATCACCGTACACCCGGCGAAATCTTCGATGAAAAGGTCATCAGCCAGTTTACCAGCGGCGGTAGCCTCAAATACCGGATCCGCAACGGACACCTCGCCTTCAACACGATCTTCGACCGCTTCGACAAATCGCTGGAACACCGGCCCCGCCCCTATAGCCGCTTTTATTTTCGAGGCAGACAGCTGCTGAATACGAGCTTGGATTACTCTTATATTTTTCAAAACTTCAACTTATTCGGCGAAACCGCCCTGAGCGACAACGGCAGTATCGCTACGGTTAACGGGCTGCTCATCGGGCTCGACCGGCGGGCTGATCTCGCGGTGCTCTTCCGCCATTATCCCCAAGACTATGTCGCCCTCAACGCCAACCCCTTCGCCGAAACCAGCGGGGGCCGCAATGAAACCGGCCTCTACCTGGGCCTGGAAGTACGCCCATCCCGCTTGTGGACCCTGAATCTCTATTTCGACCAGTGGCGGCACCCCTGGCTGCGCTTTAACGCCGACGCGCCTTCCCGGGGGCGGGAATTTAGGGGACGACTCACCTATTACCGCAAGCGTCAGCTCACCGTGTATCTGGAAGCCCGCGAAGAGGTCAAAGAACTCAATGCTCCGGTCAACGACGGCCCCTTCGACCGCATCATCCCTCATCGACTCCTGCTCACCCGCCTCCACATCGCCCCCCAGCTCAGCCAGGCGCTCGAACTGCGCACCCGCATCGACTGGGGCTTTGCGGATAATGCCGTGGAAGGTAAGCAATTCGGCTTTATGGTACTCCAGGATATTCTCTTCCGGCCCATTGAGTTTCCACTCTCCTTCACCACCCGCTTCGCCATCTTCGATACGGAGGGGTACGATATTCGCTTCTACCACTACGAAAACAATCTACTTTATTCTTTCGCTATCCCCCCTTATTACAACCGCGGTACCCGCTTCTACCTCAACCTGCGCTACCGGCCCGCGCAGGCGCTCACCTTCGAGTTTCGCTTCGCCCAAACCTATTGGGCAAACCAATCTTCCATCGGTTCCGGCCTGGAAGAAATCGATGGCCCGGTAAGGACGGAGCTCGCCGCGCAGATTAAGTACCAGTTTAATAGTAAAGTCCGCTGAGGGTAAGCAAAGGACGCAAAGCAAGCGGAACAGCCGCGCTGACGGTAGGGCGGCACGCAGAGGTGCAAAGGACGCAAAGCGGGCGGGGCAGCCGCGCTGACAGAAGGGCCGCACGCAGAGGCGCAAAG
>CAZWDL010000119.1:0-22230 GCA_964632995.1 uncultured Saprospiraceae bacterium
CCCCGTAGTTCAAGGGATAGAATAGGAGTTTCCTAAACTCTAGATCCAGGTTCGAGTCCTGGCGGGGGTACTAAATTTTCCGGGAATAATCCCGTTTTCTTCATCTCATTCCAACCCCTCCCGGCTATACACCCCGCCAGGACGAGAAGTTTATCCCGCTCTCTAGAAGTTCTTTTGAGCAACGCGAATTAGAACTTCTTGAGCGGGAAGTCCTGGCGGGGGTACTAAGAGGCTGTTTCACTTAAGTCTTCAGTTTTCTTATGCCTCTTTTTCCGTCATACTTCAGCTTTTTTTCGCTCCATAACTAAGGCTATGAAGCTCAAAAAGAGTTTCGCCTGACAAAAAAATAGCCTATAATAAATTCTGAACACTTAAATGAAACAGCCTCTAAATTTTCCGGGAATAATCCCGTTTTTGTCTCACTCAAAGTTATCGTTCTGGCGGGAGCACTTTTTTTTCAAGGATCCATCCGGTCCAGCTATTTATCTTCTTCGAAATTTCTATCTTTAGCCTGTCAATTTCTATCCAGCTGCTTACTTACTGATTACTAAACCGCAAAACTAACTACCATGCGTTTTATTCTAAGCCTGCTGGTTAACGGCATTCTGGTATTCCTCATTGCCGACTTCCTCGACGGTATATCCGTCGACACCCTGGTCACCGCCATCATCACCGGCGTCGTACTCGGGCTGGTCAACTTTTTTATCCGCCCGGTCATCAAACTGCTCACGTTGCCCATTACCCTAATCACTTTAGGGCTTTTCCTGTTGGTCATCAATGGCCTGATGGTACTATTGGTGGACAAGATCGTAGGCGGCTTTGAAGTCGACGGACTGTGGCCGGCGATCCTCTTTGCCATATTACTCTCCATCGCCAACGGAGTTTTGGACATGTTTTCGAAGGACTGAAAGGCTGGTGGCATGGTCTCATAGCTTTATGGTTCCTTTATCCATCAGATGAGAAGGAACACTGAAGCCATGAAACCCTGTCCCCTCTTTCCGCCTTCCGACTTCACGCTTCCAACTTCCTCAGATTCCTTTGACCAGTTTCCGGCTCACCGGTATGGTCCGCACGATGGCCACGTCGCACTGGGCGCGTTCTGTGATCTGGGTAGCGAAATCACCTACTGTCATACGTTGTAGGAAGCCTACCTTGGTGGTCCCGACGATGAGAAGATCGAACTGCTGTGATTTTTCGACCAACGTATCGATGGGATCATCGGAGGCCAGCAGCTGCGTACTGTAGAGGGCGCGAAAGGCGTGTTTCTGGATAGCCTCGGCAAGCGTTCTGCTGGAATCCGCCTGTTGCTCCGGCGTAAAATCTTCGGGCAGAATATGAAGGAAGGTAATTTCACCGCTGTAGTGTGCCGCAATGGCGCCGGCCAGGCGCACTATCAGGCCCAGGTTGAGGCGGCCGCCGAGCGATACTGCGATGCGTTTGGGTTGGAAAGATTGTCCGGGAGTTTTCAGTTTCAAAAAGATGAAGTCGGTGCTGGCCTGGTTGATGACATACTCCATTAGATTATGGGCGGCGGGGGAAGATTTTTGTTCCATATAGCCCATCACTGTCAGGTTACAGTATTCCTCTTCGGCGGCATGGACGATGCCCAGTCCCAGCTTATGCGCCGCCCGGATAACAGGGCAGACGGTAACTTTTTGGTGCGGCTTCCACTGCTCGATGCGCTCCAGCAATTCCAATGAACGGTCGGAATCAGCCAGGGCGGTACGGAAGTCCATCTGTTCAGGTGTGTTGACGATGTGCAGGGCCACCACTTCCCCGCCCTTCTTGGCCAACAGTGCGTTACAAACTTCGAAAATCACTTTTTGGGTATCGGGATTGGCCATCGGCATCAGAATGCTTTCGCCCGTCATTCTTTTCAGAGAGGATTTGCTCTTTCCCTCCTCCAGGGCAATATGCAAACCCGTTTCAGAACGTGCTACGCGCTTGCGGGAATAAAAAAAATAAACGATGATGCCTACCAGTCCCAATTGTATCCCGAATAGCAGCGAAAACCAGTCGAGTGTCAGCAGAAGTCCCAGATTAGTGATCAGGGTAATTTCCGGCAGTATCTTTTTCCACCAGGCCCTGGGCCGGATGGCGGGATTCCGGCGATACATTTGCCGTAAGGCTAAAGAAACCGGCAGCAGCGAAACCAGCAGGCAAAAGTTGGCTGCTTTGGCGATAAAGGCCAGCTGCAGGGTAAGCAGGAAAATCAGAATAAGAATGCCGCCGGCAAAGATAGCGGCCCGTGGCGTACGTGCGCCCTCGTGAATCTTGCCCAGCAAATCGGGCATAAAGCGGTCGCGTCCCATCGCGTAGATCTGACGGCCCTGGGAGAGCAGCGTACTATTCAGCGCCCCTCCGGCAGCAAGGACGCCCCCCAGGGAGATCAGCAACCAGCCATAGCTGCCGAAGCTTCTCGTCGCCACCTCCACCAGCGGCGCATTGGATTCTGACAGTGTCTGCCAGGGAACTACCAAAATACAAATCACCGCTACCAGCAAATACACCAGAAAGGCGATGCCCATTGACAGCTTCATCGCCTTGGGGATGGTCACGGCCGGATCGCGAATCTCGTCGGCATTGTTAGCAATAAGCTGGTAGCCGAAAAAGGAAATGTAGATAATGCCGATAGCCCCAAAGGTACCCTCGTAGCCCATCGGAAAGGTCGGTGTTGCCAACTCGGGCTGAATGTAAAAAGCGGAAGCAATTAGGAAAATGGTCAATACCCCGAGATTACCCCAGGTTAGTATATTCTGTATTCGATCGGCGCCCTTAGTGCCTTTGGCGTTCAGGAAAGTGGAAAAAAGCACCAGCGCCGCCGCGATCAGCTTAACGCCAAGGGGTGGCAGCGCATACCCTAGAATGGAAGTAAAATATTCGGCAAATCCGATGGCATACAAACCGCAGGCAAAGATACTCCCCAGCGCCAGAAACCAGCCCGTAACGAAACCGCCCAGCCTGCCCAGCGATGTGTAGGCGTAGGCATACCCCCCGCCCGATATCGGCGCCAGCCGGGCCAGCTCGGCAAAGAGCAGCGTACTGAGGTAGGCCAGCGCTCCGCAGATGATATACGACAGATATACCGAGGGCCCGGCTACCCCCGCCGCCAGACCGATTAACACGTACACCCCTGCTCCCATCAGCGCACCGACGCCGATCGTAGTAGCGCCGAAAAGCCCTACCGTGCGCTCGAAGGTGACCGGAATGAGTTTCTTTCTGAAAATTTCACGCAGTTGTGTGGGCATCGGTCAATAAAGAATTGAAGGTTGAAAGCCGGATGCAAGTTAAAGAAGTTAACCGGCTTTTTCAATTGAAAAATTAGTCTTAATTTAGTCCCATCAAAGCGGTAACGGTACGGAATCAACTCACCGTTTCGCAGAACAGCGACTACTACACATCTCTGACGCTTTGGGCATCGCTCGCTCAATTCGAAGCGACGACCACCCAATTAATCCTGGAATTAACGACAGCCTTAACCCGGATGAACCCGGTCTTTACATGACGACCCGTATCAGCAACTCCCGAATAATCCGGATTGTCATTTTGGGAAAAGCAGGAATCAGCCGGCGCTCCCGGGGCGGCAGCGCCCTTTTCTGGCCTACAGAAAAAATTGACCTGGTTTGAAAGTGGGATTAAATAAATGGATATGAACTTATTAGAACACGCTATGAGAATACGGTTTAAGGAAAGCATCCCGAACCTGTTTTGTATTGCTCTATGCTCATGCTGGACCCTCACCGGCTTTTCTCAGTCGGCCCCTTTACAAGTAGACGCCGGTGAAGATACCTCCATTTGCGCAGCCGGCGATTCCGTTCAACTACTAGCCACTCCTTCGAAAGACAACATCCTGTCGGTGCGATGGGAACCCGCCGCGGCGGCGGCCACGCCCGATGCACTGGCTACCCGGGTGAGCGTGAGCGCCGTTACTCCTTTCACCGTCTCCGTTCTGGGTTTCGACGGTGAGAATTTGATCGAAAACGGTGATTTCAGCCAGGGCGATACCGGCTTTCGCAGTGACTACCGGCAGGGGCAGCGGCTGCCTTTCGTCGATCCGCTGGCCAACGCTAACCGCTACGGCATTGATGACGACCCGCGTGACCAGCACCGGAACTTCCCCGCCTGCGGCGATCACAGCAGCGGCAACGGCAATATGATGCTGGTCAACGGCTCGGGAGAACCCAATGCCGTCTGGTGCCAGGAAGTGGCCGTAGAGCCCAACACCAAATACGCCTTCGAAGGCTGGATCACGGCAATGTCGGGCCACAATCCCGCTGTTATGGAAGTATACATCAACGGCGAGCTGACCATCGGCCGCTTCAATCCGCCACAGGAACAGTGCACCTGGTATCAGTTCACCACTTTCTGGGAGTCGGGTAACGCCGGCAGCGCCGATATCTGCCTCGTAGACGCTAACCCCTCCGACAGTGGTAACGACTTTGCGCTAGACGACTTTTTCTTCGCCCCGGTAGTCGAAGTCACCGATGAGGTCATTGTCACGCCTGTTTCTCTGAACCCGGAAGTAGCGGTCCCGGCCACGCTGTGTCAGGAGGAACCTGCCATTGCGCTCGACAGCTGGCTGCTGCCGGAAACTACGCCCGGCGGTTCCTGGCAGGTGGATGGACAGGCAGCCGCCAGCATAACACCGGGGGAACTCGCAACCGGTACGCATACCGTCAGCTATCAGATTACCCAGGAGGGTTGCAACGCCGAAAGTAGTTATGATCTGGAGATCGTAGCCGCGCCCTCAAGCGGAACCGCACTCGACAATCCCACTTTCTGCAGCAGCGTGGACACTATCATCGAACTGAACCGCTTGCTGGAGGGCGCTGATCCCGGCGGATTGTGGATAGAAACTTCCGCCAGTCCGTCCCTACCCGGTTCCTTTGATAACGAAAAAGGCGTGATCGACCTCAGCGGGCAAAGCAGTGGCGTCTACGCTTTCCGCTACGCATTCGATACCGGCGGCGCCTGTCCGAATGCGGGCACTACGATCGAAATAACCCTCGCCCAAACCCCGCCCGCCGATGCGGGTCCCGACCAGGCACTGGACTGCATCGTGCCCACCGTGACGATCGGACGGCCGGTGAACGATCCTGGCGCCGACCTAACGCAGCAGTGGTACGATTCCAATGACCAACCGTTAGGAAACGGCACAGAGCCGGTACTGACGACAGATCAGACCGGCGTCTACCGGCTGGAGGTCACCGATAATCAAAGCGGCTGTAGCAACAGCGATGAAGTCACAGTAACTTCCAACATCACACAGCCCATTGCCGCCGTCAGCGTTATTCCTGTGAGCTGCTACGACGATGCCGACGGCGCCATCCGCGTCGACAGCGTGGCCGACGGGAGCGGTCCTTTCCTTTACAGTCTCAACGGCGGTGGGCTTAGCTCCCAACAACAGTTCAGCAATCTTGCCCCTGGCGCCTATACCCTTACCGTGGAAGACGCTAATGGCTGTACCGAAGAAAAAGAGGTGATCATCGAATACCCCATTGAGTTGACGGCAGCTATCAGCAGCAACTATCCGGGGGAAACACCACTCGTTCCCCTGGGCGACAGCATTCGCTTGGAAGCCCTCACCAACATCTCTACCGATCAAATCGACTCGGTGCGCTGGGAACCGGCGCTGCCGGATTGCGACAATTGCCTTAGCGGTATTGTCCAGCCTATGAAATCCAACACCTACCGCGTCACCATCACCGATGTCAACGGCTGCCGCGCCAGCGGAGAGATTAATATCCGGCTGCAACGGCAGGAGCAGGTCTTTATACCCAATGCCTTTTCTCCCGATAACGATGGCGTCAATGATGTGCTTATGATCTACGCCGGTCCCTCGGTAGCTAATGTGCGCTATTTCCGCGTTTTCAATCGCTGGGGCAGTCTGATCTACGACGTGCAGAACATCCATCCCAACGACCCCGGTTTTGGTTGGGACGGCTTTTACCAGGGGCGCAAACTCGACAGCGGGGTCTACATCTTTGCCGCCGAACTGGAGCTGATCGACGGAAGCGCAGTGACAGTGAGTGGAGATGTGACGATGATAAACTGAAGCGGCCTGTTCGCTCTTACTATTTGCCGTCCGCAGGCCTGGCCGACACTCCCGTGCTAACCGGGAACTACCTATCTGCCCCGCTACAGGATTCTTAGGAAGCGGACACCTTTTATCTCAGGTATTGGGCCTCGTCAGAAAAGGAAAAAGATCTTGAACAAGTTCACCCCATCCTTTGTGAAAAAAGAGATTCAGGTTCTTGCAAGCAGCCTGGCTTCTCGCAACGAAAAAAACCATTGAACAAAACAACTTTCACCATGCAATATTATTTCAGCAAAACCTTGAATACCAGCTTCAATGATGCGATAGAAAAAACTACTAAGGCCCTCAAAGACAGGGGCTTCGGCATCATTACCGAAATCGATCTGAAGGAGACTTTCAAGAAGAAACTTGACAAAGATTTCCGCCCTTACAAAATTTTGGGCGCCTGTAATCCCAATTTCGCCTTCGAAGCACTGGAAAAAGAAGACAAGGTTGGTACAATGTTGCCTTGCAACGTGATCGTTCAAGAGAGGGAGGACGGCAAAGTTGAAGTAGCAGCGATCAACCCTGTAGCTTCAATGACCGCTGTGGAAAACCCGGAACTCAAAGAATTAGCCGGTCAGGTTGAAAACAGACTGAAAGAGACGGTGGCGTCCCTGTAAGCGAATATCCGGTGGCCTGCAGTAGCGGCTGGGAGAAAGCACCTTGGCAAAACCGCCTGGAGCAGCCCTTTTACACCACCACCTGAAACTCCTCTTCCCGTTTCAGGTAGTAATCCACATTTTCCGTCACCACAATATCCAGAGGCAGGTATTGAATGGGCTCCACCTCTTCCTTACGTACGAGATGGGTATACAGATTCATAATGCCCTGGTACCCCTGCTGCACCGGATTTTGATTGATGAGAAAAGCAATGCGGTTCTCCCGCAGGTAACGTAGGTTCTGGTTCAGCAAATCAAAACCGACTATGCGTAATTCACCGGCCATTTCCGGAGAGAGACATTCGAGCACCTTGTAGGAACGGGAGTTAGTAACAAAGATCCCCTTGAGCTGAGGAAAAGCATCTAACTTTTCCATCAGAAAATCGCACATGCGCTTAGGTTGATCAAAATCGGCGAACTCGGATTTGATGACCTTTTCCTGCCGGCCGTAAATACGGGAGAAATAATCCCTTATTCCCCGCTCCTTATCGATGAGATGCTGGGCGCTGGTCGTTTCTTTATCCAGGTTCAAAATCATGGCCAGTTCGGTTTTCCCCAGGAAAAAACTGAGCAGCTTACCCGCCAGCACCCCACTTTGGTAAGAATCCTGCCCTACGTAACACAGGGAGTGATCCTCATCAATGTCCGTATTGATTTTTACACTAGGGATACCCGCCTGACGGCAACGGTCGATCAGCCAGAGCCCTTCGCGTAGAAAAACCGGCGCCAGCAATACCGCATCCGGACGCATATTCAGAATTTTTTCTGCCTTCGCTTTAAAATCAGCCGGTCTGTTGAGATGGAAATAATGCGGTTCCCAGACCATATTGTAGTGTTGCAAGGTATCGAAGGCCCGGTCCACGCCCAGGCGCGGCTGCTCCCAATAGGGGTCGCTGCGATAATCCGGCAATAGGGTAGCGATCCGGTAAGTGCGGTTATAAGCCAGCGTGCTGGCAATGATATTTGGTTTGTAGTTGAGTTCCTTCATCACACGCCGAACCTTCTCCTCCACCTTTTTTGATACATTTCCTCTGCGATGAATAACGCGATCAACAGTACCGGTTGACACACCTGCCTTTTCAGCAATATCTTTAATTCTAATGCGCTTTTCCATTTAATCGTGTTGGTTTTAGGTGGTACAAGGGCGCTTCAACCCCGTTCGTTTCTGCTCCGGCTCCGCCCGGAAAACGCCGCGAAGCATTCCGGCAACCTTGTGCGCGGCGCACTAATACACTGTGTACTAGTGGCTTCGGCACTAGGCAGCACAATCTACTACAAGAATGCATATATTGCGCCGGGAAAAAGTTACAATCAATTACATAAAAGTGACCTGCTGCGGCAACAAAAATATAAAACTTTCTATGTGTGCGAACACGAAAATATACATTTCCATTGTGTTCGCACACACCTTTATTATAATATCCCTATATTTGCTGCTGGCCCGAAATTGAATATACATTGTTGCACACTGTAAACGAACAAAATTTTGGAATTCGCCGCAAGTATTGATATTGGGGGAACCGTTACCAAGATAGCGCTGGTGTCTTCCTCAGGAGTCATTATTTCCCGAAAAGAACTATCTACGCAATCCAGCCAAAGTGTTAAGGCATATTTTCAGGCCATTTATGATCAGATTGATCAGCTGCTGCAAGAGCAGGGTAATCCCAAACTGGCCGGCATAGGAATCGGTGCTCCCGGCTGCAATGAACGGCTGGGTACTATTGAGCGCACCGCCAACCTGCTCATCAAGGAAGCAGTTCCTATCAGAGATATTTTTGCCCGCCATTATGAAGTTCCCGCTTATTTGATCAAAGATTCCAATGCAGCTGCGCTGGGAGAACACCTTTTCGGCGGAGCCGTGGACATGCAAAACTTTTTACTTTTGACGCTGGGTACCGGCCTTGGCTGCGGCTTTTTTATCAACGGGCAGTTGGTGCGTGGCGAGCACGGGCTGGCCAGTGAACTGGGGCACATCACTGTCACCCCGGACGGGCGCCGCTGCGGCTGTGGCCGGCGGGGTTGTTTTGAAACCTATGTCTCTGCCACGGGAATTAAGCGAACCGTATTCGAGCTGCTGGGCAGAGAGCTTACAAAAAGTGAGCTGCGCCACTTCAGTTTCGCAGAGATGACGGCGCGGCATATATACGAAGCGGCCGGCCGGGGCGACGAAGTAGCCATCGAAGCCTTTCGCAGAACAGCTGAAATACTGGCACTCAAAATTGCGGACCTCGCCGCCGCCTTTGATCCGGAAGCGGTATTTCTTTCCGGCGGGCTGGCGCAAGCCGGCGATCTGTTGTTGGCCCCAACCGCAGCTTTTCTGGATCAACAAGTCCTCTATCTGATGAAGGGAAAGATCCGGGTGTTGCCGTCTCAGTTGGGAGCCAATGATGCCGCCCTGCTCGGAGCCGCCTCCCTAGCATTGCACAATCAAAAAGAAAAAATACTATGACCGCAGGCGCCAACAATTTCAATATGGACTACCTGAAGTACCAACTCCGGTCTTTTGAAAAGATCCCCACCAAGGTATGGGAAGATTCCCGGGAGGCTTCCAAACACGTAGCCCGCTCCATCGCGCTGACCATCCGGCAACGGCAGCAGGAGGGAGAAAATACCGTACTAGGACTGGCTACCGGTTCTACGCCGATCAAAGTCTACGACGAACTGGTTCGTATGCACAAGGAGGAAGACCTGAGTTTTCAAAACGTCATCACCTTCAACCTCGACGAGTATTACCCCATGCAGCCCGAAGCCCAACAGAGCTACGTGCGCTTTATGAAGGAGTACCTCTTTGATCACGTCGACATCAAGTGGGAGAATGTGCATATTCCGGATGGCACCATTCCCCTCGACGAAGTCGAACGCTACTGCGAACAGTACGAGAAAAGAATTGAGGAAGAAGGGGGTATCGACATACAGCTCCTCGGCATCGGCCGTACCGGGCACATAGGGTTCAACGAACCGGGTAGCTGGGAATCCTCCGAAACCCGGATGGTGCGACTCGATAACATCACCCGCCGCGACGCGCTCAAAGACTTTCAGCGCGAAGAGGATGTCCCTTACCGGGCTATCACCATGGGAATACAAACGATTTTGAAGGCTAAAGCTATCTATCTGCTGGGATGGGGACAGCACAAGGCTGAAGTGCTGAGAAAAGCCATCGAAGGAAAGGTGACTGCGCAGGTCCCGGCTACTTTTCTGCAAAAGCACGATAATGTTAAAGCCATTCTCGACCGGGGGGCTGCCGAAGAACTCACCCGCTTCAGGGCCCCCTGGCTGATCGGCATGTGCAACTGGGATGAAGACCTGATCTGCAAAGCTGTCGTCTGGTTGTCACAGCAGGTCGACAAACCCATCCTTAAGCTCACCGATGAGGATTACGCCGAAAACAGTCTCAGCGACCTGATCGTCGAGTATGCCTCGGCTTATGATATCAACATCCGCATCTTCAACCGGCTTCAGCATACGATTACAGGTTGGCCGGGCGGCAAACCGAAGGCCGACGACAGTACCCGCCCCGAGCGGGCGACACCGGCCAAAAAGCGGGTCATCATTTTCAGCCCACATCCCGACGACGACGTTATCTCCATGGGCGGCACCTTCCTGCGCCTGGTAGAACAAGGTCACGACGTGCACGTCGCCTACCAGACTTCCGGCAATATCGCCGTACACGACCACGACGCCCTGCGCTTCATGGAATTCTACAAAGAGTTCAGTGAACGGCAAGGGATAGAATCTGAAAACAAGGATATCGACAAAATTTATAAAAAGGTCCTCAGGTTCCTGAATAATAAGAAACCGAACCAGGTGGACATCCCCGAACTGCGTACGATCAAGGGACTCATGCGCCGGGGAGAAGCCCGCGCCGGCGCCCGCTTCTGCGGCCTGGATGATGACCACATCCATTTTCTCGATATGCCTTTCTACGAAACCGGCCGCTCCCGCAAAAACCCCCTTGGTGAAGCGGATATCAATATCGTTGCGGAACTGCTCGAAGCGGTGCAACCTCATCAGATGTACGCCGCCGGCGACCTGGCCGACCCCCATGGCACACACCGCGTATGCCTGGAGTCCATCTTCGAAGCCACGAAAAAACTCAAGAATAAAAAATGGATGAAGGACTGCTGGCTATGGCTCTATCGCGGCGCCTGGCACGAGTGGAGCGTTTATGAAATCGAGATGTGTGTACCGCTCAGCCCCAAGGAGCTGGCCAAAAAACGCCGGGCTATCTTTATGCACCAATCGCAAAAAGACCGCCCGCCCTTCCCCGGACAGGACGAACGCGAATTCTGGCAGCGCGCCGAAGATCGCAACCGCGCCACTGCCGAAACCTATCGCCGCCTCGGCCTGGCCGAATACGAAGCCATGGAAGCATTCGTCCGCTGGAAGTTTAACTGATCATACTTGACGCAAACTGGGTGGAGAGGATTCTCCAACCAACTAGCTTAGTATAAAAGTAAAGTTCATACATTACTGTTCTTTTTGAGTGGAAGGGCTTACGCTGTGAGCCCCTTCTTTTTTGACCAGCATAACCCCTTCAGGCAGCGCCTCCCAGGACGCCGCCTGAATTCATGGCCGCGGGGGTGGGTATTTGACAACCATGAAGCCATGCAACCGTGCAACCATAAAAACCATCGCACGATCAGTTGAAAAACAGCACAAACCCACAACAATGAACCTAACGACTTTAGATTGGTCTTTTGTCTTCGGCTTCTTTATCATCTCACTGCTGATCGGCCTCTGGGCTTCCCGCAAATCGGGCAAGAGCTACGCCGAGTTTTTCCTCTCCGGGCGGCATATGCCCTGGTGGCTGCTCGGCGTCTCTATGGTCGCCACCACCTTTTCGGCCGACACCCCCAACCTGGTCACCGACATTGTTCGCAAGAACGGCATTGCCGGCAACTGGCAGTGGTGGGCCTTCCTGCTCACGGGTATGCTGACGGTATTCGTCTACGCCAAGCTCTGGCGACGCTCCGGCATCCTCACCGATCTGGAGTTCTACGAGTTGCGCTACCACGGCAAAGCCGCAGCTTTCCTGCGCGGTTTCCGGGCCATCTATCTCGGGGTGTTCTTCAACGTCATGATTATGGCCTCCGTTACGCTGGCGGCTATTAAGATAGGCGGCACCTTGCTGGGACTCAGCCCGGTGCAAACCGTACTGATCGCCTCCCTGGTGACGGTCGTGTATACCTCGCTGGGCGGTCTGCGCGGGGTAATCCTGACCGACTTTTTCCAGTTTATCATCGCTATGGTCGGTGTCGTCTGGGCGGCCATCATCATCGTCAACCTTCCCGAGGTCGGCGGATTGAGCAACTTGCTGGCGCACGAAGCGGTAGCGCCAAAGCTCGACTTCGTCCCGGATTTCAACAATATGGAAGTGCTGGTCCCGCTGTTCATCATCCCGCTGGCCGTACAGTGGTGGAGCGTCTGGTATCCCGGCGCCGAGCCCGGTGGCGGCGGCTACATCGTACAGCGCATGCTTTCCGCTAAGGACGAAACCAACGCCGTGGCGGCCACGCTGTTCTTCAATATCGCGCACTACGCGCTGCGCCCCTGGCCCTGGTTGCTGATCGCCCTGGCCTCGGTGATTGTATTTCCCGACCTGGAATCCCTGCAGGCGGCCTTCCCCGATGTCAATGCCAATGTGATCAACGATGACCTGGCCTTCCCCGCCATGCTCACCTTTCTGCCTGCGGGGCTGCTGGGCCTGGTCATTGCCTCGCTCATCGCCGCCTTTATGTCGACGATCTCTACGCACCTGAACTGGGGCTCCTCCTACGTGGTCAACGATTTTTACAAAAGATTTGTCAATCCCGAAGCTACCGAAAAGCAGCTGGTCGCCTGGGGCCGTATCTCCACCGTGCTGCTCATGATCCTGGCCGCTTTGCTGGCCCTGGCCCTCAGCAATGCCCTGCAAGCCTTTAACATCCTGCTTCAGATCGGCGCCGGCACCGGCCTCATCTTCATCCTGCGCTGGTTCTGGTGGCGCATCAACGCCTGGACGGAAATCTCCGCCATGATCGTCTCTTTCGTCATCGCCCTGGTCTTCGAGATCGGTTTCCCGGAGGTGCCCTCCCATATTAAATTGCTGACCGGCATCGGCGTTACCACCGCCGCCTGGCTGATCGTCACCTTCCTCACCAAACCCACCGACCAGGAAACGGCCATCGAGTTCTACCGCCTGATCAAACCCCATCCCGCCGGCTGGCGCCCCATTATCGAGCAGGGCCTCGCCGACGGCGACCTGGAACCCGAAGAGATTAAACCGGGACAGCTTCCCCTGGAACTGGCTTGTATGTTCGCGGGAATCTTCCTCGTCTACGGCGCACTGTTCGCTACAGGCTTCTTCATCTACGGCGAGTTCACCAACGGACTCATCGGCACGGCAGTGGCTACCGTCGCCGGCGTGTTCCTGATCCGCACCTGGAATACGATTTCAGGACGACGGGAAAGGGATCTTGGGGCTTGAGTGCCCGAGTTGTGGATAAGACCTGAAGGGAAAAGACTTCTACAAACAGTCTACTGTCGAGGATAAGAAAATTAATAGTCCGCAGAGAGACAACGCAAAGCATTTTACCTACGCCAATCAGACAGGCTCTGCGACCCTCTGGCGTGGGGCATCACCCTACTTGCAAAGCGAGTCACTCTCTTCGCGCGATCCGCTCACGCCGGCATGGAACGCTCCACACTTTGCGCACTTGGCGTGCTTTGCGTGAGGAATCAAATATTCGCGCAGCCCAACTACACCGCCCTTCCCATCCAACGCATCCACAGGGTCTGGTCAGCATGATATTTATAAAGCAGGAAAGAACCGATGGCCATAATGATTGGCGCGGGAAAAGCAGCACCGTATCCCAGCGGGACAATAGCGATGAGGAAGACGACGCCCATAAGTGCTGCCACTTCGAAAAGACGGCCCCTACCCCACAGGGCAACCCCTACGAATACCTGCGCAATAGCGATCAGGGTGAGATACAGTTGCGCATGATCGGCAAAAGCACCGATGATAAAATCGCGATACCTTTCCCAGAAGGCGAACTCGGCGTAGTAGACATACTCTTCCGGGTCGTTGAGGGCGTAGAAGAGATTGAAAAAGCCGGCGAGCAAAAACATGCCGCCGAAAAGAAAGCGCCCCCAGTCGGGCCGCCGCCAGGCCAGCCAGGTCATGCCGGCCGCAATGAGGTTGACGATAATAACAAAAGACAGTATGGTTGGGTCAGAGAGCATAGTCTAGGGTTGAATTTAATACCGCGGTTGGCTGTTGGCCGTTGGCTCAAAACCGGGTGGAAAATTTCGATGCCGAAGAAAATAAAATATCACCGCAAAATACGCCTGTTGGGGACTGTTCTACACTGACTTTTGTCACCCCCGGGAGCCAGGCAGGAGTAGACAGGGAGCAGCTGGCAGTTCCAAGCGGGGCAAATAGAACTTTTTGGCTTCGTCTGTACTCCCTGGCATCCACTTGGCATCCCCTTACCATTCAAAATCCACCCAGATGCACATCCAGCCCGCCCAGTTCACGGCAGCTTCAGCCCGATCATCATTCCGAAGTCCCATTTGCCGGAAGGCACGTAACTCGCCACAGCGTCTATCCGGAACAGACGCAGGGGGCCGAAGCCCAGGTTGTCGAGGCCGAAATTTATTTCCAGATAGGAGCCGCGGTCGGCGGTATAGAGGTAGGAAGCGGCCAGTACTGAGCTCAGCCCCAGCCTGCGGAGGCCGGGGATCTTATCGAGCAGGAAGCCATCGAAGTGGTGCGCCAGATGGGCCTGCAGGAAGTTAGCCGTGGTGCTGCGCTCGTAGTAAGGCAGCAGCATAAAGCTGTTGAGGTAGCGCTCCGGGTTGCCGAAGATGGTCTGGTTGCCGTTGAAGTGCTGGAAGTCCATAAACTGCAGGGAGTCGCGGTTCAGGAAAGTCCCCCCCTCTACGCGGAAGCGCAGGTAGCCCCAGACGCCTGCGGGCAGATAATCTTCCTGCAGGCGCAGTGAAAGCTGATCGTATTGCACATCACTTCCCAGTCCTTTGATTCCCTTGCGATAGTCGATCAAGAAGTCGGGCAGGGCGGAGCCCTGAATAAACTTGCGGTCCGGATAGCTGATGTATTTCTGTTTGTAGCGCAGGCGTAGGCTGAGCCCCCATTCCAGGGCTTGCGTTTCCTCGAAGGAGGGCGCAAAATTCTCTGGATCACGCGGATCATTGGAGTCATACTCCCTTCCGGCAAAATCGCTGAAAGCGTAGCCGGAACGGTTGACCAGGGGGCTGCGTCGTGCATAATCCAGGTAAGTACGCAGAAAAACACCATTGACCAGTTCCTGCTGATACTGTGCGCGGCCGAAACTGCGGTCGTAAATTTTCATATAATTCCGGCGGCCGAAGAGGGAGTACAGCGTATTGAGCGTTTTGCTGATCGGCGCTTCCCGGTTAAACTGCCCGGCATCCACGCCGCCTTCCAGCGTCAGTTGTGCCCGGTCGACCTGGTTGAAGCGGTAGGTGAAGCCCAGTGTCCCCCGCAGGCGATTATCGGAAAAGCCGTAGTTGATTGTAGGGCGCAGTTCCAGCCAGCGTAAACCCAGATCGCCGTATTCCTGGCGGTAAGTAATATTCAGGTCGGCATTGAAGCCCTGCACGGTATTGAACTGAAGCGTCGTCAGTGGGGAACCCACCGACAGCGAGCGGTTTTGGTAGCTGTTATTATATTCGTAGCCGGCAAACAGATCAAAAAAACGGAAGCGATTATTGACCCGGTCCACCGAATCCAGGTAGGGTTTGGAGTTGCGCAACTCCTGCAGGCTGTCTTTACGCACGTAATCAATCGATTCCTGCCGCGTCAGCGGTATGGGCCGGATACTGTCCCAGTAGGTCAGGCTTTTATCGTTTGCTCCTTCTTCTACCTTATACACCTCATTATCAAAGAATCCTTCCGGAAAATCCGGGTCCAGGTCGTAGTCGGAATAGACGGCGGAGAAGTTGCCGCCGACTTTAAAGCCGAACAGCCCCGCCTGCAACCGAATCGACTGGGAGAAGATCCGCCACACATCGGGCTTATTTACCGGAACGTGCACCTGCCTGATCCAGAGGGAGTCCAATCCCGGTTGCTTCATGGCTCCCTTCAGAATGAGCAGCTCGGCGCTCTGAATCAGCCAGAGTCCCTCGACGATGTACACATGCCCGCGATAGACCGGATCCTCACTCCGCTTTGGAATCAACCGGATTTTATTGATCAAGCGGCCGTCTTTGTCAAATAGCGTACCCTCCAGTTGATAATCGTAATAGGAAAGCGCATTAGAGGCGATCGGCGAAATGATCTGCCGCCCCAGCAAGCTGTAGTTTTCGTATAGGTTGAAGTCCATAGCTGAGGCGCTATTGAAGCCGAAGCCGTTGTCATTGCCGCTGACTTTGGTGTATTCCACCTCCTCCTTCATCCGGTCGGGCTCCTGAAAGTACAATTTCGACTGGGACTCCGACAAATAGATGATGCCCTGCCGGTTGGAGTCCAGACTGCCCATCATGTCCCCGATCTCCTGACCCATGAAGCGCTCCGGGGCGTCCAGAAACTTGATGTTACCCTTGATGTACACGTCGGCGCTGTAGGCTTCCACCAGGTCGCGGTAGTACTTCCGCTTCGCGATCGCCTTACGGATAACCGCGTAGGCCGGATCCTCCGCATCGGCGCGTACGACGATCTCATCCAGCTGATAGGTTTCCTCCCGCAGGACGACATTCAATTCCAGCGGTTCCGTTCCCAGTTTCACCTGCTCCACCCGCTGCTCATACCCCACGTATTGAAAAACCAACTGGTAAGTCCCCGGCGCCAGTGGCAACTCATATTCGCCTTCTATATTGGTCGTCGTGCCCTGGGAGGTCCCCTGGATATAAACGCTGGCGAAGGACAAGGGGGCGCCCGTTCCATCGCTGACCACACCGTATACCTGAGCCTGTATGGGAGAGAAAACAAAGAAAAAGCCTACGAGGGAAAGCAAGTTTTTCAGCATACGTTTTTTCTTTTGATGTAGAACGGAACGAGGACGGGCATCATTCTACTCAATTGGAAAAACCGCATTCAACCGCAATAGTTCTATCATGCCCGGCGATTCTATTTTAACGGGCAAGTGAAAGAAGACCTGCAGTAACTAAAGAACCCAAGAACTTTTACCCATCCCGAAGAACGAGGGCAGGCAAGCCCCCGGACACTCATCGCCAAACCCTGTCCGCGCTGGCCTGCCGGCGCAGAAATTTATCGTGTATGATATCCTGCACCGGCCGCTCCTCGATCTTGCTTTCCAGCCAGGAGATAATATCCAGGTACAGAAAGGGGCGTTTTTCGTAAGGATCCCGTTCGTGTTCCACCAGCTTGTCGTGTAATGCGATGAACTCCTCTCGCAGTTGCCCCTCCCGCATCTTGGGGGTGCGGCGAAGGAAGCGGAAGATCTCCTTTTGCACGGCGTGCAACTCTTCCATCTTAGCCAGGAAGCGGTAGACCGATTTCACCTGGTATTCTACGAGCTGGGCATTGCCTAGTTCGAAGTGGGCGATCAGGCTCAGAATGCGGGCAAAACACTGAATATCGGCGCGGTAGTCCGGATTTTTTTGATTGATGATCAGGTTCAAATAATGGATGGCATTGTCGTGATCGCCGCTGCCGAAGTAAAGGGCCGCGATGCGGTAATAAAACACCATAACCCGGTGATTGTCCCAGTTGTACTTGTCCGACTCGATAATGCGCATCAGGTCGGGCACCAGACCGACGCCCTCCGAGAAGGTGCCTTCCACAAAGTGCTTCTTGATGTGGTGGATATACCAGTAAAGATGGTACAGGCCTTCGATATTCTTGACGCGGCGAATGTCGTAATCCTGCGGAAAGCGCTCCAGTTCCTGGAGCACCTCTGCGAATTTTTCGTGGTGCAATACATTGAACAAGGCGTTGAGCAGGTTGTGCAACCCCTTCAGATAAAGCGGCGTATATAGCTCCTTCATCTCCGGATGCTGATGGAAAAGATCCACCCACTTCTGAGCGTAGCGGTAGCAGTAGGCAAAATCCTGGGTGATATAGTAATACCAGACGTGAGACTGGCAATAATAGAGCTTGCCCATAAAGTCCAGTTCCTCAAAGCGGATGGCCGGGAGGTTTAGGCGGAAGAAATCCGTAACGAGGGCATAGTCCCTGGAATTGCGCACGTAACCGACCTGAAGATAGAGCCCGTACAATTGAAGAGACAGGTTAGAAAAGGCATTCGTCTTATCAATCGTTCTGGTCAACTCCTCTGTCTCCTCCGTCAGTTCTCCCGCTCTCCCCTCAATGCTGCGGGTGATGTACTGCCCTTCAATGTGCTTTTCAAATTCCAATATCTCCAGATGCTGGGCGTGGTAAAATCCATCCCGCGTTCTGGTCTTGGCTTTATCCAGCACATCCAGGCTTTGCCGGTACAAACCTTTATTATATAGCACCCGGGCGAAATCGATTAGCTCCCGGATTTGAATATCATTGACATGATTGGTATTCAAGAGACGCAAACTGATGAGCAGTTGTTTGTACAAATGCGCCTTAAGATTAGACAGCTGACGTTTCTTGATACCCGGCAATTTTTTCAAAATCAACCGCTCATCGTACTCCTTGTGTTTGTCCAAAAAATCAAACAGCTGCAGAAATAAAATATCGTCAGAGGCCTGGTTTCGGCGCACAAAAAGGCGGAAATGCCGCTTTTCGGCCCTCGTAAGCGATAGAATCAGTTGAATAAGGTCGTCGGTCTTTTGTTTAGGCATTGTAGCACCTAATTTTACAGGTAGTTGATAATCAATTGTTTAAGCACATCCGCTTCGTCTTCGATCTTGGAGTAATTTACTAATTTGATTTTTTGCCGCCTTGCCGAGCAGATATCTTTGAAGAAAGCAAACTTACACTTTATTTCAAAAATCTCAGATTTCATGAGCGGTACGAGAATTCACATCTTTGATACGACATTGCGAGATGGAGAGCAGGTACCCGGCTGCAAATTGAACACCGACCAGAAAGTAGAAATTGCACAGCAGCTGGAAGCACTCGGCGTGGATATCATCGAAGCCGGTTTCCCTGTTTCCAGCCCTGGTGACTTTCGCTCGGTGGAAGCCATTTGCAAGGCGGTAAATGAGCCCGTTGTCTGCGGTCTTTCCCGGGCGGTGCCCAACGACATAAAGATAGCTGCCGAGGCCCTGGAATACGCAAAGCGCCCCCGCATCCACACGGGCATCGGTACTTCGGAAACCCACATCAAGTACAAACTACGCGCCACCCAGGATCAGATCATAGAACGGGCTGTCGGCGCGGTCACGTACGCCAAGAGCTTTGTAGAAGACGTCGAATTCTACGCCGAAGACGCCGGACGGACGGACAACGAGTTCCTCGCCCGCGTTATCGAGGCCGTCATTAAAGCCGGCGCCACTGTGCTCAACATCCCCGATACGACAGGCTACTGCCTGCCGGAAGAGTACGGCGCCAAGATCCGCTACCTGCAGGAGAATGTCAAAGGCATAGACAAGGCCATCCTTTCGACACACTGCCACAATGACCTGGGGCTGGCTACCGCCAACTCCATCGCCGGCATTCAGAACGGCGCCCGGCAAATCGAGTGCACCATAAACGGCATCGGAGAACGGGCCGGCAACACCTCCCTAGAAGAAGTGGTTATGATCATGCGGCAGCACGACGATATGAGCTGCTACACCCACATCAACACCAAAAAGCTCTATCCGGTCAGCCGCCTCGTTTCCGAGCGCATGGGCATGCCGGTACAGCCCAACAAGGCCATCGTCGGCGCCAATGCCTTTGCCCACTCTTCGGGCATACACCAGGACGGCGTCATCAAGCGACGCGATACCTACGAGATCATCGACCCGCTTGAAGTCGGTGTCGATCACTCCAAAATCGTCTTGACAGCCCGCAGCGGACGCGCCGCCCTGGCTTACCGGGCCAAAAATATTGGGTTCAATCTTACTAAAAATCAGCTGGACGTCGTTTACGCTAAGTTCCTCGATGTCGCCGATATTAAAAAGGAAGTCAGCGACGACGACCTGCACGGCATCCTGGCGGAACAAAATATTGCGGCAGCCGTACGATAATGGTTTAGCACACAAAAAAATGGATGGCTTAGAGGACAAATCTTCTAAGTCATTCGTTTTTGTAAAATTGTAGCATCTTTACCCAACAGAACCACTATTTATCAACCTTTAATTCCAAGATAATATTCCCCATGGGCAAAACACTTTTTGACAAAATATGGGATGCGCACGTTGTCAACTCCGTAGAAGGAGGCGCCGAAGTGCTCTACATAGACCGCCACTTCATCCACGAAGTAACCAGCCCGCAGGCCTTCGCCGGCCTGAAAAAAAGAGGCATCCCGGTATTCCGGCCCGACAAAACCGTCGCCACGGCCGACCACAACGTACCGACCAAAAACCAACACCTCCCCATCCGGGAAAAATTGTCCCGTTTTCAGGTTGATAAGCTTACCGAAAACTGCCGCGAATTCGGCATCGAACTCTATGGCCTCGGCCACCCCTACCAGGGCATCGTCCACGTCATCGGTCCGGAACTGGGCATCACCCAACCCGGCATGACCATCGTTTGCGGCGACAGCCACACCTCCACCCACGGCGCTTTCGGCTGCATCGCCTTCGGCATCGGCACCAGCCAGGTCGAACAGGTGCTTGCCACTCAGTGTTTGTTACAAAACAAACCCAAACGAATGCGCATTACCATCGACGGCGAACTGCCGGCAGGCGTATTTTCCAAAGATATTATCCTCTACATCATCTCCCGGCTGTCGGCCAGCGGCGGTACCGGCCACTTCGTCGAATACGCCGGCTCGGCCATCCGCTCTCTTTCCATGGAGGCCCGCATGACCATCTGCAATATGAGCATCGAAATGGGAGCCCGCGGCGGTATGATCGCCCCGGACGAAACCACCGTTGAATACATCCGCGGCCGTGAATTCGCTCCCCGGGGCAAAGACTTCGAACGCGCCGTCGAATACTGGAAAACACTTTACTCCGACGAAGACGCCGTCTTCGATACCGAATACCGGTACCGCGCCGAGGATATCGCCCCCATGGTTACCTACGGTACCAACCCCGGCATGGGTATCCGCGTACAAGACCACATCCCGGAGCTGGAATCGGTAGACAACCAAACGACCTTCCGCAAGTCGCTCGATTACATGGGCTTCCAGACCGGCGAATCGCTGCTGGGCAAGCCCATCAACTACGTCTTTATCGGCAGCTGCACGAACTCCCGGATCGAAGACCTGCGACTGGTCGCCGACTATATCCGTGGTAAACAGAAGGCCGGCAATGTCAAAGTCATGGTCGTTCCCGGCTCCAAACAAGTGGAAGAACAGGCCCGCCGTGAAGGGCTCGACCTCATTTTCCGCGAAGCCGGCTTCGACTTCCGCGAGCCCGGCTGCTCGGCCTGCCTGGGCATGAACGAGGATAAAGTGCCGAAAGGCGAATACTGCGTCTCCACCTCCAATCGCAACTTCGAAGGACGGCAGGGCCCCGGCGCACGCACTATCCTGGCCAGCCCGCTAATGGCCGCCGCCACCGCCATCACCGGTAAAATCGTCGACGTGCGGAAAACGATAGAACATAACGGCCGCCAAGCCTCGGAAGCCAAAGCATCAACCTAGTGCCTCCGGCACTAGCCCGCCCATCTCGCTCCGCGATCTGGTCGGGTTCACCCTGTGGAATAGTCGCTTTGCGAATTCCGCAGGGTAAACATCCACTTAGCATTCAATCAGCACAAACTTAGCATCCACCCAGCACATGGAAAAATTTAAAAAACTCATATCCACCGCCGTCCCTTTGCCCATCGAGGAAGTGGACACTGACCAGATCATCCCGGCGCGCTTTCTGAAAGCGACCACCCGGGAAGGTTTTGGTGAAAACCTGTTCCGCGACTGGCGGTACGAGACAGAGGAAGAGATCAATCAGGACTTCGTTCTCAACAACCCACTATACGAAGGCGCCGTTCTGGTAGCCGGACGCAACTTCGGCTGCGGCTCCAGCCGCGAACACGCCGCCTGGGCGCTGTCCGACTACGGTTTCCGCGTGGTCATCTCCAGCTTTTTCGCGGATATCTTCCGCGGTAATGCGCTGAACAACGGGCTACTGCCCGTACAGGTGTCGCCGGAAGTGCTGGATCAGCTCTTCCGCGCCATCGAGGCCGATCCGAAGACGGCGTTCATCATTGACCTTGAAGCCCAGGAACTACGCGTTCCGGCGGCCGGCATCGCAACCAAGTTCGATATCGACCCGTACAAAAAAATGTGCCTCATCAACGGCTACGACGATATTGACTACCTGCTCAGCCAAAAAGAGCAAATCCAGGAATTTGAACAAACCCACATTACTCCCTAAACAAGGAAGCTATGAAAAAGAAAATCGCCGTACTTCCGGGCGACGGCATCGGACCGGAAGTCATCGAACAAGCCGTGAAAGTGCTGGACGCCCTCGGCGACCGCTACG
>CAZWDL010000120.1:0-3953 GCA_964632995.1 uncultured Saprospiraceae bacterium
TCCTAGTACACTGTGTACTAAATTTTTCAACATTTTGAAGGGCTCTTTTTCCCTCACTCTTCGTTCCGTGCTCGCCTTCGTAGCTTAGGCTACGAGGCTCCGCAGCGCCTCGATTGAGGAAAAAATCCCCTCTTCAAAATGCTAACTAACTTAATACACAGTGTACTAGTGCCGGAGGCACTAGCTTAATGCGAAAACGCCGCCGCCCGCATCGCTGCATCCACCTCCCGCCCGATTAATAAAATGCGTTGGATGAGTTGCTGTATCGCTGAAAGAGGAGGGGCTTCCACACAAAAACTGATGCGCAGCAGGAAGGTGTCGCCGATTTGCTGGTGGAATAGATATCGTTGCCCCCGCAGCTCCCCGTATATCGCTTCGTTTAGCAGACGGATGTAATACCGGAATGTTCTGTTATCCGCTGCGAAGTCTTCAGGTATATACTGAAACAGGATACCCTGAAGTGGGCTTTCCACTGCCTTCAGTTCCCGGTGATGGGCTACCTGATGCTCCAGCATCTCTTCCGCCTCCATTTCGCGGTAAATACCCGCCTCCTTCTTTTGTTCTTTCGGGATGTAAACCATCGGTGTTTTTTCTTTGCAAATTGCTTGATTTCTTCTGTTGCTCAAAGCCCAATTGAGCGAGTCGCCGGATATAATGATTAGCTTACCCTTCGGCTTCCGCCCCAGCATCAAGCATACCGCTCATCCAGCTCAAATTTTTCAGGATATTTCCCCTCTATACCGTCATAAAATGCCATGATCCGGTGCATATCGGCCTGTATATCCCCGCTGGGGTGAATGACGGGGCCTACACCGGCAATCTTATTGGCATAGTCCAGGTAGCCGAGGCAGATAGGAACCCCTGCTTCCAGCGCAACGTAGTAAAATCCCGTTTTCCATTTCTTTCTCGGCGAACGGGTCCCTTCCGGAGTGACCATCACGGCGATGCGCTCGTAGCGCTCGAAGATTTCAACCATCAATTTGACATAGCTGGGACGTTCTCCCGAATCTTTGCGCGGCCGCCTGTCGATACCAATAGCGCCGAGCGGTTTGAAAAAGAGTCCGAAGGGGAACCGGGTCCATTGCTGCTTGATCGTGAATTTGACCGGTACTTCCATAATGAAAAACGCCAGCCGGGCATACCAGATATCCCAGTTGGAGGTATGAGGCGCTGCGATCATGACGCAGCGCTCTTTTTCCGGCGGAATGTCGTGCGAAATGCGCCAGCCGGACAGGGAAAGTAGGAATTGTGCGATTTTCTTCATAGCGCAAAAGTAGGAATTTACGAGGAGTTTATCGCCGCAGGCGCGCGCTCCGTAGCAAAGCTAGCGAAGGGACATCCTCTGCCCTCGCAGCTTAATGGGACCGCTTAACCCTTTAGAATTTCAAAACAATAGTGAATGCTTTCATTCCGAAAATCCTTGGGAATCGTCCGGCTGGTAATGTCCTGGATTTTTTCGCTGCGAATTCCTTCCTCATCCAGTTTGAATTTGCGGAAGTTGGTGGAAAAGAATAAGGTTCCTCCGGAATGCATCCGCGCCAGTGTCTGATTGATCAGCGCTGTGTGATCGCGCTGTACGTCAAGGATGTCATCCATATTTTTACTGTTGGAAAAGGTAGGCGGATCGAGGATGACCAGATCGTACTTATCTTTGACTGGTTCTTGCAGCCATGTTTTGATATCGGCGCGGATAAAATGGTGCTGTGACCCCTGCAGTTGATTGACCTCGAAGTTGCGCTGCGACCACTCCAGGTAGGTATTGGACAAATCCACCGAGGTGGTGGAGGCTGCGCCGCCGTCGGCCGCATAGACGGAAAAGGAACTGGTGTAGGCAAAGAGATTGAGCACGTCTTTGCCTTCTGATAGCTCGCGAACCAGGGCCCTGGTCGGACGGTGATCCAGAAAGAGTCCCGTATCCAGATAATCAGTGAGGTTGACGATGAATTTCAGACCTCCTTCCTGTACGATAATCTCCCGGTGCTCATCAGCCCGCTTTTCGTATTGCCGGGTGCCCTTCTGGGGCCTGCGGTGTTTGTAAATGATGTGATCGGGCGGCAACCCAAAAAAATTGCGTAGCACCTGGCGGCAGCCGCGCTGCCAGAGCTGGTACTCTTCCTCTTCCAAGGGATGATCCCGCCGGTATTCGGCCACGTGTACGTAATCTTCGTATACATCCACGGCTAAAGGAAACTCCGGTATATCGGCGTCGTAAAGGCGGTAACAGGTGATGTTGTTCTTACGCAACCATTTTCCCAGGTGGCGCTGCATCTTGCGCAGCCGGTTTTCAAAATCCTGAAATTCAGGTAAGGACATCGTATTGGTTAATTTCACTGTCGGAACTCACTTGATTAACATCACATCTCCCGATTCGATGATCTCATCCGCCCCGTCGTCGTCGACAAAGTCGAGTTCCAGGAAGTAGACAAATACGCCCTGCGGTAGTTGTTGCCCGCGAGCAGTTCCGTCCCAGCTGTCGTCGGGATTGCTGGTTTCAAAAACCTGGTTACCCCAACGGTCAAAGACGGCGAAGCGATAGCTGTTGATCTGTATACCCGCCGGCAGGAAAGGCCGGAAAGTGTCGTTGATGCCGTCGTTATCCGGAGAGAACGCATTCGGGGTATAGGTTTGCAGAAATACGCAATCGCGAATGTCGATATTTACGGAATCACGAACCGTGCAGACGCCATCCTGAACTTCCACCCAGTAGGTGCCGCTTGTGGCAACTTGTATGCTTCGCTGGGTCTCCCCGGTGCTCCAGATGATAGCGCCGCTGACACTGCCTGCACTTAGCCGCAGCGGACGCTCCGCGCAAATGGCCGTATCCGCGGGCAGGTTTACCTGCGGTGCATCCTGATAATCGATGCGTACGCTGTCGCGAAAAGTGCAGCCGTCCAGGGTGACTTCGCCCCAGACCAGCCCGCCGGGATAAGTAACGGTTAGCTCATCTTTGGTCGAGCCGTCGCTCCAGCGATAGCTGTCGCCGGTAACAGAAATAAACAGATCGTACGTTTCTCCTTCGCAGAGGAAAGCATCGCTGCCCAGTTCAAAATCGGGTACCGGATTGAAGGTTACGGTGACCTCATCGCTGGTCCGGCATTGAGCAACCTGAATATCGACGCTGTAATTCCCGGATTGGGTGACCTCCAGTCTGGCTGAAGTGGCGCCGGTATTCCACTGATAAACGGCATCGCCGTAGGGTACAGTGGCGTCGAGGGTGACGGTCTCTCCGTCACACGACTGCACGTCAGTTCCCAATACTTCCTCCGGCAGGATGATGTAGTTGATCTCCACGCTGTCGCGACGGGTGCAGCCGTCGAGTGTTGCATCGATCCAGTAGGTTCCCGACTGGGTTATCTGAATACCGGGCGAGGTAGCACCGGTATTCCACTGGTAGCTATCGGCGCCGTTGGCGGAACTGCCGTCCAGGTTGACCGTTTCCGATTCACAGGGGCGCCGGTCGGGGCCCAGCTCGATTTGCGGCGCCGGCTTGAAGGTGACCTGTATTTCATCGGAGGCGACGCATCCGTTGAGATCGACGTCGACGGTGTAGGTTCCGGACTGGGTCACCTCCAGGGTAGCGGTGGTGGCGCCGGTATTCCAGCTGTAGGTAGCGCCGCTGTTGGTGGCGTCGAGGGTCAAGGTTTCCCCTTCGCAAAGCTCGCGGTCGGGTCCCAGTTCGACGGTAGGCAGGGGTTTGAAGTTGACCTGTACTTCGTCGGTGGCGGTACACCCATCCAGGGTAGCTTCCAGCCGGTAGGCACCTGACTGGCTGACCTGGATAGTAGGCGTGGTCGCGCCGTTGCTCCAGCTGTAAGTATCAGCGCCATTGGCGGAGCTGCCGTCGAGGGTGAGGGTTTCGCCCTCGCAGGCTTCCAGGTCGGGGCCCAGTTCGATTTGGGGCGCCGGCTTGAAGGTGACCTGTATTTCATCGGAGGCGACGCATCCGTTGAGAT
>CAZWDL010000120.1:4053-20809 GCA_964632995.1 uncultured Saprospiraceae bacterium
TGGTGGCGCCGGTATTCCAGCTGTAGGTAGCGCCGCTGTTGGTGGCGTCGAGGGTGAGAGTTTCCCCTTCACAAAGCTCGCGGTCGGGGCCTAGATCGACGCTGGGTATGGGTTTGAAAGTCACGTTAACCGAATCGCGCCTGGCGCAGCGGCCGATATTGGCCTGTACGCGGTAAAGACCGGATTGGGTGACCTGGATGCTGGGGGTAGTGGCGCCGGTGTTCCACTGGTAGGCATCAGCGCCGGCTACTGTTGCGTCCAGCGTGACGGTTTCACCTTCACATACCTCCTGATCAGAGCCAAGTTCCACCTGGGGCGCATCGACAACTTCTATCTGAATGGATTCGGTTTCCTGGCAGCCGTCGGCGCTGACGGTGACGGAATAGGTTCCGGACTGCGTAACGGACAGGTTGCGTTCGCTAGAGCCGTCTGACCATTGATAGCTAACCCCCGGCGCAGTAGAAGTAGCGTCGAGCAGGAGGCTTTCGCCCGCACACAGCGTTGTGTCGGCCCCAAAATCGGCCGCGAGGATGGATTGGTCGAAAAGGGTGACGGTATCGCGGATTTCGCAGTCGCTGGGAAAGCGGATCTGCACGATATAGTCACCCGGTTGATCGACAGTGATCGCAGGCGTTGTGGCGCCGTTGCTCCAGCTGTAGGTTTGGCCCTGGTCGCTGAGTTCGGGATCCAGGACGATGGCGCCGCCGTCGCAGAGCACGCGATCGTCCCCGAGCAGGCCTTCGGTACTGGTGTTGCCACCGTCGGGGAAGGTCCATCCGTCGTTATTACTCAGATCGCGGCTGCCCAATCCGGCGTCAAAGTCGGCGCCACCCTCGGCGCGTTGATCGCGCATGTCCACATACAGGGCATCGATAGTTGCACTACTGCTTCGAACGGTGGCCTGCGTGCCGTTATTGGTAGAGGAAAGGGAAAGAACGCCGCAGGGGTTGCCGGGCATTTCCCAGCGGCTTTGTATTGTCTGGGTAGCGCCGGCTTCGAGCTGGTAAGCGCTGCCGGCGGTAAATTGGAGGATGCCGAAGTCATTAGAGCCGCGGATGACGCCGTCGCCGGCAAACTGAACGCGTTCGTAGGTGATGCCGTTAGCCGGAGCGCTGAGCTGTGCGGTTCCGATGCCGTTGGGAAATAGCACTTCTCCGTAGACGGCGGACAGCCCCAGCGCATCGGTGTAAAAATGCGCATTGGCGTGATCCATCAGTATGCGGGAACCCTCGGCGCTGATATCAATATTGGCCTCCTCCACGAACCAGGCTGGATCATCGCCTCCGTCGCCCGGGATAGTGATTTGGCTGTTGGAAATATTGAGTATCTTTTTTGGTCCCCGTCCGAAAGCGTGAAAGCGATTGAGCTGTATGTCGACGCCGTCGCTGATTAAGGTGCCGCGAATGAAGTTCAGGGTATCCGCCGCCAGGGCGTCCTGCAAAGCCCAGCTGCCGGCGCCTTCCGCGCGGATCTTTTGCAGGACATTGTTATTGAATCTAAGTGTTTCACCTTCCTCATTGCTGCGCAGCTGTAGGAGCGGCATTCCATAAACCATACCGGGCTGTAGTTCCAGCGAACCGAAGAGTTGCAGGGTAGCCAGACCCAATTCCGGAGTGCCGGTGGCGCCGTTCCAGGTCATATTGCGGCAATAGTATTGCGGTCCTTCTTCACCCATCACCACCTGATTGGGAGCGGAGAAAGCGTTCGCATCGAAGATGACGTCATCGAGCGGGGTGGGAGGACATTCGCCGCCGGGGCCGCCGCTCGACAGCGACCAGTGAACGGACTCATACCAGCCGCCGCCGTCATTAACCCAGTAGAGGGTGCGGGGAACGGGAGAGTTGATAGTCCAGCCTTCGTTATTGCCCAGGTCGATGGAATTGTCGGCCAGGAAGTTGGTGGCGCCGGCGTTGTGGATATCCTGCAGAATGAGGTAGTTGTTGGTAAAATCAAAGGCGCTGCGAAATAAGGCCTCCTCGCCGGTGGTAGTAGAACGCAACGAAACGTAACCCTCACATCCGCCTTCGGCCAGCAGTTCACGAATTATAAAGGTCCGGTCACTGGCAAACCGGTATTCGAAGCCCCGGCTCAATTGCAGATTGAGCAGGGTCATATCGTTGAGCATCGATCCGTTGCGTTGGAAACGAACCGTATCGATCCGCATGTCTACAAAGTTGTCATTATCCATTACACCGTCCTGCAGAAAGCTGACTGTCTGATATTCGATGAAACCGTTGCCGGAGTGAAACATAAAGCCGGGGTCGGCAAACTCTATAGTCGCACTGCGTGCTTCCAGGTTAAAATTGTCGACCTGGGTAAGCCAGCGCACGGAATCGGCGTCGGTGCGTCTTAGGGTAAAGAGGGAACGGCCCAGGTTGAGGCGCCGCGAGCGGCTGGTATTGGAAATGAAGCGCTGGCAGGTCACGGGGAAATTGCTGGTGCCGAGGGTGCCGCGCTCCATATAGAACGTTTGCAGCGTAGTGAAGGCGTCACCGAGGGCCCATTGCCCGTCGTCTCCGTCGATGTATACATTACCGGAAAAAGCGTGCCCGGCACTGGTAATGATCCGGATAAAGGCGCTGGTCGGCGTAGATTCGAAGCGAACATCACCCTGAAAGGTGAAACTCATACCGGGAATAAAGGTCAGTTCTCCGAAAATGCGTAGCTGCCGGCTAGCAGTACCGTCAAAGGAAGGGGTGCCGGTAGCGCCGCTCCAGGTCATATCGCGGCAAAGGGCTTCATCGATATCGATGGTTACCGTTTGGCCGGCGCCGGTAAACGAGTTGGCGTCGAAGAATACGTCGTCGCCATCACCGGGAGCTTGTGCGTGAAAGGTAGTACCACCGGAGCTGGTAGCCCAGTGGTTGGTATCCGACCAGTTGCCGGAACCGCCAACCCAGTAGTAGTCGGCGCCGTAAAGCGGTAAGCTCAGCAGGCTTAAAATAAATAACAGGGGTAAAAGGAATAAGCGCATAATTACTATTTTTCAGATCATGGGATTTGATTTCGGAAATCTGGCCGAGGTACCTATATTTGACCGTTACCGAGTAAAATTGTTTTCATGAGTCTTTCTTTCTTTCGGCTGGCCCTTCGCCTCGGCAGTTTTCTTTTACTGGCGGGTACAGCGTCAGGGCTTTGCGCGCAGGCGCTGAAATTACAGCTTTTGGCGCTACCCGCACAAATTAAACCGGGTGAATGGACAAAGATCCAGGTACGAGTGATTGATGAGGCTGGAAAACCGGTTCCCAACGTTCTTTTAACGTTGGAAGCTGACGGTGGATTGTTTGCCGGCGCCGGTAAAGGAAACGCGGAAGGAAAGACAGACTTCCAGGGGGTATTCCGGACGGAGTGGTCGTGTGAACCTTGTATGGCCGAACACTCCATTGAGGTCAATGCCCGTCGCGCTGGTTTTCTGGGGGCTACAGAGCAATTACTGATCGTTGTAGAAAAAGAACGCCTGTCGGGACAGTTGACGATCGATCCCTGGATACAACCCGAGGAGGTCGCTCCCGGGCAGACAGCGTCCCTGACGTTGCTGCTCAGGCGGAACGGCCAGCCGGAAGCGGGAGCTTTTGTTGAAGTTTCTTCGGGGGGAGGAACCTTTACAGGCCCCTCGGCTGATCCGGAGCTGCCTACCTATGCGCACGGTTTGACGGATACCCTTGGGCGCTTCCAGACGGATTGGCGCTGTGAGAATTGTGCACGCAACTACCTGTTCCATATCAGAGCGAGTGCTGAAGGGCACGAACCGCTGCGTTCGCAAATTACCCTCTCCATCGCCGAATCGGCAAAAGAACAGCCACAGGACGATCAGGGGGCCGTGGAAGGACAGCTCATCAGCTGTGACCCTTGTGGCTTTTTTCAGGTACATGCCTCATCGGTAGCTCCTCAAAAGGAAAAGCATTCCGTATCGGTTTCGGCTGATTGTCACTACCGGATCAGCTTGCCGTCAGGCATTTACTTGATGGAAGCAGTACCGGTACATCGCAAAGCCGGAGAGGAGCCGGTAGCTGTCCCCTGGCGCATTAAAGTGAATGTAAGCAGCAGTATGACAACGACGGTCAACTTCCAGTGTGCTGAGTGAGGAGGAGTCTACTTGACGGAATGACTTAAAGTCAGTTCAATCTGTTATTCTTCCCGTAGCCACCCCTTAAAGCTCCTTTCCAGGTGAAAGTGTCCATTTATCTGGTAGCCAGTATGCTATAAACATGTACAGCGCGTAAATCTCCAGGGCGAAGGGCAGATATCCCAGATATCCCGGCAACGGCATTTCAAAGATGTACCAGAAGTCCACGTAGGGAATATTGTAGAACCACTTCGGTTTGGCATAGTAGTTCCACATTTCCCAGAAAAAGCCGCAGGTGAGGCATCCCAGCCACAGGGCGATGACGAGGCGCCAGTCGCCCCGGGCTGTCCTGGCCAGCAAGCTGGGTTGCCCCAGCCGGTAATTGACCGGGTCGAGAATGAAATAGAGCGACATCCAGATAAGGGCGACGCCGTATGCCGGCCAGCGCAGCGCGACGAACAGCAGGAGGCACCCCAGGAGAAAGAAGCCCAGGCGGGTGAGTTTGTAGCGGCCGATACGGGGGCCCTTACCCAGGTTTTGCACCCACCCGAAAGTGCTGAATAATTCAGTGGTGCTGAAAACAGCGGGCAGAACGACTGAAAAACTGATGGTACAGTAAAAACCGTATTCAAAACCGGAAAAGGAATCAACCGGCTGGTAGGTCCAGTACCCCAGTCGCCGGTTGAAGAGCTCGAAGAGCCACCAGGAGGGAGCGGAAAACAGGAAAAGCGGAACGTAGGCCCGGTAATTTTGCGAAAGCAAACTAAATCCCCTGCGATAAAGTACAATGGCCTCGACGCTTAAAATATACCCCAGCCAAAGCGGAAAGAAAGCCCAATGCGTACGCAGGCCGTCCATCAGCCAGTTAATTGGCCAGAAGACTGCGATGAGTAGTAAGCCGATCCAGCCGAACAGCGGCCAGCGCGCCCCTTTTGAAGTCCCGGAAGTTGACATGCTGCAGTGGAAGATGTACTGTTAATCCAGGTTAAATGCCTTACGGTAAAAATGAGTATTTGCACGCAATTTAGTTAAAAAGGGATAGGATAAACAGGGGCATATGCATTTCAAAATTAAATTTAGCCCTCATAACGCTTTAGATTTAAAATGGCTTTTCTAAATTAAGCCGGAATAAAACCTTATCGACTATGCAAAGATCAGCACTATGGCTTCTGTTACTCCCTTTGCTCCTGTTTTCAGGAACAGTAACGGGCCAACGAACCACCAGCGTCAATTCGGCGGACACCTTACCCACCGCCGAACTCCAAGCCTTGAAATGGCGTAACATCGGACCCTTCCGGGGCGGCCGATCCAATACCGTTTCCGGGGTGGTGGGTAATGATAATATTTACTACGCCGGCTATACCGGTGGCGGGATTTGGAAAACAGAGGATGCCGGCCATACCTGGCGCAACATCTCCGACGGTTTCTTGGAAACCGGTTCCGTAGGGGACATCGCCGTTTCGGAATCCGATCCTAACGTCCTCTACGCAGGTATGGGCGAACATGCCGTGCGGGGCGTAATGACCACCTTCGGCGACGGCGTTTACAAATCGGTGGACGGAGGAAAAAGCTGGGAACACAAGGGACTGGAAAACTCCCGCCACATCTCAGATGTAGTCATCCATCCCGATAATCCGGATGTCGTTTTCGTGGCGGCTCAGGGCGCTGTACATGGACCGACCGAGGAGCGCGGCATCTATAAATCGACTGACGGCGGCGAAACCTGGAAGAAGGTGCTCTATGTCGATGAGAATACCGGGGCTTCCAGCCTGCGCATGGATTTTACCAATCCGCGCATCCTCTACGCCGCTACCTGGGAACATCGCCGTTATCCCTGGAAAGTGATGAGCGGCGGCCCCGGCTCCGCGATTTGGAAATCGACTGACGGTGGCGAAACCTGGAAAAAAATCACAAAGGGCCTGCCGGAAAAGATGGGTAAAATCGGGGTCGCCGTTTCGCGCGCCGCCCCTCAGCGCGTCTTCGCTATTGTGGAAGCCGAGAAGGCAAAAGCCGGCGTCTACCGGTCCGACGATGGCGGTATGAGCTGGAAGCACATGACCAATGATCAGCTGCTGACGGCCCGCTCCTGGTACTACATGGAAATTTTCGCTGACCCGAATAACGCCGAATCGGTGTATGTGTTGAATGCTCCGATGATGCATTCCATCGACGGGGGTAAGACCTTTTCGCGCGTCAGTGTCGGCCATGGTGACACGCACGACCTGTGGATCAACCCGGACAACAGCCGCAATATGATCCTCGGCGATGACGGCGGCGCGGAAATTTCCTACAACGGCGGGGCCAGCTGGTCCACCCTGAACAACCAGCCGACCGCCCAGTTCTATCGCGTCAACACCGATAATCTTTTCCCCTACAACGTATACGGCGGGCAACAGGATAACTCCTCCGTGGTCATCCGTAGCCGCAGCAACGGCGGAGGCATCACCGAGGCCGACTGGACATCGGGTCCCGGTTGCGAAAGCGCCTATATTGCTTTCGACCCGGATAATCCGGTCGTCCTCTACGGCGGCTGCTACCAGGGCCTGATAGAAGCACTGGACACCCGCACTGACGAGGGTAAGGACATCATGCAGTATCCATCCCTCAACCTGGCGACCAAGCCGAAGAACATGAAGTACCGTTTCAACTGGAACGCACCGATCATTGCCTCTCCTCACGATCCCAATACACTGTACCACGCCGGTAACGTCGTTTTCAAAACGACCGACGGCGGGCTCAACTGGGAGACCATCAGCCCGGACCTGACGCGCAACGATACCACCAAGCAGGACCTGGGCGGCGGCCCTTTTACCAACGAGGGCGCCGGTGGCGAAAATTACAATACGATTTACTATCTCACCGAATCACCGCTGGAGCAGGGCCTGCTCTACGCGGGAAGCGACTGCGGGCTGGTGCACGTGACCAAAAACGGAGGGGAAAGCTGGGAAGATATCACCCCGGAAGATCTGCCGGAAAGCAGTATCCACTCCATCGAGGTTTCTCCGCACGATCCTGGAACGGTCTACGTCTCCGCCAATCGCTATAAATTTGACGATTTCAAATCCTATACCTATAAATCCACTAACTATGGCCAGTCCTGGCAATTGATCAACGACGGCGTCCGCGAGAACGACTTCATCAAAGTCATCCGCGAAGACCGGAACACGCCCGGCTTGCTGTACGGAGGAGCGGAGAGGGGCTTTTATCTCTCGAATGACGGTGGCAGCAAGTGGCAGCAACTACAGCTAAATCTACCGGTGGTTCCCATCAACGACCTGGCGATTGAAGACAATGACCTGGTGGCCGCCACCCAGGGCCGCGCCTTCTGGATTCTCGACGATCTCAGCGCCCTGCAACATTCTAAGGGGCAGTTTGAAGGGGAATCCATGAAACTCTACGAGCCGAATAAAAAGACGGTGCGCTTCAGCAGCGGGAATTCCAATGATCCGGGCGTAGGAGAGAACCCGCCAAGCGGCGTTATTCTGTACTACTATTTGGCGGAAGCCGTGGATAGCAGTGCGCTGACTTTGGATATCCTGAATGCCGAAGGGGAGCTTGTCCGGACTTTCACGAACCTGGAGGAGGAATTCAAATCTTTTCCCGGCGGTCCGCCGGCTCCCCAAGCCATCCCGGCGAAAAAGGGGCTGAACCGCTTCGCCTGGGACTTCCGCGCCGAAACGCTGCCGGCAGTGCAAGGGGTTTTCGTTTACGGAAATTACCGGGGACACCGCGTAGCCCCAGGCGCCTATCGCGCCCGCCTCACTCACGGAGAGCACAACTCTGAAGTGTCCTTTGAAATTGTCTCTGACCCAAGGCTGGATATCTCAACGGAAGACTGGCAGACCCAACAAGAGATGATGGAGCGGGTGGAGCAGCACATCGCGGATATTCACCAGTCCGTCAATCAAATGCGGAAGTTGCAAGAACAACTGAGCACATTGAATGAGGTTCTGGAAGAGAAAGGAGGGGCTGAGGCGCTGGTAGAAACCGGTAAAAACCTGGTCGGGAAGATGGAAGACCTGGAAAGTGAGCTGGTAGAACCCCGCACAAAGAGCACCCAGGACGTGATCAACTGGCCGGGAAAACTCAACGCAGAGTTTTTCGTCCTGAAAAATAAATTGGATACTCACGATCCCCGGGTGACCGAAGGCGTTCGCAGCCGCCTGTCTGACCTGGAAGCGCAGTGGACCAAACACCGGCAAACGCTATATCAACTGCTCGAAGAGGATGTGCATGCCTTCAACCGGAAGTACCGGGAGATGCAGATTCCGGCCTTGATTGTACCGCAGACGGAGTAGAGCGTAGAGGGTAGAGGGATAGGCTGTTCAAGGTTCGAAAGTTTCGGTGTCCTGAAAAGATGATCGAACCTCTCTTGTCTCATTGTCCCTCTACTCTTTACCCTCATCTCTCTACTACCATCCTCCTATAAAACAATTGAATATGAACAACGACTTCAAGCGCATCGTCGTCAAGATCGGCTCCAACGTGCTGGCGGAGGAGGGGCAGGGGTTACAGCGGGGACGCATCCGGAGCCTGGTGGATCAGGTTGTTGGCCTGAAGGAAAGAGGTGTGCAGGTGCTGCTTGTCTCTTCCGGAGCGGTGGCGGCGGGACGCAGCGTACTGCCGGGATCGGAAGATATGAATAAAGTAGTGCGGCGGCAGGTGTTGTCGGCTGTGGGCCAGACTGAGCTGATGAATATTTACCAGCAGTACTTCCGGGAGCGGTCCTGTCACGTAGCCCAGGTGCTGGCGACGAAGGAAGATTTCCGCGATCGCCGGCATTATCTGAATATGAAAAACTGCCTCTACGGACTGCTGCGCGATGACATTGTTCCCATTCTGAACGAGAATGACGTCGTCTCGGTCACCGAGCTGATGTTTACGGATAACGATGAACTGGCGGGCCTGGTGGCGGCAATGGTCAATGCCCAGGCGCTGATCATTCTCAGCAGCGTGGATGGGGTGCTGACCGGCCCGCCCGGAGCGGCAGGAAGCGAACTGATCCCCGAGATTGATCCGATAGATGCGCGTTTTGAGGAGTATATTCTTCCTTCCAAATCCTCCTTTGGCAGGGGAGGCATGCATACCAAGTTTCGCATTGCCCGAAAAGCGGCCAGGCTTGGTATAACCACTTTTGTCGCCAACGGCCGCCGTACCGGTATCCTGCCGGGCATCTTGTCCGGCAAGGTGGTCTGTACTCGCTTTCCGCCGCAGCGGGAACAATCCAATGTTAAAAAGTGGCTGGCGCATCAGGAGAAAGAGGAAAAAGCCCGCCTTCACGTGAACCGGGGGGCAGCCGAAGCACTGCTTTCTGAGGAGAAGGTGTCAAGCCTGTTGCCCGTGGGGATAGAACGCATTGAAGGCCGGTTTAAAAAAGGCGATATTGTGACTATCTGGCACGATGACGAGCAAATCGGCATCGGACTCGCGCAGTACGGCGCCCGCAGCGCGACTGCGTATCTGGGGCAGCGGGGTAAAAAGGCGCTGGTGCACTATGATTATCTTTTGGTCACCAAGCGATGAAGCTTGAACGGGCATTTCGCTTAAGAAAAACTATGCTTTGTCGAAAGTGGTTAAACTTTAAACCTTCAACCTTTCTTATGGATCAAATTACCCAAATCGACGAAAAACAAATCACCGGACAACTTCTCCAAACGCGGCAGGCTTCTCGCAAAATGGCGGCTTTGGAGGACGATACCATTGAGGAAATTCTGCGGCGGGTGGCCGGGCGTATCCGTGAATCGGGACCTCAACTGTTGAAAGCCAACCGAAAGGACCTGGACCGGATGGATGAATCAGACCCTAAGTACGACCGCTTGTTGCTCAATGAATCGCGGCTGGAAGGCATTGCTTCCGATATGGAACAGGTGGCAGCCCTGCCCTCGCCCCTGGGGCGCACCCTGGAAGAGCGCACCCTGCCCAACGGCCTGCTGCTCACCAAAACCAGCGTACCGATGGGCGTGATCGGCATCGTCTTTGAATCGCGGCCCAACGTCACCTTCGACGTATTCGCGCTCTGCCTCAAATCGGGAAATGCCTCGGTGCTGAAGGGAAGCCGGGACGCCCATTTTTCCAACCTGGCCATCCTTGACCTAATTCAGGGAGTGTTAAGGGATTACGACCTAAAGGACCTGGTCTATCTTGCTCCCAGTGCGCGCGAGGCGCTGCCGGCCATCCTGAAGGCTGATGATTACATCGATTTGCTGATTCCCCGGGGAGGCAAGGGGCTCATCGATTTCGTTCGTAAAAACGCTACCGTTCCGGTTATCGAAACTGGTGCGGGAATCGTGCATACCTATTTTGACAAAAGCGGTGATGTGAAGAAAGGTAAGGCGGTTCTTGAAAACGCCAAAACACGACGGGTCAGCGTGTGTAATGCGCTCGACACGCTCCTTATCCACCGCGAGCGTTTGAAAGAACTGCCGGCGCTGGTAGGGGAATGGGGCCAGAAACACGGTGTTCGGATTTTCGCTGACCCCGGCGCCTTCGTGGTTCTGGATGATAGCTATCCGGAAAACTTGCTGGAAACCGCGGAAGAACAACACTTTGGAATCGAATTCCTCTCGCTGAGAATGTCGATCAAGACGGTAGCCGGTATAGAGGATGCCGTTGATCACATCTATCGTTTCTCTTCCCGCCACAGCGAAGCCATTATCGCCGAGGACCGGCAGGCCATCGAGTATTTTATGCGTCATGTAGATGCAGCCGTTGTATACGCCAATACTTCCACCGCTTTTACCGACGGCGCTCAGTTTGGGATGGGCGCGGAGATCGGTATCAGTACGCAGAAGCTTCATGCGCGTGGTCCCATGGCGCTCCCGGAACTGACGAGCTATAAGTGGCTGGTACGTGGAGATGGGCAGATTAGGGAGCGGAATTGAGCCCATTCGCAGCTTGGCTCCGGTACTTGTACAGCGCACTGCGGCGATGCGGGGGCGGCCGTGGTCGTGCATCCTTGCCGAACCTCCGCAAATCACTGAAAGCTACCTATAATTACGGCTGCACGATCAACGGCAAAGTTGCTCTGCCTTTTTCAGTCTGTACCTGCAGGAAGTAGTATCCGGCAGGCAGGGTTGCCGGGAGGGGCACTGGGGGTGAACCCTCGCCGTTGAAGACCCCCTCCGCAAGATATTTGCCATTTGTTGAAAGGAGCTTAACAGAGACTGTTCCGGGAACAGTAATTTCCAGCTGTACCGGCTGTCCGGCCTGCGCTGGATTAGGATGTATTTTGATTCCCTGCCATTTGGCGATGGGCGCCTCGCTGGCAACGGAAAGATCCCGCAGGTAAACGACAAACCCGTCGTGATCGGAGCTGCGCAGCGGGGTAGTAGAATCTTCTGAGAGGCGGAATGGGGCGTCTGTATTGCCGCGGGCGAATTGAAGGTCCTCTACGCGCAGGCCGCTTAGGTTCGCGGCCAGGCAATGGTCAAGAAGCTGGGCATTACCTCTCTCAATGAAAGAATAGCGTTGATCCGCCGGGGAAAGAGCGGTGGTAAGATTTTCCAGAGGAGGAGGAGCGACAATTGGGTTGACGGGCAGCAGCGCTCCCAGCGAAGGCCCTCCGGAAATCTGGTTGACTACGTCGACGTATCCGTCGCTAAAGGGGTAAGCGTTGAAATCGCCCAGCAGGAAGAGGTTGTTGTCGCGTCGTTCTTCCACCAGGCGCGCTACGGCTATTGACTGCTCGAAGCGTAATTGGCGTACTGTTGGTCCCTCAACGGGGTCTTCGACATCGCGTAGAGAGCGCATATGCAGGTTGAGGACTTCTATCTCCGGACCTTCTCCACCTAGGCGCATCCGCAAGAGCAGCGGGGGGCGGCCATGCAGAAGACCGCCCTGGCTGAACCTTTCATTTTTCTGCAGGGCCTCCACACTAAGTATCTCAACCGAGGGACGAATGAGATAGGCCAGGTGTATGAAATCCGGACTATCGCCAAAGAAAGGTTGGTAATCCATTTCCGGATCCAGCTCCCGGACCTTATCTCTGAGGTCCTGTAAAGCTCCAGAACTTCCCACTTCCTGCAAGGCGATGATATCGGGCGCCCGCAGCGATTGGAGTATATAGCGGGCCAGTTTTTCCACTTTTACGGCGTAATTATCCTCTTCCCTGATAAGTAAAAAAGTATTGAGAGAAGCCAATGTGAATTCTCCCCGGCGAGCCTCCCGGACGGGGCTTAAGGGAAAGGGCAGGGGATCAAGCTGATAGCTCTCCGGAAGCAAAATGTATTTCCCGAAACTAAAACTCAGTACACCGGTGGCGCTGAGGTTGTCGCCGGGCGCCGCCGTCTGATAGTCGGAGGCGCCTACGCCATCGGGATCTACCCAGAAAACTTCGGGATTCCCGTCCCAGACGGGTAGCCCCGGAATGCCGGGAAAGGGAATGCCAGGCTCGCGGAAGGGGCGATCTGCATTAGCGGTTACGGCAAATTCTCCAAAGCGATTGTTCGGAGCGATCACCCGGGCCGCTGTACGCACCCGCATGCCTTCCACCTGCTCCAGCGCCGCGGGCGATACCGGGCTGGTACCGGGAAAGGCGGCGTCAAGTTCCACGGGGGCGGGCAGCCCGGCTGCGGTTCCCAGGCGAAGCAAGAGGGTGACGTTGGAAAACTCCGTCAGCCCGAACTGCTCCTTAATAATCCCGACTACGCTGACGCTGTCGCCCACGGCCGGTCCGGACGATTGGCCGAGATATACATAGATGCCATCCGAGGTAGCCGGGCGTTCATCCGATCGCGCCGCAGGCGTCTGCATGAAAAAGCCGTCCTCATCCACCGCGGTGACAAGGTTGCCATTGCTGCGGATTCTTTCGCTTTCATAAGGACTTGAAACACCGCTTCCCTGTATCTGCCAGATCTCCAGAACGGGCTGGGCAAGGGCGGTGGATAGGAAAAAAAGGAGCGAAAAAGATGAACAGGAAAGTCTTTTACGGAAGAGAGGATTTTTTTTCATGTTAATCGATAAATATAAATTATTTGTGTTGCCAAACAAAAGAGCACCCTGGAAGTGATGCTCGTGGGCGTACGCCCGCCCAAGGAGTAAGTACAAGCGTAAAGGGAGAGGCGACGGCCATAATCCATTAGGTCAATGATTCGCCTGTTCCATTTTTTCTTCCTTTTCTTCCCTTTCCTGATCTCGGAAATATTTGCGGAAGAGGAAGTTTTGCCGCATGGCTTTAAGGTTTTCATTGAGCATCTCTGAACCGGTATTGAGGTTATGGATCAGGCTTTCTATATCGTTTGCAATCGTAGAGTCCTGGGTCAGAGAATGAACGAGATTGTCTTCTTCCTCAAATCGCTGAGAGAGTTCTTTAAGATTATTGCTGAATACAGCGATATCTTTACCTGAGCGATCCAGCTGAACCAGCAGGGAATCAACTTTTTCCACTTCCAGGCCTTCTATTTTGCTCACGAATCGCTTTAGCTCCTGCATGACTACGGTGTCGCGGATCAAGGCGCCGAGCAGTCCTTCACCGGATTCTATTTCCGTAGCTACCTTGTTCAGTCGTAGCGTAGTACTGTTAAGATAGGCGGTCGTGGTGCGCAGGTTGGTCATTGATTGCTGTAACTCACGGGCCATGATGGAATCGCTAAGCAGCATGGAGATGGTTCCCTGGCCGTTAACAATTCGGTTGGTAATGGTAAGAAGATCATTGGAGAGTACGGCCAGGTTTTCATTGGTTTTGCCGAGGGTGTTAAGCATTTCATCCGTTTTTAAGCGGCTGTAGGATTCCAGCACGTCGCCATCTTCCACCGAGGGGGCAAGGCCTTTGCCGGGACTGATATTGACCAGCATGTTTCCCACCAAACCGTCAGTAGCAATACTGGCCACCGCATTCTTATGAATGTAAGGTTGCACGTTCTCCTCGACCATCATGTCGACGCGCAGGGTGGAGTCATTGATGATTTCAATTTTTTCGACGGTGCCGATTTTAATACCGGCATAATGAACATTATTCCCGGATCGTAGACCGTTGACATTATTGAAAAAAGAGCTAATCGTAAAAGTAGACCGAAACAGATTCTGATTGTTGCCGATGTAGTAGCTCCCAACGATCAGCAGGGATATGGCAATGGTGACAAACAGACCAAGCCGGATGATATAATTTTGTTTCTTTCTCATATAATTCGGTGAAAAGTCGAGCGTAATTAAATCAGGGCTTTAATTATTATTCAATATCGGCCGTCTGATGGCCGTAATCTATCCTTTTCTAATAGTTATAGCGCCAATGTTAGCACTTATCTAAGGTAATGTATCGTTCGATGGTTTAGTTTCCTTTAAAATTATTAAGCCTCATTTGAAGAATGCCTGGATCTGGGGATCATCTGATTGAGCGAGTTCCTGGAAGCTGCCCCGTGCGTAATCGATGCCTTCTGTCAAAATGATCATTCGATTGGCCATTATCCGGGCAGCCTCCATATCGTGCGTGATGATCAGAGCAGCGGTTTGATATTCTCGCTGTATATCCAGGATGAGCTGAACGATTTCTCTGGAAGTGATGGGGTCCAGCCCCGTAGTCGGTTCGTCGTAGAGGATGATTTTTGGCTGTAGCATCAGGGTGCGGGCAAGTGCAATACGCCTTTTCATACCACCGGAAAGTTCTGCCGGCATCAGGTCTACGGTGTGTTCCAGGCCGACGCTGGCCAGGGTGCGCTGAATGACTTCTTCCAGATCCTCATCACCGATCCGTTCGGGATGACGCCGTACGGGGAATTGCAGGTTTTCCCGGACCGTCATGGAATCGTACAAGGCACTGCCCTGAAAGAGGAATCCCACATCTACGCGTAGCTCGTCCAGCTCTTCGCGATCCAGGAGGGAAACGTCCTTGCCTAACACGGTGATTTCTCCCTGGTCAGGGAAGGTTAAGCGCACGATGCATTTGAGGAGGACGGATTTTCCTGAACCGGATTTCCCGACAATTACCAGGTTCTCGCCATCGTATAAATCCAGATTGAAACCACGCAGTACATTATTGTCACCAAAAGATTTATGGAGGTTCTTGATCGATATCATCGGGTCCGCTGAGGAGGAAGAATGTTGATCCTTTTCCGCTTGAGTATCCATAGTTTCAGAGGCTTGCTAATTCAGATAAAAATATCTGCAATGACGACGGCCATAAAGTCAATGATAAAAAGTAGCATAGAGGCGATGACGACTGCCGAGTTGGCTGCCCGTCCGACACCGGCGGTCCCCTTATCGGAAGTATAGCCTTTGTAACAACCGACGATGCCTATGGCAAATCCAAAAAAGAACGTTTTTATCGTAGCTGGCGCCAGATCTTCAAAGGTAAGGGTTTGGAATACCTTGTTGAAGTAAAGCTGCCAGGTTACCTGTCCTTTCATATTCTCAATCAGGAAGCTGCCGCCCAGGGCGATGGTATCGGCGAAGATGACCAGCATCGGCACCATCAGCGTGGTGGCCAGCGCCCTGGTAACGACAAGGTAATTGAAGGGGTTGGTGCCGGATACTTCCATAGCGTCGATCTGTTCGGTTACCTTCATCGATCCTAATTCCGCCCCGATGCTGGATCCTATTTTGCCGGCGCAGATCAGAGCGGTGACGACCGGCCCGATCTCTCTGACGATAGATATAGCTATCATAGAGGGCATGTAGGCTTCGGCGCCGAAATCTTCCATAGTGGGGCGGGTTTGTAAGGTAAGCACCAGGCCCATGATAAATCCGGTAACGCCTACGAGGGCAACGGATTTGTTGCCTACGAGAAAACACTGATACAGCAGTTCGCGAAATTCGAACGGCGGCCGGAACACTTCCCGGAAAAAACGAACGGCGAAAAGAGTTATCCTGCCGATTTCCTCGAAAAAGCTGCGGAATGCCTCCATGTTACGATACTACGAATAATTTTGCTTTTCTGTATCAGTGAGCTGTCTTTTTTATGTGATTGAGCGTAAAATTACCTGGTCATCAGCCGGTGCGATGTACCTTCCCAGTGCCCGAAGCCCACCAGCTTTTAGCTGGTGGGGAGTTCACAGCATTAGTAAAAGGGTGAGCCCCGGTAACGGAGTACTCCGCTTCCCTCCTCTGCAGATGCTCCTATCTTAAATTTTACCAATCAATTCTGCCTGGGTACTTTGCGCTTCCGGGAGCATTAATCTTTAATCACCCGTCCGCTTCCCAGTATTTTTCCTTCCGGCGAACGCACCACAAAGGTGAGCACTCCGGCCGGCCAGTGGCGGGTATCCACACTGAGCTGCCCTTGGAGTGGGCGGGTGTATAATTGTTGGCCGGTAAAATTGTAAAAGCTGATATTTGGGGCAAACCCGCCGGGATAAGACAGTTCCAGTTGCAGACGTCCCCGTACCGGGTTGGGGTAAAGCCGAAAGCCATAGACCTCCTTCAGTGTTTCCAGAGAGGAGAGCAGGATGGAGATAGTCTGGCAGCTGGTATTGGTCCCGGCGCTGTTGGAGGCGGTGAGGCAGACATTGTACTCCCCGTCGGCGGTAAAAGTGTGGGTTGGATTTTGCAAATCGCTGGTGTTGCCGTCATCGAAGTCCCAGCTCCAGGAAGTAGGGTTGTTGGTGGATTGATCGGTAAAGCTGTAGTTTCCCTCGCCCTGGTCGGAGAAGGAAAAGGCGGCTTGCGGGGCCATGACCTCGCCACCGATATCCGAGACGGAGACGGTCTGGCAGCTGGTATTGGTCCCGGCGCTGTTGGAGGCGGTGAGGCAGACATTGT
>CAZWDL010000120.1:20909-22027 GCA_964632995.1 uncultured Saprospiraceae bacterium
GTAAAGCTGTAGTTTCCCTCGCCCTGGTCGGAGAAGGAAAAGGCGGCTTGCGGGGTCATGACCTCGCCGCCGCCGCTTTCGAAAGAGGCCAGCCAATCGACACTTTCCACGTTACCCTGCTGATCGAGGAAAATACTCATCACATTACCGCCTTCTTTGGCCAGCCAACGGTATTCGATATCGGTGGATTGCAGGCTTTGCAGTGGGGTCCACACCCCGGCGACCTGAGCGTAAAGGGTATCGGCATTTTCAGAAGTGACCTGCAGGCGAAGAACCTCGTAAGTATCGGCCGGGCTAGTGAGCGTACCATAACTATCCACGGCACCGCTCTCACTTGTCGTTCGACTGAACCGGACAGAGTCTACCGGAAGGTCGAAGTCTTCGCCTGCAGCTACCACCGTGAAGGAATAGGTGCTCGAGTACGCGGTTCCAAATGTTGTAGGAAACTGGAACAGCTGTTGTGGCGGATCAAACCTGACCAGGAAAGGCATGCCGTTGCCCAGTACATCAATTGCCGTACCTAAATTCAACAATTCCTCACCGGTCAGTTGGCCATAGAGAAAAACGCCGTTGGTTTCGATGGCCAGGTTTGCTGCCGGAAATTGGTCGGCATTGGGCGTATCATCAAGGGAGATAACCTTGAGTCCGAAGGTGTCTGTTGATGTGAGTTGGGTGAAATCCCAGGTTTGATCAGGACCGTCGCCTCCGGGACTCGTAATCACCGGCAGGGTGTCGGTGTAATAAGTCAGGCTATCCCCGATTTGTGGAACGTCGTCTTTAGTCAGTGTAATTTGAGCGGAGAGAGAAAAAGTAAAAGAAAAGATCAGGAATGAACTGTAGAAGAATGCTTTCATAGAAAATGGATTTTAGTTTTTGGATGGGATAAACATAAAGAGAAAATAGGAGAGTTCTACCTATTAGATGGTATCTCTTTTGGATTTATCGATTTCTGTACCGCTTACTTTTAGGGATTGAAATTTTGCTTTTCTAGTTCTTCCTCTTATTTTTGCAAATCAAAATTAATTGGTTGACGATTTTCAACGGAGGAGTGGCAGAGCGGTCGAATGCACCGGTCTTGAAAACCGGCGTACCGAGAGGTACCGGGGGTTCGAATCCCT
>CAZWDL010000121.1:0-21993 GCA_964632995.1 uncultured Saprospiraceae bacterium
TACTCCCGGGCTACACGCCGCAAGATGCACACCTGTAGTTGCTCGGACGCTTACCATGAACATAGGCGGGTAGGAAAGCAATAGTAAAGGTGAGAACAAACAAGAAACGACCATGAAAACCTTTAGATGGATCCTGTTTTTCACTGCCCTGGTTTTGTTGCTGATTAATTTTAGCGTCCGTTCTTTCGCCTCTACTACTGTGGATGCCTTAGTTAGCGGCTTTTTGCTTGCCTTTATTGTGGTATTGCTAATCGATCAGGTGCATCGCTTTTTGATAAGCCGCCGTTTTACCGACTTGCCCATCCCGGAAGAGGAGAAGGTAACTATTCTCCGCGAGGAAAAAGGAGTGGTGTATTTTTCACCGGAAGGCCGGCAGCGCGGTATGCTGTTGCTGACAGTGGATGCACTGCGTTTTCTTTACCGGCCGCTTCACAGCGAAGGATCCGGTTTTCGGCTGCCGCTTGATGAAATCAAAGCTATTCATTCTTTCAACCGATATCTCATTTTACCTACCGGACTACGCATTATTATGAATGATGACGAGGTCTACGAATTCCTGACCGAAGAGCGCGGCGGCTGGATCAGGGATATCAGGGAGCAGGCCAAACTGCAGGAGTCAGTAAAGACTTGATTTTGCAAGGCAGTGATATAGAATTCCCTTTTACAACCATACCTGCCTCTTCTCATATATGCTGCCATAAGGATAAAGGCGAATACCGGATTCAGGGTTTGAACAGAGTGCTTATTCATGACACCGGGTTGCTGATAGGTCGGCAATCCGGTATACTTTTATTACTCGTCGTTTAGCCTCTTTTACCAAGGGTATTCTCGTAGTGTTGGATCAGTCTGGCTTGATGATCTGCAATTTTATTGAGCACTTTCAGTTCTTCATCGAGTGCTCTTTCTTTTACCCGTGCATTATCGAGATAGGGAAGACGCTTTCTTGTGTGGTTGATATCGAGCATCCTTTGTACGGTTTGATTAAGAATCATTCTGGCTTTTACAAGCTTTCGCTTCATGGATCTTTTCATACCCAGCTTGGGTTTGGTTTAGTAGAATTTCAGACCGCTGACTAAAATACAAAATATAAACAACATAAATATTGATTAGGGTCGTAAATTTCCATCAAAAATTTCAATAAAAATCAGAAAACTGTCAAAATGTTACGGGAGGGGCTGCGTTAGCGATACTAGTTTTTATCCAGCATCCAGAAATAGACCTGTCTTACCTCGCGGAGAGCGAGGTAAGAACAGGCCCGGAACTTGCCTAATGGCACATAGGAATTTCTTGTGATCCTTCCCAAAAGCGGAAGCCGTCGGGAATGTGAAATTGCATACCGCGTGCGATAAACAAGACGGCAAAAGCAATCAGAAAGACGGGGATGAGTTTGCGCAGCCGGTTGCGCAAGCGAATATTGATAAATTGCCCGGCCAGAGCGGTTGCCAGCATCAGGGGAATAGTGCCCAGCCCGAAGAGGCTCATATAAGCCATTCCCTGCCATACATTGCCGGTGGATATCGCGCCGACCACGGCCATATAGACCAAACCGCAGGGCAGCAGCCCGTTGAGCATGCCGATAAAGAACAAGGAACTGCGGTTGTGCCGGCGCAACAGGCCCGAGAGGCGCTGTTTGACCCAATTGTTGAGTTTCGAAAAGGCGGGAATGCGCAGAAGCTTGGCTTCTACATTAATAGAAAACAGGGCGATCAGCAGCAGAAGAACACCCAGGCCTATGGATACCTGAGTCTGTAAACCGGCCAGAAAAAGTCCCTTCCCCAGCGTACCGATCACTAACCCAATCAGCGCGTAGGTGATGACCCGCCCTCCGTTATACAGCAGCACATTAGCGGCAGCTACCCAGCGCTGTTTACCCTGATAAGGTAGTGCCAGCGCGATGGGGCCGCACATGCCGACGCAGTGTAAACTGCCGAGTAATCCAATAGTAAACGCTGTCCAGAGTTCCATCTCATGAATTGATTAAAGTCAAGCCGCTCATATGATGATGACCTCTTCCTTGAAGTAGGACTTCCGGGAAGCTTTCCAGTCAATTTTTAGTCTCCAAAGCCCGGGTTTCAGGTTTTGTGTCGAAACAACCTGTTTGTAATCGCCGTTCGGCCTCACCGGCACACGAAAGTCCTGCCGGCTGTCGGAAGGGCAGAAAAAATGGATCTCTCCTCGTATATTGGATAAGTCTTTCGGAAATTGTATTTCTACGGCTGATTTGGAACCGTTCTGGCTAACTGAAACTTCCTGCTCCAGGGACTGACTGTTAGCCAGCTTGTCGTAATGCTCCTGATAAGCAATATCTTCGGCATAGTATTTATCAGAGACCAGACTGTGATCGTATTGTGTCGATTTGAAAACCTGGAAAACCAATGCCAGCACGAAGACACTGTAGAAAATGGCAATGCCGTATCCCCAATTAAATTTCATGACTTTTGCTTTTTAGTTTTAGTTCAATTGCTTTTCCTAAGCCAAAGCAGTACTTAAAACTCCGGTCTTGGATTGCGCTGCGTGTTTCACACCGTTGTGCCAGGCTCGTGGCGCCTGAGCCAGGCGGGCGCCTACGCAGTTATCATTGCACTGGCCCCAGGAAAGTCGTTCGCACGCGATCGATCTGTTCTCCGTTGGAGTAGACCTCCACCGTAATATCATTCTTGCGTCCTGCCAGTTCTGATTCCGGAATTTCAATAAAGATGGCCCCCTCGATCACCCCTCCGGGCTTGGTATTGGGAAGGGTGCCCACCGCTTTGATGCGTCCTTCCGTCTCTTCACTGAGTCGAAACTCGACGGGGAAGGCGTCTTTGGTTTTATTGATTACCTGGAAGTTATACAGATTGCTGATGTAGTTATCTTCCACTTCCTGGTAGAGCATACCAGGTGTACGCAGGATGAGGGTTTCCACGTCGTTGCGGCCGGTGAGCAGCAAGACATTGACGACCAGCAGGATGCCTAGAACGATAGAGTAGCCGATAACGCGCGGCGTAAATATTTTGTTCCGCTTTTCAGCGATACCGTTGTAGCTGTCGTACCGGATTAATCCCCGGGGCCGGCCCACCTTATCCATCACCGTATCACAGGCGTCGATGCATGCGGTACAGTTGACGCACTCCAGCTGGGTTCCATCGCGAATATCGATTCCGGTAGGACACACCTGTACGCAGAGTGTGCAGTCAATGCAGTCTCCCAGCTTATTGGCCACCATCTCGATGGGCTTACTCTCGGCCGATTCTGCCTCGGTGCTGAGATTTTTCTGTGGCGCCTGCACTACTTCCTCCTGTATGCTTTCCATTGGGTTGCGCTTCACCTTTTTGGCTACCCGCTTGGTCGACTTTCGAATCTTACCCCGCGGTTCCCCGCGTACGAAGTCGTAGGCGACCACGATGGAATTCTGATCCAGCAAAACGCCCTGCAGGCGGCCGTAAGGACATACCGTTGTACACACTTGCTCACGCATCCAGGCGAATACGCCGTAGAAAGCGCCGCTAAACAGGACCATGGCGATGAAGCCGCCCAGGTGCATACTTACGGGTTCGGTGGCAATCCGGGATACTTCGTCAATGCCTATAATATAGGCGAGAAAAGTATTGGCAATCAGTATCGCGATGCCGAAGAAAATGACATGCTTGGCCGTCTTTTTAACGATCTTATCCCGTGTCCATGGCGCCTTGTTGAGGCGACGTTGAGCATTGTGGTCCCCTTCTATCCAGTACTCTATTTTTCGGAAAACCATTTCCATGAAAATGGTCTGAGGACAGACCCAGCCGCAGAACAAACGCCCAAAAACTACCGTAAACAAGGCGATAAAGACAATGAAGGTCAACATAGCCAGGACGAACAGATGGAAATCCTGTGGCATAAATAAAACGCCGAACAGGATAAAGCGCCGCTCCAGTATGTTGAACAGCAGCAAAGGCTCTCCTCCTACCTTGATGAAAGGCACGATAAAAAGAAAGGCCAGCAATAGCCAGCTGAGATAGGTGCGGGCATTGTAATATCGCCCACTGGGCTTCTTAGGATATACCCATACCCGCTTCCCACCTTCATCTACCGTGGCTATCTTGTCCCGGTAGGCTTCTGCATCCTTGATGTTGTTATTGTTGTCTGTTGCGTTCATTTTACAGAGTTATGTATCGCTTGCGTACCGGAAATTGTCGGTAGTAAAACTGCCGTGCGGTAATCCAGTATCCAGCACACTACTTCATCCCGATCACCTGGGCCTGCGAGCTAGTGTCCTGAACAGGGGAACCTCCTTCTTCGGCATCACCCACCTGCACCTTTTCTCCCTGAGGCTCTTTAGCATTTGGAGGACTGGTTCCCTGCATGGTCATGATATAGGAAGAAACGCGCTGCATGTCTTTCGGTCGCAACTGAGCTTGCCAGGAGATCATGCCCTTTTCGGGAACACCATATTTAATGGTTTTGAAAACATCCTGGATGCTGCCTCCGTGGATCCAGTATTCGTCCGTCAGGTTGGGACCGACACCGCCTTCGCCCATCATGCCGTGACAGGCGGCGCAGTTGGTTTCGTACATGGTTTTGCCCAGCGCCAGTTCATTTTCATTGGCGACCATCTGTACACTTGTCTCGTCGATGTTGCTGCCCTGCAAGGCCAGGTGGGCCTTCACGGCTTCTTCCGCTTCCTGCATTTCTTGTGCGTATTGTTCCTCCTGGCTGAGACCGGCGTCCGTGAAGTGATAATAGGTCATATATACCACCGCAAAGACAATCGTGATGTAGAACATATATACCCACCATGGAGGGAGGCTGTTATCCAGTTCGCGGATGCCGTCGTATTCGTGTTCGAAGAGAATGTCTTTCTCTTTCTCGACGGGCACCACTTTGGTAAGTCGTTTGTAGAACTGATCCCAGAGGCTCTCTTTGGGTACCCTGGGTTTTTCTTCCTCTAGCTCTAAGCCTTTGGCTTTGTAAAGTTCAACTTTCTTCACCTGAACCATTACGTTGAGCACCTGAACCAGAGAGGTCAGTGCGCCAAGCAGAACGACGCCGGCGACAACCATTAGGGTGATGGCCAGCAGATCCCCGTAGAAGTTCGGGTTGCCTGTTCCCGCGCCGCTGGCCTCCTGCCCGTTCAGGGTATCGCCGAGCAACAGCAGGGGAAGGAATAATAAAAGTGGTTTCTGAAGCTTATTTTTCATGGTGATCAGCATTTTCGGAGGTTAGCGTATTTGAGTCTTCCAGCGGCATACGCGACATTTTTTCGATAAAACCAGCGTCGCGGCGCAGAACTGTAATCGTTCCGATCAGGAAGATAGCCACGAAGGTCAGCAGGGCGAAGATGGCCATCCAGTTAATTTCACCGGCGTTTTCGAGCAGATATTTATACATGGTGTTTTGCTTTTAGTTTGGGCCGGGTGCGGGCGCCGAACACTCCGGCGCCCGCACCCGGCATTCAGTTAATTGCCCGCCTGCGGTTTGGGTTTGATATCGGTACCCAGTCGCTGCAGGTAAGCAATAAGAGCGACAATTTCCTTATTTTCCAGGCCTTCCATCTCAATGCCGTCGGCGCGCAGGCTTTGGGCCACTTGCATGGCTTGTTTCTGTGCATCATCCACGGCGATCTCTTCGTAGCGGGCCGGATAGGGCGTGCCCAGTGTACGCAGGACACGGATCTTGTCGGGCAGCTCGCTGAGGTCGACATCGTCCTCGATCAGCCAGGGATAGGGCGGCATGATGGAGCCTGGCGACATACTTTCCGGATCCAGCATATGGTTAAAGTGCCAGCTGTCCGGATATTTGCCTCCGAGGCGGTGCAGGTCCGGTCCGGTGCGTTTGGAGCCCCAAAGGAAGGGACGGTCATAAATAAACTCACCCGATTTGGAGTAGTCACCGTAGCGCTCCGTTTCGGAACGGAACGGACGCACCATCTGTGAGTGGCAGCCGAGACAGCCCTCGCGGATGTATATGTCGCGACCTGTCAGTTCCAGTGGAGTATAAGGCGTAACCGATTCAATTCTGGGGACATTGTTGTCGACCAGCATCATCGGAGCAACCTCTACCAGCCCGCCGATCAGAATCAGAATCGTGGAAGCGACCAGCATTTGCATAGGCCGGCGCTCGATCCAGCGGTGCCAGTGTTCGCCCTTGTGCTTGACATAGGTTTCGCGTGCCGGCGCCTCGACGGCTTCGTTGGCCTCGAGTTTACCGCTGTTGACCGTTTTGAGTAGGTTGTAGACCATGATGAAAACACCAACCAGATAGAGGGTGCCACCCAGTGCCCGGAGTGCGTACATGGGCAGAATTTGCGTGACCGTTTCCAGGAAGTTGCCGTATTGCAGGAAGCCGTCGGCCGTAAATTGCTTCCACATCAGCGACTGTGTCCAGCCGGCCCAATACAAGGGGATGGCGTAGAATAAGATACCGAGCGTGCCGATCCAGAAGTGCGCGTTGGCCAGCTTGATGGAATACAGTTTCGTGTTAAAAATGCGCGGCAGCAACCAGTACAACACACCAAAGGTCAGGAAGCCGTTCCAGCCAAGCGTTCCCACGTGTACGTGCCCAATCGTCCAGTCAGTAAAGTGACTAATGGCATTCACTGATTTGATAGAAAGCATAGGGCCTTCAAAGGTGGCCATCCCGTAGGCAGTGACAGCAACCACCATGAATTTGAGAATGGGATCCTGTCGCACCCGGTCCCAGGCGCCGCGAAGGGTGAGCAGGCCATTGAGCATACCGCCCCAGGAAGGCGCGATCAGCATGATGCTGAACACAGTACCCAGCGACTGTGCCCAGTCGGGTAGCGAAGTGTAAAGCAAGTGGTGCGGTCCGGCCCAGATATAAATAAAGATCAGGGCCCAAAAGTGAATAATAGATAATTTGTAAGAATAAACCGGCCGGTTTGCTGCCTTGGGTAGGAAATAGTACATCAAGCCCAGGTACGGTGTCGTCAGGAAAAATGCTACCGCATTATGGCCGTACCACCACTGTACCAGCGCATCCTGTACCCCGGCAAAAACCGGGTAGCTCTTCCACATATTGACCGGAATTTCCAGGTTGTTGCCGACGTGCAGCACCGTTACCGTAATCCAGGTGGCGATGTAGAACCAGATAGCGACGTAGAGGTGGTGCTCCCGGCGTTTTAATATAGTACCGAACATGTTGATACCGAAGGCGATCCATACCACCGCGATGGCAATGTCAATCGGCCATTCCAGTTCGGCGTATTCGTGTGAGCTGGTAATACCCAGCGGCAGGGTAATGGCGGCGGAGACAATAATGGCCTGCCAGCCCCAAAAATGAAATTTACTTAGCGCATCACTGAACATGCGCGCCTTGAGCAGCCGCTGCAGGGAATAGTAGACGCCCATAAAAATGCCGTTGCCCACAAACGCGAAAATCGCGGCATTGGTGTGCAGCGGCCTGATTCTGCCGAAGGTCGTCTCTGCTATTCCCAGGTTGAGCTCTGGAAGGATAAGCTGGAGGGCTGCTATCAGGCCGACCAGCATGCCGACGACGCCCCATAGTACGGTCGCATACGCGAAGTTCCGCACAATGGCATTGTCGTAGCTGAATTTCTCTATCTGTGCCATTAGGTGAAAAATTTAGGATTTATGCTTGTTTTGTGTTGATTGTTCCTTTTCGTCGTCGAAAAGAATCCGGATGGAGGGGGTGTAATCGTCATCATATTGCCCGCTTCGGATCGCCCAAATAAAGGCGCCCAAAAAGCCCAACGCAATAATCAGACTTACGATGATTAAGATGAAGATGATTCCCATGATGTTTGTGCCATTAGTATTTGCGTGCAAGATAGAAGCGTAGCAAGGCCTGACGGATGATAATTGTCAAAATGAGGGGTGACTTTTGTCATTATTTAGTCATGGAAAACAGGAGGAAGCCTTCTGGCGGCCACGTATTTTTATTGTTTTAAATTTAGTTTGTTTAATTGCCTTGTTCGGTTTTTGAAATAAATGCAAAATTAACAGGCTGGAATTGAAATTTAATTTGGCCTGATTTTTTGAGATTGAATTTTTTTAATTTACTTTTTTTAAGATTTAAACAAAGCACTTCTCGGCATCAGAGCCTGAGAAAAAAGAGACAATTTTTTTGATTTTCACTCATCGATTAACCTATGGCGAGGCAAAAATGCCGGCCAGTGGAAAATGAACCTTTCCCCACTCACAATCCCATCCGCTTAGCCACCCAATTACTGGCCAGCATGCCGAACAGGACAATACTAATAGAGCTAAGCGGCATCAGAATAGCGGCGACAATAGGGGAGAGGGTTCCCTGTACCGCGAAGCTAAGGCCGATGACATTGTAGACGAAAGCAAAGGCATAGGCCCCATACACCAGCTTGATGCTGCGGCGGGCGAAAGCAATAAAGGTGGGGAGTAAAGAGAAATTATCGGCTTGCAGAATAGCATCACAGGCCGGAGTGAAGTTATTGGTATCTTCTGCTACTACGATACCCGCGTGACTTTGTTGCAGCGCGCCGGCATCGTTGAGGCCGTCCCCCAGCATAAGCACCCGATGACCGTCTGATTGCAGTGACTTGATGAATTTTAGTTTATCCTGCGGGCTTTGCCGGAAAAGCATGCTGCCTTCGGCGCTAAAAAAAGGTTGCAGGAGAAGCTGTTCCCGGTCGTTATCGCCTGATAAGAGGAAGGTTTCGCCCTTTTGCCGGAAAAAGTCCATCACGGTATCTGTTCCAGGCCGGAACAAGTGCTCAATGTAGAAGCAACCGCGTATCTGCTGATCGATCTGCAGATAGACGCCGGCATCATCCGGGCAATGTTCGCGAAGTTCAGGCGACATAAATTGACGGGAGCCCAGCCGGAATACCCGACCGCCTGACGAAGCGAGGATACCTTTTCCTACCACTTCTTTCCAACCAGAAATGGGGGCCGGCACTGCCGCCTTGCCTTCTGCTTGTCGTTGATTCAGGTAGCTGCTGATCTGCTGACTGGCGGGGTGAGTGGAAGCCCCGGTCATGGCCAGTACCGCCTGCCGTTCGGGGAAATTCAGTGGTTGGCCGGAAAAAGTAACCGGATTATCACCGCGCTGGGTAATGGTTCCCGTTTTATCGAAAACCGTCCGGTCAAAATCACTGAGTGACTCGATCACACCGGTGTTCTTCAGGTAGAACTGCCGCCGGCCCAGAATGCGCAGCGCGTTGCCGAAAATAAACGGAATGGCTAAAGCTACGGCGCAGGGACAGGCAATGATCAGGACAGCCGTAAAAGCATTGATGGCGGTATGCATATCTTTAGGTAGCCAGAAGGCCAGCGTTGTAAAGGCAATCAGCAGGATGGCTACGGTGAAGTATTTGCCCACCCGGTCGGCCAGCCGGCCGGTGTCGGAGCTCTGTTTTTTGGTGAATGCATCATCGTTCCATAATTGGGTGAGGTAGCTTTGAGAAACTTTGCGCGTCAGACTAACCTCGATTCCCTCACCGGTTTGCCGGCCCCCGGCGTAGATCTTCTCGCCTTCCTTACGCGTAACGGGTTCGGATTCTCCCGTAACGAAGCTATAGTCAATTTTTCCTTTCCCCCGCAGGAGTATGCTGTCGGCCGGTACAAGTTCCTGGTGTCTGATAAGAATCACATCGCCGGCTTCCAGCTTGTCGAGGGAAACCGTCGTGTGGCTGCCTTCCGTTTTTTTGCGGGCAGCAATCGGAAAATAAGACTTGTAATCGCGCTCGAAGGAAATATTGTGATAGGTGCGCTGCTGAAACCATTTTCCGATAAGGAGAAAAAAGACGAGACCGGCCAGACTGTCGAGGTAGCCGGCGCCGCTATGGGACAGGATCTCAAAAACGCTACGCCCGAACAAAGTCAGTATACCCAGGGAGATGGGCACATCGATATTAAGGGTTCGTTGCCGCAGACCCAGCCATGCCGATTGAAGGTAATCGCGGGCGCTGTAGAACACGAGTGGCAGCGCCAGGAAGATATTAAGGTAGCCAAAGAGTTGGAAAAAACGCTGATCTACCGTCTTGTCGAGCCCCAGGTACTCCGGAAAGCTCAGCAGCATAATATTGCCGAAAACAAAACCCGCCACGCCAAGTTGATAGAAAAATCGCCGGTCGATCACCGGCCGATCCTCCTTGTCCAGATCACTAAAATTGATAGTGGGAGCGTAACCTATGCTCGCCAGAAGTTCGACAACCCTCCGGAGCGAGGTCTCCGTTTCTGAATAGGTAATGTAAATCTCCTTTTTTAGAAAATTGACCTTGGAGTCGAGTACTCCGGAGCTGAGCTTATACAAGTTTTCCAGAAGCCAGATACAGGAGGCGCAGTGGATCTGCGGCAGGTAGAAAGTCACTTTCGTGCGTTCTCCGTCCGTGAAATCCAGTATGCGTTCCTGTACTTCGGTATCGTTCAAAAAAGCGTATTCGGCCTGTGGTTTTCCCTTTAAGCTGATACCGGCGTTCTCATCAATGTCATAATAGCGGCAAAGTCCGTTGTCATTCAGTATTTCAAAAACTGTTTTGCATCCTTCGCAACAGAATACTTTTTCATCGATGGCAATAATGTCCCCTGGGCAAACCTCACCACAGTGATAACAGGCGGCGCCGCCCCGGGTATCAATAGAAGAGGGTGTCGTGTTTGGCTCTGCGACTGGCATTTGGCAACATTTTGGACAAAAATAGCAGGAGCGGAAGGGGACGCGGATGATTTTTGTCACCAAAGTCAGTGATTAATTGCCATTGCCGCCCTTGTTTAAAATGTCGTACTGTCTGGATAGTCAAAAAAGGCTGTAATAATTATCTTTTTAACAAATATGCCTTATTTTGTCTATTAGATCATGTAAATAGCCATTTACCCCTGAGTTTCACTACCTACCCCACTACTGATCTGATAACTACGACGACCTAATACTTTCGCCTACCAACTCACCGGATGAAGGCCGGGCGATGGCGGAAATCCTACACGATATTGCTCCGGGAGCGGCGCTGGCCTTTCACACGGCAAGCAACAGACTGGCCGATTTAGCGCAAGGCGTTATCGATTTGTCCAATGCCGGGTCCGATATCATCGTCGATGATATATTTTACTGGGGAGAGCCTTTCTTTCAGAACAGCGTCGTCGCACAGTCGATCATCGGCTTCAACCTGCCGGAGGCCACAGAAGCCACCATTAAGGTGAACGATGTGACGGGCCGCCTGCTGAAGGTCATCGAAGGTGAGTTTGCCAAAGGCTACAACCAGATCACGCTGAACAGCGGCGACCTGGGCGCCAAAGGCGTACTGAGCTACACCGTCGAAACGGCGGAGTACACCGCGACCAAGAAGATGATTGTTGTGGAGTAAATACAGGACCCTGCGTCTGAAGTATTGGATCAATACCTCAATTATTCTGACGTTTTTTCAAGGGTATATAGTTTGCTAAAAAAAGTGCTGAAGCTTCTTATTTACAGGAGGCTTCAGCACTTAATTTTTGAATAGGGACGAAGATTTTTGCTATTGAATGAGTTTTTTTGAAAAATATTTTGAATAAGGTAGGACAGGTATATATATTTTTTCTATCTTTACGACACAAATCAAAGTAGAACATTTAACAAAAACAGTATTTATAAGTAAAACTTTACACCTTACCTTCTGCCACCACTTCCAATAATTATTTGAGCGAAAACACTTCGCCATTTCAGACGACGACCAAAAAGGTAGTAGTGGGGTGTATTTATGTTTACTGTTAAACTGTTTCAAATTAGCTGTCTCTACTAATAACAAATCTTTAATCTCAAGCTGCTGTCTGTCAATCAGACAGTACTGAAAAATTTATATTGCCGTGCTCAGGAGCTTTTCTCGTAAGGGAAAAGTTTCCTGAATGGCATGTTCAGGTTGCTTTCCCAAAAACTATAAAGGCTAGAAAGAGGAATTATGTTCCGGTACTGCCGACAATATTAACCGGAATATGTATTGATTGAATCTGTTATACAGAAGTAATAGCAGATCATAATCTCATTTTCAGCAAGGTAAATTCACTATCTGAGCTGTAGACTGAGCTCAAGATTTTCGACCTTAGTAGGGCGGAGGAAGAGAGATAATGTCCCCTTTTGGTCTTCCTTTTTCTGCCGGGAATAAGTAACTATCTCACATCAATGAATAGACTGAAGTGGGACATTTCAGTCTATTTTCTTCTCTTCAGCATTGAAATATCTTCGAATTAGCTGTATTTTTATAGGAAGTTCCTATTTATCCGGAACGATTGAGCTGTCAAAGTCCTGTTGTACAGGTACTTTACGCTATACCATAATCTCAAAACAAGTCATTCGTCGGCATGATTTGGAAGATGACTCATTTCCTTATTTTCTGCTTTCTGCGTGCGATCGGACGGTCGCTTTCGCTTCTTTTTATTAGACTGATTGCATTGCTGCCACTGCTGACTTTTTGCTTGCCGCCTCTTTTTCTCTCCGGAACGCTATCCGCCCAAACGACTGCTATACAAATCAGCTGTCCTGAAATCGATAATAATAACGATGGAATTCCGGAGCCGATGACTTTTTTCACCTCCTCACTCAACTGTGAGGCGACTATTCGCCCACCGGCACCGAAGGTAGAAGCGGACTGCTTTAATTGGGAATGGTCATTCGAAGTGTGGGGAGAGACCGAAGATCCTCAGAGCGGTGAAGTGGCGTACAGGAAAATCACGGAGGATAACAATCACATTGCTTCGGGAATTCCTCCCGGGCTCTATGATATCCGTTATCAGATAAGAGACTTTTGCGGCAATATCGAGCAGCAGGAATGTACAATGCGGGTAATTGACAGGGAAGCCCCCGCAATAGCATGTCCTAAAAAGTATGTAGTTGAACTACGGCCGGAAAATACCGGACCGAATGGGACTTACGTGCTGGACGTTGCTCAGTTGATCACCGAAGCCGGCGTTTCGGACAACTGTGGCGCAACCACTCCAGTTCTTCGCAGAACTTTGGTAGAAACGGACCTTGCCGATTATGCCAGGGCTCAGTTCGATATCTCCTGGCCGGAAGATTTCAACCGGGTATTTGATGAAGAAGAACAGATCGAACGCTTTTACAGTGGCGGAGTGCTGCGCTTTACGCGGGAGAACGGTATATTTTTCACTAACTGGACGGAAAGGACCAGCTTTGATTGCGCCGATGCCGATGAGCCGCCATTACTGGAACTTCGAATAGCGGATGCAGCCGGAAATACGGCCCATTGCAGCATGCCCGTGGAAGTTAAACATAAACTGCCGCCCCTTTGCCGGGCGGAGAATGCTGTGCTGACCTGCTCGGACATAGACTTTGAACCAACCGATGCTGCTGCCGTCGCCCGGCGGTTTGGCGCACCGGCGGAAGTGGTAGACCTGCAAGGCTCCTGTGGCGTGGAGTCTGTCACAGAAGATATTTTCTGGAAACCGGCCGACTGCGGGAAGGGCCGGATAGAGCGTCGCTTTAGCGTTTTGGGGAGTAATGGGCTGCAGAGCATATGCACACAAGTGATCCAGGTCGAACCGGTAGTCAGGTATCAGGTGCAGTTGCCGGGGGATGAAAGCCGTCAACACTGCTCAGCAGAAGAGCAATCCTCGTTTCGAATTTCCGATATGGGTTGCAACTTACTGGCGGTCAGCAGGGATACAGCACGATTGGAAGCGCAGGACGATGAGTGCTACCGGCTGGAAGTCACCCATCGCATTATCAACTGGTGCGAATACGACGGTGATGAGGAAAAACCTCCGTTAGATCTAAGAACCCTTGTCGAAAAGGCAGGCGTGGTGAAAAATAGGGTTTGGCTGGAAATCAATTACGATGACTGGGAAGGCCAGACTATGAGAATATATTCGGCCCCTCAGAATTCAGACCCGGAATTGGTGGAAAGTTTTTCAGAAGCAGCCTACCGGAAAATGAATCCGGGCAGCTTCCTCTACTCACAAATTGTTCTGATTTACGACAATACCCCGCCGGAGTTTCAGCTCCAATCGGAGAATGTCTCTTTTTGTACTACCGGGAGTACTATCTGCAGCGGCTCTTTTGCTTTTACTTTTTCCCTGTTAGATAACTGCTCAGAAACGATAGACCTGCAGGATATGCGATTGCTTCGGGACGGAGACCCGGATCAGGTGTTGGACGAACAGTCAGGGGCTTTTTCCATAAACCGCTCAGGAAGCACCATCCTGGTCACCGGAACTATGTCAATTGGAAGTCACCGGCTAAGCTGGGATTTATCTGATGCCTGTGGAAATACGGCAACCCGGCATATTGACTTCGAGGTGCTGGATTGCCAGGCAGCCCGGCCGGTGTGTCCCGCTGAGCAGGTCATTCCACTTTTACCGGTGGATATGGACGGAGACGGCGAAGTGGAAAGCGCCATGAATACGATTTGGGCGGAAGACTTAGTCATGGCTATGCCTGAAGACTGTTCCGGCCCCCTGCATTTTTCACTCAACCGCCGGGGAGCAACACCAAGCCGGGAACAACAGCGTATATCCTTTAATTGCGATGATCCCGTCTCTACTCCCATACCGGTGGAATTGCATGCCTGGGACGAAATGGGGAATCACGATTACTGTGAGCTTTTTATCATTCTGGAAGATGAGCAGAATCGGTGCAACCCTGTTGTCGATGGAGAGCAGGTCAGCGGGCTGATCGCCACGGAAAGCGGTGCGCCTGTTGCCGGGGTGACAATGCGACTGAGCGGGCGACAATCCATGAAAACTACTACTTATACCGACGGTGTCTATGAATTTCAGGGGTTACAGCGAGACTACGATTACACTTTGCAGCCCTGGCTCAACGAAGATCCCCTGGAAGGCGTCACCACGTTCGATCTGGTACTTATTTCCAAACACATTCTGAACAGCGCTCCCATATCCTCTCCCTATAAATTGATCGCAGCCGATGTCAATAATTCGAAAACGATTACGACGCTCGACATGGTCCAGCTACGCAAAATCGTACTGAATATTGAGACAGAGATGCAGAATAATCTCAGCTGGCGTTTTGTGGATGCAAGTTATGTATTTCCTAATCCGGCAAACCCCTGGGAAGAAGCTTTCCCCGAAATTATCAGTATTAATAACCTGGCCGGCGATCTGAAAGATCAGAACTTTATCGCCATTAAAGTCGGTGATGTAAGCGGAAATGCCCAACATGCGGGATTGGCGCCGCTGCCGGAGAAACGAAGCCCGGCTCGCCTCACCATTTTCGATATCCGGATGGCTGCCGGAGAAACCCGCGAAATTCCCCTTTACCTCGAGGAGGTGGATCATCTGCTGGGATGCCAGTTTACCCTGGAGACTGACCTGGACATCCTGGATGTTGACGGAGGAATGGCACGGGAAGGAAACTGGGGTATATTCACGGCTGAAGGCCGCATTACCGTCAGTTGGAATCAAGAGCCTGCCCAAGTTACCGATCAAAACCGGAAGCCGCTCCTTTATCTGAAACTGCGTGCTCCCCGGTCACTCTCCCTTCGCGAGCACCTCCGGATAACGACGGTGCCAACCCCGGCGGAGGCTTATAGTACTGATTTAAAGAAAAGAACCTTGCAGCTCAGTTTTGAGCAGGAAAAAACAGCGACGCTTACCCTGGCTCAAAACACGCCCAATCCGTTTCGGGATCAAACCCGGATCCATTTTCATCTGCCGGCGCCGGATGCCGTTCTCCTGAGGATCTGCAACAGCCAGGGAATGGTTCTTCACGAGCGTTCCGCGACACTGCCGGCGGGAGACCATTCCTTTTTAATTCACCGCAACCAAATTGCCGGAAGCGGCTTGCTTTTTTACATCTTGCAAGCGAAACAAAAGCGTATAACCCGGCGGATGATCCTGGAGACTAATTAAAAAATCATATTTTTTTTTTCAAAAAGTGCCTGCGGGATAGTAGTAACGAATAAAATGTCTTAATTTTACCCAGATGGATAAATCGTTCATCATCGCCGCACTCTTTCTGCCCCTGCCCACAACCCCGGTTTCGATATTTTAGATTTTTGATAATTCCAAAAACTGTTATACCGATTATGCGTAGTATGCTTCGCTACCATTGCTTTGCCGTGACCAGACCTTCTGGCGAGAATAATTGTTACCAAGAATCATTTTTTCGGATTGATTTACACTGCATTCGTCTCCTTGCAGGATAGGCAGGGGTGAGTTTGCGGTTTCCTGCGTCAAAAAATGTTCTCGTTTTAAACAAGCATCCCATGAATAATAGTTTACGCTCCTTGAACTTTGTTCCCCTTGTGTTTTTAGGACTTTTTCCTCTCTGGCTTGGCGCCGTTCCTGTTAAAGAAAATAATAATGCCGGTGTTAAAGGCCGTGTATGGGAAGATGTGAATCACAATGGTATCCAGGGTGATCTGTCTCTGGAACCCGGAGTGCCGGACTTATCGATCGAACTTAGCTTCGCCGGCGCCGATGGTGTTTTTGGAGAAGGAAATGATGATCAGGTATGGCAAACCCTTACAGGCAGTACCGGTGAATATCAGTTTGACGGACTTGTTCCGGGCAATTACCGGCTTCGTCTGCTTTCCGTACCGGAAAATTACATATTGACCTTAGCCGATCAGGGGATGGATGAGGCCCGGGATAGTGATGCTGCGCCCGTCGCTGAATTTTCCGTTTCAAATCCGGATGAGCAGCTGAGCCAGGATATTGGTATCGCTGCGGCGCCGAATATCGAAGCCGGCCTCGTGATCGTCGGGGTAGACTTTCCTCCGAGTGAAATATGTGGTCGTTTTACATTGATACTGGAATCGGAAATTCGCAATACCGGGCAGACGGTGCTGCAGGACTTGCAGGCTTATATCGACTTTTCACTTGCCGGCGCCTTTGGCACTGCTTATACCGGGCTGGTCAGTGCTCCTGAACTGCTGAACCGTTCCCGGTCACAGTCCCTTCCGGTCCTGAATGCCGCCTTTGACGGCGCTGCGAATCCCCTTGTTTTTGACGGCCAAAGCGGTGTATTGTTGCCGGGAGAGTCGCTGGCGCTGCGCTTTGCTATAGAGGTATATCCGCAAGCAAACACTGCACCTCCTGATCCGCAGGCCTCTCTAAAAGCGACCGGCCTGGCGTTCAATGAAGCAGGATCAGTATTGCCAGATTATAGTAAGAACGAAGACAGCGGGCTGTTCGTTGAAGATTGGTCGGACAATAGTCTTTTCCTCAACGGTACTTATCAGGACGGGGATGCGCCAACGCCCTTGGGCGACTGTTGGAAGTCGGCCGGTAATCTGGCGGCGAACGCCCAGGTGAACGTCACGGTAGATGAAAGCTGCTCGGTATTGCTCACGCCGGAAATGCTGCTGACCAATCCCTTGCTGGAATGTGGAAACAAGGTGCTTTCTCAGGGAAGTTACTACCGATTGTTCCGGAATGGAACGGAAATTACAGAGCCGGCCGATGTCAGTCATCTCATTGGGCAGACGCTTGAGTTCGAAGTCAGAAGTGTGATCGATCCCTGTTCCCCGGTATCGGGTTCCTTCCACTTTGTGGATAACAGCCCGCCACTTGTGGAATGCCCCGAAGACGTATATCTTATCTGTTCCGATCTCGACAGCGTACTGAGCAATTCTGCTACGCTGGATCCCACCAGCCAGCTGTTCACCGGCTTGCCGGTGATCACGGATAATTGCTCCGAGGTAAAGGACTTTACCTGGTCGGATCAGTTGCTGTACTTTGGGTGTCCGCTGGGAGACGTAAAGAATGGAGATGGACAGCAGCATTACGCAGCTATACTGCGTACCTTCAAAGCCTCCGATGCGGAGGGAAATGTTTCCTCTGGTTGCAAACAGATCATCTACCTGGACCGGCCGCCTTTCGAAGAGCCTCCAGCTGAGGTCAAGCTGGATTTTTGCAAGGAAGATATCCCCCTTGATGAGCAGGGGCATCCTCATCCCGATATTACAGGCTATCCTTTTTATGTAAATGGTTTCGGGGATACAGTCCGCTTGTCAAAGTTTCACTGCAATTATTCGGCTGCCTATCAGGACCAGCGATTTGAAGGCCCCTGTGCGGGCGCCCATAAGGTGATCCGGCGGTGGACCGTTTCCGACTGGTGCGGAACTGATGGCACACGGTCTTTCGATCAGGTCATAGAGGTCGGTGATTTCAGTGCACCCACTATATCCTGCAATACTATTGATGCGAGCCGGCAGGACACCCTGACTTATTCCACCGGTCCTTTCAATTGTGCGGCTGCTTTTCTTCTTCCGGAACCGGATGTTACAGGGGAATGCTCCGGTTATCAGATAGAAACCGCTGTCTATTCCTATCGCCAGCCTACGGATCCTTTTGGTAATCCTTACGGAGAACCCGAGTTTGTAAAACTGGATGTGCACATCGCCGACGGAGCAGCTTCCGGTGTGCCGACCGGTGTAAATTACTTTGTGTATACCGTCACCGATATATGCGGTAACCAGGCAGTTTCAGATCCCTGCGTTTTTAAAGTGGAAGATAAAGTGGAACCGGTGGCCATTTGTGGCGATAATCTGAATGTCTCTCTGGGGGGGAGTGGCCTGGCTCGCCTGCTTCCTGAAGATATCGACAAGGGAAGCCGCGATAACTGCGGAACGATAAAGGGGCGGCTGCGGCGGCATTTGTCGGAGAATTGCCTGGAGGAGTACCTGCAGTCCTTCTATGGCCTCTCCAGCCAGGACCTGGAAGTTGCGGGCAATGCCTTGCTGTACAACGGAGAACCCGTACTTTATCTGGAAAGCGGGCAGTATTATACGCCTTGGAAGGAGGATGTATTCCTGACCTGTTGCGATATAGGCAGCACCGTTCGAGTGGAATTACAGGTGACCGATGCCGTAGGTAATCAGAATACTTGTGCTGTCGAAGTATTGGTAGAGGATAAGATTACTCCCCAGTGTTTGCCTCCTTCTAACCGGGAGGCCGACTGTCGCTCGCTGGCAGGAATCAATATACAGGATACTACCTTTTTACAGGCGCAGTTTGGTCGGGCTGGTGTTTTGGACAACTGTGCGGCAGTTTCAAGAGAATTAGCACCCGTTATTGACCTTGATGATTGTGGCGCCGGAACTATCACGCGCCGTTTTCAGGCGATTGATGCCAGTGGTAATACCTCGGGGGTTTGTCAGCAGTTGATCACCGTACGACAGGTGCATGATTACGTGCTTCGGTTTCCGGCGGATGCCGGATCAACTCAGTGTGGGATGGGAACAGTGGACACCCTGACTTACCAAGCCGGCGCCTGTGATCTGCTGGCCGTCAACGTAGAGGAGTCTACCTTTCAGGGAGACGGTGAGGCTTGTTTTAAGATTTTCCGCACTTACCGGGTCATTAACTGGTGCGAGTACGATGGGATTGCCGATCCCCTGCTTATCGGGCGAAACGAAGACCAGGATGCAACGGCAGGGGAGGAGCCCGTATTTTTGCTGCGAACGCCTGAGAGAGGCCCCTTCCTTGACAATAATAATGATTTGTCCGATGGATACCTGCGGGAGGTGGATGGCCTGGGTTTTTGGCAGTATACTCAGATTATCGAGGTATTCGATCAACGAGCCCCCGAGGTGATAACAGAACCGCTCGATCCTTTTTGCAGCTTGGGAACGCCCGATGACTGCAGCGGAACAGCTGAGATACACTTTAGCATAACCGACAGCTGTTCGGCGACCGGCCTGCAGGTGCGGATCGATTTTGACGAGGGCGCCGATGGCCGGGTCGAGCGGGAGCTGTCGAATACAGCAGCTGTTCAGGTGGCCGGCAACCAGTATACTGTCAGCAGTACCTTTCCCGTTGGGGCCCATCGCCTGGTGATTCGCGCTACGGATGCTTGTGGTAATCTTGTCGTGCGAGAGATTCCCTTTAGTATTGTGGATTGCAAAGCTCCCTCGCCTGTTTGTATACAGGAATTGGCTGTGGAATTAATGCCCGTCGACAGCGATGAAGACGGCGTGCCAGATACGGCCTTTGCTTTGCTGAATGTGGACGACCTTTTTGCAACCGGAACCCTTACTGATTGCTCCGGTGAGGTGAGCTTATCCATAAACAGGGAGGGAGAAACACCTGACAGGGAACAATCCCAGGTCCGCTTTTCCTGCGCGGATGCCGGAGGGACCGTCATGCTTGAGCTATATGCCTGGGATTCAGCGGATAACCCTTACGCGCTGCAGCCCGATAGCACCCTGGGTGGGCCCAATTACGATTTTTGTACTATTGCAGTCAATGTTCAGGATAACCAAAACCTGTGTATCGGTCCGGCAGCTATAGCCGGTCAGATCTCAACCGAAGAGGGCGAGTCGCTGAAAGGTGTCTTGATCCAATTGAGTGGGCAAAGAACGATGGATCATACCACCGGTTCTGATGGTGAATATGAGTTTACTAACCTGGAGCCGGGATACGATTATTCGATCACGCCTTCCCTGAATACCCGACCTGTCAACGGGGTTTCAACGCTGGATCTGGTGAAGATCAGCAAGCATATCTTAGGCGTGGAGTACCTTGCTTCCCCCTACAAAGTGATTGCTGCTGATGCCAACGGATCGGGCACCGTATCGACCCTGGATATGATTCAGTTGCGTAAATTGATCCTGGGACTGATTACAAAGATTCCGGGAAGTCCCAGCTGGCGCTTTATAGATCGAAAACAGGTCTTTACCGATTCTTTGCATCCCTGGCAGGACGGACTTTGGGAGGGCATGAGCTTCAATGATTTGCAAGAACCCGTGACGGATGCAGACTTCGTAGCCGTTAAAGTGGGGGATGTCAATGGAAGCGCTACGGTAGATAACCTTACTCAGGCCACCCCGCGCAGCAATCTGCTCGCACCTGTTTATCTCTACCTGCCGGATCGAATGCTGGAAGCCGGCTCAGAAATTGTGATCCCCTTAGCGATGGAGGACCTTCGCCTGATTCAAGGTTTTCAGTTCTCTCTGCACTGGGATCCGGATAAGATAGAACTACAGGGAGTGGAAGAAGGATTGCTCCAAACTTCGAATTTTGCTTTCTTCCCAGGCAAAGGGGTGCTAACAGTTAGTTGGCATCCTTATGACGAGGGTTTATCTGACAGCAGTCCTGTGCGTCTTCTCTCTCTGCGTTTTAAAACTGAGGAGGCTTTGCGCTTGGGGGAGGTACTGGAGTTACATTCTTTTCCTACGCAGTCAGAGGCTTACAATCTTCGTGATGAAGTGTTACCCCTGCTGCTCGATTTTCAGCAACCGGAAAATGAAACCAGTGCTTTTAGCCTTTACCAAAACCGGCCCAACCCATTCAGGCATCATACTACTGTCGCCTTCGATTTACCGGAAGCCATGCCTGTAACTTTAGCCATCAGTGATACTAAGGGGAGGGTCTTGCGCGTCTATAGGGCTTTTTTTGACAAAGGCTATAACGAATTTGAAATAGGAGCAGAGAAGCCGGCTAAAAAAGGATTGTATTTCTATACGATCAGAGCCGGCGCTTTTGTTGCTACCAAAAAAATGCTCATTCTAGACTAACTTAGGAAAGCAATTAATGCTCCCATCCTGTTTTAATCGGATTGGCGGAGATTTAATCTCGTTAATAGAATGTTGCCTTTCTCGTCAAAAAAGTTATGTTTTCAAACGCAATAAATTTTTTCCGCAAAAACTTCACTACATGTTTTTTTTTTCGATATAATATTTTAACTTTGAATTAGCAAATCAAAAATCCCGTGAATATGAAGAATAATTTTACATTTACCCTTTCCCGAATTCCGGTTCATCTGCTTTCTGCACGCGGCATATATGCCGAACACTTACCAATGCTGATTAAATTGCCACACAGTATTTAAGATTAAAATGTTAACCCCATTTAAGGCTAAATTTAGACAAAAGATAACGGCTTGATCTCGACCGTCAAGCTTACTTTTTCTTCCTAGAGTCAATCTTAAAGAAGACCTGGACCTGACCAATAACAAATCACAATCTCATGAGAATTCTCCGTGAATTCCATAATTTTTTTTCGATTTTTTCTTCGGCTTTACTTCTCCGGGAGTAGAGCTTTCGCTGTTTTGGCTAACTACATTAAAAGATCATAAAATCTCTAAACATTCTCTTTATGGAAAAGACGACCTTTACTTTTACCTCTTTCC
>CAZWDL010000122.1:0-21800 GCA_964632995.1 uncultured Saprospiraceae bacterium
CCACCCGGGTCGTGGCCGGTGTAGGAGTACCTCAACTGAGCGCCATCCACAATGCCGCCCAAGCTCTGAAAAACAGAGGCATTCCCATCATCGCCGATGGCGGCATTCGCTACTCCGGCGACATCGTTAAGGCGCTGGCCGGCGGCGCCAGCACCATCATGGCCGGCGGCCTCTTTGCCGGCGTAGAAGAAGCACCTGGCGAGACTATCATCTTCGAAGGCCGTAAATTCAAAGTGTACCGGGGCATGGGCTCCCTGAGCGCTATGTCGCAAGGCTCCAAAGACCGGTACTTCCAGGACGTGGAGGACGACATCAAGAAGCTGGTGCCGGAAGGCATCGAAGGCCGGGTACCCTATAAAGGTACGGTGGCCGAAGTGATGACCCAATACCTGGGAGGGCTGCGCGCCGGCATGGGCTACTGCGGCGCACAGTCTATTGAGCTGCTTCGCGAAAATGCCCAGTTTGTCAAAATCTCGGGCGCCGGCGTGGCCGAAAGTCACCCGCACAACGTGACGATTACCAAAGAAGCGCCGAATTACAGCCGGAGGTGAAGGAGTTGAAAGGTCATCCGGCGCACCGGTACAGTTAAGCCCCGGACCTATGCATGTTATATCTAAAAAGACAAGGAGATGGGGAGAACTATTAAGCGTAGGCATCTGCCCGTCCCCAGGTTCTCTTATCATTTCAGTTTTTTTTTAAAATAGCCCAGTGACCAACGAATATGCATCACGAACAACGGCCGGCCGACGGCTCGACGCCGCTTTTTACCGGCGCGATGATGTGCTGAGCATCGCCCGCGAATTACTGGGCAAGTATCTCGTCACGCATATCGACGGGCGGCACAGCGCCGGACGCATCGTGGAGACCGAAGCCTACCGGGCGCCCGAAGACCGGGCCTGCCATGCCTACGGCAACCGGCGCACCCCTCGTACCAGCACCATGTTTGAAGCGGGGGGCGTAGCTTATGTTTATCTCTGTTACGGAATCCATCACCTGTTCAATATAGTAACCGGCATGGAAGGACAAGCCCACGCTGTACTCATCCGGGCGGTGGAGCCGGCCGACAACCTTCCGCTCATGCTGGAGCGGCGGAGCTTCGAACGTCCCCGGCCACAATTAAGCGCAGGCCCCGGCGTTCTTACAGTGGCGCTGGGCATCCGTACCCGGCACGACGGCAGCAGCCTCATCGCCCCCGACAGTCCTATCTGGGTGGAAGAACGGGAATCAGCGCCCGCCGATACAGCGATCGTCGCCGCACCGCGAATCGGCGTGGATTACGCCGGTGAATGCGCCGCCTGGCCCTGGCGCTTTTACCTTGAAAAATCAAAATGGGTCAGTAAAAAATAAAGGAAACAACATCCATGAAAAATGTTAATGCCCTGCTACTGCTGATCCTCCTCTCTTTTCACCTCAGCGCCCAACAAAACGATTTTGCTTTTGAGAACCGCGTCTACGCCGAAAACATCCAATCCGTAAAGTTTCACATTGAAGGACTGCCGTTGAGCATGCCGCTTATCGACCTCAATTCAAACACCCCCCTACTCCTGCGCTTCGATGATACCGACGCAGAGGTCAAAACGTACACCTATAAAATCATACACTGTGATGCCGACTGGCAACGCTCACAGCTCGGTGAACTCGAATACCTGGATGGATTTACGGAAGAAACCATCCGCGACTACCGCTACTCTTTTAAAACTGTCATTCCTTTTGTCCATTACTGGGTGCAATTACCCAATCAGGACATGCGCTGGACCAAATCCGGCAATTACCTGCTCGTGGTCTACGAAGACGAAGGACAGCGCCGGCCCGTCATTACCCGCCGCTTTATGGTGGTCGATCCAATAGTGCAGATTCAACCCCAGGTTCTTCGCCCAGCCAAAGTGAGTAAGTCGAGAACCCATCAGGAAATCGACTTTATCGTCGATCATCAACAAGTGGATATCCGCACTCCCATGACGGAAGTGCAAGCGGTCGTATTACAAAACGGCCGTTGGGGTACCGCCGTGACCGACATTAAACCTGCGTTCGTTCGCCCCCGGCAAATGGTTTTTGATCATCAGGATAAAATCGTCTTTCCCGCCGGGAAGGAGTTCCGCTATCTGGATATACGCTCCCTGCGCAGCCGCAGTGAAAACATTTCACTCATCGAACGCTATCAGGATCGCACCGAAATTATCCTGTATAAGGACGAACCCCGCGCCAACCAGTCCTACAATTTTTTCGAGGACATCAACGGCAATTTCATCCTCGAATCCTTTGATGCCAACGATGCAGACCTGGGCGCCGATTACGCCTCCGTGCTCTTCTCGCTGGCTGCCGATCCCGATAGCTACCAGGAATACGAACTGTTTATCGTCGGGGAGATGACTTCCTGGCAACCTCAGGAAGCGTTTCGTCTGGTATACAACAACAATATCAATGCCTACGTCGCCAAACCTACGCTCAAGCAAGGATTCTACAACTTCGGCTACGCCGCGGTGCCCCGCGGCGTGGAAAATCCTGTGCCCGACTTCAGCGTCATCGAGGGCGACTGGCATCTCACTGAGAACAACTACACCGTTCTTGTCTACTATCGCCCTTTCGGCGCCCGTTACGATCGCCTGATCGGCGCCCGTAGCTTTAGCCAGACGCCCCGTTGAACCACATACGGGTCACTTTAATCCATCATATCCGAGAATTGATATAAATAATTCGGTCGCTTGACCGTCCTTTTTTACTATTGTATCGTTTTGAGCGGCTCGTTCTTCCAAAACTGCCGGGAACCTTGCTAAGTATCACCGGAATGTGTTGTCAAACTATTCTATCACAGGTCTGACAATGCTATTCCATTTTTACCAAAACTATTCGTCATGTTCCGAAAAATTGCCACAATCACCCTGACATTCGCTGCGATGTTTAACAGCATCTCAGCACAAAACACCTGGTCGCTGGAACGGTGCATCCAATACGCCCGGAAAAACAGCCTTACGATTAAACAAGCTCAGTATGACGTTCGCAATGCCGAACTCACCCTGAAAGGCGCTCAACTGGAACGGCTGCCGAATGTGAACGGCAACTTCAGCAGTTCCTGGAACCTCGGTAAAAACATCGACCCGACGACCAACACCTTCGTCAACACCCGGCTCTTTGGCGGCAACGGTTCCGTAACCGGCAGCCTCCTGATCTTTGACGGTAACCGCATCAACACGGCGATCAAACAGAGCAAGACAGATTTACGGGCTTTCAAACTGGAAGCCGACGCCCAGGCCAACGATATCAGCCTGCAAATCGCCCAGGCCTATCTCGCCATTTTACTTGCCCAAGAACAACTTGACAACGCCCAGGCCCAGCTGGAGCTCTCACAGGAACAGCTCGATCAAATCGATAAGCAAATCAGGGCGGGAACAGTCCCCGAAAATGATCGCCTCGACTTTCTGGCCCAAATTGCCCGAAACCGGCAGACGATTGTCGAAGCATCTAACCAGGTCGAAATCAACTACCTGAGACTAAAGAACCTGATGGAAATCGATCCCAGTACCGACTTTGAGATCCAAGGTCTGGAAACCGTAGAAATTCCGGAGGATGCGAATCCCGGTATTTATCAAACTCCGGAGGTATACCAGGCTGCTCTGCAAACCCAGCCGCAAATTGAGGCCGGACAACTGCGCCTGGAAAGCGCAGAACTGAGTGCAAGGCTGGCGCGTTCCAACATCTTTCCCCGACTGAGCGTTTTTGGGCAGCTGAATACCAACTACTCCAACCAACAACTCGACCTGGCGGATATACCGACTGAAATCGTCCCGAGCGATCCGGCTCCGGTCCTCATTGACGGCACTCCGGCGGACATCGCCTTTTTTCGGGAACAGCCGGTAACCCAACCACCCATTATGCCGTTCTTCAAGCAAGTGAAAAATAACTTCGGTCAGGCTTTCGGTTTCAGCCTCCAGGTTCCGATTTACAACAATCACCAAAATATCATTTCGGTAGAGCGAGCCCGGATTTCGGCCCTCAATCAGGAGGTCGTCAACCGGCAGTTGCGTCAGCAGCTCAAAACGGATGTACAAACGGCAGTTACCAACGCCAAGGCCTCCGAACGCAGCCTCGATGCTGCCCAGCGTTCGTTGGAAGCCGCCCAGGCTGCTTTCGACAACGCCCAGAACCGCTTCGAACTCGGCGCCATCAATTCCCTGGAGTATACCACCGCCCGCAACAACCTCGACCAGGCCCAGGTCCTGCTCATTCAGGCCAAGTACCAATATCTGTTCGACCTGAAAGTAGTTGACTTTTATTTGGGAAGAGAACTGACTCTTGACTGACACAGAAAATCCAAACGAAAAGAAAAGAACAGAGGCAATCGTCGAATATCGCTAACTAAAGTTCAATCGCTAGCAATGTCAAAAGGAAAAGGAAGAAACACGTTAATCATTGTACTCGTGGTCATTATCGCCGCGCTGATTACCGTAGTCGTTGTGAGAAACCGCAACAAACCCAAAGGAGAAGAAGTATTTGTGGAAAAAGTGGAAAGGCGCACCATCCGCGAGCAGGTGGCCGCCAGCGGCAAAGTATTCCCACAGACAGAGGTTAAGATCAGCTCCGATGTGTCGGGTGAGATCGTAGAACTCTATGTGGAAGAAGGGGATTCTGTCGTTAACGGCCAGTTGCTGGCAAAAATCGATCCGGACGCCTACAGATCGCAGGTGGAACGGGGGGTCGCTCAGGTCAACAGCGCCAAAGCGCAGCTGGCCAACGCGGAAGCGCAGATCAATCAGTTCGAAGCACAAAAAGAACAGATTGAAGCACAACTGATCAATGCGCAGGAAATTTTCCGGCGCAACAAGCAGCTTCGCGAAGAAGGCGTCATTTCGCAGGCCGAATTCGAACAGGCAGAATCTAACCTGAGAGCGCTGGAAGCTAACCTGCGAGCCGCCGAAGCTAACATACAGGCCGCCGAGGAAAGCGCTCAGGCCGCCAAGTTTCAGGTGGCCAGCTCGGAAGCCACTCTCCGGGAGATGCAAACCAGCCTGCGCCGCACCACCATCTATTCGCCGATGAACGGCATCGTTTCCCGTCTCAACGTCGAAGAAGGCGAACGCGTAGTAGGAACGATCCAGATGACAGGTACCGAAATGATGCGCATTGCCAACCTCAATAATATGGAAGTTCGTGTGGAGGTGAGCGAGAACGACGTCCCTCGCGTATCCATCTCTGACAAAGTGGATATCGAAGTGGATGCTTACCTCGACCGCAAATTTAAAGGACGGGTGACTCAGATCGCCAACTCGGCTATCGCCGCCGCGACGGCTACCGCTACCCTGACCAGCGATCAGGTGACCAATTTCGAGGTGCGTATCAGTATCGATCCGAGCTCCTATCAGGACCTTATTACCGGTAATAAACCCTATCCTTTCCGTCCCGGCATGTCGGCGTCGGTAGAAATCAATACGAAAACGGTTGAAGATGCATTAAGCATCCCCATACAGTCGGTCACCACCCGGGAAAGAGGTGCTCTGGTAGACATTCTCGGCGAAGAGGAGGTATCGGAAGAAGACCTCATCGAGGTCGTCTTTGTCGCTACCGAAGCTGATACGGTCAAACTGGTACCGGTGGAGACGGGCATTCAGAACAACACTTACATCCGCATTCTCTCCGGCCTCGAGGAAGGCCAGGAAGTGGTCGCCGGACCCTATACGGCCATCGCAAGAGAACTCGAACAAGGCACGAAAATTCAGCGGACGAAAAAGGAAGAGCTGTACGGTTTCTCGGAAGAGGAAGATTGAGCCTGCTTCGAAGCGCCCCTGGCTTCGTTAAAAAACAGTCAAATCAATCTTAATTACTGGTAATCGGCTTAGACACCCTTAGCGTCTCCAGCGCCTCCTGGACGAAGGGATCCTTACTATTCCAAACCACGTAGAAACCTTTGTCGTCAAAGAGGTGTTTGGCGATGCGAGCTTTAAGAAGGTGATTCATTTCGCTTCGGACAAAATCTTCCTGGCTACGCTTGCGCTCCAGGCCTTCCTTCGCAGCGAAAGCGAGAAACTCCTGATACAGAGCATCGGCCACCTGAAAGCGGTTTCGGTACTGTTCCAGGCTGTAAGCTTCGAGTTTTTCTTTGTGGTCTTCCACATAGCGGAATACGAAACCCGGGACGTACTGTCGCAGGGTTTGGTAATATTCATTTCTAAACACCGAATCCATGGGGATGAAGATATCGGGAAGAATACCGCCGCCACCGTAGACGACTCGCCCCTTATCGGTGTAATATTCTGTCGAATCAGCTACTGTCATTTGTTCTTCGGAGGTCATCTCACCGGATTCATAGCGTTGCGCCAGATCGTGCTGGTAGGACCGGCGATCATCGTAGTTTTTCTGAATAGAACGGCCGGAGGGCGTATAATAGCGGGCGACGGTCAGGCGCAGAGCCGACCCGTCGCGCAGACGGTATTGTTCCTGGACCAGGCCTTTTCCAAAAGATCGGCGCCCGATGATGTAGCCGCGGTCATGGTCCTGTATGGCGCCGGCCAGGATTTCGCTCGCAGAAGCCGAGCCTTCGTCGATCAGCACAACGATATCCTCAATATCAAAAAAGGCACGCCCCGTAGATTCGTAGTTGCTGCGATGTACGCTGCGACCTTCCGTATAGACCAACAACTGGTCTTTTCGCTCGAAGAGCTGGCTCAGAATATTGGTGGCCTGCTGCAGATAACCGCCGGGATTATGCCGCAGATCAATGACCAGATCCTCCATCCCCTGCTGCTCCACCATTTCTTCCAATGCCTTCATAAACTCCTCGAAGGTCGTGGCGCTAAAGCGGTTGATTTTGATGTAGCCGGTTTCTTCATTCAGCATATAGGACACATCGACGCTGTGCATGGGAATTTTATCCCGCGTTATGGTAAAATGCCGGATTTTCTGTTCATTACCCCGCAGGATTCCTACTTCTACCTTACTGCCTTTTTCGCCGCGGAGCAGTTTCATCACATCGCGGGACTTCAGGTCCTTTCCGGCGATCACCGAATCTTCCACTTCGATAATTTTATCGCCGGCGCGTATACCCGCCGCTTCGGAAGGACCGCCGGAAAGGGCGGAAACCACCACAATGGTATCGTCGAGGATCATGAATTCCACACCGATGCCTTCGAAGTTGCCCTCGAGTTGCTCGTTGATCTGTCGCAATTGTTCGGCAGGAATATAGTTGGAGTGTGGGTCAAGCTGTTCCAGTATGCTTGTTATGGCCTCGTCCACCAGTTGTTCCCGATCCACCTCATCGACATATTTAGCTTCGACGTAGCGAATCAGCTCTTCAATTTTGCCTTGTCCAAGAGTGGACTCTGTTTGTTCCCGTGGTTCGACTACTACAGTGGGAGCGCTGTTCTGTACGCGCATACCAATGAACATGCCTGCGACCAGTACAACGGCCAGCAAAAGCGGAAGCCATACGGTGACTTTTTTTCCGGATTGAGGTTGATCTTGATGCATCCTGTATTGCTATGTAGAGGTTATCACAAAAGATAGGGCTACAGCGATATGTACAAATCTACAGATTTTAATGTTGGGAACAGATCACTGTTTCTTCACTTTAATACCCCATCAACAAAAAAGACACCGGAAAGTTTCAGCAGGCAGGGCCGACCGGCCGTTCAGCAGCATTTATACTGACATCGAAACGGTTTGAGAAAATTCTCAAGCCAGGTTGCGTCGGGTATACCCCCACAAACGGAGCAGGGACTGCGGGCTTTGAATAAGGTCAGCTTCTTCCAAAATATCAATTTACCCAATCCTTTTGCTGCTTTTTTTGCCAAATCATAAAGAAAGACCTAAATTTGTTGAAATTTTTTTAATCCCGGAGCTTATGAGCAAACACGGCGAAATTGATAAGCTGGATCGGCAGATCCTGGCTATTCTCATGCGTAATGCCAAAAAGCCGTACACTGATATTGCCAAGGAACTCTACGTATCCGGAGGCACCATTCATGTACGCATGAAAAAGATGGAAGACGCCGGCATCGTCAAAGGCTACCACCTGGCCGTTGATCACAGCAAACTCGGTTACGACATCTGTGCCTTCCTGGGTATCTACCTGGATAAGAGCTCTTTGTACGACAGCGTCTCCAAGGAGCTGGAGAATATACCCGAAATTGTGGACGCTCATTATACCACCGGCCTCTACAATATATTCGCCAAAATTATCTGCCGCGACACCGATCATTTACGGAAGGTGCTGCACGATAAGATTCAGAATATCCAAGGCATACAGCGCACCGAAACCTTCATTTCTCTGGAGGAAAGTATTGACCGGGCCATCGATATTGAGGAAGAGGATAGTTGAAAAGCACTGTGCCTCGTCTCGTTTGATGAACGCAAAACTCGAAGTACAGCAACCAATGAGCGGCATACGGCGCCCGGAGTCAAAAAAAAGCATCCTGAAAGTCAGGATGCTTTTAAGTTTTTCACAAAGGGAAAGTATAGAAAGTAACTTACGCGCCGAGGTAGCTCTTCAGCAGTTTGCTGCGGTTGGCGGAGCGCAACTTGTTGATAGCTTTATCTTTAATTTGGCGAACGCGCTCACGGGTCAGGCCGAATTTTTCGCCGATGTCCTCCAGGGACATCGGATGTTCCACGCCGATACCAAAATACAGTTTAATAACGTCACACTGCCGGTCGGTCAAGGTGCTGAGCGAACGTTCTATTTCGCGCCGCAGTGATTGGTTGTAATCCAGTTCCTGGTCCGTATCCGGTGTACTGCTGTTTTCCAGTACATCGAGCAGGGAATTATCTTCTCCCTCCACAAACGGAGCATCCATAGAAACGTGGCGGGCGGCAACACCCAGGGTAGTTTCCACCTCTTCGGTGGGAATATCCAGCGTTGTGGCCAACTCATCGGAAGAGGGCTCGCGCTCGTATTCCTGCTCCAGTTCGGAGAAAGCCTTGTTGATCTTGTTCAGGGAACCCACCTTGTTGAGCGGCAGGCGAACGATACGGGATTGTTCGGCCAGCGCCTGCAGGATGGACTGGCGAATCCACCATACCGCGTAGGAGATAAACTTGAAGCCTCGCGTTTCGTCAAAGCGCTGAGCAGCTTTGATCAAACCGAGGTTACCCTCATTGATGAGGTCACTCAACGACAAGCCCTGGTTCTGATATTGTTTTGCGACGGAGACGACAAAGCGAAGGTTGGCTTTGGTCAGTTTTTCCAGCGCCGCCTGGTCTCCTTGTTTTATTCTTTTAGCCAGCTCTACCTCCTCTTCAGGCGTCAATAAATCTACTTTCCCGATCTCCTGCAGATACTTTTCTAAAGATTGACTTTCCCGATTCGTGATAGACTTGGTAATCTTAAGCTGTCTCATGCACTGTAGCGTTTTTTTAAAAAATTTACAAAAAACCTAAAATTCCAACAATGGTCATTAGAAGGGTCAAAAGGTGGTGGGATATGAATAGGGATAAGCAGTACCGCCTCGCTGGCCCATTGAGGAAAAAAGACCATGTGAGGATGACTCATTCTTGTGTAATTTGTTTTGGTGTTATTCAGTCCTGCTAAATAAATGTGACTCACAGCGTACAAAAATAAGGTAATTCGCAGTATGAATCAAGTGTACAACGGTTCTTATACAATTGGAAAGCGGCAAAAGTTCCTGAGCCTTAGGAAGAAAAGTTAGAAATTGGATTTGGAAAAACCGTTTTTTTATTTTTTATTGTGAGACACCATTTCGATCTCCAAGATACCAGCATGCATGGAACGAGTCAAATTCAACCTGGAATTCCTTTTTAGAGCTTCCCCAACTATTCTTTATAAATTTTTCACCACCCCCTCTTGCCTGATCCGCTGGTTCTGTGACGAAGTGGATATTCAGGGCAACACCTTCACCTTCATCTGGAGCGGATCAGAGGAAGTCGCCTATCTCATCGAAGAAGTCGAAGACGAACTGATCAGGTTTCAGTGGGAAGATGCTGAAGACGAAGAAGAGTTTCTGGAATTCCGCATTTCAAAATCTCCCGTCACCGGAGAAACCATCCTCGAAATCACCGACTTCTGCGACGAAGACGAAACGGACGACCAGCGCCAGTACTGGGAAAGCCAGATCAGCGAGCTTCAGAAAGAAACGGGAGGGTGACGGGCCGTTGCCGGCTGCACAAGGCCTGAGCAGAGTGAGCCATGCACGAGGATTGACAAAGACCGGCCAAGCTGCGAAAAGCTCAAGCAAGGGCATGCCCGGTTATAGCCAGCATCCAGCTCAAAGTCGGAAATCGGAAATCGGAAGAGGACTTAGCCGGGCTCTGCAAAGCGATGCCCGCTGATTCTCAAAGACCGGCCAAGCTGCGAAAAGCGAGCATCTAGTCATAATACTCCACCAGCGACCAGATCATCAGGATAATCCCCGCCAGGGCCACCAGTCCGGCCAGAAAGCCGAAGAAGCCCAGGTTGACCAAAGCGCCGACCAGGGCCAAGGCCAGGGCCCCCAGCAATAACAGGACGCCGAGGCGAAAGCGGGAGTCATCCCAGACGCCGCGCGCCGCCCGTCTTTCCCTTTTCTTCGCCAGCTTCCCTTCCATCCGTTTCAGGCGCTTTTCCAGACGCTGCTTACGGCGCTCCGAACGAGCCTGGCGTCTTTTTTCTTTCTTGCTCAGCCGCTGTTCTACCGCCGCGGACTCAGCACTGCGCGGCATAATTGCCGCATCGGCTACGCTGGAAAGTCCAACTAAAAACAAAAACAGCGTTGAAAAAAATCGAATCTTCATTGACAAACATTTAAATTCCATATTGGAAAGGTAATTCGTCGAAGTAGTTTTTTTTTAAATCGCTTACCGCTAAATAGTAGTTTTTTGCTCAAATGTAATAAATTCCCCCGCTACAAAAGCTATTTTGAAGCCTCGAAGTAATTCACTTCGGACAGGCAGGCCCGGCGCCGGAAACCAAAGACAGGGGCGCTACGGCTGGTAACAGCACGGCTACATGCATCGACTAACAACCAATTAATCATTAAACCTATGCGCATCACTTTCGGCCTGGCACTCGATGACCCGGCGCAACCTCAGCCCTTGGTTCCCACCGCCGGCGCGACGCATCTGGGGCCGCAGGGACTACTCCGCCGGATGGAAACCCACCTCGGCCTCAGCGGGCATCCCGACGATAATGAATACCTGCGCATCGAACAATATCGGCAAGCTTTGCGCCGTCACCTCGATGCTGATCCGGAGGCTTTTTACCGCCGTTCTTTCGAGGCCGATCAGTTTGCTACAGCCGGGGACCTGCTGGCTCGCCGCGACGAACTTCGCCTGGCCGGCTGGGATTTTCAATCCGCAGCGCCCCTACCCTCCCGGCTGGCCTGTCTGGCCGCCCTCGAAACCCGCTTTCAGCACAGTGATTCCGCCGAGCTCGCCCCCGGTTTCGCCGATCGCTTTCTGAGTGTGGAGCAGCAAATGACTCAGCACTCCCTGCCCCTCGATACCCTACTGGTCAATACCCCCTCCGAACTCCTTCCCACGCACTGGAAAAGGTTGTTTCGTAAGCTGAAGCAACAAGGCGTTGAACTGGAATACCTGAACGCTTCCATGCCCGAAGAAAATACCGACCTCAGCGTTCTGCAACGGGCCCTGCAAAACGAGGACCGGCAAAAGCAATCGCTGCGCGCCGACGGCTCTCTGCTTCTGCTACGCGGCAAACGGGAAACAGATCTGGCCGCCTTCCTCGCCACTCTGCTGCGGCGCAACGAAAACTTCCGGCCAGTCTGCCTCGTTCCACATAAGAACCGCTCGCTCGATAATGCGCTGATCCAGGAAGGCCTGCCCAGCATGGGCATTCTTTCCGCCTCCCTGGCCCGTCCTACCCTGCAGGTGCTCAAGCTCATTCCCGTTTTCCTCTGGCATCCCATCGATCCCTTCAAAGTGATGGAGTTCGTCTCCCTGGCCGTCAAGCCCCTGCACGATGAACTGGCCGATCGCATTGCCATGCAAATGGCGCAAAGCCCCGGCATGATGGGCGAAGGCTGGCAACGCGCCATCAACGCTTTCTGGGCAGAACTCGATGAACGGGCCCAGAAAGACAGCTCTATCGATGTGCGCGAAATCAGACGCCAGTACAATTTCTGGTTTGAACGGGAGCGGTATGATTTTTCAGAAACGGCTCCCAAAGATGATGTGATCGCCATGTACGGCTACCTGGAACGCTGGGCGCGGCAGGTCTTCGAGGACAGCAACGGCAAGAATAACTCCCTGCTCGTTCTGCGCGATCAGGCCCGGCGCATCCGTGAACTGCTGGAAACGCTGCCGGAAACCCAACTCAGCCATCTGGAACTGGAGCGCATTGTACGCACCATCTACGAACCGGCGCCGGTGCAGGTGGAAGTGCAGGAAAAAGGACACCTGCCGTATGTATACCAGCCCCACGCTTTTACCGGCCCCGTCGATGATCTCCTGTGGTGGAACTTCGTGCAACGCGAGCCGGAACACTTCTTCTCCCGCTGGTACAAAAGCGAAAGAAATTATCTCGCGGGACTGGGCATCCACCTGGAAGAACCGGAGGATGAAAATGCCCGCCTCATCTGGCAGCGCAAACGCCCCGTACTCTCGGCCCGCCGCCGCCTGATACTCGTCATTCCGGAATACATCGACGGCAGCCTCGTCCAATCCCATCCCCTATTCGGTAATATTGAGGCCGGTTTTAAGGGACTGGAATCAGTAACCTGCGACATCGACCGCCAGAGCTGTGCTCCCATCTGGAAGGAATTATTCGATCTGCCTGAAGAGGTGGAATTGCCGTCCCGGCAACTCGGTCGTCCCAGCCCCTTTCTCCTGCTCGATAAAACTTACCAACTCGACAAACGCGATGAGGAAACCTTTAGCAGCCTGGAGTCACTGTTCTACTACCCCTATCAATGGGTGTTCCGCCACAAACTGCAGTTGCGCAAATCCTCTATTCTCAGCATTGTCTCTGATAGCACGCTGCTGGGTAACCTGGCTCATCGCTTCTTCGAACGGCTACTACAACAGGACCATCTGCTCCAGATGAACAAAGCAGCCGTCTATCAGTGGATAGCCCGGCAAGCCGACGCCCTCTTTCAGCGCGAAGGCGCCGTCCTGCTCCTCTACGGCCGCGAACCGGAACGCATCAGCTTTATCAAACGCGTACAGTACGCCGCCTGGAGCCTGGTCAGCCTGATCCAGGCTAACGGCTGGCAGGTGCGCAGCACCGAGGAAGCACTGGCCGGCGACTTCCTCGGCATCCCCCTCAACGGCCGCGCCGACCTCGTGCTGGAAAAAAATGAGGAACTGGCCGTTGTCGACCTGAAATGGCGCGGCGCTTCCTATCGCGAACAAAGCATTCGCAATGAGGAAGACCTGCAACTCGTCCTCTACGCCAAACTGCTCACGCCCGATCAGCGCTGGTCGCACAGCGCTTATTTCATTATGCAAAAAGGCATCATGATCGCCCGCAACCAACTCGCCTTCCGCGACATCACACCGGTCAGTCCCGACAGCGACCACATCGAAGTCAACCAGCGCATCCTCGACCGGATGCAGGCCACCTTCCGCTGGCGCCTGAACCAGATCCGCCGGGGCCGCATCGAGGTGCGCTGCGCCCATACCCGGGCCGACCTGGAGGAAACTTATGGCGATGAATTGCTGGACCTGCTGGAAATGAAACAGGAGGACGCCCGGTGGGATGATTACAGGACCTTGATTTATCTGGTAAATTGAGAAATAGAAACAGGAAAGCTTGCCCGACCAGACTTCGAAGCGAAATGGGCAGGAGGAAATAAGAAATTTTATCCGACCGTGCGAAGCCTGGGTGGGAAGAAATAGGAAAGCCGAGTGCTGATTAGGTTTTTGGGATTTATTATTTCTTTACCTTTTCTGCTCCACAAACTTCTGCACCTCTTTCCACTTCCGCGTATTCAGAATATCATCCGCCGTGGCCCAGCCGCGGCGGGCGTGGCCCACGCCGAAGCGCATATTAATGAAGCTGCCCAGATTATGGGTATCCGTGCCGAGAACCAGCATGACGCCGGCGTCGATGGCGGCGCGTACGCGGCGTACTTCCAGGTCCATGCGGGCGGGCTGGGCGTTAATTTCGAGGGCCGTGCCCGTTTCGGAGGCTTTGTCCAGTATCTTTTCAAAGTCGAGGGAATAGCCCTGGCGTTTGCCGATCAGACGGCCGAAGGGGTGGCCGATGGCGTTAACGTAGGGGTTATCCATGGCCGAGAGGATACGGTCAGTGTTGTCCTGATTCATGCGTCGGTGTACAGAGGCCACCACCCAGTCGCATTCTTTCAGGAAGTCGTCGGACAGGTCGAGGGAGCCGTCGGGCAGGATGTCTACCTCTACCCCCTTTTTGATGAAATCGGAGCCGATTTTATCATTAAGTTTCTCAATTTCCTCGTACTGTTCGCCGAGTTCATCCTCGTCCAGGCCGCCGGCCTGGGTTTGTGATTTGCTGTGATCGGTGATGACGATGTAATCGTAGTCGAAGTTTTCCCGAACAAACTCGACGAGTTCCTCGATGCTGTTATTCCCGTCCGACCAGGTGGAGTGCATGTGCAGGTCGCCATGAATATCATCAAAAGAAACGAGGTCCGGGAGTTCGTCTTTCTCTGCCGCTTCGATCTCGCCGTTATCCCCCCGCATTTCGGGGGGAATCCAGGGCAGGCCGAGGCGGCTGTAGATCGATTCTTCCGTTTTCCCCGCCAGTTTTTTGTCTCCGGAAAAGAGGCCGTACTCGTTGATCTTCCAGTCTTTTTCCTGCGCCATTTTACGCAGGTGCACGTTGTGGGCTTTGGAGCCGGTGAAGTACAGCATGGCCGCTCCGAATTCACCTTCCTCGAATATGCGCAGATCCACGTCGCGATCCTCAGCTTTGGTATGCACGGTCGACTTCTTTTTCCCTTTGGCAACTACCTTCTTCACGATATCCATATCAGTAAAGTGGTCCATAATCTTTTCCCGTTCCGACTCTTTTGCGGTGACCAGGATATCGATGTCGCCGATCGTCGTCCGGCGGCGGCGGATGCTGCCCACTACCTCTATTTCATCCAGGTCACAGGCCTCTTTCAAATTTTCGACGATTTCCCCGGCGATTTCCACGGCGTCGGCCAGGAGGATGCGATCACCCGCCGACTCCCGCTGCGCAATGCCGTCGAGGATGTTCTGAACGGTTTTCTCACCAAAGCCTTTGATTTCCTCTACTTCCCCGCTTTCCAGCGCCTCGACCAGGTCTTCCTTGGTTTTGATATTGAGCTCTTTTTGCAGCGTTTTCAGCGTTTCCGGTCCCACGCCTTCTATCTCCAGCAGGTCGACAAAATCCTCCGGGATAGTCTTCTTAAGTTCCTCATATTTTTCAATCTTTCCGGTCTTTATGTATTCCCGGACCTTATCAGCAATACTCTCTCCGATATTCCGGATATCTTCAAGTTTCTCCTCTTCTTCCATGATTTCCGACACATCCTCGGGCAGGTTGTCGATAGCGCGGGCGGCATTCTCGTAGGCGCGGGCCCGGTACTCGTCCCCGTTGCCCTGTAATTCGTAAATGGCCGCCATGTCGCTGAATATCTTGGCCAGTTCGCGATTGTACTTACTCATAGTTCTCAGGTTTGGGTCATTCGAAATGATTGCGAACACTCCAGATGAATTTAATCTCTTCTACTTCGAAAAAGTTTTTTTGTTACACAGAGTCACACACCCATCTGCCTTGCCTCCTCCGCCAAAGTAGCCCTTGGCTACGGCGGCCGGAAGTACCTGTGTACGGCCATAGGGCCCGTCTGGGCGGGTTTGTGTATCTCTGTGTAATTCTACTTTTGGAGCAGACTCACTGTTATACTGCTCTGCGGTTCCTCTGTTCTTCTGTTCTGCCGTTCTTTAGTAGTCCAGCGCCGCCTGAATCATCATAAACTCATTGATGTTCTCCATATCGATGGTGCCGACCAGGTCGCCATTGTCGGTGACGGGGAAGAAGTTGTGCTGGCGGCTTTGGACGGAGCGGTAGATTTCCGAGAGATCCTCATCGGGGGCGACGGGTTTGAAGTCGGTTTTCATGAGGTCACCAACGGTGACGTCGGTTTTTTTATTTCGAAAAGCATCGACGATGGAATCGTTGTAGAGGATGCCGGCGATTTCATTTTCTTCCCGCGTCACGATAAAATGGCGTTCCGTACCGGCCAGCAGCATATCGGCGATTTTTTTCAGGTTATCCTCCGGGTTCAAGGTTGTAAATTGGCTCATCATGGCTTCGCGCACCCGGTGTCCTTTCAAAACCGACATTTGCTGTATCATGGCGTATTCACTGGAGGCGCCAAAGAAGACGAACAATCCGATAAAGATCAGGATGGGATTATAGACGAAGCCGATGAAGAAAAAGAAAACGGCGATGATCTGTCCGAGGTTAGAGGCTATCTGGGTGGCGCGTACGCGGTCCATTTGGAACGAAAGCAGGGCGCGTAACACGCGGCCGCCGTCCATCGGGAAGGCGGGGATGGCGTTGAAGACAACCAGCAGGACGTTAGTGATGAACAGGTATAATAGAAAGTTATTTTGATTAATCGTCTGGAAAAACTCCTGCGCCTGTTCGGGGTTTTGGAAAACATCGAACTGGGAACGGACGAAGAAATACAGTAGAAAAGCGATGACCACATTTACCACCGGTCCCATCACGGCGACCAGCAATTCCTGTTTGGGGTCCTCCGGCATGCGTTCCAGGCTGGCCACGCCGCCGATGGGCAGCAGGGTAATTTTCCGGGTATTGATCCCGTAGCGCTTGGCCGTCAGGGAGTGGCCGAATTCATGGAGCACGACGCAGGCGAAGATCGCCAGTACAAAAGCAATTGTCCACAGTACCGATTCAACAGTCCCGCCGCGGCTCCATCCCACGTAAATAGCCCAGGCGATGATGAGCAAGAAGGTCCAGTGCACCTGTACCTTGATTCCAAAATATCTTCCTAAACTTAATGATCCGCCCATAAGTATTTTCGTTTGTTTTGTATTTGTTCTATAATTCGTCTTCCGGAATCATATCCAAAAAATCATCCTCCTCCAGCAAATCGATACCGCCTTCTTCCCTGGCTTCATCGAGTTTGGATCCCGGCTCCTCTCCTACAACCAGGTAATCGACAGTAGAAGAAATGCCGCTGACGGCGCGGCCGCCAAGCCGCTCCACCAGGTCTTTGACGTCGCGACGGGTAAAATTGTCGAGGCTGCCGGTAAAGACGAAAGTTTTTCCGCTAAGAGAACCTTCCGCCCGTTTCCGGCTCTTCTCACATGTTTTAACACCGGCATCGCGCAATTGCTCAATAGTCTTGCGGTTTTCCTTTTTCTGAAAAAAGGCGTGGATGCTCTCCGCCATTCGAGGACCGATATCCTCCAGTTCTTCATAGTCCTCCTTTTCCCAGTCATAAAAGTCTTTCAGGCAATGGACACTGTTGGCCAGTATGCGGGCGGTTTCACTGCCGACATAGCGAATGCTCAGGCTGTAAATGACGCGGTACAGGGGACGGTCCTTGGCTGCTTCCACCGCTTCCTTCAGGTTCTCCACCGATTTTTCACCGAAGCCTTCCATCCCGCGAATTTTATCGTAATCCAGGTCAAAGATATCGGGGATTGATTTCATTAAGCCTTCCTCGAAAAAAAGATTCACCGTTTCTTCTCCGAGGCCTTCCACATCCAAGGCGCCTTTGCTCACAAAATGCTGCAGCCGTTCCCTGGCCTGCGCCGGGCAGCTCACGTTCATGCAGCGCCAGATGGCTTCGCCTTCCGGGCGTTCCAGTTTGGAGCCGCAGGAGGGGCACTTGTCGGGAAAACGGATCTTCCGCCGCCCCCGGCCGCTTTTCTCACCAACGCGCTTAACGACGTAAGGAATTACATCACCGGCCCGCTCGATGAGCACCTTATCGCCATAGTGCAGGTTTTTGGCTTCGATAAAATCTTCGTTGTGCAGGGTGGCCGAACTGATCGTTACGCCGCTAACCTCTACGGGTTCCAGCTCGGCTACCGGTGTGACCGCGCCCGTCCGTCCCACCTGGAATTCCACATCCTTGATCGTCGTTGTCGCCTGCCGGGCTTCAAATTTGTAAGCCATTGCCCAGCGGGGATGGTGAGAGGTGAGGCCCAGTTTACCATATTGGCTAATGTCGTTGACCTTGATCACCAAACCGTCTATCTCAAAGGGGAAATCGTCGCGTTTGTCTTTCCAGTCATCGCAAATATCCACAGCCTCTTCAATACCTTTCACCTTTTCAATTTGCTCATGGGGAGTTTGAAACCCCACTTCGTGCAGCAAATCGATACAGTCCTGATGGCTTTCCAGCTCATCACCGAGTAAATCATTGCCGTCTTCATCTTCGGCCAGGCTCAGTTGATAGACCAGCAGTTCCAGGGGCCGTTTCGCCACCACGCCCGGGTCTTTTATGCGCAGGGAGCCGGCTGCGGCGTTGCGCGGATTGGCAAAGGGCGACTTTCCTTCCTCCTCCCGCTTTTTATTGAGCTTTTTAAATTCAGACTTACCGATCAGCACCTCCCCGCGTACTTCTGCCCGGTGAATGCCGTGTTCAGAAAAACTGACGCGCAGCGGAATAGTATTAAGGGTGCGCAAATTGGGCGTAATGTCCTCCCCTTTCTCACCATTCCCACGGGTAGCGCCGCGCTGATATTCATCGGACTCATAGACCAGGGAAACACCCGAGCCGTCGAATTTAGGCTCTACGGTGTATTCTATATTCTTTTTTCCGAGTTTATCCCGGACCCGCTCGTCAAAATCTTTCAAGCCCTCTTTTTCATAAGAGTTGTCCAGGGAAAGCATGGGACTGAGGTGCTCCACCTCCGGAAAGTCGCCGGATGACAGTTCGGGGCCGACGCGTTGGGTGGGTGAGTTCTTCGTTTTCAGGTCCGGCCATTCCGCTTCGATCTCTTCCAGCAGATCGTACAACTGGTCGTACTCTTTATCGGCGATGACGGGGTCGTCGTAGATGTAGTACTGCTTGTCGTGATAAGAAATCAATTTGCGCAGTTCTTCGGCGTAGTCACGCGCGTTATCTTTGCTTTCGATATCCTCAACCTCCAGGTCGAGTAAATCTTTGGATCGTTCTACTGCATTTTCCATAGTTAACTCATTTAAATTGAAGCGATGAGATCGCATTCACGGGAAAGCATAGAATACAGAGACTGCCAAATCCGGATGATTTGGCAGTCCCCACTGGTATGATTCTCAATTGGAAGAAGAACAGCTACCAGCTAATCGACGACGATCCGGCAGGCATTTCTGCTGCTCAGTAGCGAAATACGGCATTGGCCAAAGCGACTTCTACCGGCATCTCTTCGGGTTCGAGCAGATAGACGGTTCCGTTCTGCAGGAAGGTTTTGGCGGCAGCCATATTTAGCAGCGAGGCGTTGGAAATGTCTTTTTCCTTATCGATGTTCACCTTGTTGGCGCCCTGATCAAAGGTGCCGTATACGTCTTCCCGGTTTTTCAGGAACAAGGTATCTACCCTGCCGTGGATCGCGCCGGGGACAATTTCATCAAGATCGTCTGAGGTACGTGCCGTATGGGCCAGCTCTTCGTAGAGTTTGAGCTTTTCCTGGCGTTTTTCTTCAAAAACGGGTCGCACTTTCTCCCAGGCCTTCTCATGAATAAGCGCGGGCTCCATCTGACTCGGGTTGCCCTCTACATGATCCTCTATCAGGTACTTGTATTTATTGGCCTTCTGATACATGGGGAATAGGAAGTCCTGCGAAACGACTACTAGGGGATCTTTCAGATCGTACAGGATGCCGTCCATAATTCCCTGATTGATGGCGCGCAGGTATTGCAATACTTCTTCTCTGCGTTTGTCCGTTTGTTCTCCCTGACCGTGAAACATAGCGCCGTAACCGGGATCACCGCCGCGGTGGCTGCGCCATTGCAGCGATTTTTCTTCGTAATCGTATCCAACCACTTCCTCCAGTCGTGCCGGTGTGAGGTCTTCCACAAAAACTTCCGTGATCGTATGGGGAGTAGCTTCGTAGAACTGGGCGCCGTGAAGCGTCAATCCTAGTATGAAAAAACGACCACTTTCATTAAAATAAGGTATCATAGGTTTGACGTAGTAGTGGTCGGCGACGTAGTTGTAATCCTCAAAGCGCAGCGGCATGGCATAATAGGAAAGGCCGTCTTTATTGATAAAAACCGCCAGGCCATCCGACTGCTTGCGCCAGAATCCGGAATTTTCCGCCAATTCCCATCCGGGTGCGAGGAACTCTTCTGTTTCACGGACCGACAAGCCGTAGTTTTTTAGTTTATCCCGCACTTCGCGCAGGTGTTTTTCGAAAACGATCCGGTACTGGCCTTCGATCACTTCTTCGCCGGCTCGTTGAGTCGGCATATAGATTGACGCGCAATGCGCGCCGTGAAAACTTGCCAGTTCTTCAAATTGTTTCTTAGTCAGCAGTGCCATATAATTCAATTATTTTTTTCTTAAGCTCTACTTTTTAAAACCAAAGTGTATCCATTTGTTCGATGTATTGCCCGGCAGCAGTAAATTCCTTCAAACAGACAGGCAGACTAAAGGAACACCGTAACCAACGCACTGAAATAGCTAAAATGAGGTATACCCCTCCGCCGGGGAACGGTACGGCGTGATTTTTTTGTTTTGACCAAAAGGCGCCTTGCTTTATAAAAAAACAGAGAAGGGGGAGAGGGTAGATTGGTTTTTGAAACCAATAAAAGATAAATTTGTACGATTATCACGACACTAACCTTGCATTGCAAAAAAGAGACGAAAAAACATGCATAAGACTACCGAGGTCAGAGAAGAAGTAACGATCAAGTTTGCCGGTGATTCGGGCGATGGGATGCAGCTCACCGGAAGCTTATTTACCGATAATACGGCGCTAACGGGAACCGACCTGTCGACCTTCCCGGATTTCCCCGCCGAAATCCGGGCCCCGCAGGGAACACTGCCCGGCGTCTCGGGTTTTCAGCTTCAGTTCGGCAGCCGCCAGGTTTTCACCCCGGGCGACAGCTACGACGTGCTGGTGGCCATGAACGCCGCCGCCCTTAAAGTCAATCTCAACCGCTTAGAGCCCGGTGGCGCCATCATCGCCAACACGGATGGTTTTGACAAAAAAAACCTGCGGCTGGCCAATTATGATACAAACGCCAACCCACTGGAAGACGACAGCCTCGATGGCTATGAGGTCATAGAGATTCCCATCACCAAGCTCACGCGGGAGACGCTCAAGGATTCGCCGCTCGGTTCAAAAGATAAAGACCGCTGCAAGAACATGTTTGTACTGGGTTTTCTCTACTGGCGATATAACCGCACTCCGGAATCCACCATTGCTTTTCTGAAGCGCAAATTCCGCAAAAAGCCGGATATCATGGAAGCCAACATCGAAGTGCTGAAGGCCGGCTATCACTACGGGGAAAATACCGACACCTTCGCGCACAGCATCAAGGTGGCGCCGGCGCCCATGGAAAAGGGTACTTACCGTAATATCATGGGCAATCAGGCGCTGGTCATCGGCCTGATCACAGCCTCCCGCAAATCGGGCCTTCCGCTATTCTACGGCAGTTACCCCATTACGCCGGCATCGGACATCCTGCACGGCCTTTCCCGGCACAAGAATTTTGGCGTGCGTACTTTTCAGGCCGAAGATGAAATTGCGGCCATCTGTGCGGCCATCGGCGCCGCTTACGGCGGCAGCCTGGCGGTGACGGGAACCTCAGGACCGGGCCTGGCGCTGAAAGGCGAAGCGGCCGGGCTGGCCGTTATGCTCGAACTTCCGCTGGTCATTATCGATGTTCAGCGCGGCGGCCCGTCTACCGGCTTGCCCACCAAAACCGAACAGTCAGACCTGCTCAT
>CAZWDL010000123.1:0-21430 GCA_964632995.1 uncultured Saprospiraceae bacterium
GCCTGGCAACCATTTTGGCTTCTCGTGACGAAGAACCCATGAATAATCCGGGTTAAAGCCTCGCATTGCGGACTATCGACCGTCGGCTTCAGACTAAGTGCCGTTCTTAAAGAAGCCTTAACCTTCTATTAATTTTCAGTTCATCTTTATGCATTTCCTTTGTAGGTATCGATTTCTTGCTGTCATCATCTCAATATGATGCAAAACCTTTCCTGCAATCTAAAGTCGCTTTCCGATCAGGGTTGCGTCGCCCGGCCCAACCCTGGTCTTTTTCTTTTTTGCGGGAATAGTGTGACAGTGTAAATCAATCTCATTATCGCATCCTATTACTGTAGCCCTATAAATTTGACGGCTGTGCTTTGGCACGGCCCTTTTTTTAAAGTCAGGATTGTCGATGGCTATTCAACCCTCAATTTCCTTGAGCCAGAAGTTATTGGAGCCGCCGCCGGCGATGATTTCGATTTTCTGCATGTTGATGAGTTCGAGCATGGCGAGGAAGGTGACGATGGCGTGGATGCGGTTGCGGCAGGCGCCGAAGATGGACTTGAAACTTACCTGTTGTTTCTGCCGGACCTGGGCGATGATGTGCAGTTGTTGATCTTCTATGGTATAGCTGAACTGTATGATCTGGTGGACTGACTCCGGGTGTTCGTACTCAAACTTTTCCATGACCCGTTCGAAAGCCTTCATGAGCCGGTAGAGGGTGAGCGACTCCAGTTCGGCGTCGACCAGGGCTTGTTCGGCGATTTGGCGAAGTTCTTTGGAGACATTGCCGCGGTAGCGTTGGCGGCCGCGTTGCTCTTCCAGGGTGCGCATCTCGGCCAGCACGCTTTTGTATCGTTTGTATTCGAGCAGGCGCTCCACCAGTTCTTCGCGAGGATCGATTTCGTTACCTTCTTCATCGAGCGGTTTGCGCGGCAGCAGCATTTTGGCTTTGATGCGACAAAGGGTAGCCGCCACGAGGATGAATTCACTGGCCAGGTCGATGTTCATCCGTTCCATCTGGCGGATATAGGAAAGAAATTCGTCGGTAATTTTGGCGATGGGAATATCGTGAATATCCAGCTCATCGCGCTCGATAAAAAAAAGCAACAGATCGAAGGGGCCTTCGAACTGCGGAAGTCTTATAGTGTAGGTATTGTAGTCGGCGTTTGCGGTCATTCGTTTGCGAATCTTCCCAGGTTGACAATCAGTCAAAAATAATTCTTTTATTTAACTAGTTCCGTAAAAGCGGGTAACTCTTTTTCCACAGACCGTGGAAAACGTGGCTAACCCGGGTGAGCGTAACGATTCGGCTTTTGTCCGGGTACTTCCTTATTTTTGTCGCATGGCTACAAAAGGAAAACTCTATCTTATCCCCGCCCCGCTCGGCGAAGGCGCCGAATACACGCTGCCCCGGTATGTCATCGACATCCTGCACCGGCTGGACTATTTTATTGCCGAACGCGCCAAGACGGCCCGGCACTTTATCAAGCGTACTGAACCGGTAAAGCCTTTTGACGCGCTCACCTTTTTTGAGCTCAACAAGCGCACGCCGCCGGAAGCGGTTAATACCTTTCTCGATCCGGCCGACAGCGGTCACGATATCGGGCTGCTTTCGGAAGCCGGCGCCCCGGGGGTAGCAGATCCCGGCGCCCGCATCGTACAGCTCGCGCATCGCAAGGGCATGGAAGTCGTACCACTGGTAGGCCCCTCCAGTCTGCTGCTGGCGCTGATGGCTTCCGGGATGAACGGTCAGCAGTTTTGCTTTCAGGGCTACCTGCCGCCCAATCGCAATCAGCTGGCCAAAGAACTCAAAAAGCTGGAGCAATTATCGAGCCGCTTTCAGCAAACCCAGCTCTTCATCGAAACGCCTTACCGCAACACTCAGCTTATCGAAACCGCCCTGAGTACGCTATCGCCCGGCGTTCGCTTCTGCATCGCCGCCGACCTGACCAATCCCGAAGAGTACATTCGGACGAAGACGATCCAGGAGTGGCGGAAAACGACAATTCCGGATCTGCACAAAAGACCTGCAATCTTTTTGTTATATGCGGGAAAGTAGGGGCGTAAGGGGCTGTCATGTAGGCTGGCAGAGTCAGGATTTCCGTGACTTCTTCCGATACCTTACGTCTCAATGTTGAAAGAGCTTAGTTTAAAACCTAAACTAAGTAAACTTTTTTCTTAATTTTGTGTTCATCTGGTAACTTGAAAATATTCAAGTACTGTAACCAAAATGACCATAAATCGCAGTCTATGAGTGCCGTAGCCGTAGCAAAAAGAAACCTGGAGCGCAATGGTTTTCTCGATCTGGAGATAGACCCTACGCTCGATCTCTTTGAGGAGATTGAAAAACTGAAAAAGGAAAAAAACGCCATCATTCTGGCCCACTACTATCAGGAGGCCGATATACAGGACATTGCCGATTACATTGGCGACAGCCTGGGTCTGTCGCAGCAGGCCGCCGAAACTGAGGCCGACATCATCGTTTTTGCCGGGGTTCATTTTATGGCGGAAACCGCTAAGATGCTGTCGCCCGGTAAGAAAGTGTTACTGCCCGACCTGAAAGCCGGCTGTTCGTTGGCCGACTCAGCGCCCGCACCGCTTTTCCGGAAGTTTAAAGAAAAATACCCCGATCACGTCGTGGTCAGCTATATCAACTGCACGGCAGAGCTGAAAACGATGACCGACATCTGCTGCACCTCTTCCAATGCGGTAAAGGTCATCGAAAGTATTCCCGAAGACAAAAAGATCATTTTCGCCCCGGACCGCAACCTGGGCAAGTACCTCGAAAAGAAAACCGGCCGCGATATGGTGCTCTGGAACGGCACTTGCATGGTGCACGAAATCTTTTCGGATGAGAAAATCACCAAACTGATGCTGCGTCATCCGGAAGCCAAATTCATCGCTCACCCGGAATGTGAAGCACATATTCTGGAAAAGGCTGACTTTATCGGCTCCACCAGCAAACTGCTCAACTACACCAAAGAGAACGAGGCCACAGAATTCATTGTGGCCACCGAATCGGGCATCATTCACCAGATGCAGAAGGCCTCGCCGGAGAAAACCTTTATTCCTGCGCCGCCGAACAACACCTGCGCCTGCAACGAATGCCCGTACATGCGCCGCAACACGCTGGAAAAGCTTTACATCGCTATGAAGTACGAAACGCCCGAAATTACGCTTGAAGACTGGGTCATCGAGCAGGGCCGCGCCAGCATCGACCGCATGTTGGAAATTTCGGCGAAAGCCGGATTGTAGGGGTAGAGGGTAGAGGAATGCATACCTTGCCTCTACCCTCTACCTATTATCTTCCTTCCCGGAATACCACAAGCCGAACTTTGACCGTTATAGGGAAGCAGCGTTGATTTGAGCGATTCAGGTCAGCTATGTATTTACTATGGAATTTCTTATCATCTCATGAACACAGCGATCAAATTCCAAAAAACGGTGAAACAGATTATCATCATATTGCTAGCCTCGTTAAGTTTACTTCCGCTCTCCAAGGCTCAGGAGGGCTGGGAGCTGGGCGCCTGGATAGGTGGAACCTATTATTTCGGCGATCTGAACACAAACTTTGATCTGAGCCTTCCCGGATACGCCGGTGGCCTCATCGGCCGTTATAACTTCAACAAGCGCGTCGGGTTTAAATTCTCGGCCAACTACGGGCTGGTTCGCGGTGATGACGCCGTTTCCAATAACGTTTACGAACGGGCGCGTAACCTCAGCTTTCAGTCCACCATCCTCGACGGAACCGCTCAGCTGGAGTTCAACTTTCTGCCCTATACCCATGGTAGCACCGACGAATTTTTTACCCCTTATCTTTTTGCCGGTATCAGCATTTTCCATTTCAATCCGAAAGCCGAATACCGGGACGAGCTGGTGGAGCTTCGCCCCCTGGGTACGGAAGGGCAGTTTAAGGGAGAAGAGTACTACGGATTCAGCGCCGGTGTTGTTATCGGGGGAGGTTTTAAGGTAGATCTCAGTTACGAGTGGAGCCTCAATTTCGAAATCGCTTCCCGCAGTACCTTCACCGATTACCTCGACGACGTAAGCACCACCTACCCCGATAAAGATGACCTCCTTCGCCAACGGGGTGAACTCGCTGCCGCTCTTTCCGATCGTTCTATCCCCATTCCCGGTGTCAATGACGGCGCAATCGGGCAGCGGGGTACTCAACGCGGCGACAGCACGACCAAAGACTCCTACCTGACTTTCGGCGTCGGCCTGCTGTACTATTTCGGCGATATCAAATGCCCGGAATATGGTAAGCGTTAAAAGCGTACGGGCAAACTCCCAACAAGCTAAGTACACTGTCAAAACGGAAAGTTACTTATTTGACAGTGTACTAAGTTTTACCAAAAAGTATGGGTGACCGGGAGAACCGCAAGGCCGGAGTATCTTCCGTGTTTTCGCCTTCGATAGCATTTGCATTTGAGGTCTGGTAAGGTTTAAAGTGAAAATAAACCTGTCCGGGCGCCTATCCTGGTCCATCGATGGTATGGCTTTCCTTTCAATCCCGGTCCAAAAATTAATCAAAGAAGGACTATTTTTGCGGCAGAAATGCAAAGAACCGGAATTCGGTTACTTGCCTTTCGGCAAAATATCAAGAAAAAAGATGATACTTCAGAAAGAATTTTCTCTACCTCCATACCCCCGTGGTTTTCATTTGATCACCCACGAAGTGATGCAGTCTCTTCCCCCTTTACCGGATCAGGGGATGTTGCAATTGTTTATCAAACACACCTCTGCCGGCCTGGCTATCAATGAGAATGCGGACCCTTCAGTACTCACGGATTTCGAAACGGTGTACAGTAAGCTGGTGCCGGAGAATATGCCTGAGCTGACCCACACGGTGGAAGGCCCCGACGATATGCCTGCTCATATCAAAGCGAGCATGGTCGGTTCCTCTGTTTCCATCCCCATCAGCAGGGGTAAATTCAATTTCGGCACCTGGCAGGGAATTTACCTGTGTGAATTTCGCAACAGAGGCGGCAGCCGGCAGCTGGTCGCTACCATCTACGGATAGGCGCACCAGTTGACAAGGGAATCCTTTTTAACTAACTTACTCTTGAGAAAGTAAGGTCCTCGGATAAAACGGACAGTATGCCCATTTTCGGAAACTTGATCAAGCGAACGCTCTCGCTGGGAGACAAGATCTCGGACATCAGAGAGACGGCGCCCCCCATTCAACATCAGCGCCGTACTTTGCGGCGCTTGCTCAAAAAGTCGCACCATACGGCCTTCGGGCAATATTACGATTTCAAGGGCCTGCTACGCTCGAGCGACCTGATTCGTGACTACCAGGAAAAAGTGCCCATTCACGATTACAACCTGATGTTTGAACGCTGGTGGCACATGACGCTCAACAAGGTTGAAAACGTCACCTGGCGGGGCAGGGTCAAGCATTTCGCGCTGAGTTCCGGCACTTCGGGAGCGCCGAGCAAAAACATTCCCATCACTGAAGATATGTCGCGCGCCATGCGCCGCGCCGGCATGAAGATGTTCTTCGCCCTATCCAATTTTGACATTGATCCCAATTTGTACACAAAGGATATGATGATGCTGGGCGGCTCCAGCGACCTCAAGGATCAGGGCGGTTTCTTCGTCGGCGACCTCAGTGGCATCAACGCCAGCAAACCACCCTTCTGGCTGCGCCCCTATTATAAACCTGGCGCCAAAATTTCCAGAATCAACGACTGGAACGACCGCATTAACGAAATCGTCAAACGAGCCCCTGAGTGGGATGTCGGCTTCCTGGTCGGTATTCCCTCCTGGCTGCAACTGATGATGGAGCGTATCATTAAGCACTATCAGCTGGACACCATCCATGACATCTGGCCCAACCTGCGGGTCTGCGTCCACGGCGGTATTCATTTCGAACCGCTGAAGAAGGGATTCGAAAAGCTGCTGGCCCACCCGCTCATTTACATGGATTCCTACCTGGCTTCCGAAGGCTTCATCGCCTACCAGGAGCGCCCCGAAACCCGCGCCATGAAACTGCTGCTAAGCAACGGGATTTTCTACGAATTCATCCCTTTTCCCTCTGATTGCTTTGATGTGGACGGCAATATCACCGGCGTACCGAAGGTTCTGTCGATCGATGAGGTCGAAGAAGGGCAGGATTACGCGCTCGTCCTCAGCACCTGTGCGGGCGCCTGGCGCTACCTCATCGGCGACACTGTCCGCTTCACTGATCTGGAACGTTCGGAAATTATCATCACCGGCCGTACCAAACACTACCTGAGCATCTGCGGTGAGCACCTCTCCGTCGATAATATGAACGAGGGGGTACAATATGTGGAAAAAGAACTGGATGTCGTTATTCGCGAATTTACCGTCGCCCCAGTGCAGTCGGGCAACTTTTACGGCCACAAATGGTATATAGGTAGTGAACCGCTGGCCGATGCAGAAAAAGTAAAACAGCTGCTCGACCAAAAACTGCGGGAGGTAAATGACGACTACGATACCGAACGCCAACACGTTCTTCGTGAAATTTCAGTACAGGTCATTCCCGTTGTTCTTTTCTATAAATGGCAGGAGCGACAGGGCAAACTGGGCGGGCAAAACAAATTTCCCCGCGTGATGAAAAAGGAACAATTCCGGGAGTGGGAAAACTTCGTACGCGAATCGCTGTCGAAGCAAGAGATTAACTCAGATGAATTTATTATTTGACGGCATCAAGGTAGGACTGATCCTGTGCTTCATGATCGGCCCCATCTTCTTTGCCCTGGTACAAACCGGTGTGGAACAGGGGTTCCGGGCCGGCATTACGGTGGGCTTAGGCGTATGGCTTAGCGACCTCTTTTATATTCTCGCTGTATACTGGGGCGTCTCTCTGATCAGCCGCATTACACAGTGGGAAAACTTCTCCGTCTACCTCGGTATCGGCGGCAGTATCATCCTGGTCATCTTCGGCCTGGCGGCCCTGCTCAGAAATCCGCCTTTCAAGCATTACAGGCTTCCACAGACAAAGCGCACCTCCGCCTACCTCTCCCTCTGGTTCAAGGGCTTTCTTCTCAACGCCGTCAACCCTTTCACCATCTTCTTCTGGCTGGGCCTGATGAGTACAGTCATTATCAAAAACAAATTGTACGGCAACGATGCCATTCTCTTCTTCAGCGCCGCTATGGGCACCGTTATGCTGACCGACGTCCTCAAAGTACTCTCCGCCAAACGCATCCGGCAGGTGCTGCGGCCGATTCATCTGCTGTGGGTTCGCCGCATTTCGGGGATCGCGCTGATCGTGTTTGGGGTGGCGCTGCTAGTGCGGGCAATGGTGCAGGGGGGAGGATGACGAGATAGTGGGGTGAGGTCCTTATTTTAGTTTTCCTAGTAGTGACTTCGGGCTTTCCGGTCTCCCGGTGACGAACCACGCCTGTTTTCGGCGGCTCGATTTCTTCCATGCTTTTGGTTATCCCATTAGGTTTGGAGTGATGCCGAAAACCAAAACGGGACATCCTCCGTTTCTCCCAGCCTCTAACCTTGGAATCAATTTTCCCATATGAGTTGTGCTGGCGCCGTATTTCCTTATCAATGGAGCCTCCTTGCCATAACTGTTGATATAGGTTTCTCTCCTAAAAAGTGGATCCAGTTGATTGCTTCTGGTTATAAGAACACCGACGCTTATCTTATTGTAATCAAAGAAAGCCCGGAAAGCGTATAAATCTCTGTCATAGGTTTGGTCTTTACTGTTCCACTCAAGATCCAGAGCGACTCTTCCTTTCAAGTAATCAACTTTATGGGAATCGTGACTAATTACTTCCTCATCAACTAAATGTTTTGAAGTTAACTGATCTTCCTTCCATCCTCGCGGCCTTAAAATATTTGAAAACTTCTTGGGAATAGCACTTTCGCTGCCTCCTGGAGCCTTTAAGTCATCCAATGTAAAACTGAATTCTGACAGAGCGGTGCAAATATCTTCGAATTCTTCAGGGAACTCATTTGCAAGAATCGCTGCGGCATGATGATAATCGATAATCTCGTAAAGTTTCTCAATGTTTTCAGGAATGTAATTCTGCCAGGTCGTGGTAAATTAAAGAGTTGATAAACTTGACTGTGAATCAAAAAATTTCAAATTTTGTGTTTGGATAAAAATAATTAGAATTCTTTCACTTTGTTCTCTTAAAAATAAAAGGTTATCTTAAATTTTTTACGTGACAAACTTACCGAAGTTTCATGAATGAAAGTAACGCACATAGCATTTCGGAGGACTTTCTATCCTCTTTACAAAAGAACAAAAAATACGCCACCTTTCTCGCCGATCCGCCGTGGCGATTTAGCAACCGGACGGGAAAAGTGGCACCTGAACACAAGCGGCTAAATCGTTACGAAACCTTAAGTCTTGATGAAATTAAAGCGATTCCCGTCCACGAAACGGCCGCAGAAAAAAGTCATCTTTATTTGTGGGTTCCTAACGCCTTACTTCCCGATGGCTTGGAAGTTATGAAAGCCTGGGGCTTCGAATACAAGACCAATATTATTTGGCATAAGATCAGAAAAGATGGTGGTCCTGACGGCCGGGGAGTAGGCTTCTACTTTAGAAATACAACTGAAATTCTCCTGTTTGGCGTCCGGGGAAAAATGCGAACTTTAAAACCAGGCCGGTCACAAGTCAATATTATTAAGTCTAGAAAGCAAGAACATTCGAGAAAACCGGAAGAACAATACGCCATCATCGAGGCCTGCAGCCCAGGACCATACCTGGAACTGTTCGCCAGAGGAAAAAGAAAGGAGTGGGATGTTTGGGGGAATCAGGCTGATGACGATTACACCCCAGACTGGGAAACCTACGCCTACAATAGCTCCTCTTCCGAAGAGGGCATGCGCAGGAACGGTCAAATCAATATGTTTCAATAAGTAATATTTGTTTCAAAAATTAGCTGCTTCAAACAGGTCGCCCTTTGGGATAAATTTTCACATTGGCTGCTCCACTTCTCGTCGTTGATTTCTTAAATTATAAAAATTTAAATCCCCGGCGACCATTCAATTACACCCCAGCTTATGAGCCGAATGTTCCTAGCCTGTGCCCATACGCACAGCGCACCTTTACCCGAGTTAGTGAAAGAAATCCGCGATCTTGAGAAAATCCTTTCTCCGCTGAAAGAGCGGGGCCTGTACGAAATTCTATCCAACCGGGCCGCCAACATCGATGACATTTTCAACACCTTTTCCAAAGAGAAAGACATTCAGCTATTCCACTACGCCGGCCACGCCGACGGCGAAACCCTGTACCTCGAAGAAGCCGGCAGTATCAAGGGAATCACAGAATTATTCGGACTCAACAAAGCACCTGACGGCCGGTGGAATCCACTGCAATTGGTCTTTTTAAACGGCTGCGCCACCCTCGGGCAGGTGAAAAGCCTGCACGCGGCCGGCATCGTCGCCGTCATCGCCACCAGCCGCAAGATCGGCGATGAAGCGGCCCGGATTTTTTCCAGGCAATTTTACCAGACCCTGACGATGGAAGGAAAGACTGGAAGAACTAGTGCAGTCCCGCGCAACCGAAAAACCGGAGGGTGTCAAAGGGCTGGTGCTGGAAGCAGAAGCCGTCTACGCCCGCTTTCTGAAAGCCGCCCTGTTCCTGACGCAGTACAAATTACATACTGTTCGCTCTATTGTAGTAGATAAAATCCGCAACCTGAACGCCGAACGGCCTTATTCGCACTATACGATCTCGCTACATGCTGCCTTCAGCCAGTTGCAGACCGCGACCACTCCCCTGGAGACGGCTACCGACAATTACTGCCTGCTCCTGACCGCTCGCGGACAGCAGGAGGATACCCTGACCAGCGCCATCAATCTGTCGCCTTTCTACATTGACCGTAGCTCCTTCATCGGCAAGAATACCGGTAATTATCCTTCTGTTTTCGCATTGGACTATTGCGAGGGCGACGACTTCGACAAAAAATACGTGTTCCATTACATCGATAATGACATCAATCATCACTACGCCTTCGAACAGGATAATGAACTGGTCATCGACCCTTATGGCGCCGTCTTGCCCGAACACCTGGAAGTAGAACCGGCAACGGCGGAACGCTTCGAACCCATCTACGAACAACTGCAGCAACTGGAAAGTGACCTGCCGGGGAAGGAAGGGGGAGGGGAGGAACCGTAGAACAGAAGAACAGAAGAACCGCAGAACAGACGAACAGAGAAACCGCAGAACCGCAGAAGTGGGGATAGCGGGGCAACACCTGGCAGAACCGGGACAGAACAACGAGGGAACCGCAGAACATTTACCCGACCAAACCTGGGTGGGGATGAACCGCAAAACCGCAGAACAGACGAACCGCAGAACCGCAGAAGTGGGGGGTAGCGGAGCAACACCTGGCAGAACCACCGCGAAAAAATTACAGATCCAAAGCAAAACCATAAAAACGACTACAAAAACACTTTGAACCTCAAATCATATGTCAACAAGCATTCCTGCTCTCAGTCCCTTCAAACTCCTGCGCGCCTACGACAAGGAGGATATTCGCTACTACTTCGGGCGGGACGTGGAAACGCGCCAGCTTTACGACGCCCTGATGCGCTCCAAATTTATGATGGTCTACGGCGCTTCGGGCACCGGCAAGACCAGTCTCATACAGTGCGGCTTGCAGAGCATGTTTTCGCCGCGCGACTGGCTGCCCGTACTCATCCGGCGGCAGGACGATTTTCTCACCCCTATCCACGATGAGCTCTACCGCCGTTATCTGGAACGCTTCGAGGAACACCGCCAGCAACAAATGGAGTGGTATCCTGACGAACCGGCTCCGGAACCGGAGCAATTCGATACCCTCCGCGATTTAATCAAAGCGCTTTTTCACCTGTCCTATGTGCCCATTTACCTCATCCTCGATCAGTTCGAAGAGGTCTTCACCCTGGGTGATCGCCGGGAGCAGGATGAATTCTTCCAGACCTTGCAAGACCTTGACCTGTTTTCGGAAGACCTTTTTTGTAAAATTATCATCGTCACGCGGGAAGAATATATCGCCCATTTCTACCGCTACGAACATCAGCTGCCCTTCCTTTTCGAATACCGCTTCCGGGTAGAGAAGATGCGGCGGGAACAGCTCCTGCAGGTCGTGGAGGGTATTCTTGGAGCAAGCTATCCGGGCTGGCCCGAGTTCCGCCTGGAAAACGGCGCTGCCCCGCAAATCCTCCAAAACCTCACCGACGAACGGGGTGAGGTGGACCTGACCACCTTGCAGGTATACCTCGATCGCCTTTACCAAGAGGACCGCGAACGAGCGGGTGAGCGTAACCATATACTCATAGATAAAGAACTGGTGGGCGATAACAAGCTGGCCGACGTGCTCTCCGACTTCCTCGACCGGCAGGTGGAGCAGGTCTCGGAAAAAGTGCGGGCGCAATTTTCCGGACAGGCCAACCTTGCCGACGATAAACTCCCCCTGCAGGTGCTCTTCCAGATGGTTACCTCACAGGGCACCAAACAGAACCGCAGCGCCGAGGAAATCTATCAGGAACTGCAATTAGGTAAAGCCGCCGCGCCACTGCCAGTCGTTCAGGCCTGCCTCGACGCCTTCGCCGGCCAGGAGAGCCGCATCCTCAACCGCCTGCGCTTCGCCAAAACCGAGGCCGAGCGCTTCGAGATCATGCACGATCGCCTGGCGGAACGAATCTTCTCCAAGTTCAACGCCGACGAGTTGCGGCGCCGCGAAGCCACCACTACTATCCGCAACAAGATCAAGCGCTTCCGGGAGGCTTCCAGTCCGAAAGAGCAAAAACAGGAATACCTCAGCATCGGTGAGATCGAGCTGGTGGGCCAGTCGCTGAATACGGAGCGCCTGCCGGAGGCCTTACGGGAGTTTTTCGAAAAAAGCCGGACGTATCATGTCCAGCGACGGCGGCGGGAGCGGCGCCTGACCCTGATTGCGGGAGCGGCAGCCGTGGTCTTCCTCGGCGTCGCTGTGTTTAGCCGGTTTTTTCTACTTCGAAGCGGAAGAAAACCGGCTGGAGGCAGTGGAAGCGCAGGTGCGAGCCGATTCCACCCGGCAGGTGGCCGAAGCCAACCTTCGCCAGTTGCAGGAAGCCCGTTACAACGAAATTGTGAAAAGGGCGGATGGCTATCTGGCGCTCAACTCCCTGGAGTACGCAAAGATGGAGTACGAATTTGCTCGGTATTTTCGACTGACCACCCTGCAAGACAGCCTGCCCGACAATTATGTCGAAAGTAAAATTGACTCCATAACCCCAATGCTGTCCTCAGAGGAACCCACCAAACCCACATTGAACCGATGAAACTACCTCTTTTCATAATTTTGATGCTGGCCGTACCGTTCTCGGTCTCCGGTCAGGAGGCGCCAATACGCCCGGATTGCCAGGAAATGATGAGCAAGGCAGACGCTTTACTGGTAAAACCGCAGCCTCCCTTAAAAGAAGCCTTGCGGCTATACCTCAGCGCTCAAAACTGCGACAACAGGCTCTCCAGCCAGGTGAGTCGAAAGATTGAAGATATCTTTGACCGCATTGAGCAACAGCGAAAGAATGAAGCGGCGGCCCGGCAGGAGGCTTTCCGCCAAACCCGAAAGGCAGAAATTGAAACCATTCGGGCCACGGGCGCTGCCCTGTCCGCTACCGCCCGGCAAAAATATACGGAAGATCATACCATCGCGCTGAATCTGGCTATCCACTCTTATCAATTATCACCTACTCCGGAAAACGCAGATGCCATTCGCGACTTTCTGCAGGATTCTTCGGGTAACAGTATTTTTTACCAAAATTTCCTGGGAGATTCCGACTATATCCACCACTTACCGATGGGGCAGTTAATTATCCCCATTACGTGGGGTCCGTTTCCTGGTCGCCGGATGGAGAGAAATTTGTATCCGGATCTTCTGACAGTACGGCTACTATATGGGAAGTTAAATCGGGAAAGCCCCTGCGCAAATTGCTTGGACACCGAAACAGGGTGTTGTCCGTGGCCTGGTCGCCCGATGGCAATACTTTCCTGACGGCTTCTTTTGATAGCACAACCTTGCTCTGGAATACGAGAACAGGTAATCAAACCGGCGCCCTGATGGGGCATAAAGGCTATGTTCTCTCGGCGGATTGGTCACCCGACGGCACAAAAATTGTCACCGGCGCTCATGACAACACGGCAAAAGTCTGGCAATGGAAAAATAAAATACCATTACAAAAGTCCATTGAAAGTGCATACGAAACAGCACCCCTTGCCTGGTCACCCGATGGCAGGCGGATTATCTCGAGTAACCGGGATGACGGCGTTTTAATATGGGAGGTTAAATCCGGTCGATTATTAGACACGCTGGAAGGGCATACAGGCTCCGTAAAAACACTGACCTGGTCACCCGACGGAAGTAAAATCCTCACCGGCTCGACAGATGACACAGCGGTTATTTGGGAGGCCGAAACGGGAACTCCGGTTGATACCCTAAAAGGACATGACGGAACAGTAATGTCCGTCGCATGGTCAACGGATGGTAAAAAAATCGCCACCGGATCCTATGACGAAACCATCATCATCTGGGAAAAACAACAGGGGAAGTGGCAAGCCACCCTCACCCTGGACGCTGAAGAAGATTTGAACTATATAGCCTGGTCAGCGGATGATAACCATATACTTACCGCAGCAGATCATGAAATCCGTATGTGGGACCTGAACGGCAGCAGTCAACGCTTAATTGAATATCCGGAACGGACCTATATTTTGGCAATAGACTTATCACCGGACAAGTCAAAGCTTATTACAAAGGTTAATATTCCCGGTGGTGCTTCTGGTTATGTCGAAATCGTTGTTTGGGATCTTGACTTCCCGGAACCAGGCAAAATGCTGACTATAACCTAAAAAAGTAATTATGGCGCCAAGGATGTCTTATGGTCTTCTGACAGCCGGAGATTATTACAATAGCGCCAAAGTATGGGATAGCCACACCGGAGCGCTACTCTATGAAATCACTCAAGCGGAAGACCGCGAAGACATTATTGGCCTTGCCTGGTCGCCCGACGGCAGAAAAATTGCTACCCGTACGGAAAACGAGGTCATCATATGGAACTTCCCCATCCGGGAAATAGAACTCGGCTACCTTTACCGGCTCACCAGAGAGGAACTGAAATACTATGGTATCGATTGGGAATACTGAAGGATATGGCCTTATGAATTCCCCCGTTTAGAACCTTTACCAACAAATAAATCTGGCAAATGAAACGATTTCGAAGTATATGGCCTTCCTACAGCTACTGGCTTTCCAGCCTTTTTCTGATTGCCGGTCTATCACTCGCAGCGCAAGAGCCCTTGTGCCCGGTATGTTCGGAAATGATTCAGGAGGGGAAGAATGAAGATGGAACGTTCAGCCCGCCTTGGGAGGGCAGGATCATCGTTCCCCGTGAAGAGGTGATTGAATATGAGATGCCGTACAGGGGGTACGTTTATTATCACCGATATACCGATGAACAGGTGGAAAGCCTTCGAAAATTGCTGATCTACCTGACCGAGGTATATGATATTCCCAAAGGCTACAACGATGACATGTTTGAGGTCACCAGCCGGGCATTGGAAGGGAAGCCGGGAATCTTTTCAAAAGCCAGTATTCGCAAGGATAAATTTGGTCTGCATCCGCAACCCGAACTGATCGCAGCCCTTTATAAAGTTGAACCTCCGGGAAAAACGCTCGGAAGCAAATAAGTTTTTATCAGAACCAAGCCCCATTTCGATATCGCGGTAATTTACAATTCACGGGAATGGAACCCTGCGCTCAGCGCCGCGATGGCAATTAGACTGGGAAGCAAAAAACAACTCCCGAATGACCTAAAATTCAGGCTTCCACTTCTTTGGGCACCCGCCTGTTCATCACCCCAAACCACAGCGGCGGCGCCAATGAAAGAATAATCGAAGTCGGATACCCGAACGGCAGCTGCGGGCTCTCTTCAAAATGCCGCAGCACCTGGTACTTACGCGTCGCTTTATAGTGGTGGTCCGAGTGCCGGGTCAGTTCGTAGAGAAAAATACGTCCCACCTCGTGGTTGGAATTCCAGGAATGCCAGGGCTTGACCGGCTCGTATCGCCCCGAGGGCAGCTTTTGCCGGCGCAGGCCGTAATGCTCAATATAGTTGACGCTCTCCAACAGCAGGAAACCAAAGACGGCGATAGCTACCGCAAAACCGGTCATCCACCAGCCGTACAGTAAACCTACCGTCAGCAGATACGCGATTTCAAAAAAAGTAAAACGCATCATCTCATTGCGCCAGTTCCATACCGGCAGGTTTTGCCGTTCCAGCCGCTCCCGCTCCAGCCGCCAGGCGTTGAGATACCCGCCGGTCACCGAACGGAACCAGAAAGCATACACCGACTCCCCATAGCGGGCCGAGGCCGGATCCTCATCCGTCGCCACGTTCTTATGGTGCCCGCGGTTATGCTCGATGTTGAAATGCAGGTACAGCGCCGAGAGCAGCAGCACCCGCGCCATGAACTGGTCAAAAGGATGATGGCGGTGCCCCAGTTCGTGCGCCACGTTAATCCCGATGGTGCCCACTATAATTCCCACGCTGCAGGTCATCCCCACGATCTCATAGGCAGCCAGCGTGCCGCCGCCGGCCGCGTGTGCGCCCAGCCGCTCAAAATAATAAATGATCAGCCCCCAGAGGAGGGGAACATTCAGATAGAGCAGGATGTCAAAAAAGACCGAGACGCCTCGCTTCGACTCTTCCTCCGGTGAAAAATTGTCCGTTGGTTTAGGACCCACAATTTCCAGTAAGGGAATCAGCACGAAGGCAACATAGATCCCACTGAATGACCAGATGCCTCCCTGGTATAAACCCCAAAAAGCTGCCAGCGGGGCAATATAGGCGATGAGGTATTTCAAATCTTTCCACATACAAAGGACGTATTTTTGTTATCGAAGCTGTTAGCCGTTTCCCCTTTGTTTGTTCCAGTATTCCCCAAAGAGAATGGAGAACCGGGAATGGAGAACCGCTCCCTTTTTATTACTTTTGCGATCGCTGAACCGAATCCGGGGTAAGCTGTTTCATTGGAAAATCGGCCTAAACGATTTTTCAATATACACCACTAAAATAAAGAGTTTCGGAAATATGAGCAAAAAATTTCACCGACTGAAGGTTAAGGAAGTCATTCAGGAAACACCGGATGCCAAAACGCTGGTATTCAGCGTCCCCGAAGAGCTGAAAGAGCAATTTCAATATAATCATGGTCAGTACCTCACCCTTAAAGCAGAATTTAACGGTGAAGAGGAACGGCGCTCCTATTCTATGTGCAGCAGCCCCCTGGACGACGACATTGCCGTCACCGTCAAGCGCCTGGAGGGAGGAAAGGTTTCCAGTTATCTGCATGATGAAGTCCGGGAAGGATCGGAAATCGAAGTCATGCCGCCGGAAGGCCGCTTTTTTACACCGCTCGATTCGGAAACACGTAAAACCTACTACCTCTTCGGCGCCGGCAGCGGCATTACCCCCCTGATGTCCATCCTGAAAACGATACTGGAAAAGGAGCCGATGAGTACCATATATCTTCTGTACGGCAACCGAAACGAGGAGTCTATCATTTTTAAGGAGCATCTGGACGAACTCACCCACCGCTACGCTGAGCAGCTCATCGTCGAGCATATTCTCAGCCAGCCCAAACGGGAAAAGGTCGGTGGCCTGGTCGGCATCTTTAAAAAGGGCGCCGTCACCTGGGAAGGCCGCATCGGCCGTATCGATCACTCCGAAGTTCGCCGGTTTCTGCAGGAGAATCCCCCGCGCACGGAAGAAGCAGAATACTTCATCTGTGGCCCCGGTTCCATGATCGACAATACCGTCTCAGCGCTGCTGTCAAGTGGAATCGAAGAGAAACGTATCCACAAGGAACACTTTTCTTCGGCCAAACCCAAAAAGGAGAAAACCGGGGAGAACGCAAAAGTGTCCGTCGCCGACGGCGCACCGGTCCTTGTTCACCTGGAAGGAGAAACCATCAATCTGGTCGTTCCGGAAGGAAAGACCATTCTCGACAGCCTGCTCGATCAGGGCTACGATCCGCCCTACAGCTGTACGGCCGGCGCCTGCTCTACCTGCATGGCAAAAGTCATCAAAGGAAGTGTGGAAATGGAAGTTTGTTACGCACTCGACGACGAGGAAGTGGAAGAAGGCTTTATTCTGACCTGCCAGTCAAAACCTACTTCTCCTGAACTGGAAATCACCTACGAAGTATAGAAAACAGCAGCCATCAGTGAAGAGGAAAAGACCGGGAGAAAACCTATTGTGGCGGATACTGATACTGATGCTTTGCTTCGCTGTACATGTTCCGGTCCGCACTCAGGTGCAGCAGCCGGTTACGGAGCTCCCCGATAGCGGAATAATCGGAACTCCTTTGTCTTCAGCCATCAATACCGGTTATCAGGAAAGCAACCCGGTACTTTCCGCCGACGGCAGCACCCTCTACTTTTCCCGGAAGCGGCATCCTCTGAATTACGGGTTGCAGGATAAAACTGATATATGGGTTAGCATCCGGCTGGCTAATGGTGAATGGAGCCGGGCGATCAACATCGGCGCTCCGCTGAATACCCACGGCGACAATCGCGTTGCCGGTATCGTCGCCGGCGGTAACCGGATATATCTGATCAACAGCGATAATGACCTGCCCGACGAGCAGAGCGGGCTGTACTATGCGGAACGTCGTGGACGATCCTGGTCTGTTCCAATAGCGGTGCACATCGACAGCCTGCAGCCCGGGGAACAAAACCTGCATTTTTTCCCGGGCATGGACGAACAAACGCTGCTCCTTTCTCTTGAACAGCCCGGTGGCTTCGGGCAGCGCGACCTGTATGTCACTTTCCGTAAACCCGGCGGGGGATGGAGCGCGCCTCAAAATCTCGGACCACTCATCAATACTTCCGGCGACGAACGCCGCATGGTGCTCGCCGCCGACGGCCAGACGCTATACTTTTCCAGTAACGGCCATCCCGGGCTGGGAGGAACCGACCTCTTTATGAGCCGGCGACTCGATGAGAGCTGGCGCCGCTGGAGCGCCCCCGTCTCTCTGGGAGAGGCCATCAATTCTGAGAGAAATGACGATGAATTCACCGTCTCCGCTGATGGCAGCTACCTGCTGCTGGCGCGTCGCTCGCCTTCAGGAAATTTCGATATCATTGAGTTCTCACTCTCCGCCGACCGGCGCTCTACTCCCGTAACGATCATTCAGGGAAAGATTCCGGAAAACGGATCGGCGCCTGTGGCATATACGAAATTTTCCCCCGCGCTCGGCAATACCTCTACCGGGAACATCGCCCCTCAGGTCGACGGAACCTTCCTCCTGGTACTTCCTGATAAACCTGGGTACATCAGTCTTTTTATGCAGGGTGAGGAGTATTTTGGCCCCAGCCGCTGTATCACGCCTGGCGGGGCTCATTTTGAGACGCTCGACACCCCCGAAACCCCGATTCTATTTCGCTTACAGCAAAATGCCGACTACCGGCAACGGGAGGGAGCGATAAAGGATATCAGCAACCAGATAAGGGAAACCAGAAAGCAGCAGCTGGCTTTTCGAAAGAAAGTGCGGGCTTACGAGTCATTCCAGCCAACCCTGCCCTTTGATACCACGCTGCTTCGCCGGAACGAGCTCCGGGATATCGCTGAAAAATACCAGGCCTTCCTTCGGGAAACGGCCGGCGCCTACCAGGGTAGCAAAGGCGTTAGCACCGGAGAACCAGGGCGGCCTGACTCGAGCGCCGATCGCCTGAGAAAGCTACGCCGGCGCTATCGAAAATACCACGATGACGAAGTAGTCATCACTCTAAAAAACACGCCGCCTCCTGCCTCCTCCCTAAAGACTTTTGAAGATTATTGCCGGGAACGTTGGCGAGAAACGGTGGAAAAACAACTCCCCGTCGTGAAAAGAAGCCTCGACAGCGCCATGGTCGAGGAGCGCCTCCAAAGCCGCCGTTCTTCCAGTCAGCCCGACCTGCTGCAGATCCGGTTCCTGGAAAAGCAGCAGCAACGCTTCTCCGAAAGCCCGCCCGCGCGCGATAATATCCTGCTGCCTCTTGAGGACAGGGAAGGACAATTGAAAAAAGAGACGGAAGGAGTAATATGCCCTCTGGTGTCAGAAAGACTCCGGGAGCTACTTCGGGAACCGGCGCGTGAAGCCCTGAATGATCGGCTCCGGGAACATCACAAAAGCATCCATTTGGCCAATCTGGAACGATCGCTACAAGCATTACTACAGCGACAAATGGCGCTGGAGCAAAGCCAGCCGCCTCTGCAGGCCCCTCCCGGCGATACACTGGCGCAGCCTGCTTCCCAGTACCGGGAAATAAAAGTGGAATTAAACTGGATACGGCTGGAGCAAGGACAGATATGGCCCCTGCACAGCGTACTGTTCGAAGCAAACAGCAGTCAGCTGCTTCCGCTTGCCTTCGCCGAACTGGAAAGGGTCGCTCGCCTGCTGAAGAAACACCCCGATTTCGGCGTGGAAGTAGCAGCCCATACGCACGGAAAATTGAGTCACCGCCAGGCGCAGCAAATATCCGCTGCCCGCGCCGATGTCGTTGCCCGGAAACTTATCGGGTTGGGGCTGTCCGGGAACAGGGTCCAGTCCCGTGGATACGGCCGCTGCTTTCCCATTGCTGAGGATGAAACGATCGGCGGCAAACGACAAAATCAACGGGTGGAACTGCGCTTGTTTAAAATGGAGCAGCCTTGATCTTGGATACCGGGCCGAATGAACTTAATTTAAGCGCAAAAAATATGATCAGGGAAGAAGCGATAGAAGCCACGATAGAACAACTCAACGCCTCCGAAGAGGCCTACGAGGAGGCTGTTGAACTTTTCCGCGAGGAACAGCCCGTAGTGTTGGCTTATTTATTTTCAGAAACCTTCGAGCCCTTTTCCAAAAAGGAGCAGGAGTTTATTTTTTACCTGGCCCTCGTATTGTTTCTTTCCGTGCGCCGGGAGCGGGAAAGCATACCACAGGTAAGCGAAGAACAGCTCAGCCGCGCCGAGGAACACAACTGGGAATTGCTCAGTGAAGTAAAGTCAAAGCGCTTCCACGAGCGCCTCGATGTGTTTTTTGAAGACTCCAAAGAGGAGGACCTGCTCGCCTTTCTCGAAGACGCTCTGTCGGACGAAACGGATGAGTTGGTCACCAAAGAAGGTCGCGAGGCGGCCTTTGCCAGCCTGAAGGCCATCGTGGATTGCCTGGCGACCTCATGAATTCCAGCGTGTATTTTTCCGACCCCGACCTCCTTCGTCGGTACGGGGCTCCCCACCCCTATGGTCGCTTCCGACTTTTCCCCGTATAGCCCTCAGGATATCGATGGGGTAAAATCAGGCTGCATACAGCGCATCCATCCGATTCGATATATCTTGGAGTCGTTTCCGGTCGCCTCCGCTCACTTCGGCGGAGCCCCAGCCGCTGTAACCGATCTCGGCCAGGGCTTTGTTCACGGCGGGCCAGTCGCAATCGCCTTCGGTCAGTTTCACCTGAAATCCCTTCCAGATTCCTTCTTGCTCCTGTTTCTTACGGCTGTATTCCTTGATATCCACTTTCAGGATACGGGAACCGAGGGTACGGATCCAATGTTCGGGCCATCCATAACGAACGATATTGCCAACGTCAAAGTACCAGCCGATCATGGAACTGTCAAACTCGTCGATGTACCGGGCTGCTTCCAGGGGGCTGAGCAGAAAATTGTTCCACACATTTTCGATTGCAATTTTAATGCCCGTCTCTTCAGCGACCGGCAAGATCTTGCGGACCTCCTCCTGTGAGCGCCGGTAAGCCTCTTCGTAGGCAACGGACTTATTGACCACTGCCGGCACCAGGAGTACCGTTGTGCCGCCGTAGCGCTTGCAATCCTGCAACGCCGTTTTCATCGATGCGACGCATTTGGCCCTTACCTCGGGATCAGGATCTGATAAAGGAGCCCGCCAATGCATGGAGTTGACTACACCGGGTATTTCGATGCCCGTCTCGTCACGCGCCGCCAGCACCTCTTCCGGGTCGAGGTCATTGGGGCTGTCCAGTTCTACACCGTCGAACCCCAGTTCTTTAATTAGTCTGAACTTCTCCAGTACCGACTCGCCCTCTTCAATCATGCCGTATTTCAGGCTCTTTTTATGGAGTGGCTGCTTCGCCGGGCCGGCCTGGCCCATCAGTGGTGTTCCCAGTGATAGGGAAAGACCGGCTGCACCGGCGTATTGGAGAAAAGTTCTCCTTGGATATTTTTTCATCTCGTTTGTTGTTAGTTGTTTGTTTTTTGCTTCTCGCAAAAAGTAGCCCAAATTCACAGGCTCCATTTATCGCTTACGCGAAAAAATCAAAAAAGGAGCATCACGCAAAGCGGACAGGATTACCCAACCCTCTGCGCCCTTCGCGTGCTTACAATGAGGTCTTTTTTAACAAGAGCCTCTCTGCCTTTTGACGAACCGAAGGTGGTTCCTTACAACGACCTTTTTTTAAGATACAGACTAACGGCATCGATTAAGAGGGATT
>CAZWDL010000124.1:0-21419 GCA_964632995.1 uncultured Saprospiraceae bacterium
GGAAAAAGCTCCTCACCGCCCCGCCGCAGCACGGCCATGCGCACGCCATAGCGCGAAGGATGCGGCGCCACCCTCTTTCATGTGCCCGGGGCGCCGGTGCGCGGCGCGTGCACAGCCTTGCGCTGCGATGCTGCATGCATGTCGCCTCCCCCTTGGATGCGGGTGCGCAGCCGGTGCATCGCACGGAAAGCATGCCGCTCCTTCCCCAGATGTAAGCCCGGGATGCGGATGCCGGGCCGGTGCATCGCATCAGGGCAGGCGGCTTCACATGCTATATCATTGCTCCTTCCCCTGCTGCCGGGCAAGTGCCATACGTACTGCATTCCCGGGAATGCACCCTCTCCTGCCCTACTCCACCCCGGCGGATGCGGATGCATCGCATCCCCGCCACGGGCGCATGGATCACCAAAAACTATGCGCGCCGGCCGGCGCGGCGCCTGCTCTCTCAGATTCACCGGCGCCGGCGGCAACGCATAGCCCATAATCCCATGAAAAGAGGTGCGCTATTCATCCCCGCGCAGTTTTGAGAAAGGATTCCAGTCAAATCAAATCGAATTGCAGAGACTCACAACTCTTCCGGTCGAAGGGGAATCGAAGCGGAATCGAAGGAGGTACGGGCCTCTGCTATAAATTTCGGTTGTAACGCGCGAATGGTGAGGAAAATAAAATGACTGGCTTTGCCATTTGCTGAACCGTAGATTTTCAACGGTGATTCCAAGATACGGAAAAAGAATAATTGATGCCAGGGCGTTTGAGAATTCGGGGGATATGGGGATGAATGCTGACTGATGACTGATTAGTATACGCAAAAAGAGCATTTGAACTTAGAGAATTTAACTACTCACCTTCATCAACATTAATTCTTTGGCATAAGGAGGATTAAAGGATTAGAGCTATTGAAAACATTTTTCTCGATTTTTTTGAAGGGTCTGGGTATACCATTTAAAGCTTTAATCAATGGGCGATTCGAAAATTCAGTTTAATAAACCACTTATCAACTGACTTTTCGTAAGCAAGGGTCAAGATTTAATTATTTATAGTATTGTTTGTAATATTGAATTACCTTCTTGGAAAATGGAACATTTGAATATTTTTCAGCTATCGACTTTGCTTCCATTAAAGCTTTATTAGCGATAGTTTGTTTTCCCTGATCAATAAGGATAAAGGCTTTAATTGTTAAGGTCCGGGCTATTTCAAGATCAAAAGCTTGGGGAAATCTGGCCGCTAACTTTTGGAAAATAGGCAGACTATGATCCAAATAAATCAATGCTTCCTCTAACTTTCCCATATTAAGAAACATCAAAGCCAAATTATTCTGTGTCTTCGCCAACCCCGGCTCGAAACGCTCGGGGTTTTCCGAAGCTAGGCGCTGATAGATTTCGAGGGCTTCCTGATAAGCCGCCTCCGCCAACTTATAGGCATTTAGGTGCGCATACATCAAGCCAAGGTTGTTCTGTGTCTTCGCCAACTCCGGCTCGAAACGCTCGGGGTTTTCCGAAGCTAGGCGCTGATAGATTTCAAGGACTTCTCGAAAGACCTCCGCCGCCGACTCGTTAGAATTGAGGTGCGCATAGATCATGCCAAGGTTGTTCTGGGTATTCGCCAACTCCGGCTCGAAACGCTCAGGATTTTCCTGGGCTAGACGCTGATAAATTTCGTACGCTTCCTGAAAAACTTCCTCAGCTATCTTGAAGGCATTAAGTTGCATATACATCAAGCCCATGCTATTTTGGATCATCGCTAACTCCGGCTCGAAACGCTCGGGATTTTCCTGGGCCAGACGCTTTCTGATTTCGAAAGCTCCTTGGTAGGCCACCTTGGCCTTATTGTATAAATTAAGGTCGGTATACATATTTCCCAAATTGTTAAGAGTAGTAGCCACCTCCGGTTCGAAAGGCTCGGGATTTTCCTGGGCTAGGCGCTGATAGATTTCGAGGGCTTCCTCGTAGGCCGCTTCGGCCTTCTTGTAAAAACTCAGGTCCGCATACATGGCCGCAAGGTTGTTAAGAGTAGTAGCCAATTCAGGCTCGAAACGCTCAGGGTTTTCTTGGGCTAGGCGCTTTCTGATTTCGAAAGCTTCTTGATAAGCTGCTTCGGCCTTCTTGTGAAAACTCAGATCCGCATACATGGCTCCAAGGTTGTTAAAAGTAGTAGCCACTTCAGACTCGAAACGCTCGGGATTTTCCTGAGCTAGACGCTTTCTGATTTCGAGAGCTTCCTGGAATGCCGCCTTGGCTGAATCAAAATCATTCAGGTCTGTGTATATTTTACCAAGGTTGTTAAGAGTAGTAGCCAATTCAGGCTCGAAACGCTCGGGATTTTCCTGGGCTAGGCGCTTTCTGATTTCGAGAGCTTCCCAATAAGCCGCCTTGGCCGACTCGTAAGCATGGAACTTATGAAACATGGCGCCAAGGTTGTTTTGGATTCCTGCCACATAATACTCGTAGCGCTCAGAGTTATTCTGGGCAAGACGTTGAAAAGCTTTAAGGGCTACCTTATAAGCCGCCTTGACCGACTCATAGGCATTTAGATCCACAAGTATTAAGCCCAAATTGTTCTGGATCATCGCCACTATAGGCTCGAAACGCACGGGGTTTTCCAAAGCTAAGCGTTGGTAGATTGCGGAGGCCTTTTGATAAGCCACCTTGGCTGACTTATAAGCATTCAGGTCTGCATACATGGTGCCTAGATTGTTTTGAATTCCCGCCACGTTATGCTCGTAGCGCTCGGAGTTTACCTGAGCTAGGCGCTGATAGATTTCGAGGGCTTCCCTATATACCGCCTTGGCCTGCTCGTATTGGTTATTATTTTTTAATTCAACACCTAGATTATTAAGTATATTGGCCTTTTGACTTTCTGTTTGAGTATGACGCAATGCCTCTTGGTAAAATTTTATCGCTTTTTGTTCTTTGAGCTCTCCATAAAAGAAAGCTAGTTCCCAAAGGTTATCGACATTTATACTATCTAGTTCCACTGCCGCCAAATAATTCTTCTCCGCTAGTTTGAAATCAAATTCGAGTTTTGCCAACCGAGCAGCCAATAGAAAATTTTTAATCTCTTTTTCTTTGCCTTCCTTAAGTTCTTGTTTCTCTTTTATTAGACGCTCTTTTAGGTGAGCTACCGCTTCTTCGAGAGCTTCAATTTTAGCCTCTTCTTTGATGATTTCCTGTTCTTTTTTACGGAGTTGTGCTAAATTCACCTGCCGCTCTTTGCTATCCAAGACCTGTCGAGCCTCACCGATTTGCCCCTCCTTAAACAGCACAAAGGCTTGTTGGTAAATAGCATCCGCCTGAGCCAGGTCTATACGGGAAAAATCTTCGGCTAACTGCCAGGCATTGTCTAATTGATTTTGATAATATTGGTAGAGTTCATCTTTTTCTTGGCGAAGGGCAGCTAGTTGCCCCTCTAGTTGGCTGATATCTCCCTCCGCTTGGGCTATCTTTGTTTCCAATTGTCCCACCTGCTGACTCAGCTGAGCTCGTTTAAGCTCGTAGCTTTCGGTCAGGTAATCGGTAGAAATTTCGTAGTATTTCACCGCGTTTTGGTCGCGTTCCCCTTTTTTACAGACCACCAACCGGACTTCCTTTTCTTCTTCACTCTCGGGCAGTATGATTTCCAGTTCCCGGGGATGATTAACCAAATCGTATTTCCGTGCAGCTATATCCAAAATCACTCGCTCTCCTGGCTTTTTATTGGGAAACGCCAACTTGAAAACCCCTTCTTTATTGGAGGTAGCTTTAGTTATGGCCGGTGAGGCTCCTCTGGCCGTAACCTGTATGGCCTGCATCCGCTCCCCGGTGTTCTGATAGGTAATTACGCCTCGCAAGGAGACTTGACCGAGGGCTAAATGCACCATTGAGAATGCTATGCAAAAGAAAATGATCTGCCGCATGAGAAATAGGGTTTTATTGGGACAGTAAAATTTCAATAGGAGATTCGGGACTTGGTGTCACGTAGTTTTCCCACGTTATTCTACCTTTGCTGACTATTGATAGGATGTATTCTTCTTGCTCTTGCTCTGGGGGAACCTTTATCAGGAAGCGTCCATTTTGATCAGTAGTGTCTTCCAATGCTGTACCTTTTACCATAACTACAATCCCCGAAAGTAACCGGCCACCCTGGCTTTGCACCGTACCGGCAAGAGTACAAAATTGGCAACTGGATTTCACTTCGAGATAAATGGGCTCCCCATCATAGACATAAATAGTATCCGGCCTGGAAACCTCGTATCCCTCCGCTTTCAGAGACAGGCCAATCTCCTTGCCCAAAAACCGGCTGCCGATCTCGCCGAAGTTGGTGCGTCCGTCCTCGCCGATCCGGCGGGTGTCCCTTCGATTGCCGAAATCGGCGATCAACATGCCTTCGTCGTCCAGCACAATGTCTTGTTGACTTTTAGGGCCATGAACATAGACGGTAAGCTGCAGCGCTTTCTCTGGCCAGATCATCCCGAAAAGTGACTTCAGGTCAAAGCCGGTAATACCTACTATGCCTGCCAAGATACCGATAATGACAATTGTCCCGGCCATCCACTGCCACCAAGGCTTGCTCCTGGCCTTGAAAGAATCGGGCAAAATATCCTCCTTCGGTTTCAATGAGAGCTCATCCGGCAATTGACTTATAAGGTGAAGTAGTGCCTGGGTGATCCTGGCAAGATATGCTTGTTGTCCTTCGGTACTTGAAGTCCCTTGTCGCTTACCTTTAGAATATTCCTCATACCTGGCATATTGAAGAAGAACCTCTTCTCGCAAATCTTCGTAACCTTGTCGTTCGGAAAGAACTAGTAATTGCCGTAAAACCTGTTCTGTTTTACCTTGAGCAATGAGTTGTTCTAATTCTTTTTTCAATCATCTTGGGGTTTTGATGGTTATAATAAAGATAAAGTATTTTCATATGAAAAAGTCAAGGTTTTGTGCATTTGCATTGTCTTTATTTTCAACCTAAAAATTTAACTGTCTCTCATTCCAAAATTTTAAGAATGCTCATCTTTAGCTTGGTCACCTCCACACGGAAGTCATTTTCTGAGATTAGGTTTTGCCTTTCCTTCTTTTGAAGAGATGACAAATGGGACCTTTTCAGCATTAAAAACTCCCATCCTTCTGGGTTGTCAGATTCTTGAAAAAACTCTTCCAATTGGTCTAGTAGCTCATCTATGTCGTCGTCCTTAAAGAGCTGAATAAGCTTTTTTTTCAGCCCTTTAGGAACTTGAATTCTATGTTTTATACTTTCTCCCTCTTGAATGTAGCTTTCGCCCTTGTTCGTCAAAACGACATCCGAATAGTTCTTACCATCTTTAGTGCGAATTAGATTTCCTACTTTAATAAATTCTCGGTCCTCGAGAAATTCGATTACTCTTTCAAATTCCGCATTGTCCCCAAAAGTGATTGGATAATCCATGTATGGATCAAAAGAAAACTTTTCGTAATTTAACCCTCCTTTTGAGGCCATGAAGTTCAATAGGTGTTCCCACTTTTCTTTGAAAGTTTTAGGAATGGTTAGCTTAAAATACTCTTTTAACTCTTCAAGGTCCATAGATAGGTTCTTAGTCCAGACCATAACTGGCTCACGTTGTGATTCGTAAAGATTTCTACATATACCAGAGATTAAATGCTTCCTTTCTTCAGTTGTTCCACCTTCATAGATCGTGCCATAAGCTTCCCATGAAATTTTCACTTCTCCCACAGTCGGATGATAATAGTGGTAAAATGACTCTCCAGTGAAAGGTTTTACATTTTTAGCATTGAGAGTATCACCAGTGAAGCAGTCTTTTTTGATTTGATTCATAAATTTGAATTTCGCTGCCTAAAGAAACAAAGTAACAAATCTTTTACAGATCCTAAAAAGGAAGATCAGCATCTTCTTCATAATTTGTATCATCATGACTTTCCTGCTCTAACAGGAATTCGTCAATATCTAATTCATTATTTCGTTTAGGCTTAATTCTTTCTAATTTGGGAATTCCAAGATACTCTTCTCTGTATCCAGACTTTTCCATTTCGATTGCTTTGTCCCTATCCCAGCCTGGGTCTTTAGCCACATATATTGTCCATTCTAGTAATCCATCTTCCAGCAATTGAATAATACTCTCAAGTGTTTTGATGCACCCATCCGGGTCATTGACAACCTGAAATTCACTAAACCTCACAACACACCAATTAATACTGAGAAAGAATTGATCTCGTTTTTCATCCTGTCCTTGGCAGTGAATAGGAAGGCCTGTCTGTAAATCGTATGGCTCATCAATTTCTATATCTATGTAAATCTGCCTTACATTGTCATAGTAAATGAAATCAGGAAGATATTTAGGACCAAACTCCCCAGCTGTCACACCTTTTCCCTTTTTAATCCTGTTTCCAAACTCTGCTCGAAGTAAAATAAAAAAGGATTTTTCAGAGACTCCTTCTTTCACCTCATTTGTATCAGACAACTCAACACCCTTTTCTTTATACAGCTTTTTTAAAGTTAAAACTCTTGCCATTTCTTCCTCTTCTTCTTTCCAGTATCCAATAATTGTTTTTTTCAAGTTTAACTTTTCCTGATAAAGCTTCTCTTCTGTTTCGTATTGACTCAGCTCATCTAAATACTTTGTCTCAGCTGAGTTTTTTCTATTTTCATATGCCCTTGACTGGGCAGAATAAGAAAATGCCTTGTAAAGTGATAATACAACTATTCCTACGGCTCCTAAGCTAAAAGTACTTGGTTCAGCAAAGCCGATAACCCCAATAATCATTATCAGAATCACCGATGTAGAAAGAAAGCTTTTCCGGGTATCCTTGACCTCCTCTTTTGTTGGTTTTATAGGCCTGGAAGGTAATTGGACCGGATTGATTCTGTAATTCCTTCCAATTAACAGACTTGGGTGAATAAATTTAGGGTAAAAGTCCATAATCTTTTCTTTATGTTAAAACAGATGATCTTTCTCAAAATCAAATGTCATTCAATTCCACTCCCCCGCCATCAGCTCCGCCTGCTTCAGCACCGTCTCGGTCGCTTTGGCTTGCTTATCTGGGGGATAGCCGTATTTCCTAAGTGTACGTTTGACCAGGACCCGGAGTTTCGCGCGGACGCTCTCTTTGATTGTCCAATCGATCGAGGCGTTGTTGCGGACTTTGTCGACCAGTTCGCGGGCGATGTCGCGGAGGGTGTCGTCGCCGAGGACCTGGACGGCGCTGTCGTTGACCTCGAGGGCGTCGTAGAAGGCGAGTTCGTCTTCGGTGAGGCCGAGGGTTTCGCCGCGGTTTTTGGCGGCGTTCATGCGTTTGGCCAGGTCGATGAGTTCCTGGATGATCTCGGAGGCGCTCAGGATTTTGTTTTGGTAGCGCTTGATGGAGCCTTCGAGCATTTCTTTGAGGGATCGGCTTTGGACCATGTTGCGTTTGGCCATGACGCGGATCTCGTCGTTGAGGAGCTTTTTGAGGAGCTCCAGGGCCAGGTTCTGGTGTTTCATGCCTTTGATCTCGGCGAGGAAGTCCTCGGAGAGGATGGAGATATCGGGCTTTTTGATGCCGGCGGCGTCGAAGATGTCGACGACCTGGTCGGAGACAATGGCTTCGTCGACCACCTGGCGGATGGCGGTTTCGATCTCTTCGTCGCTCTTGCCGTTGCCGGTGGATTCGAACTTGACCAGGCGGGCCTTGACGGCCTGGAAGAAGCTGACCTCGTCCTTGACGGCCATGGCCTGCTCGTGGGGGATGGCGATGGCCAGGGCTTTGGAGAGGGCGGTGACCTCGCGAATGAAGCGACTCTTGCCGTCCTCGAGGCTGAGGATGTGTTCCTCGGCGGCGAGGATGAGGGACAGCTTTTCGGAGGTGGAAGCGGTGAAGTAATTCTCGTAGGGGAAGTGCCCTTCCTTGCTGTAACGCAGGAAAGGCTCGGCGGCCATGCCGTAGGAGGGCTTCGGCTCGGCGGGGCGCTCGTCGAACATCTGGGAGACCACCTCTAGCTTTTCGAGCAGCAGATCCACCGCCACTTCCTGGGTTTCGGTGGGGTTGCCCTTGCCACCGCTTTCGGAATAGAAGGAAAGCGCCTTTTTGAGATCGGAGGCGATGCCCAGATAATCCACCACCAGGCCGCCCGGTTTGTCTTTATAGACCCGGTTGACGCGGGCGATAGCCTGCATGAGGTTGTGGCCCTTCATGGGCTTGTCGATATAGAGGGTATGCAGGCAGGGCGCATCGAAGCCGGTCAGCCACATATCGCGGACGATGACCAGCTTCAGGGGATCATTGGGATCTTTCATGCGCTCGGCCAGGGCCTTACGCTGGGTTTTGGTGGTATGGTGCACCGCCATGGCCGGGCCGTCGGAAGAAGAGGCGGTCATCACGACTTTAATGGCGCCCTTTTTCTGATCCTCGTCATGCCATTCCGGGCGGATATGGATGATTTCCTTGTAGAGGTCGACCGCGATGCGGCGGCTCATGGCGACGATCATACCCTTGCCTTCAAAGACCTCCTGGCGCTTCTCGAAGTGGGCGACGATGTCGTTGGCCACGTTTTTAAGACGTTCGGGGCTGCCGATCAGGGCTTCGAGCTTGCTCCACTTGGCCTTGATCTTCTGGACCTGGGTCACCTCCTCCCCTTCCAGCTCTCTGTCCAGCTCCTCGATCAGCTGCTTGCCTTCTTCGGTGAGGTTAACCTTGGCCAGGCGGCTCTCGTAGTAGATACGCACGGTGGCGCCGTCATCGACGGCCTGGGCGATGTCATAAATATCGATGTAGTGGCCGAAAACGGCCGGGGTGTTGACATCCGTACTTTCGATGGGCGTGCCGGTAAAGCCGATGTAGGTGGCGTTGGGCACCGCGTCGCGCATGTACTTGGCGAAGCCGTAGACCGTGCGTTTGCCGATGATCTCCCCGGTTTCGGGATCCAGATCATCGATGGTGCGGGCGCGGAAGCCGTACTGCGTGCGGTGAGCCTCATCGGCGATTACGACGATGTTGCGGCGGTCGGATAACTGTTCGAAAGAGTCCTTGCGTTTGCCGGCGATCTTGTTGCCCTCCTCGTCGGTGAGGTTCTCGGGCAGGAACTTCTGGATAGTGGTGAAGACGATACCGCCGGAGGCCACCTTCAAAAGCTCTTTCAGGTGCGCCCGGCTTTCGGCCTGGACGGGCTCCTGGCGCAGCAGGCCCGTCGAACCGGCGAAGGTGCCGAAGAGCTGATCATCCAGATCATTGCGGTCGGTGATGACGACAATGGTGGGATTGTCCAGGCTGAGGACCAGTTTGCCGGCGTAGAAGACCATGGATAGCGACTTACCCGAACCCTGAGTGTGCCAGACCACCCCACCCTTGCGGCTGCCATCGCGGGAAGCGGCTTTGGCGGTAGACTCCACCGCCTTATTGACCGCGTAGAATTGATGATAGGCCGCAATCTTCTTCACCGTTTCCACGGTGACGATACCCGACGTAGGATCCTCCCATTTCGATTTTTCAAATACCACGAAGTGGCGGATATAATCCAGCAGCGTCTTCCGGTTCAGCAAGCCCTTGATCAGCGTTTCCATCTGTCCAGTCTTCGGATCAGCCAGCGTTTTGCCGTCGGCCGTCTTCCAGGCCATAAAGCGGGAAAAGCCGGCGGAAAGCGCGCCGGCGCGGGCCTCCAGGCCGTCGGAGATGACACAGATGGCATTGTAGGTGAAAAGCGAAGGGATGGTGACCTTATAGGTTCCGATCTGCTCGTAGGCCTTACGCAGCGTAGCATTTTCATCCACCGCATTCTTCAGCTCCATGACCACCAGCGGCAGACCATTAACGAAGAGGATGACATCCGGCCGCTTGTTATTGTTGTTTTCGATGAGGGTAAACTGATTGACCGCCAGGAAGTCATTGTTGTCCGGATTCTCAAAATCCACCAGCCATACTTTCAGGCCCCGCTCCTGGCCGTCCTGGTAGTAGGTCAGCTCCACCCCGTCGGTAAGCATGGTGTGGAAGGCTTCATTATTGACGATGAGTTCCGGCGAGGCGATGCGGGTAACCTCCCGCACGGCCTGCTCCTGCAACCGGGGCGGCACCCCGGGGTTGATGCGTGTTACAGCGGCCCGCAGGCGATCGATCAGATAAGACTCGTCCCAATCCTGCCGCTCCGGGCGATCACTCTCGGGCGCAATCTCCGGACCGTAGACGTACTGCCAGCCGAGGGCCTCCAGTTCCTCCAGGGCTAATAGTTCTATGTCATTTTCGGTGATCTTGCTCATGAGGAGTTGGGTTATGACATGGCTTCTTTTTCGACGTCTTTTATTCGAATCTCGCCGCTCATTAGTTTGGGGAGGAGGGTGTCGCGGGTTTTGGTTAAAGTTCTTATCTCTTTATTATTATTCTTGTATTTAAAAAGGATTGGATCAGAAATTTCTTTGAAAAGCAACAAAACAGGTTTCTTAGGTTTAATGATCTCAATCTGGTTTATATCAGACTTACCCAAATGGATTACAATAGTTCCTGACTTGGTTTTTTCATAAAAATGAAGGTGTGGTTTGATTAACTCAAAGATGAAAATATTTGAAACATACTCATGCTTTGACCTAAACCTACATACACGTTGGTTCAACAATGCTTTTTCACCTGACCATAAATATGGCTTGAATTCAGCATCCATTCCAGCAAGAACATCTCCAGGATGAATGACATACTTTTGGTCAAATTCTTCTGTGGTATAAAATGATCCATCTCCATTCTTCAAATCCCGAATCCGAATTAGAGGAAGCCCTTTCTTTTCTTCATTAAAAAATTCTGACTTAAAGGGATAGCCGTAGTCAACTTCTAGAAGCTCATAAATATCTGTTACTTTCCACCCCACCGGCACCTCCCCAAACTCACTCGGCTGCATGGGCCCTGCCTGCCGCAGCTGGTTAGCGGCGTACTCACGCTTTAACCACTTACGGCCGAAACCAGTTTTCAGCCATTTTTCCCGTTCGGCAGCTTCCTTTTGGTTATTAAATTCTTCATAGTGAATAACCTTGACCGGAGGGTGCGCCTTAGTCCACTTGGCTCCATTACCTATCTTATGCTCATGCCACCGCCGGTAAAGATCACTTGTGATACCAATATAAAAGCTATCATTTTCGCACAGTAGAACATATAGGAAATGCTACCCCGCTGCGGCGCAGGCAAGCCACCCACTGCCCGGTAGGTGCAAGTTGCATTCAATTCATTAGCAGAAGGTTTACCTGCGCCTTTTGGCAGGTCAGGTTTACCTGCGCCTTCAGGCAGGCTAGGTTTACCTGCGCCGAGGACGTAGTCCGAAGGCAGGCAGGGAAATTCAAAGTCGATAAACCAGTGCTTGAAGAGGGTTTGGGCGGTTTTTCCGAGGGTTTGGTTCTGGCGGCGGAGGAGAGCGATTTTTTGGTCGAGTCTCTGTAATACTCTACCAATTCCTATTTGAACAATATACGGAGGAAGGGAAACAGGAATAGAGGAAAGAATACTCGTATTGATAGATGGCATCGTTGTGCCAACTGCAACATTATTAATGTACTTTCGAACACCGTAGAGCCGAAAATAGTATGAAAGAAAAAGAGGATCTACCTCTTTTCCTTTTGGCCGGACCCTTAACATTCGACTAGAAAAGAGCCATCCATCCTGTTCTTCCTCTACTAAAGCACTTAAATCAACCGATCCAACACGCGAAAAAACAATATCACCTGCGTTCAGTGAATATTTTTCCAAGCGTTTCCTATCTTCTTCAGTGACAGAGGGATAGTCTTGATGACTTATCCGAAAGTCTTTTATATGCTCTACAGTAATTATGGGGGTTCCACCAGAAATATACTGTTCATTTAAAAGTTGACTTCCAAAAGGACCTGTTTGGACTTTTGCTATTTCACCAAGTGTAGTTTCTTTCCAGTAGCTCATAACTCAATCCCTATTTTGCCCAACTGTTCTTTAATCTCTCCATTCAGTTTTTCTTCCTCCGCCATCTGCTCCCGCAGCTCCTGAGAAAGCTTTCCAATCTTCTCCTCAAAAGGAATCCCATCATCTTCTTCCTCCGGAATACCCACGTAGCGCCCCGGTGTTAGTACAAACTTGTGCTTTTCGATATCCTCCAGGGTAGCCGACTTGCAAAAGCCTTTGATATCTTCGTAGCCGTTGGAGGCCTCCTTCCAGTTATGGTACGTATCCGCCACCTTTTGGATATCCTCCTCCTCAAACTCCCGCAGGCGGCGATTGACCATATAGCCCAGCTCCGACGCATCGATGAAGAGCACTTCCCCTTTGCGGCGTTGCTTATTGCGGCGCAGGAACCAGAGGCAGGCGGGAATACCCGTATTATAGAATAGCTGTTTGGGCAGCATCACAATACAATCCACCAGGTCGTCTTCCACCAGCCGCTGACGGATATCGCCCTCCCCACCGGAATTGGAAGACAAAGAACCATTAGACAGAACAAATCCAGCCATGCCGTTGGCAGGATGCAGGTGATAGATAAAATGCTGCACCCAGGCAAAATTGGCATTGCCCGTCGGCGGCGCCCCATATTGCCAACGCGCATCCGAGCGCAGCAGATCGCCCGACCAGTCGCTGTCGTTAAACGGCGGATTGGCGATGATGTAATCCGCCTTCAAATCCTTGTGCGCATCATTAAGGAAAGAACCCTCGTTGTTCCACTTGATATTCGAGCCGTCGATGCCCCGGATCGCCAGGTTCATCCGGCAGAGGCGGTAGGTTGTCTGATTGCTCTCCTGGCCGTAGATGGAGATATCATCGATCTTCCCCTGGTGCGCCACCACGAACTTCTCGCTCTGCACAAACATACCGCCCGAGCCGCAACAGGGATCGAATACCCGGCCCTTGTAGGGCTCCAGCATCTGCACCAGCAGCTTCACGATACTCACCGGCGTGTAGAACTGTCCACCCTTCTTGCCCTCCGCCAGCGCAAACTGGCCCAGGAAGTACTCATAGACGCGCCCCAGCACATCCTGGCTCCTGGAGCGGGAATCCCCCAGCGAGACCGTACCGATCAGATCGATCAGTCCGCCCAGGCTCTTCTTATCCAGCGCCGGGCGGGCGTACTGCTTCGGCAGCACCCCTTTCAGCGTCGGGTTCTCCCGCTCGATGGCCTCCATGGCCTCATCGATGCTCTCCCCGATGGTCGGCTGCCTGGCCTGGCTCTGGAGATAGCTCCAGCGCGCGCCGGCCGGCACGAAGAACACATGCTCCGCGCGGTACTCGTCCGGGTCCTCCGGATCGGCTCCGGCGTATTCGCCCTCGCCCTTCAGCAGCTTCTGATGCAGCTCCTCGAAGGCATCAGAGATGTATTTCAAAAAAATAAGGCCCAGTACAACGTGCTTGTACTCGGCCGCATCCATATTTTTACGGAGCTTATCCGCCGCCTTCCACAGCTTTTGCTCCAGGGATTCCTTCGTTCCCTTTTTCTTTTTAGCCATACGCTTTCCTGCTAGGGTTATTTGTTTGTACGTAAGTAACTGGTTATTGTTCCAAGTTTGTTGTTATTCCAATGTCGCCGGCCGTTAGCGGCTTTTGGGCTCACGCTGTTTGGGCTGAAATTACGGAACCGCAGAACAGTAAAAGTTCTCCAACGACCTCCATTAAGCAGCAATCCTCCAGCCTACTCCCACAACCTACTCGCCATCGCCCGTTCCTCCTCCCCTATCGCATTGGCGTAGATCGCCGTCACCTCCAGCGAGCTGTGGCCCATCCATTTGGACACCATATTGAGCGGCACGCCTTTTTGCAGCGCGTAGATGGCGAAGGCGTGGCGCAGCCCTTTGGCGCTGGCCTGCGGGCCGTGGATATCGGCTGCGGTCATCAGCTCATCGATGCGGCGGGAGGCGGTGGCGCGCGACATGGGCCAGATGCGCTCCGTGCGCTGCGCGCGGCGGCGCTGCCGGCGGCGCAGATCGTGCGTGAGGTTCATGGCGTCGAGAAATTCGGGGGAAAGCGGCACCTGGCGGAAGACACCCCGCCGGCGCTTTTTGAGCGTCTCGAAGGTCACCGCCCTGGCGTCGAAGTCGATCGACTTCACCTGCAGCTGCAGCACCTCGGAGATGCGGGCGCCGGAGTGCAGGAGCATGAGCGCAAAGGTGCGCACGTCGTTGTCGTCGAGCTGGAGGGCGGCGGCGCGGAAGCGATCGCGCTCGGGAGCAGTGAGGTATTTTCGGTTGCCTTGTGGGTCAAATAGGTCCATTTTAGGTGGTTTGAGACATTTGGCGGAGGGTATTGTCTCAAATGTAGGTAAGGTGTTGGAGATTTCCTAGCGAATTGTTAGGAAAATTTTGAAGGGGTGAGACAGAATTGGGAATTGTGTGTCAGGGGACTATACCTTTCTCTTTATTATAAATTTCGCAATGGATCATCCTTTAATTTTGTTAACGGACTTTTCCGCTATATCACTAATCCTCCAATCCGAATGCTTTAGAAATTCTTCCAAAACACTTAACGCGGGACGAGCAACTTCTCCAAACTCTCCCAAATGGTAAATAATTTTAGCTTGACAAGTAAGATCTGTTTCACTCTCTAATTTTTCGACCAAAGGTTCTACCGCAACTGCTCCTTTTTCAATTAGCGCCACCGAAGCCATTGCCTCGGAAGGCCCCTCCAAAGCATTAATCAAAGCATAAATACTTTTCCTAGATTCCATTTGGCGAAGAGTGACAGCTGCCAGAGCCTGTCTTTCCGGATCTCGCAGAGCATTTAACAGTGCCGGTACAGCCAGTTCGCCAATTCTAAGTAGGGCTCTTTTAGCATGCACAGCGCCCGCACCGGTGAAGCTATAAATTAACGGCGCTGTTGCTTTTTGTCCTAACTCAATAAGTCTATCGACAGCTTTACTCTTTTCTTTTTCACCAATCCAAATTTTCCATTGAGGAGCATTCAGAGTAGCGAGTAAGCGTCGGAGCTCATGACTCCGATCTATTTGCACTTTGCCATAATCAAAGAGTTTTTTGTAGAAGAGGCAAAAGCCAATTAATGCCCCCGCTTCTTCATGAAAATCGGGCATAAGCATAGTTTCAATCCGGTCGTATTTCACCGGATCCTGAAACATATCTGCCATGATAATTGCAGAATGTATGATTTTCTTGTTTTCAATGAATTCAGGTGAAGTGCTTCCTAAAACCTGGAAGGCATTTTCCTCTTCAATCAACTCCTCAATTACGGCTTTTGAATCTTCCATTTCCTGAAGCCTCAAAGAAGTGGTAATTAGCGCCAGCAAGTTTTGATATCCCCAATCAAAACTTACCTCGTGACTATAGGGATGATGAATGGTACACATGACCAATTTTTCCCTCCGGCTTTTTTTCACATCATCAAGTTCCAAACGAAAGCCTGACGAGCAATTGGAACAGAGCGTCCGAGGAGAAGGGTCTTTGAAGGATGCTTGTCGCCACTTTTGATACTCATATTCATCAAGGTTAAACATATGATCAGGAGGGTCAAAAAAGAAGGCTTCGCTAAGATGGAAACCTCGCCTCATCGCCTCATAAACTTTCTCGGCGGGAACAACGCTTCCGCTTGATTTCTCCAATTGGACACCACAAAAATTACACGTCATATTACCCATACCAATAATTTTCTGTTCGAATATTCACAAACCCATGAAAATAAATGCGGCCCAATGATCCGGATTAGACCATTGAAGTTTTTCCCCTTCCTTGTTTAACCAATCCATCCAGTTTTGATAATTCATCTCCAAATCGGGATCATTAATAGCCGGAAATTGACGGGTGATAAGACCATAAAGTTCAGTCAAGTAATCTCGTTTTATTTCAGAGGAGCTGTCCTTTAGCCACTTCACCGCTTCACAAAAAGCAGCAATTGGATTTTTTTCACTCCGCTTCCAGAGGTCGTAAAATTTAACCATGAGAAGCATCGTACTGAAGTCATAAACTTTCCACAGAGATCCCAAAACAGCAGAAGTTCCTGCTTGCAAAAAGCAGGATGCAAGACTTAAGGCTTCTTCGGGAAGGTTTGCCCCAATGACTCCCGTTTCACAAGCGGATAAGGCTATCAGACGCTTTTCTAAATTCTGATTGAGCAGTGATTCGAGGCTGAGGGGTCCATCATTTGCCATCGCCAAGTAGCTGGACAAAGGAGATCCGAGAAAGGCCTCACCATGGCAGGAAAAATGGCTTACAACATTTTGCTCTTCCAAAGCAGATTGAACGGCAGTGACTGTAGCCTGTCCTCTGCTAAGTATTTTTCGCTCCTTAAAAAAACAAGAAATCGCCAGGCTCTCAAAGCGAGAGGCCGGCAATTTACTAAGAGAATTTAATGGTTCGTCGATAATTAGAATATGATCATTTTGCAGGCAATTAGATGCATTATTTAATGCTTGGGCATTAGGTGCGTAATTGAATTCCAAAAAATCAAGTGCATATTTCTCTTCTTCGGAGTTTTCTTGGTCAGTCCTGCACTTCGCAGCATGTAACGGCAGCACGCTTAATAGTCCAACCGGAATAAGGGTTACCCTGGCTTCCCCTCTAAAGTAATTCACCAGGTCTTTCATGATATAATCCCACAGAGCATGTAACGTATGATTTAAGGGATCTTCTTGATTCAGTAAGGCCAGGCCTTTGACCGAATCCGTTGTCCGGGTTGAATCGCCAGATTGGAATGCGATAAATCCGGACAAACATTTACTCAACACCTTATTATTAAGCTGCCCCAAGGGTATGGGAGTCACTTTTTGTTTTCTACCTTCGACCGCCAAAATCATTCCTCCCTGCTCAGTAGAGAAAACATATGCAATAGGATTTTCCTGTGAAAGACTGAACAACTCCTTTACTGAGAGGGAATGAAAAAAATTCTCAAATCCTTCAATTTGTCTGATCTCACTAACTGCTTTGTCAAGTTGACGGAAGGCTTGCTGAAGTTGAGTGAAAATTTCCGACTGTAAATCTTCTTGTTGATACAAATGCCTGACATATTCTGTACTTTCTACAAAAGTCTGGTAAAGCCCGGTATGTCCCTGCCTATTTAGTTCTTCCAGGTCAAAATTATTCAGAGAAAGGGTTTCCCTCATCTGGCGGCCTAACCCTTCTTCCAGTACTTCCACTGCCTTATGAATATTTTCCATTCCTCCTAATTGAATCAAAGCAAAGGCTGCTTTTTTAGCAAGTCCCTGCATTTCTTTCAACCATGCTTCCTTTTCCCGGCGAAACAGTTGGGTCTTGATCAACCGGCCGATCGGTTCACGGATGCCTTGATAAGCTAACTTCACTTCCACCCACGATTTCCGATCAAGGGCCCAGTTCATCCAGGTTGCCCCGGCAGTAAGTGCATTGGAAAGATTGTCCTTCGCACCTGCTACAATCGCTTTTTCGAATCTTTCCATCGCCCGGTTTAGATCAGCTGTTTTGGAATTACGCTCATATCTTTTGCTGAGTGCTATAGCTAATTGCAAATGAAAGGAAGAGATATCGAAGTCATCTTTCTGCGCTCCTTGAAGGATGATTTCGGAAAGCGCTATAGACTGATCCAGATATTGCAAATTACTATTGATATCATATAACTGAGAGAGCACATTGACCTTTCCGGAGAGACGCTTCAAATATGCAGGAGAGGATTCATTGGTATTATCAATTGCCGTTTCATAATAACCGAGCGCCTCCTCCAATTTTTCTCGCGACTTTTCTTTGTCAGAACCGTAATTCTTGGAATCCATCACCAAACCGTTTGCCATGTTGATCAGGCGCGCCGGATAGTGGATAGAATCCACCGGCGTGTATTCTATCGCTTCTTTAAAAGCCTCCAAAGCCATTTCCAAGTGCACTTGTTCCCCAAAGATTTTGTAAAGATTTCTGAGACCAATCCCAAAATTTGTTTGCGCACCGGTATATTCGATGGAATATGGGGCTGCGTAATTTTTAGCTTGTTCAAATTCCTCAATAGCTTGGTTCAACTGCTCTATAGACCCAGTCATTTTAAAAAGCGCCATCCGGCTCAATCCCAAATTGCCGTAGTGATGGACAAAGTACTGTGGATCCGTCTGAAGATTGACCACTTTTTTCAAAACCACTATGCTTTCCTCAATGAGTTCCTTTTGGAACGTATTTATCCCTACGGTGTAAAGCATAGTCCCATGATCTTGGAGGTAGTTCATGTAGTCCCGATCCGTTTTTGGAGTGCTTTCGAGAGCTTTGCGGTAATATAAACTAGCCTTTTCCAGGTCTTCCGGGTCTCCTTCCGTTTGAAATTTCACTCGGTATAGCTGACCCAGCAACCTGAGCGTTTTATTTCGCCGGGTATAGTCTTCTTCCATAAGACTCAAAGCCTCCTCCGCTTTACCCATAGCGGAAAGCAGATAGTCCATATCCTTGGGATTGCGAGTATAAATTTCAAAAAGGTCACCGGCTAAATTATGCAGGTCCACTGCCTTATTATTTCTATACAAAAAACCACTTGAAAACTCTTCGGTTTCTCCCAACTGTTCTTCATTCCTTAACTCGGGTAATATTTTAATAGCACTTCGCCATACCAATTGAGCCGGTCTGGAGTTAGGCATAACCGTTTTGGCATAATAATCCGGGTTAATTAATATGGCCCGGCAAAAAGCATCCAGGGAAAAAGAAGTGTTTCCAAATCCTGAGGAGTTGGCCGCCTGAATACCAATTTCGAAATAGTCCCCGGCTTGCATCTCAACGCCATATAGATAATTTTTGGAACTGGAGCAATCAAGGATAGCCTCCCGATATAATTTTTCGGCGGTTTCGATGTTACGTTTGGCATATTCAGCCGCCAGTTTCAATTTTGGTTCCCTGGCATTTGGCGCCAACAGACATGCCGTATTCAAGGCCTCTATTTTCTCTTCAACCAATGGCCCCGATGTTATTTTTTCATTATTGGCAATTACACTCAAAACTTCTCCTAATCCATAATGAGCTTTCCAGAATTTGGGATATTTCGCTGAAAGGCGTCTGAATCTTTCTGCAATATTTCGATGATGCTCCATTCCAACGCTTAACCGTTCATTCGCAACTTTTCTGCACTTTTCATCAGCTTCCGAATATTGAGATTTAATGGATGAAGAAACAACTTTGCTACCGTACAAGCCTTCATCCAGTAAGGTCCGCATTACCTTATATTGATCATTTAGCCCTGCCAAAAAAATCGGATAAAACCCTTGAGCATTCTTCAGAAAAGGATCGGCGCCGGCTCCAAGTAGAAATTGTAGCATTTCTATATTACCTGACTCAGCAACCAGATGGAGAGGACTGTTATTTTCTTGATTTTTCCCATTAACATCAGCTCCTCTGCTTAATAATAACTTTACCATTCTTGAATTTCCCAGGAAAGCTGCGTAGTGAATAGGTAATAAGCCATCCGGCATACTGAAATTTATTGCTGAGCCACATTCTATTAGCCACTCTACCAGATCATAATCCGCCCCACCGATCGCCAACCATAACGGATTCCAGTTTTTACTCTCGTAAGCATCCAGAATATTAAGATCAGCCCCCGCTTGAATCAGTAATTCGATTACAGGCTTTTTACCTTGTGCAACTGCCACATTAACAGGATGTAAAAAGTCTTGTATATAATCATTGGGGTCAACTTTTTGAGTGAAGAGTAAATTTTCAGTTTTTTTAAAATCATTTTCCTGAATAGCCTCATAAAGTTGCTGTGTGAGTATTGGGTTCTTTGGAGAAGTTGTCATGGTTCTTTGAAACTTTAACAGCAGACCAATTTTAAATCACATCACAGGACCTCAATTGGTTACTTTTTTGAATTTTCATCTCTTTGGGGTAGTCCTTAAAGGGGCCCTGCCACTTTTATACCACAATTCTGCATCCTGACCGGCAATATTAAGGTCTAAATTTCTTTTTTCTGCTCCTATCCGACACATCAATATCGGAACTGTTAAATTTGTCTGTTCCGGCAGGCCTTTAATATCTAGATCTCTCGCGGTGATTGCGTTTTGCCTATTATTTACCACCTCTTGACTGATGTATAGATATCCAGTCTCACCTGGAATAAGGGTTTCCGTCCCCGGACAAGGGCAATTATTATCTGAACATAATAACCTGGAAAGACTGCTTCCCGGAGCCCCTACTTGAAATATATTGTCTTTTTCGAGGTCCCTTCGTAAGCCATCATTTGCTTCGTCAAGGATTCTCCAAGCTTCTTCATTTGAGAGCCCTTGTTGTGTAAGGCTCATTATAATGCCTCTAGAAGAATATCCTTGTTCTAAAAACACCCGGGAAACGCTAAGGTATACGACTTCATTTGATTGATCCATACCGCTACTTTTAGTTAAGCATTTATAATACTTTTAATATATCCCAAAGTAATAAACCTTTGAAATGGTCTTTGAAAAGGTTGTTAGTTCAATATTATATAAATTGTAAAATTAGCAACTCGTTAAATAAAACGCACCTAACTCTTTCAGAGCATGTGAGTTTCGCAGTTCTTAAAGCAAATTAGATAGTCGCCAGTGTGAGAGGTTAGCTGAAGAATATTGTGAAAACAGTTTGAAATATAAATTCAATCAGAAATGGTTAGACAAACCGCATTTCAAAACTTTTTTTTATGTTCAATGCTGTCAAATGTCTACTTCTTGAGTAATTGATCTTCAGTTTTATTAAAAGCCAATAGGGAGAATGAATTACCTAAATCTATGAGGATTCAATATACCAAAAAAACTTTTTCCCAGAAAAAAAGCAGAGCAAATACGATTGATTTCTGTGCTAATTCTTCTTGCTCATGAAACCCTCTCCTGATCCTTCTTACCTATTTCTTTATTGTGCACTCATCGGTCACAACCATCTCATTATGCATGAAGCAAAAAAAAGCGGGATAAAATCCCGCGCTATCACTATTAGAATATCTCCCGCACCGCCTCCGGCAGCTCCCCCACCCTTCGGAACTCCCCGCCGAAAAACTTATCGAACACCTGCGCCAGGTCGCCCGGCGCGTAGAGGAGGACAAAACCAAAGATCCCGATATCCACCAGATCGATGGTCGCAAAGTTTTGATTCTTCAGTCGCGTATGCGCCTGGTAGACGCCCGCCATCTTATCGGCGTCGAAATACGGCGGGCCTTCCGGCCGGCATTTGGGGATCTTCTCCACCGCCTGCAGGAAGTGCCAGAGGGCGTCCTGCGAGTTGGTGACCAGGCGGTGCGCGATGGTATAGGATCGTTGTTGGTGGTAGACAGCGACCAGGGCCGCTTCGTTTGTCCATTCGCCTCTCAAGATCTCGGTGACGGACTACCGTCGCAATCCGAATTCCTGGAATATTTTTTTATCGCCCCCTCAGGCAGCAGCCTTCTGAGGGTATGCGTATTCGCCTTGATTAAGCTCCTGTTCATAGTATGTTTGGTGGAATTGTTACTAGAAGCCATCTCAAAAATATCCTTTGGGCTGCAAAAGGATCTTTTGGGGCCATGTTTCGTTGCAAAAAGCGTCACGTAGCTAGGCTATGCTTTGATTCAAGAGTAGGGCCCCTACACCCCACTCTTGAATGGGCGCCT
>CAZWDL010000125.1:0-20736 GCA_964632995.1 uncultured Saprospiraceae bacterium
ACTCGCCGTGCTGCGGGATGCAGGTGGGGTGAATCTGGGTGAAACATGGATTGGCCATGAGCGCGCCGCGGCGCACGGTGCGCCAGGCGGCCGAGCCGTTGGAATTCATGGCGTTGGTCGACAAGTAGAAGACGTTGCCGTAGCCGCCGGTGCCGAGCACGACGCAGTGCGCCGCGTGGCGCTCGATCTTGCCGGTGAGCAGGTTGCGGGCGATGATGCCGCGGGCTTTGCCGTCGACCATGACCAGGTCGAGCATTTCGTGGCGGTTGTACATCGTCACGCTTCCCTGGGCGATCTGCCGCGCCAGCGCCTGGTAGGCGCCCAGCAGCAGCTGTTGCCCCGTTTGGCCGCGGGCGTAGAAGGTGCGGCTGACCTGTACGCCCCCGAAGGAACGATTGTCGAGCAACCCTCCGTATTCGCGGGCAAAAGGCACGCCCTGCGCTACCGCCTGATCGATAATGTTGTTACTGACCTCCGCCAGCCGGTAAACATTGGATTCGCGGGAGCGGTAATCGCCTCCCTTGATCGTATCGTAAAAAAGACGGTAAATACTGTCCCCGTCGTTCTGGTAGTTCTTGGCGGCGTTGATGCCCCCCTGCGCTGCAATGCTGTGCGCGCGGCGAGGACTGTCGTGAAAGGTGAATGCCTTGACCTGATAGCCGAGCTCGCCGAGGGTTGCAGCAGCAGAAGCGCCGGCCAGTCCAGTCCCTACTACGATAATTTCAATACGGCGTTTATTATTGGGAGCCACCAGATTCATCGTGGAACGATATTGCTTCCACTTTTCCTCTAGCGGGCCGGGGGGTACTTTTCCGTCTAGTTTCATATTCATATATTTATACTAAAATTAATAACATTTTTCATCTCAGCCGATTTATTCCGGTGCTCCGGAGTGGCCGAACTTTTTAACTCTCTACCACCATCCCATCTCCTGACCGTACATGATGACCGGAATAATGGCAAATCCCAGCGGAATGAGTATGGAGTAAGCCTTGCCGATAAATTTAATCGCCGGCGTATACTTTTTATGGTTGATACCCAGCGTCTGGAAAGCACTCTGAAAACCATGATCCAGGTGAAAGGCGATAGTAGCCTGGGCGCCGATATAAAACAATACAAAGCCCAGGTTGGTGAACACTGCCTTGACCGGCGCGTACAGATTCTTCACCTGTTCTCCGTCGTAAGTGGCGTAGGGGAGATAGTCGAACTTCATCTGCAGCCAGAACTGGTACATGTGAATGGCGATAAAGACAAAAATGATGGTGCCCAGCCAGCCCATGTTGCGGGCAGGCCAGGAGTCGGTGCTCACCGCCCGGGTCTTCTTAACGGCATAACCGTTGTCGCCGCGGGCCTGCTTGTTTTTACGCCAGATCAGCCAACCCTGCACGGCATGTAGCAGGATAGTGACGTAAAGTAAAATAGAAATGGTTTGTATTAAAGGGTTCGTCGTCATAATCTTGGCATACAAATTGAAGGTTTTTCCCTCATCCGGAATCAGCAGCTGCAGATTGCCGGCTAAATGAACAATCAGAAAGAGGATCAGAAAGATACCTGTAAGGCTCATGATCAACTTCCGCCCTATTGATGAGGTTAGAAAATTAGAAAACCAGCTCATGCTTCTTCTGTTTTTTGCTTTAGTTTTTCGCTAAAAGTGCTTATAGTAGTAAGTGTAAAGACTGAAAACGCAACAAATCTAAGCTATTAAGCGCAGATGCCCAATGTTAGTTCGGTCCATGTCGGCACATTGAAATTATTTAGAATTATTCAAAATAACAGTCAGCTGGAACTTTATTCCCGGCGAATGAGTTAAAGGGTGCTTGGCTTTGGGCAAAGAAAAATATACTTAACTTACTTGCCGGGCCCAAATACTGAAATTTAAACCATGAATCAGACAAAAATAAAATTCTCCCACTTTCTCGAAAAATTTCCCGAAGTTGAACTACCGGTTACGCTCAGCGATGAAAGCCATCTCGATTTCAGCCGCATGAATGATCCGATACCCCAGGGTCTGGTAGAAGCGTTCCTTTTGCCGCTGGAAGAGCAAAGAGTTGATGAGTTTACCGAATTTATCGCCTGCTTCCGTCTGGCCAATACCGATGATTTTCACAGCATTGTCTATTGGCGGGCTGGCTTGATGAACTATCAGTATACTCTGGCGACTTTTACAAAAAAGGGCGAATTCATCGACAAGCAGGTCATTGCCGGAACATTCTCCGATGGTGATACGTTAACAAAATCGATAGCTACTATCGATGAAGACTGGGAAATTCTTATCGTTTCGGGGCAATCAGCTGCCGCACAGAATAAGAAATATGATGCTTCCACCAGCACCGCTCACAATCTCGAGTTGCTCCCCGACGGTAACATCATCGATCAACAATAATCACTAATGCATCAAAGTGCCTTACCCGAACAAGCGGTTTTACGCTTGCAGATCCATCAATATACTGCAAGAAATAACGGCACAACCACCTAATACATAGAATGAGTAAAAGCAAAAAATCCAAAACGAAAGGAAACAAGTTATCCTCCCGGCAACTACAGCGGGAAATCGTCAAGCTTTTTAAAAGACACCCGAAAAAGCATCTGAACGCCAAACAAATTTCCAAAAAACTGAAAGTTCTCAATAACCGGGACTCCATCCAATATGCGCTCGACAAACTGGCCGAGGACGGCCATCTGGTCCAGACGGACAATCAGAAGTACAAGCTCAAACGCTCGGAATCGGGCGCCGCTCCTTCCGGTAAGCAGAAAAGCCGCCAAAATGGCGCCTACGAAGGCTTTGTCGATATGACCCGCTCGGGCGACGCCTATATCGTTATCGAAGGCGTGGAAAACGATATTCACGTGTCGGCCAAGTATATGAATACTGCCCTGCATGGCGACCGCGTTAAAATACGCACCTGGACCCCCCGCGGCCGCCGCCGCCGCGAAGGGGAAGTCGTGAAAATCGTAGAACGAGCCAGCGAGCACTTCATGGGCACGATCTGGATCTACCCCAAATACGCCATCGTTTTGCCGGAAGGCAAGATGCCGCTCGATATCCTGGTCGACCTGGAAAACCTCAACGAAGCTTCCGACGGCGATAAGGTCATCGTGAAGATTACCCATTGGCCATCCGGCAAAGACAAGGATATTAATCCGAAAGGAAAGGTAACTACAGTACTCGGAAAAGCCGGCAGCCACGATATTGAGATGAAAGCCATTCTCATCAATAACGGCTTCGACCTGGAATTTCCCGGGAACGTTCATAAAGAAACCGCTGCCCTGCCCGGTGAAATCCATCAGGAGGAAATTGAACGGCGCCGGGATATGCGTGAGGTGACGACTTTTACGATCGACCCCGAATCGGCCAAGGACTTCGACGATGCGCTTTCCCTGCGTTACCTGGATAACGGCGACTGCGAGGTAGGGGTGCATATCGCCGATGTGTCTCACTATGTCCGTCCCGGGTTTGCTCTGGATAAGGAAGGCTACGAGCGCTCGACCTCGGTGTACCTGGTCGATCGCGTGCTACCCATGTTGCCGGAGCGCTTGTCCAACGAGCTTTGCTCGCTTCGTCCTCACGAGGACAAACTTACCTTTTCCGCCGTTTTCGTTTTCAACAAGAACGGTAAAATCATCAATAGATGGTTTGGCAAAACGGTGATCCATTCCGATCGTCGGTTTACTTACGATCAGGCACAGGAAGTAATCGAATCGGGAGAAGGAGACTTCACCGCCGAGCTCCAGCAACTCAATAAGCTGGCGAAAATTCTGCGCCGTAAGAAATTCCAGCAGGGAGCCATCAATTTTGAAACGGATGAGGTTCAGTTCAAGCTCGATGAGGAGGGGTCTCCCGTTGATATTTATGTTAAAGAACGCAAGGAGGCGCATCTTTTGATCGAAGATTTTATGTTGCTGGCCAACCGCGAGGTGGCTACCTACATCTCCAAAAAAGGAAAAGAGAAGGGAGAGATCCCCTTCGTTTATCGGGTGCATGACGAACCCGATCCGGAAAAAGTGGAGCACCTGGCGCGTTTTGCCAAAGAAATGGGGTATGAAATGAATATCAGCTCTCCGCAGGAGATCGCCCGCTCCTACAATCGCCTGATCAAAACCGCCAAAAAAGAGCCCGGTCTGAAATTGCTGGAACCACTGGCGATTCGCACCATGTCCAAAGCGGAATACTCAGCAGAAAATATCGGCCACTACGGTCTGTCTTTTGATAATTACACACACTTCACCTCACCAATCCGCCGGTACTCGGATGTACTGGTGCATCGCATACTCGAGCAGAACCTGGATAGTGAAGTCCATCGCGTCGATAAAACGAAGCTGGAGCAACAGTGCAAGCACATCTCGATGCAGGAGCGAAAAGCCATGGAAGCAGAGCGGGAATCCGTCAAATACAAGCAGGTGGAATTCATTGAAAGGCACGTCGGTGAGGTCTTCAAAGGCTATATCTCCGGTATGCTGGACCGCGGCATCTTCGTGGAACTGGAAGGCAACCGCTGCGAAGGCCTGGTCGATTTCTCCACCATGGACGATCACTACGAAGTGATGAGCGGGAAATTAGGCATCCAGGGACGCTCAAAAGGAAAAGTATACAAAATGGGGGATGCTGTCAAGGTGCGCATCGTACGAACCGACCTGGCCCGCCGGCAAATCGATATGGAGTGGGTGGGACCGGCCTGAAAAAAGAAGGGTCGCCAGCTCCGGATGCCGGCGACCCTTTCCATATAAAGGAAAACATGGTGTGTTCGTCATTTCCTCACTATGGTGATCCGGTGAGTTGCCGAAACGTTGCCTGAAAAGAGGAATTTTTTTGAAAAAATTAATGAGAAAGAGAGGGTTGGTTTTATATAAGTTTGATAACCAGTAGGTTGTAGCAATAGGTTTTTTTTAAAAAATAGGAGGGATTTCCTTTTTGCTTCCGGTGTATTCCTATGGAAGATGATGGCGTGAGTTTAGACGCCCGCCCTGTAGAATAACCGCCTCGCGAATTCTACAGGGTGAGCCCTTCCTGCGGACTATCTGCTCGGGCTTCGCTAATTTAGGGGTAGAAAGTCCTGAAAAAGAAAATTTCGGTTTCAGACCTTCTAACCCCCTGAACCAGGAGCGCCGGCAGGCACGACGGCTAAACTTCTAAACTTTTCATCCGATGTGCCTGAGTAAGAATCCCGTCATCGCCTTGTAGAATTCAAAGCGGTTCTCTTCATTAGCAAACCCGTGCCCCTCGTTGTACTTGACCATGTAGGGAACTTCGATGCCGCGCTCGCGCAGGGAGCGCACGATCTGGTCTGACTCGTCGATGTTGACGCGGGGATCGTTGGCGCCCTGGGCAACGAAGAGGGGTGTTTTGATGCGGTCGATGTGGAAGACCGGCGAGCGGGCGGTCAGCAGTTCCTTATCCTTTTCGGGATGTCCCACCATGCGGTAGAGCATTTTGAGGTAAGGCTTCCAGTAGGGGGGTATGGTTTCCATGAAGGTGAAGAGGTTGGAGACGCCGACGTAGTCGATGGCGCAGGTGTAGAGGGTAGGGGTAAAGGTGATGCCGGCAAGGGTGGCGTAGCCGCCGTAGCTGCCGCCGTAGATGGCGATGCGATTGGGATCGGCGATGCCTTGGTCGGTGAGCCAGCGCACCCCGTCGCTAATGTCATTCTGCATATCGCCGCCCCATTCCTTAAAACTCTTTTCCCAGAAGTCGCGGCCGTAGCCGGTGCTGCCGCGGAAGTTGATCTGCAGGACGGCGAAGCCGCGGCTGGCCAGCAGCTGCACTTCGGGGTTGTAGCCCCAGCTGTCGCGCGCCCAGGGCCCGCCGTGGGGGTTGACCACCACCGGCAGGTCCGCTTCCTGTCCGTTTCCCGGCACCGTGAGGTAGCCGTGGATGGTGAGCCCGTCCCGGGAAGTATAGGAGATCGGCTTCATCGGCGCCATATCGTCCTCCTTGATCCAGGGGCTGACCTCTGTGATCTTTTCCAGTTGATCGGTTTCGGAGTCGTAGATGTGATAAGCGCCGAGAGAACGATCGCTGAAGGTGCGCACCAGGAACTTTTTTTCAGCTTTATCACTGCCGGTAACCACTACCTCGTAACCCGGCAGCGCTTTTTCCAGGTGCTCCTGAATCTGCCGGCGTTCGTCGTCGAAAAAGACCATCTGGCGTTTCCAGGTAGTGAAAGCCACGCCGGTGATCACTTTTCGCTTGCGGGAGTAGAGTAGGGAAGAGACATCGACATCGGGGTGGCTGAAAATAGGTTCGCCGATTTCCTCGCCGGTCTTCATATCGAATTTGACGATCGCATTTTTGTCGCGCTTGAGATTGGAAGTGGCATATACCTCTGAGCCGTTATCGAAATCAAAAAACAAGGGGGCCAGCGTTTCCCGGAAATCGGTGGTAATGACTTCTTTAAATTCTTCCTCTTCGCTGGGGCGGTACAGAATCTGGTGATTGACGCCCCCGATAATCCGCACGGCGGCACGGAGCTTGCCTTCGTGGTCGGTCATCCATTCGGCGACCGGCTCCATCGGATTGTCATTTTTGGCCAGCTGATGGTATTCTCCGGTTTGGATGTTGATCCGGTAAGGTTCGAACAACTCCGGCCTATTCTTATTCATGCCGATGATCAGCTCGTCATCGTTATCCTCCAGGTCGTCGATGAGTTGAATGCGCACCTTTTCAAATGGGGTGAGGTCCTTCGGTTTTTTCCCGTCCTTATCGACGGCGTAGAGGCGGAAGTTCTCGTCGCCGCCGGTATCTTTAATAAAGACGATACGCTGTGGATTGGCCCAGAAATAACCAGGAATATCCCGGTCGGTTTCGTTGGTGATACGAACGGCTTCCGTCTCCCCAATTTTTTGTACAAATATGTTCAGACGGCGCTTGTAAGGGCCCAGATAGGAAATGTACTCGCCATCGGGAGAAATCTGATAGCCGGTGCGGTCAGGGTTGCGAAAAAAGTCTTCGACAGAGTAGGGGAAGTTCCCTTCGGAAGCAAGCATCAACTTTTGCAAGTCGGCTTCGCTACTCGGTAATTTTGGATTTCCGGGTAATTGGGTGTCGGAAGGCGTCGGCTTATTACTCATAGTAGAGGTCATCAGTTTTTTTCAATGATGGGCCAAAGATACGCATTCCTTGGAAAGTAAGCGGCTGGTAGAATTGAAAGGTCGGCGCATTTCCTGACCTCCCCTACAATTGCTTCCTCAACCCCACTGACAGCCCCGTGCTCGTATACCGTTGATCGAGGACGTAGGCATCGCGGGTGACGGATTGGGGGTTGATGCGGAAATGGGGTTCGATAAGCAGCTGCAGGTCGTCCTGCAGTTTGTAGTGGATGCCGATGCCGGCGTACCAGCCGATGCCGATTTCCCGGCGGTAAGCAGGGTAAGTGCCGGAGTCATCGTTGGAGAAGTCGACGGGGCTGAGGTCATCCGGAGAAAGGAAGTCGCCACGGGCGTCGAAGAGCACATTGAGCAGCGCGCCGCCATTAAAAGCGATGGTCCAGTTTTTCTTACGCCATTCATAACCCAGCAGGAGGGGAATATCCAACAGTTGGTAATTGTTGCTGGCCATTGCGCGATGGGTTCCCATTTCGATGAGGGTGTCAGTACCGATAATTTCTCCACTGGGACCGTAAACATTGGTAATGGTGATTTTCTCCTTACTGTTGTCCGTAAAATCGAAATGTTCGTTGTACCGCGTAAACTGCAGGCCGGTCCGCAGGGCTACGCCAACGGGGGAGACGAGCGTGAAGCGTGCACCGGTGGTGAAAGAGACCTGGGGGGTTTCCGTCCTGCGCCGGGCGGCGGCATAATCTTCAAATTCCGGGCCGTTGGCTTCGAGGCTCCGGGTTTGCAGGGTGGGGCCGATATGCATATCGGCATAGATGCGCCAGTGACGGTGCTGGCCGAAACGTACGCATTGCGGATCGCGGGGGAGCATAATGATTTTGGGCAGGGAGGCTGCACCGAATGAGGCTTTTTGTTTAGCAGAGGGCGGTGCGGCCGCCACGGGTTCGGGAAGTGGAGTGATAGCAGTAGCGGTAGTAGCATTGGCCGGCGCCGAACGCTTTTTCTGAGCGGGGGAAAGAGAAGCGGAGGCCACCATGGGGGCTGGTGTAGCCCTGTTCCGGCTTATATCCGGCGCGGGTGCAGGCGGTATCGGGGGTAGCGCTTGCAATGCAGGCAGCGGCGCTTGCAGGGAGTGACTGGCCAGAGCTTTCGATGATCCGGCAATCGGAATAGGAAAGCTGCGCAGGGGAGGCACAGTATCCGGCCAGAGCAGGATGCCGGCAATGCTGCCGCTGAAAAGAAACAGCATAAGGAGTAGGACGGGCCATTGTCGGCGCGCCTGTACGCGGGTACGGTGGTGCCAGTTGCGGCGCTGATCGATTTCCGCCCACAAGTGCATGGAAGAGGAGGTTTCGTGTTCTTCCAGCCGCCGCCGGAACAGGTCATCTATGGGATTACGTGGGTTCATACAGCGATCTTTTGCAACTTCATTACCTGTACCTGCAGCCATTTCCGCGCCTTGAGCAGCTGGGACCGGGAGGTGGCCTCCTCGATGCCCAGCATATCGGCAACTTCCCGGTGGCTGTATCCTTCGATAGCGTATAAGTTGAACACTACGCGGTAACCATCGGGAAGCTGTGCTATCAGCTCGAGCAGCGCTTCTTCGTGCAGGTGAGCAAATATAGATGGTTCGATCGGCAGATCGGCATTTTCCAGTTCCAGGCCGATCTGTTCCTCCCTGAAGCTTTTTCGCTGGTAGTTCTTCAGGGCGGTGTTAATAACAATGCGACGAATCCATGCTTCAAATGAACCTTTGAACTGAAACTTGTGAATGTTGTCAAAAACCTTGATGAAAGCATCCTGCAACACATCTTCGGCCTCCATGCGGTGACGCGTATAGCGCATACACACGGAAAGCATCTTACCGGCGAAGCGCCGGAAGACTTCTTGCTGACAGGAACGGTTTTCCCGTAGACAGCCACTTATCAAGTCTTTTTCGCTCACAAGAGTTCAATTAGAACTGGTCCTCATCTCACAAAATACACCTTAATTTTAAGATCATCTGATGAATGATAAGGAAAATCAATGACAAGCACTTATTTTTCCGTTTTTTTCTTTAACGTTTTTTTTGGAATTAAATTTCCCCTTCCCGTATGGATGCCCAACAACGAGCGGAACAGATCGTCGAAAAAATGTACGAAAAAGATGCTTTCAGTCAATGGCTGGGCATAGAGCGCCTAAGCGTTTCTCCCGGGGAATGTACGTTGCGTATGCGAATCCGGCCCGAGATGCTCAACGGTTTCGGCATTGCCCACGGGGCGATCACTTACGCACTGGCCGACAGTGCGCTGGCCTTCGCCTCTAATTCGCAGGGGCGGCAGGCGGTCAGTGTAGAGACCTCTATCTCCCATACCGTACCCTTGCATCCCGATGAGTTGATCGTCGCCGTAGCGAAGGAGGAACACCTTAGCTATAAAATCGGTATTTACCGGGTCGAAGTCAAGAAAGAAGAGGGGGACATTGTGGCTTTATTTAAAGGAACGGTGTACCGTAAGGATGAGGAGTGGTAAAAAGCATTTTGTGCCGAAGTGGGTTGACGGTTCCGCAGCACTCGATCAGTGCATGAGTACTTTTTCCATGAGGTACTTGAGAAAAACCTCCAGCGGATAAGCATTCCGGCTGGGCTTCATTTTGACGAGCGCGCCCTGCCAGCTATTGGTGATAAATTCGGCTAGCCCGGCGGTATCTGTATCCGCAGGGAGCTCACCGGCGGCAACGGCTTCCTGCAGACAGGCATCGAATCGCGCTTTGAAGGCTTCCAGGGTATCGTAGGTAGCCTGGCTAATAGCCGGATTGACGTCACCGAGCTCCGAACTGAAGTTGCCGGCCAGACAGCCGTAGCGGTATTCGAATTTTTCCTGCATCCGTTCGATCAGGTGCTCAAAAAAAAGGCGGATCCGTGACAAAGGCAGGTGGCTGCTGTTCTGTAGAATGCCTTCCAGTCTTTGAATAGTGCCCTTCTCGTAATGCTTGAGTATGGCCAGCCCAAACTCTTCTTTGCTTTTGAAGTGATTGTAAAAAGAGCCCTTGGGTATACTGATGGCATCGGTGATTTCTTTGATGCCCGTGGCATTGAAACCGTTGAGGTGAATGAGTTCCAGTCCCTTTTTGATGATATCCTCCCGATTGATCTTTCTTCTCATGATATATTTGCAATATAGCCTGTGTCCCTTCAGGACAATCTAAAAAACAGCTTCCCATACTTAATCTTCTTTCACCGTTTCCCGGGCGATTTGTTTGAGTTGGCCCAGGTCCCTGACGAGCAAGCGGCGACGGTTGAAGGTAATTACATCACCACGGCGAAGATCGTTCAGAACGGCGTTGACGGTCTGTCGCGAAGTGGCCGTAATATTGGCGATGTCCTGATGCGACATGAAGCGACGGATCACCCACTCGAAACCGACTTGCTCTCCCTTTTCTTCAATAAGGCTGACCAGGTAACCCAGTATCCGGGTCCGGGAACTTTGGAAAACAATGGATTCCAGACGATTTTCCATTTCCACCAACTGACGGCTGAACAAGCTGAGGAAAAACATATTAGTGCTGGAGTCTTTCCGCATGAGGCGCCACAATTCCGCTACTGGAATGACGCAGATGCTCAGCTTGGTATTCGCTATGGCAAAGTTGTGCCGGTTGCTGTTTTCCAGTAGGGCCCCTTCTCCAAAAAACTCCCCCTTGATAAAAAACTTTTTGATTAGCTCTTTACCCTCGGTGCTGTAGCTTACTGTTTTTACCCGCCCGTCATGAATAAAGTAAATCTCCTGGGCATTTTCTTCAGGCGTGTAGATGATTTCTCCCTTGCGAAATTGTTTCTTCGGAAACTTCCCGATCTTCTCGTACAAAGGATGCTTGGCTTGAATGGATAAAGGTTTGTCGTTGCTCTTGTAGGGAAGGAAAGATTTGGTGGCAAGCATAATCCTATGGGTTTCTTGTTTGTAAAATTTAGATAAGTCAAACTTTTATTACTTCTGTAAATATAATGACCGGTCGTCATATTTTCAAGATTTCAAACCTGAACTTCATGAGATTGTCCTGTAAGGGACATTTTGAAGAGGAGAGATCGAGGTTAATTTTTACAACGATGGTTTCCAGATTTTCTGCTTCTATATTTTTTTGGCAATTATTAAAAATATGTCTATATTTGTTCTACTCAATTATAATTCACTACGCCGCCCGTTTTTTCTGTTTCCCCGGTTTTGTACATGTCTCTTTATCCCAATGTGTTTATTTACTAATTGGAGTTAACGGCTAATGTCATCTCCCCCCTTTGGCACAAGTTGTTTCCATAAGGCTGATTTTTGTGAGTTGCTTAAAGCACGCTTCTGTCCCCCTGTAATGTCCGTGTGCAATTTTTTAACAAAATCAGATCAAACACAATGAGACACATTTTCCCAAAAACAAGGAGGTGCGCACAGCATTTCCTCTTTCTTCCAGTTTCCCTCCGCGCGGAGCTGCAGTTTTTTTCAATGATCGGAATGCTTTTTATGCTTTTGTCTTTTATACCGGGGCAGCTCCGGGCAGAAGGCAGCAGAGAAGTAGCGCCTTCGGAGAGTGATTTTACCATGTTGTTGACCGGCCGGGAAGATTTCAGTGACTTTGCCGCCTTTGATGGCCCGGCGGACAGTCGACTTTATTTCAGGGTGCTCCAGGAGGGCGAGCTGCTCTTTTTAGGGCTGAGCGCTGAGTACGACGAGGCCGGTAATCCCTTCGAGGATTTGGAAGCGAGCGCTTATCGCTTCCGCATCCGCCGGATGCATCCAGGAGGAGATGATCCTACCGTTCACGGGCCTTTTCAGATCGATGCCGGCCTGGCCAACGTCAGCGGATGGAACGACGCGGTATTCGGAGCCTACGATACCGGCCTGACCTTGCCCAATCCGGCAAAGGATAATATGGAGGATTTCGTTTTCCGCTTCGCAGCAGACAGCCCAGGCGATTACTACATCGAATTTGAGGATGCCGATGAGGATGATGGTAATCCAAAGGTATTGATCGGCTACTGGGACTTTACCGTGGTTCGCGGCGATCAGCCGGTTCCCGGTCGCGTATATTCGCGTAACTGGGCCTTCCGTACACCGGTAGAGGATGGCTCCCAGGCGCCCGACTGTTCCTGGGACCGCCGCTTCAACGCTGCGCTTTACTCCTATACCAGCGACGGTTTTGTTTCCCGTATCGATTTTATGAATTCCGGATTTCAGGGACTGGCTTTCACCGTGGCCTTTAACACGAGCGGTCCCGGTGACAGCGGAGACATCATGGCCGACCGCCGATCCCGGCCCGCCGTCAATGTTACGGAAGAGGCTGCCGAGCACCTGATTTTTCTCAACGAACCGGATCCGGAGGGCTTCCCCGACGGAGAATGTGGCGCCCTGATGGCGCCCGAAGGGTTCACCTGTGACGACGAAGGCAATTATTGCTTTGAAGTGGAGGTCACCCGGGTCGGGCAGGTAGAGCTCATTCTGGATTTTAATAAAAACGGACGCTACGATCCCGGTACGGAAGATGTCATGCTGGGGCATTCTTTTTTCGGTTCCGATGAATTGGCTACCTGCATAGCCTGGGACGGCATCAAAGGTAACGGTGAAACGCTGACTTTTGGGGAAAGGGCCGACCTGATCTACATCTACACCCAGGGCGTGCAGCACTGGTCGGTATACGATGCCGAATTCCTCAAAGAAGGGTTCTGCGTCGAAGCGGTACGTCCCATTTGCGGAAGCAGCCTAACCAATGTGTTGTACTGGGATGATACGCTGATTCCGGAAGATCCCGGCACCGGCCAGCCCAAAAGCGGGCTCAACGGCTGTGTCTGCCGCGTCGACGGATGCCGCAGCTGGAATTACTTCGACCCGAATCAGCCCTGCGGCCCCGGGCTGCAGGATCCGCCTACGGAAGGCTATGGCGACAAGAGCACGCTCAACACCTGGTGGTTTGCCGGTCTCAGCAAAAGCACGCTGGCGGATATATCCTTTTTTACCTGCAAAATAAACGCTGACAGCGAAGGCGAAATATGCTATGACCTGGCCACTACCTTCACCGTTGAGGTGAGCGGCGCTTCGGGAACGCTGGAATACGAATGGTCCGGCCCGGAAGGCTACGAAGGCAGTGAGGAAGCCGACTCCGGCCCCCTGTCTATCCCCGGCGAATACTGCGTGACTGTGACCGATGAGAACGGTTGCCAAACCACTTGTTGCCGGACCCTCGAAGTGGGTGAGGCCATAGAACTGGAATGCGAAAGTGAAGCAGTGAACTGCGCCGGAGCCGAAGACGGCAGAATCATCGCTATGGCCAGCGGCGGCGCCGGCGATTTTAAATTCATGGTCGAGGATGTGGGAACCAACGACGAAGGCACCTTTGAAGGCTTACCCGCAGGAAGCTATTCCCTGGCCGTTATTGATAAAAACGGATGCGCCGCTGTTTGTGAGGTGACTATCGAAGAACCCCAGGCCATCGAATGCGAAGTGGAACTGCTGGGAGCAGCCACCTGTGCAGGAGGTGAGGACGGATCGGCCCGCGTGACGGCTACCGGCGGTACGGGTGATTATAGCTACGAGTGGGACAACGGCGAGACGGAAGCTGAGGCCACTGTGCTGAGCCAGGGCGCTCACATGGTTACCGTTACGGATGAGGCCGGCTGCAAAGCCGTTTGTGTGATCGATGTGCCCGGACCGGAGATAGAGCTGATCTGCCCGTCTGACCTGGAAGTGGAATGTGGCGACGAAGACCGCATGAGCCAAATCAGTCGCTGGCTGAAAAAAGCCGAAGTGATCAACACCTGTGAAGAAGCCTTTGTGATGCACGATTACAACCCGGAGAACTTTACCGGCGCCTGCCCGCAAACCCAGGAAGTCACTTTCACTTTCATGAAAGACGACGGCAGTGAACTGAGCTGTAGTGCGACCATCCGGATCGTCGATGAGACGGCACCGGAGTTGAGCTGCGAGAATCTGGAGCTGGAAGGCTGTGACCCCGAATTGCCGGGTATTGATGAACTGGTGGAACTGGGCAAGCTCGAAGCGTTTGATGCTTGTAGCGAGGTTGAAATAGAGCTGGTCAGCAACTCAGAGATCCGCATTGAAGGCTGTCGCCGCGAGCAGGACTTTACCTATAAAGCTATTGATGAATGCGGACTGGAATCGGAGGCCTGTACCCTGGCTATCAGCTGGATCAGCAGCGTCGCCCCCGTTTGCGAGATAGAAGAAGAAACCCGCCCCGCCGGATTCTGTGGGGAAGAGATAAAGGTGGAAGATTACAGGCATCTTGTTTGGACCGACGGTGATGAATGCGGGGATCTGACCGTCGGGCAATCGCCGGCTCCCGGCGCTAGAGTGACCCTGGAGTCGCCCGGACTATGGCTGACCTTCACGGTAAGTAATGCCTGCGGTCAGCGTAGCATCTGTGAGGTGCTGCTGCCCTGCGAAGAGGAAACACCTGTAGACCGCTTCTGCACCTTTACGCCCGGTTACTGGGGCAACCACAATGATGACGAACGCAAAGATCCCGATGTGGTGATGATACTCGAGCAGTTTGAAGATAAGGTAATTACGCTGGGACCCTGGACTTTCGATGCGGATTGTATCGACGTCATCCTGCCGGGGCCCCCGCAGTCGCAGAAGGGCGTCTACCTGGATTTGGCCTGTAACGATATTAACGATACGAAGATTACCAAGGACGACATGAATTCCATGCTTCGTCACGCCATCACCCTGATCCTCAATGTAGCCTACAATCCCGGGTTGGAATCGGTTCCACTGGGCCTGCTCGAGTGTGACATTTCCATTCCTGCAGGATTGGATGGAAACAGCACGGTGCAGGATCTGCTTGAACTGGCGGGTAGCGAGTTACCTGGGTTTAATTCCTCGATCAACGAAGCCCTCACGGCCATTAATGAGTGCTATAATGATTGCGAAGCTATCGTGGATAATTCCGGAGGCAAAGACAAGGAAAAGGAAAAAGGTAAGGGCAAAGGCAAAGGCAAAGCCAAAGCCAACTTGCAGCAATCTCCTGGCAGCTTGTCCGGACAAGCGGGTGAATTGCGTTTGCAGCCTAATCCGGCCGGTAATTACCTTGATCTTCTGCTGAAGGTCAGCGCTGGCCAGGATGGGGAGATCCGCCTGTGGAGTATACAGGGGCAGTTACTGCAATCGCAGTCTTGGGAACTATCGAAGGGAGAAAACAACCTGCGTCTGGACCTGAGTAGCCTGCGCTCCGGAACGTATTTACTAAGTGTTCAAACCACAGAAGGAGCTTTCGTACAACGATTTATTAAAGGTGTAGATAGATAGCACCGATTTAAATTTGCGATTTGCATTAGAGCCCGGCGGAAAGTTCGCCGGGCTTTTTTTAGAGTTACCCGCTCAGACTGCACTCACCGGCTTACCCGGCCGCGGCAGCTGGCGCTGCTAAGGCGAAGGAGGCAGGGCGAGGGGAATGAAAATAGGGTAGGGGTAAACGGTTGTATACGTCAATGGTAGGAAGATTCGTTACTTTTTACGGGTGTGGCGTCCTAAGGACGTATTATTCATTAATTAAATTAAAATATCATGAAGCTCAAAATTGTACTGAGCACTGTACTCTCCATGATGCTGATCCTGATGCTTGCGGCCCCGGTTGCCGCTCAACAAGGGAAAGGTAAATCCAAGAAGGAAGCAGTAGAGCGCAAAGCGGAAAAGGCGCCGGAAAAAACGGTAAAGACTGCTGAAGAAAAAGCAGATAAGAAGAAGGCCGAAGAAAAAACACGCGAAGTCGAAGAAGAGGCAAAAGAGAAAGAAAAAGAAGAGGCCCGGGGAAAAGCTTATGGCAAAAACAAAGAGGGATTGGAGGGGCGCGAATTCGGCAAAAAGCGCTCTATGGAAGCCAAGGCCAAAGGAGAACTGAAAGCTGCTGAACGCCAGGAGACAGGAACAGAAAAGGAGCGCCTGCAGCGGGAAGCGAAAGAGATGGAGGAAAAGATGAAGTCAGAAAAGGGGAAGGGAAAAAAGAAAGGTAAAGGTAAAGGCAAGGGCAACCGGTAGAACCTGAAATACATTCAGGAGCTTGTAAAAGTGATGTTTCTTTCGAGAGTCATCACTTTTTTCATTTCGCCGGTCTTAAAAGCTCGTCTTATGCCATCACTGTTAAGCTGTGATCCGTTTTCCCTGCTTCGCCCGGCAGCCTTCTTCTGTCTGGCCGCTCTGCTGGGCTTTTCTTTTTCCTGTATACTTCCCAAAGAGCCTTCCCTGCGGTCAGGGTGGCGGCGGAGCGGCTCAATGTATTCTACATCGGCGTGTTGAATCCGGTTACTTTAGCTGCGACAGGAGAAGCTCCGTCATTTTCTGGAGCAGGCAGAGGCCGGCGACGTTTACTTTTTTACTAATGTGTTGGCCCGTTGTGCGAATGAGGACCAGGGAACCGAGGTAAATCCGCTCATCATTAAGGTAGAGGAATAAGCGTGAGCGGCAGTGGAGAAAATATCGAAGACGGGGCAATTCTTCTTTTACGGCAACATTCCTTTCCTCCTTCAATCCTTGTATATTAGCCCTCGAACAAAACGACACCCGGATTATGGATCTGCTCACTATCGGTACTTCCCTTATTGTGATGGCTGCACTGTTCGGCTACATCAATGTTCGCTTCATCAAACTTCCAGTAACCATTGGGTTGATGTTTGTTTCCATACTCTTTTCGCTGTTCATGTTCGGCCTCGGCTATTTTAATCCCGATATTTTCGAGTTCGAGGAGCAACTGGTGGCCTCTATTGATTTTCACCGCCTGTTGATGGATGGCATGCTGAGTCTGTTGCTCTTCGCCGGCGCCCTGCATGTTGACTTTGGGAAGTTGCGCCAATTCGGTGGTCCCATCCTGGCTTTTGCCACCCTGGGCGTCCTGACCTCCACGCTGTTGGTCGCTGGTCTCGTTTACTTTTTGCTACAGCTGATGGGCCTGGAACTCGACTTCATTTACTGTTTGCTATTCGGAGCACTGATTTCTCCTACTGATCCTATCGCTGCGCTCGGCATTCTCAAACGGCTTGGCGTACCCAAGAGCCTGGAGATTAAAATCGTCGGCGAGAGTCTGTTCAATGATGGAATAGGAGTCGTTATTTTCATTTCTCTTTTTCAGTCCGCACAGGCGGGGCTGGGAGAAATGGAAATGTCGGAAGTAGGCTTCCTCTTTTTAGAAGAAGTAGGTGGAGGAGTGCTGCTGGGGCTGGTCCTGGGATTTATTGCTTACTATCTGATGAAAAGCATCGACAATTACGAGGTGGAGGTGTTGATCACGCTCGCTGTCGTCCTGGGGGGGTATTTGCTGGCCAGCCGCCTGCACTTCTCCGGCCCGCTAGCGATGGTAGTGGCCGGACTGATGGTGGGCAACGAACGTTTCCGAACCTCGACGATGTCGGAAATTACTGAGACCTACATCGATAAATTCTGGGAAATCATCGACCTGCTAATGAATGCCATCCTCTTCGTACTTATTGGGCTGGAGATCGTTGTGCTGCCTTTCAACGGATCGTATATGCTGGCCGGTCTGCTGGCCGTGCCCCTCGTTTTGCTGGCGCGTTATGCGGCGCTTTACGGACCGGTAGCGTTTTTCCGCCGCCGCCTGGAATTCTTGCCTCGTACTACCCTGATCATGACCTGGAGCGGGCTGAGGGGCGGCATCTCCATAGCCCTGGCTCTTTCCCTCACCACGGCAATGGAACGGGACCTGCTATTGTCAATGACTTACGTGGTGGTCATCTTCTCCATTTTGGTACAAGGCCTGACGATAGAGTCGCTGATCAAACGAGTCAAAAGACCGTCGGCGGAAACGAGCGGAGAACCGGGCCCTGTCTGAAGGCAAAAAGACGGATCAACAATATCGGCAGTGGGTAAGCGGAGGAGTCTGTTCCGTTCAGAATCTCCGAATTGCGGACTTCGGCTTCTGCGAAATATTTATCCTTCCTGATTTAAAAAAAGGGTATCCGGAAGAACCGGCATACCCTGTTTTGCAATTGGCAAAAAACCTATGAAAAAATAACCCGACTGTTTGTCTTTGGATATACTGTTCAACAGTATGATGCGGTAAAAATAATCGTTACGTCCCGGGATGCTATAGAATTTTAGGCTTTTGGACGATATGCGGGGAGAAACGGCATTTGACGCCCTCTTTTTGGAAAGAAATCGGATATTAAGTCGATGATTCCGTTTATTTAGTCGACGAAGAACTGGTTTTTGTCGATTAACCCAGGTTAAGCTTTTTTCTGAATAGCTACAAGGTGCTCCGCCAGCTCATCCAGATTGCGGATGATGAGGTCCGGAGCCACCTCCAGTTGTTCCATCACTCCGGTTTTGCGTTTGACCCAGACCACCTGCAACCCGGCAGATTTGGCGCCGGCTACATCCCAGGTATTGGAAGAGACAAAGAGGAGCGCACTCTTTTCCAGTCCGAGGCCTGCGGAGGGTAGTTGGTACACTTCCGGTACGGGTTTATACTTACCAAGCTGATCCACGCTGAAGATAGCTTTCAGGTAGGGACCGATTTCATTGTGCAGCACTGCGCGATCCAGTAGTAATTCGTTGGCGTTAGACAGAATGGCGAGTTCGTAGAAGCGGTGCAGGCGGTGCAAGGAATCCTTTACTTCCGGGTAAGTTTGCAAGCGCTGGTAATGCTTCATCAGGTCATCCATCATTTTGGTATCGATGGTGAGCATCAGTTCTTCGCAGGCGTAGAGCAGTGCATCGCGGGTGAGCCCCTCAAAGTCTTTATAGCGATTCATCAGGGTGCGCAGCCAGGTATATTCCAATTGTTTGCGACGCCAGACGGCTCCGACCTCCGCCGCCTTGGCTCCGAAGTAGTGCTCCAGTCGTTCATTGATGGTGACGACATCGAAAAGGGTGCCGTAGGCGTCGAATACAACGGCTTTGATATGGCTGAGTTCAGACATGGGTCAGTGCTTTTATCCTTTAATATTTGCGCTGCCCGCGATGTTCAACTATTTTTTTTCTCTTCCTGGTGGGCGAAGAATCGCAGTAAGGCGCTTACGGTGTGCGGGTGGAGGAAATCTCCGTTGTGGAGCATGCGTTGAACGTCGGAAAGTGGGAGGGAAATGACCTCTACTTCTTCGCCGTCGTCGAGTTGGAGGGCGTGGGTAGGGTGGGCGTTCCGGATGAGGTAGTGGTAAATCCAGCTATCCTGAAAAACGGGGTTGGAGCCGATCTTTCCGAGCGGGATAGGATCTTCACCGGTATGACCGGTTTCTTCCCGCAGTTCTCTTATAGCGGCAGTAGCGGGGGATTCGCCCGGGTCGACGATACCCCCCGGAACTTCCAGCGTATATTCTTCGATCCCGAAGCGGTACTGTCGTACGAAAAGCAATTGCTCATCGGGAGTGCGTGCCAGGACATTGACGGAATCGCTGGATTCCAGGACGATCATCCGCTCCGTTTTGTCATTGCGCGGATTCTGCATGAAGTCGAAGCGGGCGCGGAACAGCTTGAGGTCGGGGCCGTACTCCGAACGGATTCGTTTCCAACCCTTTGAAGTGTTGCTCATTGATCTTTATCGTCATCTTCGTCAATGATGGCGTCGTCGATGATTTCGTCGCCGTCGTTGTCAAGGTCTTCAAATCCGGGTACCAGGCCTTCTTTTTTCTGGGGCTTGTAATCGGGATCCTGTCCGATTTCCATATCGCCTTCTTTTTTCCGGGCGCCCTCGTTGTGGTAGTCGCCTTCGGCAAAGCGCTCGGCGCGGGAAAAGAAGTCGTCCTTGTCATCCAGCAGGCTATCGCTGTTTTTACTTTCCTTGCCGGCGAAGCGGTCTTTGGTTTCGCGGATGCGGTTTTCCATTTCGTCGTTGAGTTTACGAGCTTTTTCCGCCATTTCCTCGATATCGGTTTTACTGTCGGCCTGGGCTTTTTCCGCCATCTCATTGGCGCGCTCGAGGAGCTGGCCGCCGATCAGTTTGGCCTGCTCGAATGCCTTGCCGCCTTTTTCCTGCAACTGCTTGCCTACACGCTCCGACAGGTCCATAAATTTACGACCGGCCTGATCAGAGACATCCAGGAATTTATTGGCCACTTCGTCAGCCTTTTCCTTAAACTCACGATAGGCTTCTTCGCGGCGTTTCTTTTCTTCAAAAGAGGGGACGCCTTCCTCCGGTTCCGTTTCCTGACCGAGATCGAGATCGGCGAAGAGATCTTCCTCCGTTTCTCCGGTCGTGCCCCCGGTATCTTCTGTGCCTGCTTCCCGCCGGCGCTGGCGGATCTCTTCCTCCAGCTCAGCCCATTTATCCTTGGCCATATTGATGAAGTCACCACTTTCCTGCTTGACTTGTTCTCCGCCTTTTTCCATTTCTTCCCAGAGTTCATCCGCTTTGTCACGGGCCTGGTCCATGTACTGATCGGCTTTTTTCTTTAGATCTTCACTGGCTTCCCGCCCCGTATCAGCCGCTTTCCGACTTGCGGATTTGGTGACCGATTTGGCGCCGAACAGCAATTTGCGCATATCATTTAGAATTCCCATTGGTGTTGTCGTTTTTTGAATAGAACGATAATTCCCGGACAGAAGTTTCCTATTGCCGGACTGCTTGGTTCGCCATACGTGCTTCGCTTTCCCGGCAAAATGATAAACTTTTACCTGCCCATTATAGGAATTTTTCTGGAGGCGCGCAGGAGTGAACTACCCACCAGCTAAAGACTGGTGGGCTTCGGGCTTCCCAGAGATGTGC
>CAZWDL010000126.1:0-20689 GCA_964632995.1 uncultured Saprospiraceae bacterium
TACCTGTGTTTACCTGGGCGGGTATGGATGTGAAGGAAGTGGCCATCCCATTGGGCTTGCTGCTGAACGGCCTGAATACGCTGCTGGCGCTTATTCCTTTCAGCCGTAAAAAGCTGGTGGATTGGAAAGGAGGTGCGGTGATGGCGATCGCCGCCACGGTTGCTTCCCCCGTGGGCGCTTACACCAGCGAGTATGTACCCACGGATGTCTTGTTGATCACTTTCGCCCTCATGGTATTCGCGGCGGCGGCGCGCATGGCTTACACCGCGGGCAAAGCGGAACCCCGGCAAAAGATGAGCCTGAAAAAACGCAGCCTGGCCGGCCTTTTCACCGGAAGCTTTGCCGGCTTTGCCGGGGGCATGCTCGGCCTGGGCGGCGGCTTCATCATTGCGCCGGTACTGATGTGGCTGGGCTATAAAGCCAAGGAGGCAGCGGCTACCACCGCTTTTGTGGTCACTTTTTCTTCGGCCTCCGGCTATCTGGGGCATATGGCGCAGGGAGAGATAGACTGGCTCTTTACCGCAGTTATGTTGCTGGCGGTGATCATTGGTTCGCAACTCGGCGGCCGGTTTATGGCCGAACGCGCTAAATCCGGGGATGTCAAATGGATCTACGCGGGTGTTCTGGTCGTGATCGCCCTTAAACTACTGTGGGATGTGTTCGGCTGATGAGCCCCAGGGCGCTCCGCCGGCAATCCCTGACGACTGGAAAGACACCCGGCGTTTTCTTTATTAAAAAACCTTCTCAGATAAATCTCGCGGCCGTCTCTACATCACGAGATTTGTCTAAGAACCAAAAACAAGGCGCCATGAAAGATCAAAATGCGTTGGAGGAATATCTGCTCCACTACTCCTACGAATCTCGAAAAGAGATGAAAGCCAACAGTAAGCAGCTTCTAGAGTGGCTGAAGGCCGGAGAAGCTCAACTCGTGGACATACGCTTCCCGGAAGAATACCAGGCCTGGCGTACCGGCTTCGGCCTGCACATCCCCCTTCCCGACTTGCCGCGGCGGCGCCAGGAACTCGATCGCGACAAACTCATCGTGACGGCCTGCCCGCATAAAGACCGCGCGATTATCGCTATGGTGTATTTACAAACCCAGGGCTACCGGGTGAAATACCTGACCGACGGGCTGTCGGGGCTTATCCAGCACCTGCTGGGAGATAGCGCACGAGATTTTTTGGAAGGTGAATAAGACGGCGCCGATCAGCGATTGTAAAAAACTACTCCCCCAATGCCTTGATCAGGCAATCCTTCAAATCCGTATAGTACTGGGGCCGGAGAAAAATAAGTTCCTCATTTCAGGCGAGTCATTTTTTCGCCGGGCAAGACGCAGCCTGCCCCGTACCCGAAGGGTCGGGGAGGAGGCCGGCCTGCCGGCCGGCAGGGAGGTATAGTATTAGCAGATGATAGAAGGACTTAAAATAATTTTCCTAAGATATGAAAAAGAGGATTATCCAAAATCGATTCCGTGCGTATTGAAAAGCATGATATTTCCGGCTTTTACAGCAAGCTGAAAAATCTCCCTGTATTGGATAATTCTGGATTGAATAGCTCAACTGTTGGATGAGTCATCTTTGCGACTTGCCGGGTGGATAAATTTTGGCCCCGCCACCTACCGCCCAAACGCCACGACATCCAGCACCTGCCCTTCCAAGCCAATGATGCGGGCCTCTACACCTTGGCTGTCCACCTCAAAGCGGGCGAAGTGGTGGGCCTTGATAAGCGTGTCCATCTTGGGTGCTGGCGAAGATTCGGGCGGCTCCAGCCCGCCGCCGGCACCGCCGAGGACGAGGCAGTGTACCATCTGATCGCCAAAAGCCAGGCTCAGGCGCTCGTAGCAGTGGCTGTGGCCGGAGAGCACGAAGTCAATCCGGGCCGGTTCGGCATAAGCTTCCAGCAGCTCGCGGAGGAAGGTGTCCCCTTGGTACCCGGGCCAGCCCTGGCTATAGGGGGGCTGATGTACGAGCAGAAAGCGCCATTGGGCCTGCTTCCAGGCGGGTTGCCCAAACTGCTCGATCAGCCAATCCCGCTGCGCGCCGCTGACCTGCAGGGGGAACTGCTCGTTGGGGTCCAAAGCAATAAAGGCGGCCGGGCCGTACGTCCAGGCAAAGTAGGTAGCAGGGCGGAGATAGCGGTGGTAAAAGGCTGGTTTCAAGTCGTCGTAGCAGCCATCGTAGTCGTGGTTGCCGATGACCGGAAAAACGGGGCGCGACTCGGCCAACGGCTGCAGGGCGGCAAGGAAGTCCAGCCACTGCGTATGCTGGGCGCCATCTGCGACCAGATCGCCCAAGCCGATGCTGAAATCCGCGCGCTCGGCGGCCATGGCCCGGCTCAGTTGGGCAAAAGTAGGCCACCCGCCCTGGCTGTCGCCCCAAGCGGTGAAAGCAATGCTTGCCTGAGCTTCGGGGGCGTGCCGGAACTGATAAACCGGGCTGCAGTGCTGCCCTTGGCAGAGCTGGTAATCGTACAGCGTATCGCTCAAGGTGGCGGAAGGTATTTCAAAAACAGCAAAGCCCTTGCTAAACGAGGTAGGCTGCGCCGGCAGCCCGAGCGCCTGGCCATGGGGCGCATAGCGTAGTTGTATGGAATCGCCGGGCAAAAGCACGGCCCTGAACTGGTAAATCCCACCGGCGGCGAGCTGCAGGTAGGGCTGTGCCAGCAAGCGCTCAGCAGGCATTTCGGGCGACCAGGGCACTTTCGCCTTGAACAGGGCCGCCCCCGCGTCCTGCCGGCCGAAATAGGATAAGCCCGCCTCTAAGTCGTAAAGCGCTGCTGCCCGCAGGCCCCCGGCCAAAGCGTTGTTGAGCACGCGCACCACCAGCGTTTGAGCGCTATCGGCAACTGGCAATGGAAAGGCGTTCGGCAGCGCCTGCCGTAGGCGCTGGCCGCCGTAGAAAACCTGAGCGCCATCGTCCGCATTGAGGCGCAGCAGCTTAGGGGCGTTCAGTTGTAGCATGGTCGTGTACCACATCGCCCGGTCAGGCACCGTCAGCCGGTGCGGTAATCGGACTAAGGAATCGGCTTGGGGCAGTCGCTCCAGCCCAGACGTCAAGCCTTCATCTGCTTCGCCCAGCGCGAACTGCCAGGAGGCCAGAGGCTCGGCAGCGGGCGGCTCCCCCTGCCACGCTTTGATCTCCGAGCGGGCAGCTTCCGACAGTTCGTAGAATGGAGTAGGAATATGCAGGGTTGCCGGTGGTGGCGGAGTTTCAGTACAGGCAACTATACCCGCCTCGGTTACTAGAGGTGAAAATTTGACAAATTCATTTTTTCGACCCTGCAAGGCGGAAAACGCAGGCATAGCCATAGCTACGGCGAGGCTTTCCAACGCAGCAGGGCGGAAAAAGGAAGCGACAAAAATCACTTCTAGTGACCGAGGCGGGTATAACAATAAGCAGCCAAAGAGGAAAGCGCGCACGCAGAACGAGCATTTGACCTTCATGAGAATCAGTGTTTAAGTCTGATAATTGCCCTAAAATAGCCGAATTAAATCGATAAGTTATTATTTGACCATTACTTAATAGCGATTTAATACCTGCCTTACAGTCAGTTGACATCACGATTATAATTTTGAGTAAAATTCAAAATGATGCTTCCCGCTAACCTCAGGCCACCCTTCGCCCTACCGCTTTCAGCGCTCCTCAGTTGCGCGCTATCGCCTTGGGCCAGTGCCCAGGGGGCTACATTTTTAGTACCTCCTTATTTGCAGTTGGCCACAAAGCACAGCATAAAGGTGCTCTTTGAACATGCCCGGCAAGCACGCGCTGCGCATTGAGTACTTCGACGCCAGGCACGAGCAGATGCTGGAAGCGGGCCTGCGCCTTCCTTCCGGTGAAAGGGTGCTCTTTTCGTCTGCACAGTTGAGCCGTTAAAATGAGGCCTGTACGCATAGTCCGGGCCGTTGCTGTTCTTTTGAATAATGCGACAAACTATAGTTCTCCAAGTCAAGATTCACAAATTTCGGCTTGGAGAACTATAAATTCAAAAGCCAACCCACTGCTCATGTACCGTCCCTGCTGTTTTTTTTTATTGGCCTATGCCCTGCTCACGCCTGCCGCCGCTCAGCAACCCTTTACCTGCGATGGCCGCATCTACCGGGTAGTCGAAGAGCAGGGCGGCACTACCTTTCAAGAGCTGAGCATTGACGATGCCGCGCAAACCGTAAGCGTAGAAAACCGTGCTTTTTTCGGCGGCAATAGGATCAACGCCATCGGCTATCGGCCGAATGACAATCTGATCTACGGGCTCATCCTGGGAGACCCTTACGTGCTTTGCCGTATAGATGCGGACTTCCAACTGACCCCCTTGCAGACCTTGGCCCTGCCGCCCGAGCTGCTGTTCGTGTCGGGCGACATATCCCCCGGCGGCCGGTACTTTACGGTGCTGGGCTTTACGCCGGAATCCAGCGATAATCTGCTGGCTCTAATTGATTTGGAAGACCCTGCTTTCGGCTTGGACGTTGTGCCCATTTCCAAAACCAACCCAGAAGCCAGGTTGTACTGCGCGGACATAGCCCTCCACCCCACCCTCGATGTTTTCTTTGGGTACGAGCATTCCGAGGGCAGGCTCATTACCCTGGATGCCGGCACGGGCTTAGTCGACAACACCAGCTATCCACTGCAGCCGGACATACAGGGCAATGTGCCCTCGCTTTTCTTTGATGCAGACGGCCGGCTATACGGGGCCGGCGCACCGGAGAACGTGTTCACCAACCGCAACCTCTACCGCTTCGACACAGATACCGGGGTGGGGGAGATTTTTGAAACCTTGGGCTTTGAGCGTAACCAGGATGCTTGTTCCTGCCCATTCAAAGTCGAAGTGCTCAAGCGCGTATCTTCCCGTGCTGCCTTCCCCTGCACTTTGCTGGATTTCGAGTTTACCTTGATTAACCGAACCGACCGCCTCCAATCAGGCCTTCGTTTTACGGATACTTTTCCCGAGGGCACGCTCATACAGCACCTTGGAGAGCTGCCCTTCCCGGCTAGCGTGAATAGCGCTCTCGGCAGCCAAGTGCTAACCCTCGACAATATCGAACTGCCTGTCGGTACATTTACTTTTGAGCTCACCCTTGCCATCTTGGAGGGTGCGGCGGAGCAGGCGGTGCTGAACACCGCCTATCTGGACGGGGCTGTCCTCAATCCCTTAGAAGGGCCTATCCGCCGGCCTTCTGACGATCCAATGACGCCCGAACCCGATGACCCCACCTTTTTCCAAATCCGCCCACTCCGGGTAGACTTCGACTCCATTCTGCCCGTCCTCTGCCCCGGGGGACGCCTGGAGCTTTTTTCCGGCATACAAAACGCGGCTTCCTATCAATGGAGCAACGGGAGCACCGGCGAAAGTATCACGGTCACGGAACCGGGCACCTACGCCGTGACAGTGCAGACTCCCTGCGCTGAAGCCGGCGGCAGCATTGCGATCACGGAGGACGATATCCAGGTGGACCTGGGGCCGGACCGCGAGATCGAACGTGGGGCCACTATAGCTTGGCAGCCGAGCATACAATCGCAGTCGCCCATCCGCCTCCACCTTTGGGCCGAGGAACCCGATACGACCCTGAGCTGCTACGTCTGCCCCAACCCCATCAGCCAACCGCTCAGCGATGCGGTGTACCAGCTTATTGTCGAGAATGCCGCCGGCTGCCGCGACACCAGCCGGGCCAAGGTGAAGGTAAAGGGGCTAAAGGTATACGGGCCTACCGCTTTCAGCCCCAATGGAAATGGCATCAACGACGTATTTTATTTGCAGAGCCGTACCCAACGGCCTATCCGAAAATGGCAAGTGTATGATCGCTGGGGCGGGCTGGCATTCGAGGCCTCAAACATCGAGACCAACGACAGCGGCAGTGGATGGGACGGCCAAATTGGTGAGAAACCGGGGCAAACGGGGCCCTATGTCTGGTATGCCCAGGTAATGGGCAAAGACGGCCGAGAGGAACTATTCAAGGGGATGGTTTACTTGCTGAGGTGAGGGCTTGTTCGTAGCCCGGCCGTGGGCTGGGGAAAGGCGCAAAGCCCATTGGAGCGCTTGGATTTGTAAACAAAAGCAAATTTTTTGATGGGGGATGTTGATTGGTAAGAAATTTTACCTTAGATCTGCATTGTGCAATAGGCTGTTGCCTTGCTATTGCGCCCTCGATGAGGCAAGCATACTACGCTCGAAAGGGAGATAAGGCCTCGTGCATAGCGGATATTGACGCAGTAGGTGCTAAGTAAAAGGCGCAATGGGTCAATACAAGAGTTGTAGCCAATTTGATAAAAAAATCACAAGAGCTGAAACCCTTGTGATTTTAAAAAGTTAAGTGAGAATTTTATGATTATGACGAAACGCCACCAAGTACATTTTCTAACTGCATTTCTTTCAAAATTCTATCTTGTATAGGTTGCGTAAGCTCGTTGATTTCATCCGTACCCCAAGTAATTCCAACAACAGTTCGAGTTGGACGCTTACCAAATGGCATTTCTGCTAATTTTAAATAAGCATCTACTACCCATTGTGGGTCTGGTGCATCTTCGCTTTGCAACATTTGTGCAAAGTTCTCGCCCATGGCTGTTGGAACACCAGCCAATTCACCATAAGACTCCAAAACTTCATTGTGTGCAGGAACTTGACCTGATGCCAATAATCCAGTACCAAATGGGCCTGGCTCTACCATCACGACATCCACGCCAAAAGGCGAAACCTCATATCGCAAAGCTTGAGAATAACCTTCTAAAGCGTGTTTGGTAGCCGTATAGGTTCCAAAAAATGGTGGCGACATACGGCCAACGAGTGATGAGGTGTTGATGATTAAACCTTTACCCGCTTTACGCATGGAAGGCAAAACTGCTTGCATTACTCTGATGGCTCCAAAATAATTGGTTTCCATTTGAAAGTGTGCTTGCTCTACGCTGAATGCTTCGGTAATGCCGAGGTACATAATCCCTGCATTGTTGATGAGAATATCAATAGCCCCGCCTTCTGCAAGAATACCATCCATCGCCTTTTTTACAGACGTATCGTTGGTTACATCCATATCCACTACTTTTATGTGGCTGGAATGCCCTTCTAAATCCGCTTTTTTGTCAGCGTTTTTCCCTTCTGGATTTCGCATCGTGGCAAATACCTGATAGCCCTTATCGGCAAAATCTTTAGCGGCCTTTAAGCCGAATCCGCTACTGCTTCCTGTGATGATGATATTTTTCATTATTTATTTTTTTATTAATTAAAAGCCACCAAACATTCCGTTATCATTGGCTAAACCTTCGCTAGGCACAGGCTGAATCACATCCCAGTGCTCCACGGCTTTTCCATTTTCCATACGAAACAAATCGTAAAAGGCATTGGTAGTTCCGTTCCATTCGCCTTCGCTCACCGTCAGTACAAAGTTGCCCTCACCCAATATTTTGTGTATTTTGGTGTACTGGAACATATTGTTTTGCGAAGTGAGATACTGCACGGCTTCTACGATGCCATCTAATCCATCTTTGATATCGGGATTGTGCTGGCCGTATTGCTCGGCACTGATATAATCGGTGATCTTACTTGGCTTTTTACCCATCAGAATGTCTTCTACCAATGCCTTTGCCAGTGCTTTGTTGGCTTCGGTTTCATCCAGGTCGGTTGAGGTGGTCAGGCCATCCGTCTGCGTCCTTCCGTTTGCAGTTTCTTTCACCAAAGGAGTCATCGCATCCCAGTGTTCGGCTACTTTACCGTTATCGTCCAAGCGGATAATATCAAAGGATACCATCTCATCGGCCCCAAAGGGCTGGGCATTTCTCCAGATATTATGCATGAATACATAATTCCCGTCCTCGAACATTCGGATGTTTTCAGCCGTTGTTCCGTTTTCCTGCAAGACAGGCAGCATCTGAATAAATGGCTCTAGCCCTGTCGGGATAAACGGGTTGTGTTGGATGTAGTCGGAATTTGCAAATTCGCGCATGGTTGCGGAATCATTTTGAAGTACGGCACCTAAAAAAGTGCCAACGATTTCTTTTTTGCTCATTGTTGAAATTTTAGATGGTTGATTATCGCTTGTGTTTCTAGCTGGATTACAGGAAGCGATTAAACCTGTAATCAGAAATGCTGCAAGGATTTGTCTCATACCTAAAAACTTTTTACTTTTGTTCTGCAAGCAAAAGTAGGAAAACACTTTCAACATGCAAGTGTTTTTCTAAAAACTTTCATTTTGCAAGTAAAAATTAACTTTAAATTAACTTGTGATGCAGGAATTCAGGTGCGATTGCCCGTTTACTTCAGCCCTTGACGTCTTGGGCGACAAGTGGATGCTGGTTATCGTAAAACAGATGTTGATAGAGGGGAAAGAGACTTTCAAAGACTTTACGGAAAGTGAAGAAGCTATTGCTACCAATATTCTTTCGGCAAAACTCAAAGCCCTGGAAAAGTTAGGGCTCATCATAAAAACCAAACGGCCTAACAATAGGAAAACGAACCTTTATCTTCTGACAGAAAAAGGACTGGCGCTAACACCAATCCTCATTGAACTTGCGCTTTGGAGTGATAAACATCTTAGAGCGATTCATCCGACTATCGCGAATGGAGCAGAAATGGAACTGCTGCGGAATGACAAAGCTGCTTTTGCGAGTGCATTAGCGCAAGCGTACAGGAAAAAGTTGGCAGAGACAGCGTATGAGCAATAATTATTCCTAAGCTCTTAGCTACGCTGCTCATATCAGACCCTTCCCTTCTTTTGATAAACACGCTATCGCCCATGCCGGGCATACATACAAAGAGGTGGCTGCTCTTCTGCAGCCACCTCTTAATCAGCACTCACTAGTTATGGATGAAAACTACCTTGTTTACTTCCCTTCCCACCATACTGGGGTAAGGATTTCATCAGCACCTTGACGGCTGACAGCCGCGTTGTAGTTTGCCGAATTCAGCGCCTGCTCCTCGCTCGGGTACTCAAAGCGGCTTGGGTATTCGTTGTAAAACGCATCCGGGCCGGGCTCAATAGTAGAAGGAAAGCCCGTGCGCTTGTACTCCAGAAAGCCCTGGAAGTCGATGTAGAACAAAGCCAGATACTTCTGCTTGGCCAGGGTCTCCAGCGAGCCATCGTAAGCGGCCTTGCTGGACAGATAATCTTCCGGCATAGGCACGTCCCAATACTCAAAGTTGGAAGCGACAGCCGCATCGTAAAAGTCAGCAGCGTCAGCGTTGATCCAGCCGTGCTCGGCCGCTTCTGCCAGGATGAAGGCCACTTCAGCGTAGGTCATCAGCCGGCCCTCGTTGGCATTGGGCTTGAAGTGGAAGAAGTCAATATTAAACTTGGACAGGAAGGCATCGCCGCCCTTGTACTCGTAAGCCGGACCATCCACTATGCCGTTCTGCATGCCGGCGATGAAGGGATTGCCCTCAGCCACTGAGTTGGCTGTGGGATCGGCGAAGAATTCCAGGCGCGGGTCGTTGTACTCGCGGAGTATGTTCTCGAAGGTCTCCGAGATGCGGTACTCGTTGAAGGAGCCAACGCGGTAGCGGGCCGCTTCGGAAATGGGGTGCGCATTGGGGAAGCTGCCCAGATAGGTCAGGGCTGCATTGTCCTCATTGCTTTCCATAATGGGGTACTTGGCCGGATTGCCGTAGATGGCGCTAATGACGCTTTCCGACTTGGCCGCATCGCGGTTGCTAAGGCGCAGGGCAACCCTCATCTGCAGGGAGTTGGCAAACTTGCGCCATTTCGCTAAGTCGCCGTCAAATACTATATCTCCCTTGATAGCAGGTAGGTTGTCCTGGCTGAGCAAGTCATTGGCACGTTCCAGCGAAGCCAGCAGGCCAGTGTAAATGTCACCTTGGAAATCGTAAGCCGGCGTGAAGACGGGCTCTTCGGCAATAGCCTTGATGGCCTCGCTGTACGGTACATCGCCCCACAGGTCGGTGAGGATCTGGCACATCCAGCTTTGCATGATGAGGGATACGGCCTCGTAGCTGGGCAGGTCGCTTGCTACGGCGATGTCCTCTAGCGCTTTGGCATCGCGCACCGAAAGGTAGATGCGGTTCCACAGGCCGGCCTGATCGCCCCAGTCGAACAGGTCGAATGAAGTGAAGACCACCCGGGCCCCGTACTGTGCCATGAGGTTACCCTCGCTCCAGCTAGAGCCGACCATGCGGTTGATGGCATCTCGCTGAATGCCCGTGAGCAGCAGCTCCGGGTTTTTGTCCAAAGAAAAAGCGACGTCGGGGTTGAGGTTGTCCACCTCGAACTGGTCACAAGCCGGCGCGATCAAGAGCAAGGCCAGCAAAGTGAATAGTAAAGAAATATTTTTCATCGTTTTATTTTTTTGGGGCAGGCTTTGACTGCCTGGGCCAAAGCCTGCCCTGGTTGGCGCTCAAAGCAAGCTTATCCGCTCACTTAAAGGCTTGGTTTAAAACTCAATATCCAAGGAAAAGCCCATGCTGCGCGCACTGGGCGCGGTAGCGTTTTCTACGCCGGGCACGAAGCGGCCGCCCCCGAAGGAGAGCAGCTCGGGATCGCCGTGGTTGAAGTCTTTGGCCCACAGCCAGATGTTGTTGCCAATCAAGGAGACCTTAGCCTTGCGAATGAAGGATTTGCCCAGCAGGCTGCTCGGCAAGGTATAGCTGATGCTGGCTTGGCGGAGCTTGATGAAGGTGGCATCGTACATGCCCTCCGTCTCGTTCTGGCGGCGGTAGCGGTTATTGTGATAAGCGTTGGCCGGCACGGTGACATCGTTGGGCACATAGCTGACGCTGCCGTCAGGCCCCGTTACTGCTCTCACGCCCGCACCAATGACACCATCCGTGCGTGTCTCTCCGGTAGATTCGTCTATGTAAGAAAGGCCTGAATCGGTGATGCCCGGGTGGGCGCCGCCAAACTCGGGCGCACGGCCCCAGAGCGTTTCGATTGTATTGCCGGCAGTGGCCCCGATGAGACGGGTGCGGGACAGCAAGTCGCCGCCTTGGCGCCAGTCGAAGAGGAAGCTTACCGCAAATCCCTTGTAGCTGATCTCGTTGGACCAGCCGAGGTTGAAGTCGGGGTTGAAGTTGCCAATCTTGCGCAGGGTATTGTCCTGCTGTACCAAGCCGTTGCTGAAGATGACCTCGCCAAAGAAAGGGCTGTTGGGATCTTCGACCTTGCGCAGGCCGGTGCCCCACATATCGCCTAGGGCGCCGCCTTTCTCAGCGACCAAGGTGATGCCGTTGCCGCCGTAGACGTAGCGGTCGACGCCTTCGGGTAGTTCCAGTACCTCGTTGGTGTTGCGGGAGAAGTTGAAGAAAGTGTTCCAGCTCAGGCCCCGTCTAGTACGGACGGGCGTAGCGCTCAGCAGCACCTCAAAGCCTTGGTTCTGAATTTTGCCCGCATTGATGATACGTGAAGTCTTACCGGATGAGTTCGGCAGGGCGATGGCGAGGATCTGGTTCTCAGACACGCTGCGGTAGTAGGTCGCGTCCAAGCCCAGGCGGTCCTTGAAAAAGCGCAGGTCGGCGCCAAACTCCACAGAGGTCTGCAGCTCAGGCTTCAGGTCGGTAGGAGGCAGGGTATTGGTCGGCGATGCGATGGCGTTGCTGCCCCAGGGGGTATCGTTGAAGACGAAGAAGTCGTTCAGGCGGAACGGGTCGGTGTCGCTGCCCACCTGCGCCCATCCGGCGCGCAACTTGGCGAAGGACAGGTTGCTGTTAGCGGGCAAGTCCAGCATCTCGCTCACAATAGCGCTTAGCGAAACGGAAGGATAGAAGTAGGAGTTGTTGTTGGCCGGGAGCGTAGACGACCAGTCATTGCGACCCGTAACGTCCAGGTACAGACGGTTCTTCCAGCCCAACTGTGCAAAAGCGTAGAGGGAGTTGATCTGGCGCTCGGGCCGGTCGATCGCCTGGATCAGCGGGCCATTGGCGTTGTTGAAAGAATACACGCCCGGCAGGAGCAGGGCATTGGCGGCAAGGGCATTGAAGTGGTTGCGCTGGGTCATGCGGTTGCCACCTACGTTCACGCTCAGGTCGAACTCGCTGTTGAGGTTCTTCGCGTAGCTCAGCAGGAAGTCTATATTGGTCTCGTTGAAGTTGATCTTGTCCTCGCGGTACTGCCCGTTGGGGAAGCGCTGCGTGGAGTAGGCCCGCTTGATAAAGCGGTACTCCGAGAAGAAGTCCCGGCCGCCGCGCAACATGAAGCTCAGCTCGTCGGTGATCTTGTACTTGGCAGAGACATTACCGATGATGCGGTCCTTGGCCAAGCCATTGGTATTCTCAAAGGTCGTGAAGTACGGATTGTCGTGGTAGTTGTAGTTATAGTTGAATTGCTGGAAGCCTTCCAGACCCGTCTGCCAGTAGTCGCGAAGACTCCGGACATCCACGCTCTGGCCCCACCAAATGAAGAGGTACATGATAGACTCGGTGCCGTAACCGTTCACGGCCCGGTTGTCGCTGTCGGTACGGATGTAGTTAGCGTTGGCCGATACCGTGAGCCGATCGGAGAGGTTGTAATCTGCCGAGAAGGCCAGATTGTTGCGCCGCAGGTCGGTATTAGGCATCATGCCCTTGTTGTCCAGGTTGGTGTAAGAAACGCGGAAGTTGCCTTTGTCATTGCCACCAAAGAAAGACAAGGTGTTTACCGTAGTACGGCCCGTCTCGAAGAAGTTCGCCACGGGATCACCCGGGTCTACAAATGGAGTGGGCTGTATCTCGCCCCGGCGCGTCAGATCCACGCCGCTGGCGCCGAGCACAAAGTCTAAGCCGTGTACGTCTCCGCCGCGCAGGCCATTGGAGGTCGGCGAGTCGTGCTGTGGCCGGAGCGTGCCGTCAAGGCGGGGCCCCCAGCTTTCGTCCACACCGTCGAAAGTGCCGGAGCCATAGCCATCGAGGAATGCGAAGTCGAAGTTCTTGCCCTGGCCGTATTCCCGCTGGTATTCCGGGCCGGCCAAAATGGTTTCGTAAGTGGTCTTGGTGTTGAAGGACACGCCCAGGCCCTTGCGGTTTTTACCCGACTTAGTGGTGATGATGACGGCGCCGTTGGCGGCCCGTGAGCCGTAGAGTGCCGTGGCGTTAGCCCCCTTAAGTACTGACATACTTTCTATATCCTCAGGGTTGATCTCCCCTGCACCATTACCGTAGTCAATGTTCATGTTGGAAGCAATGCCACTCGTATTAGTACGCGTATCGGTGGTGTTATTGATCGGCGTGCCGTCCACAACGAAGAGGGGCTGATTGTCGCCGCTCAAAGAAGAGTAGCCCCGGATGACAACGCTGGCCGACTGCCCGACCCCGGTGCCATTGGTGACGACCTGTACGCCGGCAGCGCGGCCGGCCAGCGAGCTGACCAAGTTCGCAGACGTGCCCTCGCGCAGGTCATCGCCTCCGATTTCCTGCACGGCATAGCCTAAGGATTTCTCCTCGCGAGCAATGCCAAGCGCCGTGACCGTCACCTCACTCAGGCCAATGCCCTCCTTGAGCTGTATGTCAATTGTAGAGCGGCCGTTGACCGGCACGGCCTCGTTAGTATAGCCGACAAAGGAGAATACCAGAACGGCATCTTTTTGCTCTTGAGGTACTTCGATCTCGTAGCGGCCATCTAAATCGCTGATGGCGCCAAGCTGCAAGTCCTGAACAGTGATGTTTACACCGATAAGCGGCTCGCCGGTCTCCGCGTCGGTAACGACCCCGCTCACCCGCTGCGCGAAAGCCGATTGGCCCAGCAAGCCGAAGAGCAAGGCAAAGAAAATCGCCGACGCTTTGCAGCGGCCGAGCGATTTCACTTGCACAAGTGAAGAATGTTTCATAATCTAAGGTGTTTTTTAAGTTGAAAAACATTGGGGGGATGGGCTCGACTGCCATCAGCTCAGCCCCCCTTTTTTGATGCTCTAAAGGTCGCCGCAATTCCTTCTGCCGCCAATTTTTGCCAATTAAGAGATGGTTAACTTAAGTTTAATTTATTCGCACTCTTCGACAAAAAGCTGATAACCAATTTCTTGCATCCAAAAGCAGCCGCATTTTAAGGGCATCCCCCTAAACGTAAAGTTGAATCTCAATCAACATTTACCCCTCAAAACACTTTACGGTGCTGCCTTCTTAAGCTCGATCAGGCTGTTGCCGCTCCAAGTTGAATGAGGCACAACAACAGCTTAGCTGCAAAATCGCCCCATCCGGAAGGCCTGAGCCTTATTTTCAAAAGGTTAACCGTGCTTTAAATCGACGTTAAGTTTCCAAACCCAGCCCGCACACGTTGCCTCAGGCTCAACCAAAATCCTACATTTGCAGCACGTAAGAACTGAAAAGACCATCGGAAAATGAGCGAACATTTATTAGTGGACATCGGCCAGCGCCTGCGTGCCGTGAGAAAAGAGAAAGGGATGACCCTGGCCGAGTTGGGGGAAAATGCCGGCGTCAGTAAGAGCTTGCTCTCCAAAATCGAGAACGGCCGAACGGTACCTTCCCTGCCCGTACTGCTCAACCTGATCAGCGCTTTGGATTTGCTGCCGGAGGATTTCTTCAAAGGGCTCAGCTTTGAGAAGCCCCAAAAGTACCAGCACTGCCAACCGCACGAGCATCAAGTATTCTACAAAGAAGAAAAAGCGGAGGGCTTCCTTTACCAGCGGATACTGGAAAGGGGCTTCGACGAGTTCACCCTCGAAGCCGTCCTGCTGGATATCGAGCCGGGCGCCGAGCGGCCTATGGTCAGCACGGATGCCTGGGAGTTTAAGTACCTGCTTAAGGGCAGCCTGCAGTACCACATCGAGGACGAGGTCATCCCGCTCCGTGCAGGAGACACCCTATTGTACGATGGCCGACTGATGCACGTGCCGAAAAACGAAGGCCGGGAAGTAGCCAGAATGCTCGTGGTCTATTTATATAACAAAGCTTAACAGGCGTTCAGACAGCGCCCATTTACGCCAACGTGAAAAAATCATAAACTATGTACCCAACATCCATCCTTCTCGTGCTGAGCGCGTGGCTCGCACTCCCCTGGGCTTGTGCTGCCCAGCAAACGGAAAATCTCTTCATCATCACCATTGACGGCCTGCGCTGGGAGGAGGTCTTTGGCGGTATGGCCGACTCCACCACAGAAAACGGGCAATTCACTAGCGACCAAACCGAGATCAAAGCCGCCTTTGCAGCCGAGACGCCACAGGCCAAGCGGGCCAAGCTGCTGCCCTTCTTCTGGAGCACCATAGCCGAGCAGGGCCAGCTCTACGGCAACCGCTGGCTGGGCAACAAGGGCAACCTGACCAATTTCTTCTGGTTCTCCTACCCCGGCTACAATGAAATCCTCACCGGCTATAGCGACCCCCGCATCCGCAGCAACGCCAAGGTGCCCAACCCCAATGAGACGGTGCTGGAGTGGCTGCACCGGCAGCCGGGCTTCGAGGGCAAAGTGGCGGCCTTTGGCTCTTGGGACGTGTTCGACTACATCGTCAACGAGGAACGCAGCGGCATACCCGTCAATTCGGGCTACGACCTGGCCCAAGGCGATAGCCTGACCGAGCGCGAAATTTTCCTCAACGAACTCACGGCACAGGCCCCCTTGCTGTGGAGCAGCGTGCGCCCCGATTTCCTCACCCACAACTACATGATGGAATACCTCAAGCGCGAGCATCCGCGCGTCGTTTACATCAGCTACGGGGAGACGGACGACTTTGCCCACGATGGCGCCTACAACCGCTACCTCTTCAGCGCCAATCGGACCGACCTGATGATCGGGCAACTGTGGGCATTCCTGCAGCAGGACGCTGCTTATGCCGGCAAGACCACCCTGGTCATCACTACCGACCACGGCCGTGGCCTTTCCCCTATGGAGGAGTGGAAAAGCCACGGCAAGATCTACAAAGGCTCGGACGCCACCTGGCTGGCGGTGCTGGGCCCGGACACGCCTGCCCTGGGCGAGGTGGCTTCCCCCGGGCAGTGGTGGCAGAACCAGATCGCCAGGACCGCCGCCGCTTGCCTGGGCTTTGACTACGATCCCGATTACGAGGAGGCCGGCCCCGTACTGGAAACCGCCCTGAAGCGCTAAGCTAAGCGCATTCCGCGCTCCAAATGCCCATCTAATGCCTGTGAAAGACAAGGTCACCGCCTGGCTGTCGAAAACCAGCAGCTTTTGGTTCACCAGCTACTGCATCGCCGCTGCGTTCCTGACCTACTGCAGCATGTACGCCTTCCGCAAGCCTTTTGCGGCGGGCACCTACGAGGGCTTGCACCTCTGGGGCGTGGATTACAAAATCGTGCTCATCACCAGTCAGGTCCTGGGGTACATGCTCTCCAAGTTCATCGGCATACGGGTGGTCTCGGAAATGCAGCCTGCAGGCCGCGCCCGCGCCATCTTGCTGCTCATCGGTGGGGCCTGGCTGGCGCTGCTGGCCTTTGCGCTACTGCCTCACCCGGTCAACTTCCTGGCGTTGTTCTTCAATGGCCTGCCCCTGGGCATGATCTGGGGCCTGGTCTTCTCTTACCTGGAGGGCCGGCGCTATACCGAGCTGCTGGGCGCGGGCCTTTGCACGAGCTTCATCGTCTCCTCCGGCTTTGTGAAAGCTGTGGGCAGGAGCATCGTCTTAGACTACGGGCACTCCGAGTTTTGGATGCCCTTCCTGACGGGCCTGGCCTTTGTGCCCATGCTGTTCCTGGGGGTGTGGATGCTGAGCAAGATCCCCCCGCCAACCGAAGCCGACGAGCGATACCGCACCAAGCGGGCGCCGATGGGGCGGGCGCAGCGCCGGCAGTTCTTTTGGGCTTTTGCGCCGGGTATAGTGCTCATGGTGGCCATCTTCGTCGCCCTGACTATCTTCCGGGACCTGCGCGATAACTTCGCCGTGGAGCTGTGGAAAGCCCTGGGCTACGGCGATTCGCCGGACATACTGGTGATCGCGGAGCTGCCGATAGCGGCTACGGTACTGATCATCATCGCGGCCATGATGTTCATCCGGAACAACCGCGTCGCCTTTTACGCCAACCACTTCATCATCTTCACCGGCGGGCTGCTGCTGGTGCTTACCACCTGGCTGTTCGAGGCGGGCCTGATCGGGCCGGCGGCTTGGATGATCGTCATCGGCTTCGGCTTGTACCTGGCCTACATCGCCTACCACACCATGCTGTTCGAGCGTTGGATCGCGCTGTTCCGCCATCAGAGCAACATCGGCTACCTCATGTACGTGGCGGACGCCTTCGGCTACCTGGGCAGCGTGGCGGTGCTGCTGCTGCGCAACTTCGGGGCGGGCGAAATGAGCTGGCTGGCCTTTTTCACCGCCTGCGCTTACCTAACGGGCCTGGTGACTATGGCGCTGGGCCTGGTGGCGGTGCTGTATTTCCGGCAGAAGGAATGGCGGCAGATTCGCGCTTCGTTGAGCTTGGGCTGAGGGGCTTCTTCTTTCTTTGCAGGCGGGCAACTTTTTGGGGTGGGGAGCGTACAAAAACTAAACATTGTCGGACGGTTCAGGCGACTTGCGGATGCCCGGCGGGTATTTGTAAGTGCTTGCGTATGGGTGGATTGCGGGCGCTGACGCACCTCCGGCTGATTAAAAATAAGTACCTTTGAGAACCTATGCCCAACAGCCCAACCGGACAAAACAAAAGCGACTAACCCAAATAAAAAGAAGCCTCAAAGCCCCTGCGGAACTTGTGCCGATGGCAATGTCAGCGCTCAACAACTTAAAATTGAACCAGAGAACATGGCGATAAAAAAATCGGAATTATACAGCTCCCTTTGGAAAAGCTGCGATGAACTAAGAGGGAGCATGGATGCCAGTCAGTACAAAGATTATGTGCTGGTTTTGCTTTTTATGAAGTACGTCTCCGACAAAGGGGACCGATTGGTAGACATCCCTGAGGGCGGGAGTTTCAAAGACATGGTGAAGCTCAAAGGCCAGTCTGATATCGGAGATCAAATGAACAAGATCATTGGTGCCCTGGCGAAAGCCAATGACCTGAACGGGATTATTACCGTGGCCGACTTCAATGATGACGAAAAGCTGGGCAAGGGCAAGGATAAAGTAGATCGCCTGAGTAACCTCATTGAGATTTTTGAAGATGAAAATCTGGACTTCAGCAGCAACCGGGCGGAAAATGATGACCTGCTTGGAGATGCCTACGAATACCTCATGCGCCATTTTGCCACCGATAGCGGAAAAAGCAAAGGGCAGTTTTATACGCCTTCGGAGGTCTCGCGCATTATGGCAAAAGTGATCGGCATTGAAAACTCCACCAGTCCATCCGATACCTTGTACGACCCTACCTGTGGTTCCGGTTCCTTGCTGTTGAAAGCAGCAGAAGAAACCCCACACGGTATTTCCATCTACGGTCAGGAAAAAGACAATGCCACCCGCGCCCTCGCGGTGATGAATATGTGGCTACACGGAAAGCCTGCAGCGGAGATTGTTCAGGGCAACACGCTGGCTGACCCGCTGTTTTTGGACGACCGCACCGGCCATTTGAAAACCTTCGACTACGCCGTAGCCAATCCCCCGTTCAGCGACAAAGCCTGGGGCAACGGGCTGGATGCCGAAAATGACATTTTCCAACGTTTTGCCGGCTTTGGCCAACCGCCCAAAAAGAATGGCGACTTTGCCTACTTGCTGCACCTGATCAAATCCCTGAAAAGCACCGGAAAAGCAGCCATTATCCTGCCATTGGGGGTTTTGTTCAGAGGAAACGCAGAAGCGACCATCCGTAGGCAAATTATTGAGCGAGGATACATCGAAGGCATCATTGGATTGCCCGCCAACTTGTTTTACGGCACCGGCATTGCGGCTTCCATCATTGTCATCGACAAAGAAAATGCCGGCCAACGCAGGGGCATCTTTATGATTGATGCCGGCAAAGGCTACATGAAAGACGGCAACAAAAACCGCCTCCGCTCGCAGGATATTCACAAGATCGTGGATGTATTCAACAAGCAGTTGGAAGTTGAAAAATACAGCCGACTGGTACCTTTTGAGGAAATTGCCGATCCGAAAAACGATTACAACCTGAATATTCCCCGCTACATCGACAGTCAGGAGGAAGAGGATATACAGGACATCGCTGCGCACCTGAAAGGCGGTATTCCCGACCGGGATGTAGAAGGATTGAATGAATATTGGAAGGTGTATGAAACCATGAAGAATCACCTTTTTCAGGCGAACTCAAGGCCGGGCTATTGGGAGCTGGCCGTGGCCAAAGACGACATCAAAAACACCATCTTCAACCATCCGGAATTCAAAGCCTACAGCACGGAAATGCAAAAGGTCTTTGATCAATGGAAGAAAAAGAACACCGCCTACCTGAAATCACTGGAGGAAGCTTGTCCTCCCAAAGAAGTCATCCATAAGCTTTCAGAGGATTTGCTGGACACCTACCACGGCAAGGCCTTGGTCAGTAAATACGACATCTACCAAATTCTCATGGACTACTGGGCCGAAGACATGCAGGACGACCTGTACGAACTCTCGGCCGATGGCTGGACGGCGGGCAATGAAGTGAAGCGATTGGTAAAAAAGGCCAAGAAAAAAGGCGGAAAAGACAAAGAAATATCAGGCATCGAAGGACTGGAAGGCCGCCTGATACCACCCCGGCTCATCATTCAGGAATATTTTGCAGATGAGCAGGCCGCATTGGATGAACTGAATCACCAACTGGAAAGCGCCAAAGCTGAAATGGAGGAAATGGCCGAAGAACACAGCGGTGATGAGGGCTTACTAGCGGATGCCACCACCGAAAAAGGCAGCCTCACCAAAGGCTCGGTGAATGCCCGGATCAAAGCATTGGGAAAAAGGGATACCGAGAATGCCGAAGAATGGGACCTGCTGGCGGCCTACAAAAAGCTGATGGATCAAGAAACCAAGCTCAAAGCCGCCATCAAAAAAGCGGAGCAGGAACTGGAAGTCAACGTGATTCAGCAATAATCCAAACTCAGTGTGGAGGAAATCAAAACCCTGGCCGTGGACGAAAAATGGATGGCCACCCTCGAAAGCCGAATCGCCAATGAGATGGACGCCATCAGCTACCGCCATCCCTCACTCCCCATCCTCCAGCAATTCCACCACCCGCTTTTGCACCTCAGCCAGCGACATCACGCCCTGGAAGCGCGCCGCCCCGGGGCCGTAAGCAAAGCAGGGCACCGCGATGCCCGTATGGTCGTTAGTGCTGAACTGCCCGAGGGCCCACTGCCCCTGCATATCGCCATCAAGCAAGGACAAGCCGCCCGTCTCGTGGTCGGCCAGCACGACGAGCAGCGTCTCGGGGTGCTGGTCTACAAACTGGGCTGCTTCGGCCACGGCGCGGTCGAGGGACAGCGCTTCGTCAACGACCGTTTTGAGGCGGTTGCTATGCCCGCCATGATCCACTCGGCCGGACTCAGCCATCAGAAAGAAAGGAGCTTGGCCTTGGTGCAAAAAGCGCAAGCTTTGGCGGAGCAAACCAGCAAAAGCACCGCGCGCCGCTAGCGTGCTGTCCGAAGCGTAGGCCCCATCGGGCAGCAAGAGCACGGTGGGCGAATCCTCGACCATCAGTTCCTCAGGGCCGCGCAGCAAGCGCTTGCCCTAGTGGGGCAGGCTATCGAGGGTTTCCTCAAAGATGTCCAAAAGCGCGCCCCCCTCGCCGGCCAAGAGCTGCAAGGGGCTGCTAACCATGTCGCGCATTATAACCTTGATCATATCCCGGTCGGCCGCGTGGGCGTAGAAAGCCGAAGGGGTGGCATCAGCTACGCTGACGGAAGTGATCACGCCGGTGCGGTAGCCCGCTGCGCTCAATTGCTCGGTGATGAGGGGCAGGGCGCGGC
>CAZWDL010000127.1:0-20370 GCA_964632995.1 uncultured Saprospiraceae bacterium
ATCCTCCCGAACCTCCAGGTTCTGCCGCCACTCCTCTTCTCCAACCTGCAGCGTGAGGTGATACGTCCCCGGTCCTGCCGTCGCAATACCGTACTCCTCCGGGATCGGCAGACCGAGATAGCCGCTGCGCAACACCTCCACAGCTTCCCGTTGCTCGCGCGGCGTTTTAGCCTCCTGAAAGCGATCGTAGGCGCGGCGCAGGGAGCCCCAGCCGTACTGCGCGATGACCTGCTCGAAGCGCTCGCTTATCTTCTGCTTCTGCTCCGGTGTCAGCCAGTCGACGTCGAATTCCAGGTCCCACTGGTAGCGGTGGATGCCGGGTTTGGCGGGTAACTCAACGGTTTTGGAGTACACCCCCTGCGGACTGCTGATCGTCAGCCGGGCAGGTTCTTCTGCTGCTTCACCAAGGTAGTAAGTGATCAATGCTGAATTGCGAAAGCGCGCCCGCGGCTTGCTGGACGTATTCACGATAGAAGCCGGGTTTTCCCCCGCAAACCAGAAATGACCGCGTTGCCCGCCCCGGCTGACGTTATCCCACAGCGTCGCCGGCGACTGCTCGAAGAGGTAGGCCGGTTGTTCCATCTGCTTCCCTGCCATCTGCTGCAGCGGCGAAATATCGTCCATGATCCAGATCGAGCGGCCGTGCGTGCCGGCGACCAGGTCGTTGTCGCGCGGGTGAATTTTGAGATCATAAACCGAAACGGTAGGCATATTCAGGTTCCAGCGCATCCATTCGTGGCCGCCGTTTAGCGAGCACCAGACGCCGGTCTCGGTACCGATGAACAGCAGATTGGGATTCCGGTGATCCTCGATTAGCACCCGGACCACATCACCCTCCGGCAGATTGCCGCTCAGGTCGGTCCAGGTTTGTCCGTAATCTTCCGTTTTAAACACCCAGAGCTCGAAGCGATCAGAGCGATGACCATCGAAGGTGACATAGGCTACCGCGGGGTCGAAATGTGAGGCTACCACCCGGCTCACCCAGAGGCTGTCGGGTACGTCCGGGATATTGCTGTCGACGCGGGTCCATGATTCGCCGTCGTTGCGGGTCACGTGGACGAGCCCGTCGTCCGTCCCCGCCCAGATCAGCTGCGGATCGATAGGCGAGAGGGCCAGGCTGAAGACGGTGCAGTGGGTTTCCGCGCCGGTATTGTCGGACGTGATGCCGCCGCTGTCGTCATCCTTACGCTTCACCGGGTGGTTGGTGCTCAGGTCGGGTGAGATGACACGCCAGCTCTTACCCTGATCGGTGGTTTTGAAGACGTAGTTGCCCGCGACGTAGAGCGTATGGGGATCGTGGGGCGACATCAGCATGGGCGCCGACCAGTTGTAGCGGATACCCTCCTCTTCCTCGCGAATGTCGGCTGGAATCGATTCATAATTTAGAATATTACGAGGATTCGGGCTGATGCGATCCAGCTCGTGGGTCAGCGGATCGTAGCGGGAGAAGGAGCCGTTTTCGCTGGAGGTGTATACCGTACGCCAGTCCGTCGGATCGGGGCAGGGGTACTGTCCGTCGCCCCAGTGCACCTTCCAGTTGGAATCGTTGAGGATGCCGCGGGCGTCGCGCGTAAAGGAGGCGGTGGCATAGAAGCCGTTGTCCTGCAGCCCGCCGTAGACGTAATAGGGATCGCGCATATCCACGTTGATGCGGTAGAACTGCCCGATGGCGAAGTTGTCATAGAGAACGAAGTGCTCGCCGTGATCGTGGGTCAGCGATAGCCCCTTGTCGGCGCCCAGATAGTAACGGTCGGGGTGCTGTGGATCGAGCCACATGGCGTGGAAGTCGCCGTGCACTTCTTCGTCCTCGGAACCGTTGCGCAGCGTTTTCCCGCCGTCCTCAGACACCATAAACCGCGTAGTCAGCACGTACACCCGCTGATCGTCGTGCGGGTTGATGCGCACCTGGCTGTAGTAAAAGGGGCGGTTGTTATAGGTGTTGACGTAAGTCCAGCTCTTGCCGCCATCTTCGCTGCGGTACAGGCCGGAGCCGGGCTTGCTCAGGTCTTCCGACCTTTCCGCTTCGACCAGCGCCATCAGTATCTTCGGATTCTTTTGGTAAACGGCCAGTCCGATGCGCCCCGTGGGGCCGGCGGGCAGGCCGGTGGTCAGCTTCGTCCAGCTCTTCCCGCCGTTGTTGCTTTTGTAGATGCCGCCGTTCGGCCCGCCACTCTCAAAGTGCCAGGGTTGCCGAAGGCGCTGGTAGAAGGCTGCGTAGAGTACGCGGGGGTTTTCGGGATCCATCACCAGGTCGATGCAGCCGGTTTTGCCGTCGTCGGGCAGGCCGTTGGTGAGTTTATCCCAGGTTTTTCCTCCATCGGTGGTTTTGAACAGCCCCCGCTCACCGCTGTAGCCCCACAGGTGGCCAATGGCGCCGACATAGACGGTATTAGGGTCATCGGAATGGATAATCACACGGGCAATTTGGTGGGTGCTTTCCAGTCCCATATTCTGGAAGCTGTTCCCCCCGTCGGTGGATTTATACACCCCGTTACCCCAGCTGACGGAGTTGCGGTTGTTCGCCTCGCCGGTGCCTACCCAGATAATATTTGGATCGGCTTGATAGATGGCGATATCGCCGATGGATGCAGTGGGATAGTCGTCGAAGATGGGCGTCCAGCTCGTCCCGGCATTACCGGATTTCCAGACGCCGCCCGAACCGGTGGCTACGTACAGGTGGGTGAAGTCGTTCTCCAGCGCTTCCACATCCACGATGCGCCCGCCCTGATTGGCCGGGCCGATGTTGCGCCAGTGCAGGCCGGCGTAGAAGGCGGTATCGGTGGGTTGGGCCCAGGTGGAAATAACGAATAGCATGGCGATCAAGTGGAGCATCGAACGGGAGGTGAAGCTGTGGGTCATGGATCTGTTTTTTTAGAAAAAATAAGGGCAGGGAAGATCGGGAAAAATTTTCATTGAAAAATGAAAATGTTCTGTTTATGATACCCGTAGGTTTTCTCTTTTTTGTTCTCTGAAGGGACAGTTCCACCCCCCCGGCCCCCGCCAGCCATACGGCCCGTCTGGGCGGGGGAGACCATGCTAACATGCCACGCTAACATGCCACCCTCACAGATCCATTCCATAGTTCCTCCATTTTACTAAAAATTCCGGGATCAGAATGAGCCTGCCAGCGCGGTGTCCCCCGCCCAGACGGGCCGTATGGCCGGCGGGGGATTTAGGGGGTGGATTTGCAGAATTTTCAAAGAACCTGATCCGTCGATTTGCCTTTCCCTCAGCTTTCCTTGCTCGATATTCTCCCCCCGCTTCTCGTCCCAAAGCCGCTATCCCTCCAAAAATATTGCCCATCTCCCCATTTTCCCGTATTTTCACTTTCACTTCCCCTCAATCAGAAATTTTGTTGACCAAAACCCGAATCAACCCATGTTGTACATTATCCTCGGTGTTGCTGTCCTGGGCTCCTTATGGGCCGTTGTTACTTACAATAAAGGCGTCAAACTGCGCAACCAGGTCGAAGAATCCTGGAGTGGTATTTCGGTGCAGCTCAAGCGCCGCTACGACCTCATTCCCAACCTGGTCAATACCGTCAAAGGCTACGCCAAGCACGAGCAGGAGACGCTGGAAAACGTCATCCAACTGCGCAATCAGGCGCAGGGGGTTCCCGGCGATAAGGTGGAAGCCCAGGCACAGGCCGAACAACAGCTCAGCGCCGGCATCCGCGGTATTTTCGCGCTGGCCGAAAATTACCCCGAGCTAAAAGCCAACCAGAATTTCATCGAATTGCAAGGCTCCCTCACCGATATCGAAGACAACATCCAGAACGCCCGCCGCTATTACAACGCCGTGGTTCGCGACAACAACAATTACGTCGAAACCTTCCCCTCCATGATTATCGCACAGATGGGGGGCTTCAATACCTTCCCCTACTTCGAAATTGATGCGCAGGAAAGGGAGAACGTCGAGGTGAAGTTTTGATCAATTCCGGCATGACTTCCCTGACTATTGGACTGACTGTTTCTCCCCCGGAGTCTCGGGAACGGCAGTCCGGATGTCACCTCGGCTCATGACCGTATCATTCATGACTTTTTTTCCTGACTTCTACTGACTAGCCATATGACCACTAAGATTTTTTCCCGATTCCGCCTCTGTCTTCTCCTCTTCCTTTTTCTCCTGCCCGCTGCGAACCTCTTCGCCGAGTACTTCGTCATCGAGCGTTTCGACGTCGATATCCGCCTCGATCAAAGCGGGTTTTTTGAAGTAACGGAGACCATCGACGTTCGTTTTACGGAACAACGGCACGGCATTTACCGGGATATTCCGTACAAATACCAGTTCAACGGCGAGGCGTATAAAATCGATATTTACGACATTGAAGTAGAGGGTCATAGGTTTAAAACCATGTGGGAAGGGCACAACCGGCGCATCCGCATCGGCGATCCCGACCGCTACGTCGAAGGGCAGCGGCGCTATGTGATTCGCTATAAGGTGGAGGAAGCCTGGCTGTTCGAGGAAGATCACACCGAATTCTACTGGAATATCACCGGCAACGAATGGCCGGTGGAGATGGAAAAAGTCAGCTACGCCATTCATCTGCCGGAGTCGCCGCCGCTCAGCGAGGAAGATTACCGCCTCTTCACCGGGCCCCTGGGAGCGCAGGGAACGGACGCCACCACGGCCTATCAAAACGGTAAGCTCTCGGGAGAGAGCACCCGCACCTTCAAACCCGGGGAGGGCCTCACCGTCGCCATCCGCCTGCCGGTCGACTACATCGAGCGGCCCTCGGAGATGGATATTTTCCTCAGCCGCTATGGCCTGCTGTCGGTCCCACTCGCATTGCTGGGCCTGCTGTCCGGCCTTTGGTTCCGCCATGGTAAGGAGGACGACTTCGTCAAAATGGTGCATTACTACCCACCGGACAACTTCTCCCCCGCCGAAGCCGGCGCCTTTATCGATGACAAGACCGACAACCGCGACCTCACCTGCCTCATCCCCTACTGGGCCGGCCAGGGCTATCTGGAGATGCAGGAACACGAAGTGAAAAAACTGCTCATCTTCACCGACACCGATTACGAATTCATAAAAATCAAAGATCTTCCCAGCGATCGTCCCGACTACGAGCGCACCATCTTCAACGGCCTCTTTCGCGACAGCGACAGTGTGCGTCTCAGTGATCTAAAAAACAGCTTTTACAAAAAAATGAGCCGGGCGCGCAGCCAGCTGCAGAGCAGTGTACGCGACAAGCAGCTGCATACTGCACGCTCGCGTATGATCTGGGGCCTGTTGCCTTTAGGCGCTGTGATCTGTTTTGGCCTGGGGGCATTCCTCATCTTCAAGTTCGAGCAGTACGCGCCCGGCGCTGCCACCATCGCCACCGGCCTGCTCGCCTTTATCTTACGCCGCCCCATGCTGAAAAAGAACAAACAGGGCATGGAAATCTTTCAGCAGCTCTACGGCTTCCGCATGTTCGTCGACAAAGCCGACAAGGATCGCATCAGCCGCCTGCTGGAAGAAGATCCCTCCTATTTCGAGAAGACCCTTCCCTTTGCCATCGCCTTCGGCATGACGGAAAAGTGGACGAACCAGTTCGCCGACCTCTTCACCGAGCCGCCGCACTGGTACCACAGCGCCTACGCCCACCGTCAGGGGCCCTACCAGAACGATTCTTTCCAGGCTTTCGCCGGCAACTTCGACTCCAGTATGCAAGAAGTGCAGAGCGTGTTTACCAGCCAGCCGGGCAGCTCGGGAAGTGGCGGCTCGGGTGGAAGTTCGGGAGGTGGATTTGGCGGCGGCGGTGGCGGAAGCTGGTGAAAGGTTCATGGTTTTATGGTCTCATGGCTTTAATAGTCGCTAAGCCAACAGAGGCCGTAAAGGAAAACCTGCCAGCTAGGAAGACTGGCAGGTCAGGATTCTTCTAAAACCGATTTTAGACCAATTGGAACCGAAAACCGGGATAAAAAATCCGTCATCGGTTCGAGATCGTTGAAAATCAGCGATCTCGAACCAACTCGAACAAAATCAAACCATCTCAGACCGGTGAACTACCCACCTGCTGAAGACAGGTGGGCTTCGGGCTTCCCGGAGAATAGCTCACTGCTCAAAACCTGCCTGAAGACAGGTAGTCGAGTTAGGAGTCTTACGTTCTCTCCACCCGTGTACTCGCTAGTCCCTAACGAGGTTTTTATGTCTTTTACTGACACTATAAATATGCACAAAATATTTCAAAAATGCAATCTTTTGAAACAAAAAATTTCAAAAGACATTCGCTTTCATCCCATTGGCTGAAGACCAATAGGTTTTACGCTCAATTATATAAATGATGGTCAAGGAACCGGCTGAAAATAAGTATCCAAAGACGGGTAGAATTGTTGCCCTTTGCTAATCCTCGATTTTCAACTCTCCCGTCAACTCCCCATCCTCATCCCGCAAAAACGCTATCATCCGTTCCAGGTCTTCGATGAAGAAAGTATCCTCACTTCCCGGCACCGGATCCAGGTAAAACTTGCCCGAACGGCTGTCCGCCAGCAGGCGATCCCCCTTGCGCGTGATGACCATATGGCGCCAGTCGCTGCGGAAAGGACCGGTATACTCGTCCAGCTCGTGCGGCAGGGGCTTCACCTTCGCCATTTCTTTTACCGTGCCGTTTTTCGCGGCGAAAACCTTCTTGGTCAGTTCGATCAGATCATCCGTATCGACGCGCTCGCCCTCGAAGGTATTGGCGCGGTTGACCAGCACGACGTTTTCCTCCGGATAGACGATGATGGCCTGATTACCCACACCCTGTGCGGAGTAATTGGGCCGCTCCGTGCCGTAGATATTCGTCCACCACAGGTAAGCATAACCGCGGTCTTTGGCGCGGGTATCTATGGAATAGGACCGGGTGCTTTCCGCCACCCAGTCGGCCGAAACGATCTGCCCGCCGTTCCACTGTCCCTCCTGCAGAAATAGCTGCCCGAAGCGCGCCAAGTCACGCGACGACATGCGAAAGGGGTAAGCGGGAAACTGCGAGTGCTCCGCCTCCAGGTGGTAGTAGGTATCCTCCAGGCGGAAATCCTCCAGCTGTAAGGGATCGGCGAAGCGCTCCTTAAAGTCCAGGAAGAAATCCTTTTTACTGTACATCATCAGAATGTGGCAGAGGGTGTTGAAGTCCCAGTTGTTGTAGTACCAGAAGGTATTGGGTTTGTAGGTTCCCCTCTCCGGCCGGCGGGCTTTCATGGCGTCGGTTTCATAGGCCGCCGGATGATAGACGCCCGAACGCGCCTTGAGAAGGTCGCCGATCGTCGCCTGCTTCTCTTGGTCGGTCAGCTGATGTACGTCCTCTATGCCCAGTTGTTCCATGGTGGTGCTCAGGTCAATGATTCCCTGGTCAACATAGACGCCCATCAGTGCGCTAAGGAAGCTCTTGCGTATGGAATGACACATAAAGCGCCGGTCGATATCGCCCCAGTAGTCGACGACCTTGCCGTCCTGGATGACCATAAAGGCGGCGGTACCGATCTCATTGGCGTATGCTTCGGCTTCTTCCAGCTTTTCGGCCGACCAGCCGGCTTCTTCGGGCGTGGCGTACATTTGCCAGTGGGCGCCGGGGTTTTGAGCAAATAGCGTGCTGGTGAACAGAACGAACACCAGGGTGATCATAGTGATAGTACGATAGTGCATAATTTTGGTGGTATTGTTGATGAAAATCGAGTTTAGAAGTTTAGACGCCGCCCCTCTGGGGCGGCTGGTTTAGAAGTTTAGCAGGCCTGAAAACGAGAAACCCGGTTTCAGATCTTCTGAACTTCTAAACCAGCGCGGCGAAGTCGGCCAGTTTACCCGGCTCGATGGTTCCTTTGATTTTTTCTTCAAAAGCGCTGAAGGAAGCGCCCCAGGTATAGGCGCGCAGGGCGGTTTCCAAATCGATACGTTGTTCGGGGAACCATCCCTCAGCGGGCTCGCCGTTGACCGTCTGCCGGGTGACGGCGGCGTAGAGGCCCATGATGGGGTTGACAGGATAATAGGAAGCGTTGGTCCCCGGCCAGTCGGAGCCGAAGGAGAGGATGCAGTCGTTGTCCGCCAGCGTCCGGAAGGCGTAGGCGCCGCGGCAGCGTTCGTAGCCGATGCGTTCTTCCATCCAGCGCATGTCGTCGGTGACGTGATAGGGCTGCACTTCCGCGACGATCCTGCGATCGCGGAAGCGGGAAAAATCATGGGGACTAATCACCTGGGCATGCACCAGGCGGAAGCGGCGGTCTCTGGGTCCGTTAACCTGATCGAGGGTATCCAGGATGTCAAGCAGGATGGCGTTGGCCTCGTCGCCGATGGCGTGGATACGCAGCTGAATCCCCGCGTTGTCGGCGGCGATGATCATGCGTTTGAATTCGGGCATTTCTTCGGAGAACTCCCGCCAGCCGCCCCGCCAGGAGGCGTTTTCAGGCATATTGTCCGAGTAAGGTTCGAAGAAGCGGGCCGTGCGGCCGCCCATGATACCGTCGATGTGGGTCTTAAGGGTACCGAAGGCCAGCCATTCGTCGCCGGCCGGTTCGGGGCCGCCTTCCGCGTCCCAGTCGATCGTCCAGCCGCGGGCTATCATTTCTTTATATTCGGGAAGTCGGGAAGGGCTGAAGTTGATGCGGCAGGTGAGTTCGCCTTTTGCACGCAAGTGCTCATAAACATCCAGCTGTGTCCAGTCCGACATATCCTGCACCATCGTCACGCCCCACTTGCGGCACTCTTCCAGGGCGCGGCGCGATTCGGCGAGGCGCAGCTCGAAGGACTTTTCGGGGATTTTGTCCAGCGCTTCCCTTAATTCGGCGCCGGTTAGCAATCCGCTTTCCGATTCCATTTCCAGAAATTCCAGTGCGGCGGCATTGGCCAGCCCTTCCGCGCGATCGTAGCGGGTGACCAAAACGGGAAAGTCCGTCGTTATGCTGTCGATCATCGAGCGGTGTGGGATAAAGACGGCGTCGTCCGCCGGTTCTTCCTCTCCGGCCGATCCCATGCCCCAGGCGGCATAAGCGCCCCAGTCGCCGCGGGTGATCCAGCTGCCGCGGGGCAGTCGCCGGGTGGCTTCGCGGACGCATTCGATGAACGCCTTTTCGTCATTCACATCCAGCAGATTGATCCCCAGCAAGAGGGAACCGGCGGAGGCGAAGTGCACGTGTGAGTCGTTGAAACCCGGCAGCAGCAGTTGCCCGGCCAGGTCGCGCGTGTCGGCGGCCGTAGGCGGCGTATCGGCCTCCGCTCCCACGCTCAGGGTGCGGCCGTTTTTCACGGCTACCCAGCCGGCCCAGGGCTGCGTTTCATTACCGGTCCAGATTTTAGCGTTGGTGAGCAAAAGGTCGTCATCCGCATTGCCGGAAGACTGCTCTCCGGAGCAGGCGGACAGCAATATGCCTAAGAGGAACAGTAACGGAGGGAACTTTAAAGTCATCGGTAAAGGGTTTGATAGGTGTCGCTTCCAAGATCGCAAAAAGCAACCATTCTACCTAATTCGTTAATTGCGGATGCAGGAAGGAGATAAGCTCCTAAGGAACCAAAACATGGAACTGTACAACATAAATTATCGTTAAAAAAGTAAATCCGGGTATCTAGTGGATGCCCCGCATCAAGCATCCAGAACAAAACCAATGAATACAAAACTTTTCACCATCCTGTTCCTTCTGCTCACCTGTGGTGAACCCGCAGTGGCGCAGGAGAACGGCATCTCCTGGGAAGATCAGTCCCGGACGATTTTCAATGACCTGTACACCCACACCGACAGTCTCCCGGTGATTACCATCGAAACCGACTTACGGCAACTGGTGAAGGAAAAGTACGAGGAGCCCTATCAGCCGGCTGTGATCTCCTGGACTGATGCTTTCGGCGGCCTCCACCGCTGGGACATCAAGCTTCGAGCCCGCGGTAACCGCCGTAAAGACGTCTGCTACTACCCGCCGGTCAAACTCAACTTCGACCTGGATACCCTCGCCCTTTTGGGCTACGAACCCTACGACAAAATCAAGATCGTCAACCAATGCCGTGGATCCGGCGGCACAGTGGATTACCTTCTCAAGGAATATCTCGCCTACCGGCTTTATCAACTCCTCACCCCGGCCGGCCTGCGTGCTCGCCTGGTTCGCTTTCGCTACCTGGATACTTCCAAAGACATGGAGGTAACCGAACTGTGGGGTATTCTCCTCGAACCGGAGGAGGAACTCGCCGCCCGCCTCAATGCCCAGCTTGTCGAATTGAGCCTCACCCGCTCCGTACACCTCGATCAGACCGCCTATAACCAGCTTTCCTTCTTTCAATACATGGTGGGTAATACCGACTGGAACGTCAGCAACCGGCATAACCTCATCACAGTGAAAGAACCCGACGTCCAAAAGCTGACCCCCATCCCCTACGACTTCGACTACACCGGGCTGGTCAGCGCCGACTACGCCGTGCCCCACGAATCGCTACCCATCGATGCCGTGCAGGAACGCTATCACAAAGGCATTCCCATGAGCGAAGCCGAAGTGGACCAGCTCACCGCCAAGTTCGAAGAACTGATTCCCGAATTTCTGGCCGCCGTCGGAGAGATCACTCTCCATGACGAACGCTGCGCTAAAGATGCTTTCAATTACTTGTCATACTTCTTTGACCTGCTGAACCACCCGAAGATTCTGCGGCAGATTTTTGTGCAGGGGAGGCAGTGATGGGAAGTCGGAAAGCGGAAGTGGGAAGTCGGAAGTGGGAAAAATTTACCCGACCATGAAACCCGGGCGGGAAGAAAACGGAAAAAGGGCTAAGCAGTACGTTTACTCCAGCTGCGCCGCCCCCTCGCGGACGAGATACCGCCGGTTTACCTCCAGGCCGGTCCAGGTGTCCGCTTTTACTTTCCGGTGCGGCCATTTCACCTCCAGCGTATCGATGCGCGTCGCCGTGCCCAGGCCGGTTTCCAGTTGCAAGCTGTTATTCCCGAAGCTGCTACCGGTTCCCACCGTCCGGTAAAGGGTCCGGCGCCCGTCCGGGCCGGAAATCACCAGGCGCACCCGTGCACCGATCGCCGAGCGGTTCGAGCGCTCGCCTTCCAACTTCAAGGTCACCCAGTTATTGTCATTACCGGGATTGAGGAAAAGCATATTCTGGTACACGTCACCCTCTACGGCGCCGCCGATGACGGTGTAGATGTCCTGGTCCCCGTCCTCGTCGAAGTCGCCGAAGCTGACGCCGTGGCCTTTCTGAATCTGGCCGAAGCCGCCGGCGGTGGTGACGTCCTGGAAGTAGCGCCCTTCGGCGTTGCGGAACATGCGGTTGGGCACGGTAGCCAGTAGACTGAAATCGCCGGTGCCCAGGTAAAAATCGAGCCAGCCGTCGTTGTCGAGGTCACCGTAGTTGGAGCCCATGGTAAAAAGGGCGTGGTTCAATCCTGTCGAGTCGGTCACCTCCTCAAAAGATTCGTTGCCGAGGTTGCGGTACAAACGCGGTTTGCCCACCTCAAAGGGCTCGCCCAGATAGTCGGCCGTCACGAAAGCACCCATCAGTTCGGAGTTGCCCTGGTGGTACCCCGAGACGAAGAGGTCTTCCCAGCCGTCGTTGTTATAGTCGAAAAACCAGCAGGGAAACGAGTATACGGGGTCTTCTACACCTGCCGCTGCAGAAGCTTCTTCGAAGCGCCAGTCTTCCATGCTGCTTCCTCCCCGGTTGATAAAAAACTTATTGGGTTCCCCGAAGATGGAGACGTACAGATCCGGCAGTCCGTCGTTATTGATATCGCCCCAGGTAACGCCTTTGACGTAGGCAGTGACGTCCAGCCCCAGATCAGCGGCCACATCGCGGAAAGTACCGTCCCCTCGGTTGAGGTATAATTCACAAGGGAAGCCCGAGTTTCCGCTCGACTCGTTGCCGACGAAGAGGTCCAGCCAGCCGTCCTGGTTGAAATCGGCCCAGGCAGCGGTCTGGGAAGGATATAAAGTCAGCAAGCCGGCCTCTTCCGTTACATCGTGGAAGGTACCGCCCGTATTGCGCAGCAGGGAATTGGGGAAGCGGCCGTTAGCGCCCAGCCAGGCGCCGCGCGTGACGAAGATGTCGGGCCGGCCGTCGTTGTCGTAATCGGCATGTGCCTCGTTCAGGCCGCCGGTCAGTCCCGTCAGGCCTGCCGCTTCGGTTCTGTCCCTGAAGGAGCCGTCACCCTTATTGACATAGAGACGGCTGGGTTCGCCGATAATATAGGAGGTGGTAAAAATATCGAGCCGGCCGTCGCCGTCAAAGTCTTCCATGCTGCAAGAGCCGGCGTGACTCAGCGCATCCACGCCGCTTTGCGGGGCCACATCGGGAAAAAAGGGCAAGTCGTATTCGGATTCAAAGGCGGCAGGCGGGATCAGGAAAGCCCCGGGTACCGCTTCCGGGTAATCGCCCAGCGCCATGTAAGCGATATTAAGCAGCCAGCGCGACTGCCTGTCGTCAGGATCTGCTTCCAGCATCTTCAAATAGATGTCGGCAGCCTGCCGCGCGCCGGTGGTCAGACGGTGCACTCCGCCGCCTTCGATCGGAACGATGCAGGAACGGGCGTCGCGATTGGTCAGGCAGTTTTCCTGCTCGCCCAGGCGGAGGTAGGCCAGGGCCAGGATCTGATAATAGGGCCGGTTGGCAGCGTTGACGGGCTCACCGGCGAACGCCTGCTGAACCACCCGCTCCGCCTCTACGATACAGCGCTCGTTCTCTCCGGCCAGCAGCAGTTCCTGCAGGTTGTTCAGGCGCCAGTTGACCGGCACGCTGTAGGGAATGCCGCTGAGCTTCTCGGCGTAGTAGGCCGCCCGGCGACGGTTGAAATAGGGATAGGAGGCCGATTCCTTCGCCTGCTGCTCGAGCTCGGCCAGGCGGTCGACCATGCCGCGGTTCTCTTCTGGCACCTCCGGGCCGCAGCTGATAAGGGATAAGGCCAGAGCGGCGATTATGAGGCTATACCATCTATTTTTCTTCCTGTTCATGTTTCTTCAGTTTTATGTCCCAAACTCGGGCAGCGCGAACGGCGGCGCCGCCCGAGAGGGCGCGAGAGGCAAGAGACGTCCGCCAACTGTCATTTCTTCCGCACGGAAAGTTCTATCTTTCTGAAAAGAAAGAAAAGGAATTGACCGGCAAAGGATGAAAATAGACGTCGAAACACAAAATGGAGGGGTATGGAAATGTATTTCCCGCTTTTTACCGTTGCTTTTGTTGATTTCATTTTCACCTCTTCCCCATGCTACCGCCCAGTTTCAGCTCAACGGCAGCACAGTGATGGCGGAAGAAGGCTGTCTGGGTTTTCAACCTGCGAACAACTTCATCAGCGGCACCTTTTGGGAAACCCAAAAGATCGATCTGCGGGATACCTTTGATATGAACTTCCGGTTCTTTCTGGGCTGTGCGGGCAACACGTCTGATGACGGGCTCGTCTTCGCTTTCCAGTCGGTCGGGGCCTCCCTGGGCAGCTACGACGGCAAGATGGGCTTCGACGGGCTGAGCCCTACCCTGGGCGTTGAAGTCGACCTGCGGCAGGATGCCGGCGACGGGGATCCTGCCGCCGATCACCTGGCCATCATCCGCAACGGCGACCTGGATCACGCAGGTCCGAACAACCTGGCCGGTCCTGTTCCCGCCGCCACCGGTTCGGATGTGATACAGGATTGTGACTGGCACGAGCTGCGCATCGTCTGGCGGCCCGGCGATCAAACGCTGATGGTGTACTTCGATTGCGAACAACGCCTGACTTATACCGGCAATGTCATCAATGAACTCTTCGGCGGCGACAGCCGGGTGCTCTGGGGTTTCACTTCCGGCGCCCGCGGCGATTCCAGCGCCGTACTGATCTGTCCGGATCTGTTTCAGCCTCTAAGTCTCATGGAGGATGTATCGCTATGTGCCGGCAGTTCGGTCCGGCTCGAAGCGCCGGTGCAGGGCCGCTCTTATGTGTGGCGCCCACGGGAAGGATTGAGCAGCCCTTTTAGCGCCTCTCCTATCGCCTCGCCGTCACAGACGACTACTTACGAGGTCATCATCAAACAGGATTGCGGCCGGCAGCACTACGACGAGGTGACCGTTACGGTTACCGATCTGCAACAGGAATTTGACCTCGGCCCGCCGGATACCATAGCGTGCCGGGGAGCACCGATGGTACTGGACGCCACGGTAGAGGAGGCCGGCTACCGTTGGTCCACCGGATCGGAATCACCCCGTATCCAGGTCGACCAACCCGGCCGGTACGCCGTCACCGTGACCACTCCGGCCTGCACGGCTACGGATGAAATCAACGTCCGTTTCAATGCGGGCCCTGGCTTTTCCTTCGAAGGGGATACCATTCTGTGCCAGGGCGAAGAACTCCTGATTGAAATAACCGGTGAACCCAACTTAGTACGCTGGGAAGACGGGAGCAGCGACATAGCCCGCCGTATTGCCCGGCCGGGAAATTACCGCGTGCAGGCCGGTAACGATTGCGGAACAGGTGAAGCCTCCATCAACCTTGACATTCAAACCTGCCGGGAATTCTATATCCCCAATGCCTTCTCTCCCAATGGCGACGGCATCAACGATCGCTTTGTCCTGTTCGGTAACCCCGATCGAAATGCGCGCATCCTTTCGCAGCGCATTTTTGACCGTTGGGGTAACCTGGTGTTTGAAGTATCCAATAGTACTCCGGGTGATGCTTCCACCGCCTGGGACGGCACTTTCCGGGGACGGGAGGCGCCGGCGGGGACTTATCTGTTCTATGTGGAATGGGAGCTGCCTTCCGGCAAAAAAAGGATGGAGGCGGGAACGGCGCAACTTTTGAGATGACGGAGGCCAAATATTTACGTTTTCAGAAAACTGGCAGCTCTGAGGACATCAACAACAAGTAATTAATTACTTGATGCCCGAAGCCACCAGACTGTCGCATACTCAGGAGGCGCCCTGAAAGACGCCACCCGAGAGGCCAATCACTCCTCCGCCCCCCCCTGTCCATTCTTCAGCAGCAACACATTCAGCGGCTCCTTCTCCCACTGTGACTGCTGAGCTACCGGCGCCGGAGAAGGCGAGAAGGTGAAAGAACCCAGCGCAATATCGGGCGCCCCGTCGCCGTTGAAGTCGCCGCTTTCCATGGTGATCCAGCGGCCGCGGGGATTTTCTTCAAAGGTGGCGGGCGCAAATTGGAAGGCCTTGCCGCTTGTATTCGAGATATTTTCGAGGTAGATAAAACTCTCCTCCGGCGCTTTCTCGTAATCCGGAAAGAAGGCGATGGCGGCAATGTCCAGATCGCCATCGGCATCAAAGTCGACGGGTTGGGCTTTGAAGGCACCGTGCAGGGGGAAGAAAAAGGCTTCTGAAAACTGGTTATTGCCATCGTTCTCATACAGCCGGATGCCGTGGTAGGGCTTCAGTCGGATGGAGTAGTCGGCGTTATCGCCATTGACGTAGAGCAGATCCAGGTCGCCATCGGCGTCGTAGTCGACCGGTTCGAAGTAGATGGAGCCGAAGACGGGGTCGAAGCGCAGGAGGCGTTCTTCGCGGAAGCTTCCATCGCCATTGTTATAATGTACGAGAATCCGCTCATCGCCCTGCGCCATGAGGGTGAGGATATCAGTTTGGCCGTTATCGTTGAAATCGAGGAGGTAGGTTTTGATGGCGCCGGGGGTGTTCACCAGCACCTGTTCCTCAAACTGGCGATTGCCCAGGTTCCGGTACCAGGAGAGGCGGCCGTTGTAGTGGCCGAAGCCGCAGAGGACGAAATCTTCGCGCCCGTCGCCGTCCAGATCAGCGAACTCCATATCGACGGGACGTGGCAACTGGTTCAACAGACGCTCGAGCTGACCCTCCGGCGTCAGGTAATAGAGCTGTCCGCGCGGGGTATCGTTGGGATGAAAATAGCCGACGGCCAGGATATAGACGCCGCCGTCCTCATCGACATGAACATCCAGCGGCGGGCTCTGCAGGCGAAAGCGGTCGACGATCTCTCCGGCGGCATTGAGGCGGAAAAGCTCATTGCGGCCGTCACCGGCGTAGAGCAGTTCTTGTTCTGCTTCCCAGTGGAGCAGGCAGGTCAAGGCGTCACCCCCCAGGCCGAAGTCAACCGGCTGTGATGAAAAAGATTCCAGACCGATGTGGGTAGCGGGCTTATGCGGCTGCCCAGGCAAGGTATCCGGAGCCTCGCGGTAGTAGAAATCGACAATTTTCCGCCAGGCCAGAGAGTCGAGTACAGGCTCCTCCGGATAAATTCCGGCCCGTTGCATCTGCTCTTCCTCCCGCATGGAGAAACGAGTGGGGTGCGCTGGGCTTTTCACGCCCAGCCGGTAGGCCATGTGCGGCAACACCTGTTCGCGCCATGTCTTTTTGTCGAGCCGTTCCGGGACAGAATACTGGTGGCAGCTGCCGCAGTGGATGCGGGCGAGCTGTTCTCCAGTCAAGTGATCACCGTCATTAATCGACTTATTTTCGCTGCTGCAGTTGGAAAACCCAAAAAACAGGGAAAGAGAGGAGCAACACAAGACCAGTAAATATCGAGACCTATTACACATATCTTCCATCATGCTTTAAGGCAGCAAGAGAGAGACAGCCAACCTGATATTCTTGGGGGTTTCACCAGTCTCCCCATCATCATCGGTAGCGCTTATATTGTCAAAAGACCCATCCAGAGCAATCGCATTAATCCTGCCGATGATACCGCCGCCGGCAGCGGTGCCTTTTACCTCCAGGTTGGCAATGAAGCCCGATTCCGCATTAATGCGTAAGCGGAAATTCCGTTCTCCGGGAATAGTTTGCTCCACCCGGTTTTCATCGACGTAGGTAATTTCTTCCACGGTCGCCTCGCCCAGTGTGGTTACCACGTATTCCACCTGCCATTCAATGGTGGGCGTCATGGCCTCCTCTTTGCTGCAGGAACTGTTGAGCAGTAAAAAAAATCCAACTGCCAGCAAAAGCGGCATTTTCCAAAAAAACTTCGTCATTTTCCTATTTCTTTAGATCGCTGGTATATTCACGGAGTGACTTCAAGTCACCCCGTGAATATACTCCCCATAATTTAATTCACCAGATTGCGAGCAGCGTGCTGATAAACCCGCACGCTGTCGCGGTTCATACCGGCCACCAGGAAGGAACTTTCCCCTTCAAAGAACAAGAGCGACTCCACCTGTCCTTGCAGGAGCAGGCCGCTTTCGGCCGGCGACAATATTTGGAATGTTCGATCGCCCTTACCAATTAAGAGCATTCCCTTATTGGCGTCGTAGAAGCCGGTCGATACGTCGTAGGTATAGTCATTACCTGCCGTCAGTGCGTCCAAACGACCATCACTGTTGAAGTCCCTGACGAGGATTTCCTTGATCGGGGCGACTTGCAATCTCCTTGGCAACTTCTCCCACTCGAACGTTCCGTTCTCATTCCAAAGTATATAGCTGGCCGTAGTATTGACAGAGAAAAGCTGGTCTTCGGTCACCGATGATTTATCGATGATGCTGTCTATTTCCGTATAGCTGAACCTGGTGTAACTGGTAAACATCTTTCGGAAGAAAGGCGATTGCGCTCCCAGTTCATCGAGGTAGTTGACCGGATATTCCTGCATGACGCCCGTCTCATCTTTCCAGTAGGAGGTGATGACCGGATCAATGACGCCGTTATCATCCAGATCAATGGCGTACAAGCGCATCGGCCATTCTTTCCCGATATGAAAGCGGTGGTTTTCCCCCAGGTTACCCAGAATATAATCGTCATCCCCATCCCCGTCAAAATCACCGGCGACGACGGCGGACCAGAAGCCCTGTTTACTGTTCAGCAGGTCCGTTTCTACCGGGCTGAACTGCTGTCCTTCCTGATTTTGCAGGACCGCTACGCTGTTCCATTCGCGGGCAATCAGCAGGTCTTCCCAGCCGTCGCCGTTGTAATCGCTCCAGACGGCATCGGTAACCATACCCAGGTCGAAGCCGGTAGCTCCGTCGGAGGTGAAGACGCCCCCTTCGTTGACCAAAAGGAAAGACTCGCCGGCATAGGGGAAGCCCTCCTTTTTGACGCGGGCGCCCACAAACAGATCCATATCCCCGTCGTGATCAAAATCGAAGGGTCGCACGATAGAGGCGGGGAAGGCCGGCAGCGGCAGTGGAATCTTATTAAAGATTCCGCCCTCATTCATAAAGACGTAATGCCGGTAATCTTCCGGGTTTTGATTAATGTACCCACCCGACAGGGCCACAACGTCGTTATCGCCGTCCCCGTCTATATCCATGACGATCAGGTCGGATTCGGTGCATTCCCGCGTATCGGTAAGGCCAGGAAAAGCGGCATTTTCAAAGTGATCGCCTTTGCGCAGGAAGACCCGGGCCGGCAATTCCTTGGAAGCGCCGATCAGCAGGTCTTCGCTGCCGTCGCCGTCAATATCGCCCTTGGCCATGCAGGGGCCGATCTGAGAAAATTTATGCGGGATGATGCGCTGGCTTTGGAAAAAGTCGATGTAATCTTCCTGGGTGTGCTGGTAGTCGATCAGCTCATTCCGCGGTTCAAAGAGCAGGGGCTCATTTTTGTCCGGCACGCCGGTCACTAAGGCCGGCGAAGCTTCCTGCTCGCTGACGGTGATCAGCTGATTGGGCTCGACACTCTGCATCAGCGTCACCTTCCGGCTATGGGGCCAGGTGACTTTCAGGGAATCGATGGTCTGATGTCCGTTCAGGCCAAAATGAACGACCGGTTCTACCGAGGAGATGTAGCCCCTCGTGAGAAAGTGTTCGTAGAACTGATACTGGCCGCCGCTCCACAACTCAACCGTAGCGCCCAGCGCCAGGGTATTCGGAGCTTTTCCCTCCAGGCGGACGCGCAGGAAATGGGCATTGTCCTTTTGTTTTTCTATAGTGGTATTTTTGTATACGAAGGCTTCATCATCGATATTGTTAACGATGTAGTCGAGGTCGCCGTCGTTGTCCAGATCGACGAAGGAGGCGCCGTTAGAGAAAGAGGGGATCTTCATCCCCCAGGCTTCCGTACGGTCCTCAAAGCGAAAATCGCCCAGGTTTTCGTAGGCATAGTTGGATACCTTCACCACGGGGATGCGTTTGATCACCTCCCGGTCACCCGCCAGGTGTCCGTGTACTTTTACTTTATAATTGGTAAAGTCTTTATCCGTCAGGTCTTTTGGAAAGCCGTTGGTGATGAGCAGGTCCCGGTCGCCGTCGTTATCGTAGTCGGCAAATAGGGGCGACCAGCTCCACTCCGTTTCAAAGACGCCCATCAGCTGGCCGATTTCGCTGAAGGGCAGCATTTCGTCGTTGCGGAAGCCGTTGTGTAGATGCACCATATTCCGGACGTATTGATGCTCGTAGCCGAATTTCCAATCGTTTACGTAGAAATAGTAGCTGTTGCCGTTGATGGTCTGCTTTTTCCGGAAGTATTGCTCGGGCAGCATATCGAGGGTCATGACATCGGGGTAGCCGTCGTTGTTGATATCCGACATATCATTGCCCATCGAGAATTTCGAATGGTAGGACAAATAGTCTTCCGAATAATTTTTAAAAGTCCCGTCCTGCTGATTGATGTACAACAGGTCATTGGAGATGTAGTCGTTGGAGACGTATACATCCGGATAGTTATCCTTATTCACATCACCGACGGCCAGGCCCAGTCCGAAACCTTCGATGACGATACCCGCCTCTTTGGTTACGTTGACAAACCTGCCATTCCCTTCATTTCTATAAAAACTGTCGTTATTCGGTGAGCTGCCGTCCACCATCTTGGCCCGGTAGTTGGTCGGCACGTCCTTACCTACGATGTTGTTGAGCACGTACAGATCCAGGTCGCCGTCCTGATCGTAATCGAGGAAGGCGGCGTGAACGGAATAGCCTTCGTCGGCGATGCCGTATTGCCCGGCCATTTCCAAAAAATGGGGTTCACCATCATCATTCAGTCCCTGGTGGACCCACAGTTCATTCCTTCTTTCACGAGGATCATCGCTGGTAGTCGCCGTAAGATAGAAATCCAGCCGGCCGTCGGCGTTGATATCTGCCACTGTTACCCCGCTGTGCCACTTAGCAGCATCGAGCTGCTGAAGATTAGCCGTAATATCTTTAAAGCGGAGGTCTCCTTGGTTGAGATAAAGCCGGGTGGACACCTGGTTCCCCGTAAAAACGAGGTCCTGCAGGCCGTCGTTATTGAAGTCCCCCACCCCGACGCCGCCGCCGTTGTACATATACTCGTTGTTCAGAATATTGAAACTGTCGCTTTCGGTGATGGTATTGGTGAAATCAATACCGGTTTGAGTGGCATCCAGCCTTTCAAAACGCGTTTGCTCCGCGCAGGAAGCCAGGAAAAAGACAACACATAGAAATATAATAATCCGCTTCATCACTCAATCGATTTTTGAAAATCACAAGGGCTGATTGACGGGGTGACTTCAATTAGCATGGTTGACGGAAGAGGCCGAGTGAAAGTTTAGAAGTTTAGCGCTTCGCCCTTCCTACGGACCGTCCGGTCGGGCTTGCTGTTTAG
>CAZWDL010000128.1:0-8236 GCA_964632995.1 uncultured Saprospiraceae bacterium
CCGTCGTAGGTGTATTCGTAGAGCAGTTCGGTTTCGGTGAGGGAATTATCGGTGTCCGGGGGAACCACCAGAGCCAGGCGGTCTTTGTCGTCGTACTTATAGTAGGTATCCACCCGCTTGGCGGCTTCATCTTTGGGGTCGCTGCGCCGACTAAGCACGGTGCGCCCCTTTTTGTCGGTGAAGGTGATGGTGAGGAAGCCCATGGGGTCCTCTATGGTTTGTTTGAACAGCTCGCCGGGGCCGTAGAAGGTGCCGCCGGGGTGGTCGAGGCGCACGCCGTCGCCGGCGGTGTTGGCCCCATAGGTGTAGGTTGTGGGATGCCAGCCAGGAGGGGTTACTTTCCAGATGCGATTGAGGGGGGAGGGATGGTACTGCGTGCGTGTATGATCATCACTCACCTCGTCGAAAGCGACCAGATTACCGGTACTGCCTGTGCTTTCTTTAGGTTCGTATTCGCGAACCACTCTTCCGAAAGCGTCGTATTCAATGGCAGTGGCAACATCATTCCCCTGTTCCGAATATCCTTGTTCTACGGTTTGTATGGGGCGGCCCAAGCCGTCGAAGTATTGCCAGGTGTTGCGATTCGTCAGCTGGCTTAGTCCATTAGTCTCAGGGGAAAAAATGATTTCCGTTTTCTGATAATTGCGGCCGTTGACAGAATTGCCCAGGTAGCCGTATTCGTAATTGGTGATCACATTGCCGTCTCTGGCCCTGACTTGTGTTAGACGGGAAAGCTCATCGTAACAATAAGTAGTGAATTGGCCGTCGGTATCCGTAATCTTTTTCAGAAGCTTCGTACCTGGATGGTATTCGTATTTCCATTCGAAGAAGTTTCCTTCCGAACAATCTGCCTCCCCTGCTACGTAACTACCGCAATATTTTCTGGAAATAATCAGTCCATTCTGCCAGGTGTAAAATTCCGGGTTCCAACCTTCCTGGACGAATTTTGTAGGATAGCCGTACGAATCGTATTCTTCAATGGTTCCTTGGAGCACCCATCCCCCTTGATGGCTTCCATTGTCCCAGGTAACCTCGTATCTTTGGAAGTGTTTGGGGCGTGGATCGCCGTTATCTGAAAAGTAATCCGTTTTGGTCCCATCCACAATGGCATCCTGAGGACTTCCAACTCTCTGCGTCACCTCGATGGGATTGGAGATCATGTTGCGATTGACCATTTCCTGGTAGACCGGATCCGTAAAATCAAACGCATATTTATTTTCGGTGATGTGGCTCCTTCCGTCGCTGTCGGTCAGCGTTACCTGGGTGGGAAAGAAATGCTTTTCTTCCGGGTCATAGTCGTAGTCTGTTACTGTTATAACACCGTCAAGAAGTTCCTCCTTACTTCGAATTAAGTGGTTTCCCGTTCTGGGGGAATATTTGGTATAAAAAATGACCGGATTAACGCTCTGGCAGAAAACGATCTGCTTGGTTTTGTAAATCGTGCCGGGAAGATAGTCATACTCCAACGCCGTTGGCAAATAACTTGCTTTTGCCACCTCTTTTTCAGTATCATCCTCTATAGATATTCCTCTGGTAGATACTTCATTCAGCTTACCGTCCCGGAGCCGGTACAAGGTAGGACTGGCAGGCATCTTTCTAACATAAGGCGGAGTGAAAATTTCATTCTCAAAAAACCGGTAAATTTTTCTCCCTTCTCCGTTAAAATGCTCCACTACCCTTATGTAGCCAAGATGATAGCCTTCAAAATTACCCATCGGAACCAGGCTGCCGGCATTGTAATGTACATACCATCCCACATTAGTCGCCAGAGCGATCTCGCTACTGAAGCCGTATACTGGAGTGGAGTATAAAAAACCACTGGATTTATCCGAGGCATCAGATTCAGTGTATTCATATGTACGCACTATTTTACCCTCATCCGACATTTCATCCGGCTGGGTTGTAATTTGCTCTACTCTGAGACCACCGACTTCCCGTTCAATTTCCACACCTTGGTCTCCAAAATCATAGAACAGTTGAAATTCTCCTTTCCCATTCTCAACAAGTAATACAAACTTGTACCTCACCCCTTCTTCGATGGTCCCAAAATCTTCTAATTCGGAAACAGAGAGAGGGCCCTCCGTTTTATAGTCCAAGCCCCCGTTGAGGTTAAATGAGTGATGTCCTATTAGCGTATTAGTCTGATCATCCCTCACTTCTATTGTCACTTCATGATTGAGCATCAAATCATTTAAGCAATTGGTGGGATCATCCTGACCATCCTGCAAGGTTAGACTTAGGGTAAACTGAGCGTACTGCTTATATCCGGGCTGGAAAACAACCGAGTTTTCTTTTTGGAGTTGATTGCAACATTCGACACTCAAAGAATCGCAATTGCGCAACATCAATAGCTCTTCTTCTCCCGAAACAAATTGTGAAACAGTATTCGCTCCGAAATTAAAAAGAGTAACTCCTCCGGTCGGATACTTAATTTTTTCCAGTACGCCATGCCTCATGCTTTCTTCGTCAGCATGACGATTGCTAGAGCCATACAGGTATTCATGTTGTTGTCCTCCATCGCTGTATTCCAGAATAGTCGGGGGAACATTGATTTTATTGGATTCATTTTCATGCGCCCCGTTGTAGAACCCCCAGTGATCGATGGCCTTGCTCAACCGGTTGGGCAGATAACCGGAATTCTGATGATAGGTGAATTCGTAGGGCGGAATAGATAGAGTCGAGCTTGCCGAACAGTCTTTTTGCTGAACACTTTTCAACCGCAATCGTCGATATTCACTGGCTGAACCGCCCAGGTCAGTAAAATAGTCATAGGAAAAAAACCAACTTGAACAGAAATTGATGCCGGAACAATGCACGATATCCTGGTTGCCGTGCTCAATCCTGATTTCCTCTAAATAATTGGCTATAAAATCACCGTGGTACTCAGGCGCATTGTATGCATCGAGATCTGTCCTGTTACCAGCAGCTCCTTCGGTAGACCCAACAAAAGTGACAGTCGCATTTAAACCGTATCCTGGACTGGAACTCGGACTGAATATTTTTTTTAGCCTCTTCCCTTTCACATTCATAACGGTATAATACTTCATTGACGAAGCATCGTAATTATAACCGTTGCAGACCGTCTCACTTACCCCGGGCGTATTTGCGGAACATGACGATCTCGTAAAAGAACAGGATGCCAAATTCTTGTAACTGTAGTACTCATCATCGTATTCCAAATCGATTTTATGTATGCCGTCGTGCGATTCAATTCTCACCAAATACCAGCTCGAAGCTCTCGGAATGTCATCTCCGATATCCGAATCTCCAGCCTCAACATCCATCTTCTCAATTCCACGATCCGTATACGCTTCATTGGATACATTACCAAAGTGGTAGATCGTACCGTCAGGAGTGATAATCTTAAACCATTTGAACTCTCCGTTCTCATAATGCTCTTCCACCTTAAGATCTTGTTCAGGATAAAGGTAGATGTCCATTTCCGTACTACCCGGTTTCAGCCCAAAGGAGAATTTTCCAGTATATCCGCCTACATTAAAAGAGAAAATATCCGGTTCGCTATCCATGTCACCTGAGGCAACCAATTGAAGCGTTGCCGGCTCTTCATCGATATTCGGCGCATCGAAGTAATAGCCGATCTCATCCGGCAGACCTAACACTGTTCTGGTAATAACTCCACCGGCATTGAGACTCCAACCGGTTCCTACCCAGCCGGCAGGCTCTCCAACCTTTACGCCGGATGCGTGATAATTCAATGTTACCGGAAGACTCAGCGGGCCTTCCCGATAGGTATAAATAGGAATGCTTATATTCGGCACCCCGGTAAAATGACTGACCGGAATATCGCTGTATTTGCCCAGCGCTGCTGCGTTAGGCGCCGGCATGACCACATCATTGATATAGGTATTATTGGGTTGTCCTGTCGCTAAAATGGGCAAAAAATGCAATAGAAAAGTAATATGAAATAGGTGGTTGGAATATCTCATTGTTATCCTTATTTGAAAGGCCGGATTTTGGAATAAACTGGATAAATGTTACTCGCCGCTGATGATTAAGCGCTTTCTGATTTTGGCCTGACCGATCGTCAGTACCGTGAAATAAACACCGGGGGGCCATCCTTTGCAATCGACAGTCAGTTCCTGTACGCCTTCCGAAAGAGTAAGTTTGCGTAGAAATATTTGTTTGCCGATGGAGGAGAAGGCCGTAACGGTGGCTTCCGTTGCTGCCGGTGAAAAAACCGCCAAATAAGCTGTTTTTTTAGTAGGATTGGGATAGATGATAAAATCCGGCTCATCCTTGAATAGAAGGTCCCAGTCACTCTGGCTGACCGGTTGTTCCAGGTGACTGTTGATTTTCGGTTTTTGATCGCATTGAACTTTAGTTTTTGTCAGTTCTTCCCTTGGGCCTCCCCTTGACAAAGTCGCTTGCATGCGGCGCATTTGTCCTTCCGTGAACATATACATACACTCGTCATATGTGTTGTCCATGAAATTCATGATCATTTCGACTTCGCGAGTCAGGCCGCAGATGCTTACATGTTCGTAATACGGGCACCGGTAATTCGGCCCATTGTGGATAGGGGTATCTTCCACTTTATCGTCCACGCAGCGAGCCGGTCCCCAGAGCGGATACAAATTCAGGTAATTGCCTACCAGATGGGTTAGTGTTTTTCCCTCGTTATACGGAGGCCGAGCGGTTCCAAGTGTCCCGAAATATTGGTAATCGATAACGATTCCATCCGTCTGAGCGGGACCACCGGGCATCTGTGCGTAACCGGAAACCGAATCCGCCAAATTGGCTACCCAAATGTTTAGAAACATATCCGTATCTATTGGATCAACACCACCGGTGCTACTTGATTTTATAGCATTATCGTAGGTCCAATTCCTGTTTTTAGTTGGTTGATAGTGAATGGAATACTTTTTTTTGCCTTCTATTTCCGCCAAACAAAAGCTGATTTTGGTGTCTCTCGCCTTTCCGGAAAAGCCTTCCAATGTATCAGCAGGATGTTGTATCCTGTAAGCCTTTTTCCCAAAATCTCGATTGAGCGCCTCGATTTGACTGAATATCTGGGCTTCCGAAACCTTCTCTTCTTCCGAGGCGTAAACCACATGCACAATGATGGGAACCGTTACTTGCTTGATATTACCGGAACGGATATAATCGGCAGTGAATCGCTCAATTTCAGCCCTGCGACCGGTGGTTTCAGGGTAAAGAGCTTCCAATCGAAGCTGTGCTTGATTGGTTTTCATATATCGACCGACAAATGCTTCTTGCTGGCCATGCAACCAGGTAATCATCGTCAGTATTAAAAAGGCTGATAAGGTGTTTTTCATGCGAAACCTTTTTTCTGAAGTAAGCCTGACCCCAACAGGTCTTCTTAAATTTTGAGTATACAATAGCCCGTTTACGCTTCAGCAAACCATACATAATTCCTGAAGAATATGTCTCTCCTTCCCTACGAGCGTGTGTATCAAAAAAGTGAAGCAAATATTATTTACTTCCGCTCCAACGCCTCAATCCGCTTCTCCAGCTCTTCGATCGTCGCCTGCTGCTCCTGAATCGCCTTGACTAGAAAGGGGATTAATTTGTTGTAGCTCACCGCCTTGTAACGCTCATCCGGCATATGCTCCTCGTAGGGAATCTGTTCCTCGATCTCCTCTACCCGTTCCACGGCGTTGCCTTCATCGTCCAATTCGATGATGACTTCCTTGCGGGTCTCTGTGCGATAGCGCAGCACCTGCTCGCCTGGAGCAACTACCTCGGTGACGATGCCTGGCAGAATTGTCTCCAATTCCTGCGCAACGAAGCCGTAGGAGGTCGGCCCTCTACCCGGCTGTCCCGGCTTCGGACGGCGCTTGTACTGGCGCGGCCGCAGTGATTGGACGACCGTCATGCCCCGGTCCAGGTCCTGAATGTTGTCTTTAAGGCGCTCGTCCGAAGTCTCGGTGACCGTCCCGTTGACATAGACATTGCCGTCAAAGAATCCGGCGAAATTGCCGCCGCCAATCACTTTAGAGTAGACGCCGTAGCTGGTTCCCGTCCCCTGGTTGTCCACGTAGCTGTACACGCCGTACTGGTTACCGGTAGTACCTGAATTGGTATTCATCCGGCTGTAAATGCCGTAGGCCGACCCGGAGCCGTAACTGAACATCCAGCTTTCCACGCCCCAGGCTCCGGAAGTATTTGAGGATCCTTGATAAACGCGATTGTAGACGCCCTTGCGCTGGCCAGTTCCGGTGTTTTCGATCTCGCTATGCATGCCGTAAGCAAAACCAGTGCCTTTGGGGTACACACGATTGTACACGCCACGTAAAGTGCCGGCTTCCCCTGTAGGCATATAAATGAAATTTTTCAGCCCCGAGCGCTCTCCACTGCCGGTCTCTTTGACCAGATTGAAAATACCGGTGGCTTCACCTGTACCATAAGGCCAGAGTTCATTATACACGCCGAGAGAGCGGAGACTTGAACCGGATACTTGATATACCTTGTTGAAAAGGCCTGTTTTGTATCCTCCGCCGGCCCCTGTGGTCGGCAGGTTATTAAAAATGCCGTAACCACTGCCCGAGCCGGGATGGACTATCTCGTTGTACATGCCATATGCTGGGGACCCAATACTGCTCGAATGCGACACCTCATTGAATATGCCATACATATTGCTGCTTAGCCCGGAAGGGTTGTCACTGAACAATCTCAGGCCTGTATACCGCTCGGTGTTCTGTATTTTGACCCGGGCCCCTTCCGTGAAGGTGGTGCCGATGCCTATGTCTTCATCACTGGTAACCTTGAGTTGGGCCTGGGCGTGAAAGCCCACAGCGAGCATAAAAATTAAAAGCAAAAGTCTTTTCATGATTCGTTTGTTTATTGTGATACAGCACATGAATTCCTATTTCTCCCCCCGCTTTATTTTACGGGGAAGGGCCCATTTTAGCACATCACTTTATACATGACTCCCAAATATGATAGCAATACCCCAGTTCCGGGCATAGTATTCCCATTGCTTCAGGTACGCATTTTAGTGCACGTACTGAGCCTTGAGAGCAGGGTAGCAACAAAGTTTCCTCATCACAAGCCACTAAAAGATTGCAGGCTTGTACATGAAATATTTTAAACTGATATCCTGATTGTAGTGAAAAGAAAATACAGACAGGGCGCGGGTAATGACCGAGCGCTAATCAGTTTTCGGGAATATGTTCTATTACTTTTCTACGGTTAAAACTAATCTAAGGATCGCGTTCTAAATAAGTGTCCGAATTTGACGATGATATTTTTTTTCCAGGCTAGGCACGACGAAGGAGCATAGCCGGGTTTCTGTGACTGAGGAGCAACGACGCCTGGGAGAAAAAGATCAAGTCAAAACGGACAGTTATTTGGGACGCGATCCTAAGTCTTGTGTGATCATTGCACTGGGAGTTTAGATGTGCTGTAGAATTGAACGTAAGATAGTTTTTTTACCTATATCATGCAACAGTATACAGGGAGTTTTTAGCAAAAAATGGGAGGGGTAATACACTGAATATCAATTATTTACATTAAGGCAAATCGGAGTGCCGCCGCCAAAACCAGGAGGCGCTGGGAAAGAGCCTCCCCTATGGGCCGTATGGCTGGTGGGCTCCGCCAGGTTGCGCTTTCCCAGCGCGACCTGGCTTTATCCGAAGATGACGCCCCCCAAGCCAATGGCATATCGAAGCACCCTGTCAGGCGCAAGGCCCCTCTAAATTTTGGATAAAGGCCAATGCCATACTTCTACGAAAGCCTTCCGCCCACCGAAGTAACCAAGTCAAAACTCCGGCCTTTATCCGAAATTCACCGCTCCCAATACCAGCAGCAGATCGATACAGCCATGAGCCCTCCAGCCCCCTCAGGCCAGATACTTGCCGACGATGGGCATCCGCCGTCCCATGCCGAAGGCCTTCTCCGTCACCCGCAGCACGGGCGCCGTCTGGTGGCGTTTGAACTCGTTGATATTCACAAGGCGCAGCACCTTGCGGACGGTAGTGTCGTCGAGGCCCATATCCAGGATATCCTGGGGGTCGCGTTGCTTCTCGATGTATTCGTATAGGATGCGGTCGAGCACGTCGTAGGGCGGCAGGCTGTCGACGTCGCGCTGGTCGGGGCGCAGCTCGGCGCTGGGCGGCTTGGTGAGGATGCTGTGCGGAATGACCTCCTCCTGATTGTTGATGTAGTGCCCCATTTCGAAGACGTCGGTTTTGTACACGTCGCCGAGCACCGACAAGCCGCCGATCGGCCGAGATAGGCGGGCGAATCCATCGGG
>CAZWDL010000128.1:8246-12638 GCA_964632995.1 uncultured Saprospiraceae bacterium
AGAGGTCGCCGTAGAGGGTGCCGTAGCCGACGGCCATCTCGCTCTTGTTGGTGGTATTGAGCAGGATGTCGCCGAATTTATTGGAAAAGGCCATCAGCATCATACCGCGGATGCGGGCCTGCAGGTTTTCTTCGGCAATGTCGAAGTCGTAGCCCCAGAAGTGGGGTTCCAACACCTGCATGTAGCCGTTGTAGATGGGTTCGATGGGAATGATATCGTACTGCACGCCCAGGTTTTTGGCCAGCTGCCGGGCGTCGTCGACCGAGTGGCCGCTGGAGAACTGCGAGGGCATCAGGAGTACCCGCACGTTGTCCTTTCCCAGAGCGCGGGCGGCCAGCACGGCGGTGAGGGCCGAATCGAGGCCACCCGACAGGCCGAGGATGGCCTTCTTAAAGCCCAGCTTGCCGAAGTAGTCGCGGATGCCCATCACCAGCGCATCGTGGATCAGTTTGATCTTGTTTTTTTCCTGCACCTGCTCCCGCTCTCCTTTTCGTACTTCCTCCAGGTCATAGGTGCGGATACATTCTTCAAAATAAGGCAGCTCATCGTAGATTTTCCCGTTGGGCGACATGACGATGGAACCGCCGTCAAAGATGATCTCCGTCTGGGCGCCGCAGTGGTTGATGTAGAAAAGCGGAATCTGGTATTCCTCGATATTGGCGCGCAGGGTGTGGATGCGCCCCTCGGCGTGATCCCAGGCGAAGGGAGAAGCCGAGACGTTGAGGATAAAATCCGGATTTTGGGGCATCATCTTATCCATCGGACACACTTTGTATAGCGGATTCTCATTACCCAGGTTCCAGAGGTCTTCACAAACGGTCAGCGCGATCCTTTTGCCTTTATATTCGATCGCCTCCCACTCGGTAGCCGGCTCGAAGTAGCGGTACTCATCGAAGATGTCATAGGTGGGCAGCAGGGTCTTGTGCTGTACGTGCTTGATTTCCCCATCCGCCAGAAAGTAACAGGAGTTGTACAGATCTTTCCCTTCGATCACCGGATTTCTGCTCGGCGAGCCGACGACGATGGCGATGCCCTCCGCCGCCCTGGCCAGTTTTTCCACGGATTCCTCCGCCAGGTGGATGAAGTCGTCGAACTCCAGAAAGTCGCGCGGCGGATAGCCGACCGTGGCCAGTTCGGCAAAGCACACGATATCGGCGCCCTGCTCCTTGGCCGTCTCTACCGCGTCGAGCATCTTTTGGGTGTTGCCTTCGAAATTTCCAATGTGAAAGTTGAGTTGGGCAATCGCGATTTTCATAGGTTGTGATTATCAAGCTGATTTTACTGCGGAACAAAAATACCTCAACTTAGTTTGAAAGTAAAACTAAGCTTTCAAAATTATTTCTTGAAAATCAATACGAGCCCAACCCTTGCGAAACCTCCAATATAGAATCCGCGGCAGGTCGCATCCGGCAGTGGTGCATCGCCGGATATTTTCGTACCTTTGAAGCTATTGCAAAAATCAATCTGAGGAGGAGCATCGTATGAGTAATTTCGTCGTTTCCGCACGCAAGTATCGCCCGAGCCGCTTTGACGATGTGGTCGGGCAGGAGCACGTGACCCGCACCCTGAAAAACGCCCTGCAGAACGATAAGCTGGCCCACGCCTTTCTGTTCTGCGGACCGCGCGGGGTAGGCAAAACCACCTGCGCCCGCATCCTGGCCAAGGTGCTCAACTGTCAGAACGTGACGGACGACTTCGAGCCCTGCAACGAATGTCCCTCCTGCCAGGCTTTCAGCCGCAACTCCTCCTTCAACATCACCGAGCTCGACGCCGCCTCCAACAACTCCGTCGAGCACATCCGCGCTCTGATCGAACAGGTGCGCTTCCAGCCCCAACAGGGCAAGTACAAGGTGTTCATCATCGATGAGGTGCACATGCTCTCCCAGCAGGCCTTCAACGCCTTCCTGAAAACACTGGAAGAGCCGCCGCCCTACGCCATCTTTATTTTGGCGACGACCGAAAAACACAAAATCATCCCTACCATCCTGTCGCGCTGTCAGATCTTCGACTTCAAGCGCTTACAGGTGCCCGCTATGGTGAGCCACCTGCAGGAAATCTGCGAACAGGAAGACATACAGGCCGATAAGGACGCCCTGCACATCATCGGCCAGAAAGCCGACGGCGCCCTGCGCGACGCCCTGTCCATCTTCGACCGCATCGCCTCCTTCTCCGGCAAAGCCATCCAATACCAGGACGTCATCAATAACCTCAACGTCCTCGATTACGACTTTTACTTTAAAACCGTCGACGCCATGCTGACCGAAGACGTGTCGAGCGTGCTGCTGCTGCTCGATGATGTGCTCCGCAAGGGTTTCGACGCCGACATCTTCATCAACGGGCTGGCCGAACACCTGCGCAACCTGCTCGTCTGCAAAGATCCCGCCACCCTGCAACTGCTGGAAGTCAGCGACAACCTGCGGGAGCGCTACCGCAAACAGGCCCAAATCGCTCCGCAGCTGTTCCTCCTCACCGCCCTCAACATCGCCAACGACTGCGACGTGGAATACAAAATGGCCCGTAACAAACGCCTGCACGTGGAAATGGCCCTCATCAAAATGGCCTATATCCACCGCGCCGCCGATCCGGCCGCCGTCGCGCCCCAGGAAAAAAAAAATCCCGGGCATGAGGAGCTGAGTAGCGAAGACAGCGATGCGAAGGAACAGGAAGGCGAGGAAACCGAAGAACATTCACCCCGGGGAATAGTCGCTTCCCGTATTCCACAGCCCCCCCCCCTCCCGAGGGACAAGGGCGGGGAAGAGCAGGTGACAGAAGGAGCAGAGGACGAGGACACGGAAAGACAGGAGGAGCCTGAGGCAGAAACGGCAGAGAAAACAGCCGCCCCCCCCGACAAGCGGCAGAAGGAAGTAAGCACCGCAACCGGCCGGTCATCCGCTACTGAAAGCGCTGCGAATTCCACCTCTAAAAAGAAAGTCTCCAGGCATGCTATGCCCCAACTCAACGGCGGTCTCGACGCCCTGCTCAAGGAGGTCAAAGAAGAAGAAAAAAACAAGCAGAGCGAACGCGTAGAAGTCACCCTCGACCGGGTAAAGGAATTCTGGAAAGAATATACACAGGCCTGCGAACAGGATTCCGTAAAGACGGTCATGCGACTGACCAGGCTCTCGGTAGACGGGCACGAGATCACCGCTACCGTAGGCTCCTCCCTCGCAGAAAACACGCTGCGGCAGGAATCGCGCATCATGGATTTTCTACGAGAAAAGTTTCACACCAAAAGCCTCGTGCTCGCCATCAATGTTGACCAGGCACAAGCCCCGAAGACGCCCAAGCGCAAAAAAGTCGCTCTGAGTGATATGGATAAGTTTAAGAAAATGCACGAAGTGAATCCGCTGATCAAGGAAATGCAGGAGCGCTTCGACCTTCGCTTTGATGAGTAGCCTCAACCCGGATTAATAACTCTTTAAACTGTTCGGGCCGAGACAGTTTCGCCAAAATAAATTTGGGGGAAAGGCAACCTGTAAACAAAGCAGGTGTTATCCCATTGACCAACACCCTAATAATAATCGGTTCGAGATGAATTCACAATCCCTCTGGTTTCTGGAAAATATCGATGTCACTGGTTTATTCTGTCCCAAGAAGATCGGCAGCGGGCAATTGGAAAAACATACGCATAAGACCTTCAAGAAAGGCGAGTACATTTTCCTGCCCGAAGAAAATTCCGACAGAATTTACTTCATCACGGAAGGCCGGGTCAAAATCGGCACCTACGGAGAATCCGGCAAAGAGATCACCAAAACCATCCTCAACGCCGGAGAGGTCTTCGGCGAACTCGCTCTGATCAGCGAAGACAAACGCCGCGACTTCGCCTTTGCCATGGAAGATACCCAGGCCTGCATCCTCTCCGTTCCCGAAATGAAATTACTGATGCGCGATCACAACGCTCTCACCCTTTTCCTGATGAAAATCATGGGCTCCCGCGTCCTCGAGATGGAACAACGCCTCGAATCGCTGGTCTTTAAAGATTCCCGCACCCGCATCATCGAATTCCTCCGCGAACTGGTGGCCAAACGCGGCCAGCGCGTGGGCTACGAAATGCTCGTCCGCAATTTTATGACCCACCAGGAAATAGCCAACCTCACCGCTACCTCCCGGCAAACCGTCACCACCGTCCTCAACGAATTGCGCAATAAAAATATCCTCACCTTCAACCGCCGCCGCCTGCTCATCCGCGATATGGACCTGCTGGCCAAGGAGGCGGGGGTTTGAGGCGGTTCCTCTGTCCTTCTGTTCCTCTGTTCCTCCGTTCTTCTGTTCCTCTGTTCCTCTGTTCCTCCGTTCCTCTGTTCCCCTGTTCCTCTGTTCCTCCGTTCTTCTGTTCCTCTGTTCCTCTGTTCCTCCGTTCTTCTGTTCCTCTGTTCCTCTGTTCCTCCGTTC
>CAZWDL010000128.1:12738-16065 GCA_964632995.1 uncultured Saprospiraceae bacterium
CTCTGTTCCTCTGTTCTTCTGTTCTTCTGTTCCTCTGTTCCTCTGTTCCTCCGTTCCTCCGTTCCTCCGTTCCTGCCAGGTCCTCTCTGCCGCCTACCGCTCCACCACCACTTTCCGTCTGATCACCCGTTCTTCATCCCGGTACAGCAGGGTATACAGACCGGGGGGTAGTGCTTGCACATCAATTTGGAAGCTATTAGCGCCTGAACGCACGCGGCGGCCGGCGGCATCGAAGAGTTGGTATTCGAAGGAGCCGGCGGTGGGTGGCGTCAGGTAGAGGATGGTAGCGGCCGGGTTGGGATACAGCCGGAGGGCAGGATCCGCCACCGGGGCCGGACGGTTGGTGGGCGTGGTAGTAAGCCGGGCGAGAAAGATATCGAACAGCGCGGACTGGAGGGGGGTTCCGTCAAAGTCGGCGTTTCCCCGGAATTCGCCGCTTCCGGTAACCGCTCCATTCTCTGTTACACTGAGCCGGTTGAGAAAGAGGCCGTCCTCCGCCGGCAGGTTCTTGATCCAATCCAGTGATAATTGCCGGTTATAAGCGGCGAGAAAGCTGCCGAAGCCCGCGCCGGCGTCGACGGTTTGGCCGTCGATGGTCATGCTTCCCGAGTAGAAGCCGCTGACGATGATTTCCGCTCCGCGGAGTACGAGGTCAGTCGTCTGCTGCACGCGCTCGCGGGAGCCCATGGCGCGGGCGGCCAGGGGAGTCCCGCCGGCATCGTAGTGCAGCAGATAAAAATCCGAATTCCCCGTCTGGCTTTCGATGACGATATCATCCGAGAGGGTCATGCGGCCGACAAAAAAGCCGGTGGCGAAGATATCGCCGTCGGGCGCTACGGCCAGGCCGGTGAACTCATCATCATGCACGCCGCCTGCCTTTCGGGCCCATTGCGCGACGCCATTGCGGTCGTAGCGGGCCAGAAATACGTCGCGATCGAAAGTATTGGCGGTCAGCGTTTCACCCGCGATTCGGGTCGTATCGTCGAAGTAGCCGCCGAGGACGATTTCCTCTTCCGGGGTAAGGGCCAGACGGATGGCGCGGGTGTTGCCGGTCAGCCCGTCGCGGCTGGCCCACTGCAACTCTCCGAGGGGATTCAGTTTAATAAGGAAAAGATCGCTTTCGCCGGCGGCGAGCAGTGTAGTATCATCGACGAAGAGGCTGTCTTCAAAGTAGCCGCTGATGAAAATATTGCCCGCGGCGTCGGTGGCCAGGTCCGTCACTTCTTTTAACTGGGAGCCGTCAATACTTTTCACCCATTCCAGATCGCCGTCGGCGCCGTCGTATTTGACGACGAAGACCCCCTTGAGGTTGGCTTTTGTCCTGATAATCTGGTCCTCGAATACGGCTTCCTCCCAGTAGGTCCCGGTAGCGACTACGTCGCCGAGAGGATCAACCGCCAGTCCGCTCAGCCGGTCTTCCAGTGTGCTTCCGGCGGCGGCCCACCACTGTACATCGCCCGATTCACCGGTGGCCGCGACAAAGCTGTCTTCCTGACCATAGACCGGCAAGGTGACGCCATTGAGCATAAAGCCTGCCTCATAAGCGCCGCCGATAACCACTGCACCGCCGTGAGCGGCCATCACCTGCCCCGATTCATCACCAGGACCGCCGAATGATTCAACCCATTGCCAGTTTTGTGCATTTACAGAGAGAGACAAGTGACCTGCCAGCAGGTAAGCTGTCGTAAGACAGGACAATAAATGAAGCTGTTGCTGCATTTGTACATTATAATTTTATAACCCTTCTTCAAGTAAGGAGGTTTTTTCACAACAATAAGGGCTATGCCGTTTCTCAATAACAGTTTAACATCCTTTTTCACCTTTTGGTTAATCGCGCTTTTGCTGAGCGCTTGCGGAGGAGGCGAAGAAAAAACCGCTCCGGAAGAAGTCAACCTCAACACCTCAGGCAATCCGGCCATCCGGGACGTAACGGAGAAAATCCGTAAGGATCCCGACAACCCCGACCTCTACGCTTCCCGCGCCGCACTCTACTACGAAAATGAGGGCTACGACGAAGCCATTCAGGACCTGCAAAAAGCGCTCTCCTACGATTCAACCAGGATCGAGTATCTCCACGTGCTGGCCGATGTGTACCTGGATTACTACAAGTCCCGCAAAGCCCTGCAGACGATGGAACGCGCCGCGGAGCTATATCCCGAGCGCATCCCCACCCTGCTCAAGCTATCGGAGTTTCAACTTATTATAAAACAGTATGAAGCCTCGATGCGCACGGTAGACCGCGTGCTGAAAATCGCCCCTCAAAACGAAGAGGCCTATTTCATGTTCGGCATGAATTTTAAGGAAACCGGAGATACCGCCCGCGCTATCAACAGCTTCCAGGAAGCCGTAGAGCTCAACCCCGACCTGATCGACGCCTGGATCAACCTCGGGCAACTGCACGCCGGACTGGGCAACAGCATCGCCGGCCGCTACTTCAATACTGCCCTGGAAATCGCGCCGCGCAACTTACAGGCGCTCCACGCCAAAGCAATTTACCTCACCGACCAGGACAAGCTACAAGAGGCCATAGAACTGTACCGCCGCATCAACACCATCGATCCGCAGTACGAAGAAGCTTACTACAATTCCGGCCTTTTGTATATGGAACTCGACTCGGTACAGAAAGCCCGTCAACACTTCGACCTGGCGATCAAAGCCTTTCCGCTGCACATCCGCGCGTACTTCTACCGCGGCTACGCCGCCGAACTGATGGGCAACAGCAGCCAGGCCCGCGAAGATTATGAGCAGGCCCTGCGCCTGGCCCCCGACTACGAGTTGCCGAGGCAACGACTGGAGGCAATGGGGGAGGAAGTGCAGTAGATGGTAAGCGTGGGGGGGGGTGGCGCTGCGCGCGCCGGCCCGTGGGGAGCCTGAAGCTGCTGCTTCAGGCTTGTGGGGGCTCGGCTGTCGCCTCGCTGAGGGGTTGGCTACCCGGGGAAGTCTCTTGCTAGCCAACCTCTCAGCGAGGGAGCGCAGCGACCGAGTCCCCACACGCGGGGTGCAGCAGCACCCCTCTCCCCACAGGCCGTCCGCTTATGCGCGGCCTTTAAGCATAAGATTCCAGTACATGAAAGGCAGGCCGTACTTTTTAAGCAGCCACATGCTGTACTGTTCCTTCGACGTATCGACGAAGGTAGAGATCATCGGATCGCTGTCGCGTTCGCCCTTGTAGTTGAACTCGGCCAGCAGCATTTTGCCGTAGCCGGTGACCAGCGGGCAGGAAGAGTAGCCGTGGTAGCCCTCGTTCAGCGCGCCGTCGTGGTGCATTACCCGCAGTAGGTTTTCGGCTACGACAGGCGCCTGCTTGCGTACGGCGGCGCCGGTCTT
>CAZWDL010000128.1:16075-20275 GCA_964632995.1 uncultured Saprospiraceae bacterium
ATACTTGGTGCTCTGCAGGGAGTATTGATTCACCTCGACCCAACCGTCGTCGCCGGCCAGTTTGGAGTTCTTGACAAAGTCCGGGGCAGTTTGCGGCGGCGCCAGGTGCATCATGTCGTAGGGGATCACCACTTCCGTTTCGGAGACTTTTTCCTCGCCGATATCCTTGTAGTTTCTGTACAACTTATCCGGATCATCCGCATTGGCGGTGATGGTGTAGTGGGCCCGCTTGTTTTCGTAGTCGATCTTGGTCAGCTTGTGGAAGAAACGCAGGTTGATATTTTTCCGGTCGACGATTTCCTGCAGCGTCGACTTAAACGGCTCCGTACCGAAAATGACCGAGCCCGGGTTGGCGAAGACGACATCCGTCTTTTGGCGCAAGCCCTGCTTCTGGAAATATTCCTCGGCCAGGTACATAATCTTCTGAGGCGCACCGCCGCACTTGATCGCCGTAGCCGGCTGCGTGAAAAGGGCCGTACCGCCTTTGAAGTTCTGCAGCACCTCCCAGGTGTATTCCGGATCGGTATAATTGCTGCAGACATCGTTTTTGTCCATTGTTTCCTCCAGGCCTTCTATCAGGCTGAAGTCGTACTTTATGCCCGGACAAACGATCAGGTAATCGTAAGTCAGCGTAGTGCCCTCACCGGTGAGCACTTTATTGTTGTCGGGCTGTATTTCCGTGACCGCTTCCTGTATCCAGGTGGTCCCTTTCGGAATAAGCCCCGCCATATCGCGCTCCGTATCCTTATATTTGAAGGTACCGGCGCCGACCAGTGTCCAGGCCGGTTGATAGTAATGCTTGCTCGCCGGATCGATGATGGCGATATCCAGGCTTTTATCTTTGTTCAATAGTTGCGAGGCAGTGGTTATTCCGGCGGTTCCCGCGCCGATGATGACGATTTGGTGATGCTTTTCCATTAGTCTGATCGTTGAATTTAATGATTAAGGTTAGTTTCAATCGCTGCTGCTCAGTGAGGCAGCTTCGGCCGTAGTACGCCGTAAACAAAAGTACCGAGCACGGCGCCGGCGATGGCGATGAGAAAATAAGAGGCGTTGCCCCCTACCAGGATGAACATAGGACCGGGGCAGGCGCCGATCAGGGCCCAGCCGAGACCGAAAATCGTTCCGCCCAGAATATAGCGGGGGAAGCTCATATCTTTATCGCTGAAAGAAATCAGGTGGCCGTATATGTCTTTCAGGCTGGTCCGCTTGATGAGCTGAATCAGGGCGGCGCCGATCACGACGGCCGAGCCGATGATGCCGTACATGTGAAAGCTCTGGAAGCGAAACATCTCCTGTATGCGAAACCAGGAAACGACTTCCGCTTTATATAAGGTGATCCCGAAAAGGATGCCAATGAGCAAAAATTTTAAATAACGCATGGTAGGTAAATTGATAGTCTTTCGAAAAAAAATTCAGATCTGAACCGCCTGCTAGAAAATTAGCGGGAATATCAGGAAGGTCATGGCCAGCCCCCCGATAAAGAAGCCGATGACGGCGATCAGGGAAGGCAGCTGCAGGTTCGACAGGCCGCTGATGGCGTGGCCCGAGGTGCAACCGCCTCCGTAACGGGCGCCGAAGCCGACCAGGAAGCCGCCGCTGAGCAGAATAGCCCAGCTGCCGGCCGTATTCCAGTTGAGGAATTCCGGCACCATGGGAATGGCTCCCTGTTTGACGTCCATGCCCAGCGCCTGCAGATCGGCAACCGTCGCGTCAGAAATATGAGCCAGGTTACCCTCGGAGCCCGACATGAAGTTGGCGGCGATGTATCCGCCGATGAGCCCTCCGACTACGAAGGTCATATTCCATAGCTGGTTTTTCCAGTCGATTTTAAAGAAATCGGAAACTTTACCCGCACCACCGATAGAGCACATGGTACGCAGGTTGGAAGAAACACCGAATTCTTTTCCGAAATAGAGGAGTAAGAACATCGTCAGCGCAATGATCGGCCCGGCGACATACCAGGGCCAGGTTTGGCTGACGAATTCCTGAACTTGAGTGGCAAATGCAAATGTCATATCATTAGGGTTTGTAAAACAAGGATTGAAGGATTGAGGGGGTGAATGAAAGGGACAACCCGAAAAACCTCCGTTTTTACCTTTATCCTCGCTATTAAATTTCAGGAGTTACCTCCTTTGTTCAATATATAAAGGTATTTCTTGTCCTTTTGTTGCTTTGTGAGCACAGTCACATTACAGCTGATTTTTCAGTAGTTTTTTTCTTCTTACACAGGGATGATAATTGAAAGAAAGGGAAAAAGATATCAGGCGAAAGAAAGCGGCCGGCTGCTCTTATCCCGTATTTTTTCCAGTGTCCGCCGGACGAGTTCCGGCAACACCTTCTCGATGTCGGGACTGAGGCCGACATGCAGCGGTTGTACGGTTTCGATAGAAACGGCCAGGAGTTCGATGGCGGGGGGGGGCGGCCGAGCAGATAGAGGCCTTCGACGAGGTCTTTCAGGCCGATATCGTGGGTGCTGAGCGCCTTGGAAAAACGGGGTTGCACCTCCCGGATGCTTCCGGCCGGCCGTCGAGCGTAGCGTCGACCATGATCACGTGCTCGTGGTTTTCCAGGGCTTCCATCAGGTTAAAGCCGACGGTGCCGCCGTCCAGCACGGTCACCTCTTCCGGAAGAGATTCCTGCTCCATACGGCGGGCGTAATGCACACCCAGGCCCTCGTCGCCCATCAGTAAATTGCCGATACCCAATACGAGGATGCCGGTTTTCTTTTTCTTTTGCATGGTACTATACGTCATAAGTGCAACTTCATTTGCTGGATGAATTCAGTGGAGCATTGGAGTCCTATTTTAGGTTGGCCCCGTATTCGGGGTAACTCCATTTACTCCGCTACTTCCGCTTTTTTGGATTCGGAGGCCTCTTCCGAGCGTTCTTCGGCCTGTTCTTCCATCAGTTCCTTTTCAAACACCTCTTCCTCGATAAACTTCCAGCCACCGCCCATAGAAGATATTTCTCCTCTTCCTTCGACGTAGTCATGGTAGAACACCAGATAGACATGGACCAGTGAGAAAATGATGATGAACCACATCAGCGCGTGGTGGATATTGCGCAGTTCGAAGTCGCCCCCCACCAGGCCGGGCACCCAGACGAACAGGTCGGCGAACCACCAGGTGCTCATACTGGCGTAGAGGCCGAAGCCGGTCAGGGTGATGACGAAGGAAGCCAGGAAAAAGATGAAGTAAGCAAAGCCCGCCAGGGCATTGTGCCCGACAGAAAGGTGCTCTTTACCTTTGGCCAGCAGGATATCGATGCGAATCACCTCCCAGAGTTCTTGGAAATACTCCCGGCTGTGTGGAATGAAATTTTTCCAGCTGGCGTACTTGTTCCCTACAAAGCCCCAGTAGATCCGGAAGATGAAGTTAAACACAAAGAGGTAGGCGGCGACAACGTGAATGTACTGTATCCAGCCGAAGAGGTACTGGAAGGAAGCCTCCTCTCCCGAAATCAGGGCCGGCGGGTTACCGATGAGGTAACCGGTCACCGACAGCACGACGATGAGCAGCGCGTTGGCCCAGTGGTAAAAACGTACCGGGAGTTCCCAGACGAATACGCGGCGAAGTTTGCGGTATAACATAACAGGGCGTTTTAAATTTTATTTCTGCTGTTGCCCGTTGGCGGGCAGCCAACAGCCGACTATCACAACACCTTCACCCTCGACACATGCTTGCCCTCCTCATCGTACAGGTGTACGGCGCAGGCCATGCAGGGATCGAAGGAATGAACGGTGCGCAGGATTTTCAGCGGCTGCTCCGGATCGGCGACGGGCGTATCCACCAGCGATGATTCGTAAGCCGACAGGTTACCTTCCGAATCGCGGGGCGAGGCGTTCCAGGTGGTGGGCACCACCATCTGGTAGTTCTTCACCTTTTGATCCTCGATGACGATCCAGTGGCCCAACGCGCCGCGCGGCGCTTCGGTATGGCCTACGCCTTCGGCGTAGTTTTCCCAGTGTTCGGGTTCAAACTTCTCGGTGTTGGCCATGCGTTCGTCGCCGTTGCGGATATTGGTGATCAGCTCGTCGTAGAACTCCTGCGCCCACTGCACCACCAGCGCGGATTCCAGCCCGCGCGCCGCCGTGCGGCCGAGGGTGGAGAACAGCGCCTCGATAGGCACATCGAGCTGCTGCAGCGCCCGGTCGACCACCTCTTTGTATTCCTCGCGCCCGCGGGCGTAGCCCACCAG
>CAZWDL010000129.1:0-20251 GCA_964632995.1 uncultured Saprospiraceae bacterium
AGCCGGCCGCTGTTGACGACTCGCTGGCCCGGCACTACCGCGAGCGGTGCAGCCGTCTGGAAGGGGATTTGCACGATTCGGATCGCAAGATCCGCCTCCAGGTCGATGAAATCATGCAGCTCAAGCGGGACCTGTCCAAGGATCGCACCGAGACGCTGCTGAGTCATCAAAAGGAGCTTTCGGACTTGAAAGACGCCCATCGAAGTGAGGTGGAGCGCCTGAAAGAAAGCCATCGCCGGGACGCGAGAGAGTTTGAACGGCAGATCGCGGAGATGGAGCGCCAGGCGTTCAAGATGGAGCTGGAGCAGCGGTCGGGCGACCGAACCACCGGCAACCGGATCCTGGACATGCTCGAAGATGTGGCTCCAACCCTTTTTGAAAATATTACAGCCATGCTGGGTAGCCCGCTACCGGCTCAGACGCAGCCGGGCCTGCCGGGGGCCGGCGAATTATCACCGCAGCAGGCCGACCAGCTGCAAAAAGCCTTTGACCACGATATGAACGGGTTGGCCGGAAGCCCCACCACCACGGATGACAAACCACATTCAACAACTTCCCTCAATCATACGATGAAGACCCAACATAGCGGTGAGGGTGGTGACTCCCCTCACCGCTCTTTTTTAGCCGGCGGGCAGCCCGGCGAACTCAATGATTTTTTTGCCGGGAACATCAATGGCCATTCTGAGCCGGACAGGGAGGCGCGCTCATGAGCAGCATGCCAGACCACCGGTTCGACCTATTGGCCATGGCCATCTCATTTATGGCCGAGAAGAACAAGACCCGGCAACTCTACAGCAAATACGCGCAGCAGGTGCGCGATCAGGTAGCCATCATCGAGCAGGTCGAACAACGGCCGATGAGAAAAGATGACTGGCTGCTATTGGCAAAGACATTAGGCAAGCAGGCCCTCAGGCAGGACATTAGCGCAAGGCAGATTGCAGAGAGCATATATCCCATACTGGATGGATCCGGGCAATATCTGGCCTCCTACGCTACCATCCCCGCCGGGCCTGCTGCCACTTTTTTACTCTGGAAAACGGGCCTGTCAAAGAAGATAGACCCCGAGCTGACTGGGCTGCTGATCCAGGTGATCAGCGAGCTTCAGAAGATCAGCCTGCAGCAATCCCAAAACCCGAACCCTCAATCGTCATAGCATGGCAAACGTATCGACCAAACCCATCACCCGCGTCCGGAGCGAGTTCTCCGGGCTGGTGGACGCGCCCGGCGTAACAGCCGTTACCCTCCATGGAGAGTTTGTTGCCGTGATGATTTTCCCCGGCAAACTGCCCAAAGCGGTCGGCGACAGGCTTGCCCGCTCGCTGGCGCATAACCCTCGCCATATCATTGGCGAACTAACCCGAAAGGCCACCGCCTGATGCAGAGCGCCTACGCCGACATATCACAACCATTATTACCACCCCCTCGCCCTGCTTCCAGGGCACGGTCTGTGGCGGCTTCCCCCGAAGGCGCCACAGCACCTATTTTTAGTAAAAAATCCCCCTATCCGGGCATTGACGGCGTAATGAACGCCGCTACGGATCTGGTTGCCAAATATACCGGGGACGAGCGCATCCGCGGCCTTGCGCTGAAGATTACGCGGTCGGTTCGCCGCCACCCGGCCACCGGCCAGCCCGATCTGCGGGATGTGGACAAGATCGCCGGGGCCATCTACTCGTGGATGGTTCGTAGCATCAACTATGTGCGCGACCCCTGGAATATTGAGCGAATTCAGTCCCCGGATGTGACGCTCCGGCAAAAGGCGGGCGACTGCGACGATCACGCGATCCTGGGCGCAGCCCTGCTGCAAAGCCTGGGCGTGCAAACCGGGCTGCGGATTGTCTCGCGAACCGGCCGGGCCTATGACCATATCTACGCGGTCTACCACTCGCCGGACGGCTGGAAGTCGTTCGATACCACCATTTTGAAATACCCCGGCTACAGCTTTGATGAAACCCTCATTGCCAAATCCCGCCACATTCCCAACAAAATGGCGGGTGGCCTGGGCTTTGAGCCGGTAAGTACGGTCTCGGCAATAACGGCGGCCGCAAGCGGTGGCATCGGGTTAAAAAACACGCTGTCCGCCCTGTTTTCACCCGGCGACAAACAAGAACGACGGCTTCGCGGCGATCTTCGCGAGCATTTGATCGCCCGCGGCGTCCGGCCTGAAGTGGCCTCCGTCTCCAACAAGGACAATCACGTTCTGCAGCGCTACGCGCAGCTGATCGATGAGTTTGGCCCCGCGGCCGTGGACCAGCTTAACCGCTACGGCGGGATCAGCGAGGAGTTTATTGAGGGGCAGCGAAGGAACATCAAAAACAAAAACTACGCCCTGTACGGCGGGCTTTTGGCGGGCGGTGTTGTACTCGTCAGCGCCAGCTTCTGGGCGATCAAACACCTACGGTCATGAGTAAAAGCGGATACATCCAATACAGGCAGGATTTGGAAATTACAGGCGCCAGTACATATCCGGCCAACGTGAGTGGCGGCGGACTTGGCGAGTGGGAGCAGAGCGACCCGTGCCGGTACGCCGGGCAGAGCTGCAAGGGAAAACTCTTTGGCGGACTTAAAAAATGCAGGCGGCGGCGCGAGAAAAGCCAGGCCTTATGCGATACCCATAAAAAGCAGCTTCAGGAGAAAGCCCAATGGGAAGCCCAGCGCGAAGATATGATGCAGGCGCTTCAGAGCAATGTGACCACCACGGCCCACCAGCAGCAGACGGCCAACTCGGCCATGAGGACCGGCCTGGCCATCGGCGGGATTACGATCGCCGGGGCGGCGCTCGCGATTGCGCTAAAAAGACGAAAGAAATCAACAACACCCACACAAACCAACCAGCCATGATCAACCCTGCAAGCGGATATGATAGTTTTGACCAGCTCAACCGGCAGGCGGCCCTTGCCTCCGGCGGGCAGACCCCCGTCCGGCGGCCATCGGGATTTTCCTCCGCCCTGAATAGCATTAGCCAGCTTTTAACAACCGCTACCAGCACCATTGTGACGGTGGACGGAGTGATCAACAAGGAGAAGGCCGGCGACGCCCGGCGCTCGCTTTACCCCGGCCAGCACGGCGCCCCCGCCCCCGCGTGGCAGGGCAACTCGCTTTTGACATATCTGGCCATTGCCGGCCTCGCCGCCGGCGGCGGCCTCATTGCGATAAAAACCCTGAAGAAATAGCCCATGAGCGAAACTGCCAGACAATCGCGATACCTGGACGGAGCCGTTCCGGGCAAAGGAGCCCCCCGCGTGTTTACCCCGGATGACCGCATGTATATCCAGCCGGATATCGAGGTGGCGGACGTGGGCGAGGGCGCTGCCATTGAAGATGAAAAAAAGAGCATGTGCCAGCGGATCAATGCCAGTGGCAGGCCGGGAATTATGAGCTGGCTGAAGAGAAACCAAACCACCCTTTTAACCGGTTTTGCCATCTATGGCGGGTACAAAATCCTGCGGAGGTAGCCAGTGAACGCACGATCATCTTACGCCTCCACCGGGCTTGGCGAAACCCGAATTGCGGGCAATGTCATCGCCTCCGACCGGGCCGAGCTGCGGATCATTGGCCGCCACCCCGAGCGAGGGCTTCCAAAGAACGGCGTCCCATTCTCTGTGGACATCGAACTGGAAACCTTCCGAAGCTGGGCGACCGTCTTCTTTATGCCCATCCTGGCAAGCTGGGGCGCCTGCCCCGACGCGGTTGTCGTCGCGCGATCGGCTGAGACGGGGCGCGTCTGGGCGGCCCGGCGAATGAAAACCTCGCTGTGGGAGAACTGCCGCGGCCAGGCCCGGCTGGTCTTCGACCGGGCCTTCCGCCCGGATGCCAATCACAGAATTGTTTTTGAGCTCTACCCGGATGGCGTGGACGTGAACCACCTGCAAGACAAAGACCGCATAGAACGCTCCGTGGCCATGACGCTGGATCTGGGCGTGGAAGATGGCCAGCAGTCGGGGATTTATGCCCCGCCAACCCGGCCCTGGCATGAGCTGCCTGCCCTGGGGGCCGGTTCCGCCCTGAGTGACGTAAACACCATGCTCAAACGGGTGATTGTGATCGCCGGGCTTGGAGCCGGGTTTTATTTCGCCGCTCCACTACTTCCCGGCCTCAGAGATGGAATCACGCAGTTAACCTCTAAAGGCAAAAAGACATGAACCAGCTTGTCGCGGGAAAAGATGTTGAGGTGATTGATGAAGGGCTGGGGAGCGTTGGCGATTACCTGCAGCGCACCTCTAGAAACGCCTTTCTGCACGCCGCCGCCCTGATTGGCAGCGCCACCAGCGGCCGCCGGGGGAAACTGGCAACCGCCGGGCTAAACCTGGCCGGTGTGACCACAGACTCTCAGGGGATTTCCCGCCATTACAAGCAGCACGCCCCGGTCATTGACGCGTATTTCGAGTATGTGGATCTGGTCGCTCTGTCCAAAAAATTAAATGTGGATAAAACCATTGCGCGCAAAGCCCCACCGGCCATTTTTATGGTGGTCGGATTGCTATCAGCGGGGGCGCTACTGGGCGTGGTGGCCACAAGAATATATTCAAAGAAACATCAATCATGACACTACGAAAAGGCGATAAAGGACAACAGGTAATGATCTTGCAAGCCGCCCTTCAGGATAGCGGCTTTCGGCTACCTCATTATGGAGTGGACGGGCTGTTTGGCGAGGAAACCGAGTCAGCGGTGACCCGGGCCCAGCGGCGATTCTCGATGGAGCCGACCGGCGTCGCCGGGCCAGCACTGTTTACCGCTTTGGGCATGGAGGCCATCACCTCTCCCGCACGTCAAAGCGCTGCCACCAGCCGCCCCACGGTGAGGAAATGGATTCTGGCAGGAATTCTGGTTGGTGCACTAATTTTTACAGCTCAAAAAATAAGGAAATAGAACATGGATCAGTTAAATACACTTACCGCGCAGGAATTGTCCAAACTCAGTATTCAGGGAATCAAAGTTTCGGAGCCCTACGGCGAGCTGCTTGGCGAGCCAGAGCGAAACGCCGTGATGTTTATCTGGGGCGAGAAAGGAGCCGGAAAATCCACCTTCAGCCTCGGCCTTGCCAACGCACTGGCCGATCACGGGCGCGTGGAATACATCCCCGCCGAAGAGCACTTCGGAAAAACGCTGGTGGACCGGGTAAAGCGGCTCAAGGCCACCCACCACAACCTGAACTTCACCAAATGGAAATCGCCCCAAGCGCTCAAGGATACGCTTCGTGCCACTGGGGCCTCGTTTTGCGTGCTGGATTCGATCACCGTCATTGAGGCCAATGACAAGGCAACCGTTGAGCTGGCCCAGTGGTGCAGGCAGTCCGGAATCGGATTTATCATGGTCGCCCACGCCACCAAGGACGGAAAGTACAAGGGCAATACCAGTATTGCCCACGAGTGCGACATTGAGATCAAAGTCACCAAAGATGGCTTGGCCGAAGCCGAAAAGAATCGCTACCGGACGCTGACCGCCATTGACGTGCCGTTTACCGCAACCAAACAAAAATCGATGCGAAAAAAACCTGCCCTCACCACCCAGCGCAAGAACCCGGTGGAGGTGCCGTTCCGGATCACACTTGCCGAAATCGACAAGCTGCACAAAATTCGCTCCTGGAAGCGTGCCAATTCCATGTTAGGCTCCAAACTACCCTGCTTTGCCAAGGCTCATTCCGGTGAATCTGAATCGGCACATTTGAGTATTCGATACACTCCGGATTACAACAAAAAGACCTATGTATTGGAGCTTTTGTTGGATGGACGATTAGAAAAACAGATTTGTACGGAAGGTGCAAAAGGTGGTTTTAAAGCTTCATGGAAGCAGCTTGTTAAAGAGTACGGACAATTGGAAATCGTGATCTATGCACAAGACCATGCAAAGAAAGTACTCGGAGCCAAAGAGTATAAACGCCAGGAGCGTAAGCATGAGAAAGCACAAAAAGCCGGATCGGATTGCCCGCCGGAACAGGCCGCCAAAACCCCTGAAAAGCTAACCAATAAAATCAAACGCTACAACCTTCCGGAGGTTCATGCGGACTATTTTGAGTTTCCGGACGGCACGCAATTGGTTGCGATAGACAAGCTGCAACCTGGAAAGAAGAACCCGGAAAAACGTATTGAAAACGCCCTGGCATTGATGAAGCGAGCGGCCGGCGCAGACCACACAAAACGTGGTCCCATTCAGGTAACCAAGAAAGGCGCCACCTACCTGATCAAAGACGGCCATGCAACCACGGAAGTGGCCAGGCGATCCGGATGGAAGAAGATCCCGGTCATCGTGAGTTCCCCGGCGCTGAAATCGAAAAAAACGCGGAAGCAAGCCAAACCGGCCAAACCAAAAAAGGCGGCCTCGCCGAAGCCCTCCGCTGCCAGGCAGACTTCCATTGATTTTGAAGCCGCCCGGCGGAGCCAAAGCAAACTGGATTCATTTTTAGAAAAGGTACTAAGCTGATATGACGCACCCAAAAACCATAGAGACCAATCGCCGGTACAATCCCCGTATGGATGATATCGATACGCTTTACGATGAGCTACAGGCCCGGCTCATGGAGCCTCCGGATTCCCTTCAGGATATCTATGAGGGGTATCACACCGATGAGGACATTGCCTTTGCCGAGGCGGTGATGGCCATGATCGACGGGCAGATGAACCTGCATGAGAAAGAGGCCTTTTACGACGCCCACGACCTGTGGGGACTCGATGAGGTAGGCATCCTGAAAAAAGCGCTGGCCATCGCCCGTAAAACCCAGCGTGAGGTCAAAGCGGGGCGGAAAAATCCGGCCGCGGTAACAACCAATATCGATGAACTTCAGGAGCTTCACCAGGACGACTTTGACCACTGGCTGGGCGACTGGGACGGTGACGGGCTTGCCAACATCGATGATCCCAACCCGCTGGTTCCCGGCGATACGGTTCCCATTGACAGCGCAGAGCTTACCCCGCAGATCAAATCGCTGATTGCACAAAAGAACGCCTACGTTCCTGCTCTAAAATCCGTGATGAGAAAGCTGACCAGTACCGGTCTGCCCATCATGGTCAAAGGCCGGATCAAAACCCTGTACTCCACCCTTGGCAAGCTGATCCGCAAACGATTCCCGTTTACGGTAAAAATGGCTGAAACATCTGGCGAGCCCTACACGACCGGGCTGACCGATATTGCCGGGTGTATGGCGGTACTCGAATCTCACAAACAGGTCGACGAACTTGTCAAACTCATTCTGGACGGAGAACTGGGCCAGGTGTGGGAGCATGAAGATAAGTATAAACATCCCGCCGACGGATACCGCGCGCACCATTTTATCCTGGTCGTGGACGGGGAGATTCCTGTCGAAATCCAGGTCAAGACCAAACGGATGTCGATGATCTCGGCCGCCTCCCATTACCCGTATAAAAACGGGGAGCTGAACGGGGAGCTGCTGCTGGAGTTAACCGATCTGGCCTGGAAAGCGGATATGGGGAATAAAAAGGCGGCAAAGGCGCTGGAACCCTATCTGGCTGATCTGGACCGTCTTCAGGAGGATCTTACCATTCGTGAAAATCCAACCGATGAAATTGCAGAGTTACAGGACTCTTTCAGACAATCCATAAAGAAACTGGCCCTGGCCTTTTCTCTTGGCAAGTTTCCAGAAGAGCATCGGGGCGAGGCCCTGGACCTTTTTCGGGAGCACGGCCGGGTGATTGGCGTGGATTTTGACGAGCTGTTTAAAACAGCGGAAAAACCTGAAAAATCAGCCAGCCCATCACACCAACCTAAACCAGATCGTTCGTTACAATCGAAATTTGAAAGCGGGTTTTCCGACGTTGAGTTAAAAAATTACCAGCCGATCCACATGACGGCCTCCCAGCGCAGAGCCGCCAACGAGCGCGCCATTGAGGTTCTTCAAAAAGAAGACCGGGCAATTTCATCCGGGGATATTGACGCGCTTCGTAAATACACCGGTGCCGGTGGGCTTGGTTATTCAGGCGGACAGGAAAGTGGAAAACGGGGCCTGCTCAATGAGCACTATACCTCCTACGCGGTGATTCAGTTCATCTGGGATAAGCTTGCCCGAATGGGCGTGACTCGTGGAAATATATTAGAGCCGGGCGCGGGAGTTGGAAACTTTGCGGGCTTTCTTCCCGACAGAGAAAAATTTCGTATGGTGATGGTCGAGCGCTCGGCCATCAGCTCCCGAATTGCCAGACTTCTGTATCCACAGCAGATTGTTCGCCACGAAAACTTTGCCGATAGCGATCTCTCCCCCTACAATCTTACCGGTATGGTTGGCAATGTGCCGTTTGGCGATCTGAAGATTCACAGCCAGCGCGATCCGCTGGCGCCGCTCAGTCCAAGAATCCACGACTATTTTATTCTAAAATCCCTGGATGCGTTAACCCCGGGAGGGTTTCTGGCCGTGATCACCTCCACGGGCACGATGGACAAAAAGGATCCTCTGGTCCGGCGGGCCATGGTGCAGCGGGCCCGATTTCTGGGCGCCTACCGGCTCCCGTCCTCAGCCTTCAAAGACAACGCTGATACGGTGGTTACCACCGATATCCTGTTTTTCCAAAAGTATGAGGATCACCCCGGCGAGGCTCACCCGGACGCAGACAGCCCGCTCAACCGTCTATTTGCTTATGAGGATCTGATCGAAAGCAGCCACCAGTACAATGGCGAAACCTACCGGGCCTACTACAACCCCTACTACCAGGCCCACCCCGAAAAAGTCCTTGGCGAACACATTCAGGGCCATAACGTGCAGTTCTTCTCGCGGATGGGCGTGAAAGGTGACTTATCAAAATCAGTCATTGACCGCGCCTTATCGGACGGAATGGCCTTCTCCTACCCCCTGCCCGAACCACTTCCACTTTATGATATTCCGGACGATGGAATCATGCTGGACATCCCCCGCGCCTACCACCCCGGAAATATCGTGCTGCACCAGGACAAATTTTACGAAAAACAGCGGCGATTCTACAAACCGCTGGCCATTGGCGCAGCCGGGAAAGCAGGCCAGGGCCTGCGCGATCGCATATCCTCGGCTTGCAGGCTACTGGACAGCTACGATGATTACGTGACGGCGCTGGCCCGCGAAACACAGGAGAAAGATGCACTCCGGGACGAATTCAAGAAGGGTCTGTCCGGCCACATCGACCGGTTCGGCTTGCCGGATGAAGATGAGGATATCCGTTCGGTTTTCAAATACGATAACCGGCTTTACAAACTTACGACGCTCGTTAAGCGCGACCCGGTAAATGATGAGCTGGTGTACGCCGACATCATTGACGCCGGGTCCATGTTTAACCGCAACTATGTGCCCTCGGTATCGGATTCGGGCGATCTTGGCGAGCTGGCCATGTTTGGCCGCTCGATCGGCGAAACCCTGGACGCGGACTTCTACCAGTCGGTCTATAAAGGAGGCACGGCCACCAAGGACGAGCTGGAAAAGGCCCTGGCCGAACACCCCGATTTTTTCTGGAACCCGGCCTCGGCCCGCCATGAATTCCGCTATGAGTACCTGTCCGGTAACGTACGGGCCAAGCTGCGGGCGGCCCGCGAACACGAGCTGGCCAAGAATATCTCTGCTCTGGAAGAAGCCGTTCCGGAGTGGATTGACGCGTTTAACATCACCGTCGACCCGCAGCACATCTTCACCTACCTGCCGGCCACCGCCATTGAGGAGTGGATTACGGATGAGATGAATTATGAGAAAGTCGAGATCGGTCTGGTAAAAGACAAGGCCGACCTTGGCAACCGGTTCTACATGAAGCTTCGCAAGTGGGGGCGGTATGTGGTCGGCGGCGATGAAACCCCCGACGACTGGAACCTTGGCTGGGGCGAGACGCCCTTCACCAAGATCATCACCTCCTACATTCAGGACGCCACGTTCCCGCTTCGGTTTTATGATGAGAATGATGAGCTGCTTCCCAACATGACTCTGAAGCGCGCCCAGTCGATGACAGGAGATCAGGGGCAGATCCTGATCGAGCGCGCACGAAAGATACAGCGCCAGAATAACAACCGAATGCTGACGCATGTGCCCAAGAAGTTCAATAACTGGGTGCGAACCAAAGCCCCGGCTGAGGTTCGCCGGCTGATCGAGCAGGCCTACAACGACACCTACAACGCTGTGATCAATCCGCCCTTCGACGGGCGCACGCTTCGCGTTCGCGGCATGAGCGACACCTTTTACGGGGTCAAGGATTTTACGGTCTTCAAGCACAACCGCGCCATCGCTGAAAAGCTGGTCTGGAACGGTAAAGGGGCCAACTGCCATGATGTAGGCGCGGGCAAGACGCTCGCCTCGATCATTACCAGCCAGGTGCTGCTGCAACAGGGAGCCGCGCGAAAGCCCATGTTTGTCGTGCCGGGCAAAGTCCAGGAGAAATGGGTGGAGGAGTACTCCATGCTGTTTCCCGACGCCAAAATCCTGAACATGAAAATGACGGCCGCCAGCAAACACAAAGAGCTTACCATGGCCCAGCTCTACAACTGGGATGCGATTTTTATTGCCGATCATGCGTTTAAATCCCTGCCGCTTTCGCCCGGCGAGCAGGCCCGCATTTACCAGGAGCGAATAGAGTACTTCAATGAGATACTGGAAAACTTTGAGGATCTGCTCGAGGAAGACCAGGCGATTTCGAAAACGGCCAAAACCTCGATGATGAAGCGCCTGGAAAAGCAGATGGAAGAGTGGGAGGCCAAGCTACGGGGCGTCAGCCAGGCCAGGCGGCTGGAGACCGATATCTTTTTTGACGAGCTGGGCGTGGACTGCCTGTTCTTTGACGAGGCGCATTTCTACAAGAACGCCCTGGGATCAGCCAAAGCCGCCAAGCTTGGAATTTCCGCCAATAAACCATCGCAGCGCGCCGAGGACGCCCTGCAAAAAACCCGCTGGCTCTTCAGTAAGGTTGGCTACAAGAACGTGTTTGTTCTCACCGCTACCCCGGTGGTCAACTCCCCGGTGGAGGTCTGGCACATGCTCAACCTGTGCGCCCCGGATCTTCTGGCGAAATACGAAATCGAGAACCTGGACAACTTCATTGGCCTGTTTGTCCGCGAAGAGGAAAAGATTGTCAAGAAGACCAATGGCGAGTACCGCTCCGAGCGCGTGGTGGCCGGGTATTATAACCTGCCTGAAATGCGCACCATTATCGATGAAGTCATGGACATCAAGAGCTATGATCAGCTCATCCGGTTCTACAAGGATCACCCCGATTACATTACGGGCGGCGATGGTAAACCTGTAAAAGGAAAAGACGGAAAACCCAAGGTGCTCCAGCCCACATTCAAACGGCCAGCGGCCCATTCCCGAAATGTGATCATTAAGCCGAGCGAGCTGCACAAGCTGCTCTTTGATGATATCATTCTACGTGCCAATGATGTGCTGGCCTGCATGAAAGACCGCCAGTGCGAGACGCGCGATAATTTCCTGGTCATTACCGGTGATGGTAGTAAGATTGCCACCGATCTGCGGGTCTATGACAAGGATTTCGAGGGCATCGACCGCGGCTACCTGAAACTGGGGGCATTGGTTGATGGAGTGGCTTCCTCGTACAAGGCGCGATCCAATCCGGGGCCGGCCCTCACTGCCGAAGATATGTATGGCAGTTTCTTTGACAGGCCCGGCAGAGATCGCGCCGCGATTTCGCCGCCGCACATGAGATCAAATCCGTCTCATATTGAGGTGATCACCAGTACCGGTGTGGTAAAAGAAAAAGACGGCTATTGGGTGGTTTTGGACAGCAAAAACCAACGATATGAGCCCCTTCACATTCTGCAGGCCAAGAAACCAGAACACACCTGGCAAGAAGGGATCTTTGGCAGCGAAAAAGAGGCCACTGGGCGTGCGAAGAAGCTCAATACTCAGTGGGAGCAGATCCAGGCACGCCGGTCAAACCCCGCGCGGCCCGCCATCCGCAATCAGATCATCTTTTGCGACTGGATCAGCCTGCATCATTCCCAGGGTGGCAGCTTCCACCAGCTCATCAAATCAGAGCTGGTAAAAGCCGGAATTCCCTCCGGGCAGATTGCCATTATCAACGGCTCCATCATCGGAACCCATAAAGACGGCTCTGATTACGCGGTTGGCAGCGCCGACGACAAAGAGGCCCTGAAAAAAGACGTGCAGGACGATTTTAACCAGGGCAAGTACCGGGTCATTATTGGCAACCAGTCCATCGCCGAAGGGATGAACCTTCAGCGCTGGACAACCGATATGCATCACATGGATGTGCCCTATACGCCCTCGCAAATTCAGCAGCGCAACGGGCGCGGCCTACGCCAGGGCAATCAGTACGAGCAGGTCAACATTCACTACTATCTGATGCAGGATTCGTTCGATCAGTACCGGCTGGAGCTGGTCTCCAAGAAGCAGAGCTGGATCAATGACCTGTTCTTTGGCACCGCGCGGGAAACCCTGACCGATGGCGATAGTGAATCTCTTGAATACGAGCAGATGGTCGCCGCCACCAACTCCGACCCGCGAGTGAAGCAGTTCTTTGAGGCCTTAGCGCAAAAGAACCTGTTGGAAGATAAGATTGGCAACCTGGAGTCAGAGGTGCAGCGCCTGGAGGCGAGCCAAAAGCAGGCCGCCGCTGATATCACCGGAAAACAGGAAAAAAGGCAAACCGTAGTGGAGCGCGAAAAAGCTCTTCAGGCGTCCGGGCTGCCGGCCAGCGCAAAACAGGCACTGGAGCAGAACCTGTTCCAGGCGCAGTTTGGCTGGAACGGCGAGCCGTACCAGCTGGATATTGAGCTTTCTTCGGATAACAAACGAATATCGAGCTTCCGGATGAAAACCGAGCTGGATGTTCCCGAAAATAACGCTAATGGCCGGGTGTGGTTCCACCTGATTCCCGATAGTAACCGCCCGGAACGAACCTTTTACAACAAACCCAGCTGGAGCGCTATCAAACGGATGGCCGCCCCGGAGCTGGACGAGTCCTTCGGCTGGACGCTGGAGGAGAAAACCGGCCAGGGCAAATCGATATCCGGCAATCTTGGCAACATCATCGCCACCGAAGAGGATTTCTACCGGGAGTATGGGGTAGATTTGGAGGCTGAAAAAGCCAAAACGGATTCGCAGGGCAATCCGCTGAGCTTCAAAGAGATTAAAAAAGAGCTCGGCATGTTCGGGGCAAAAAAATGGCAGCCGGTTATCCGCCGGAAACTGGCCGGGCTGTTTCTGGCGCTTGAACGCGCCTGGCAGCGAACCTCTCTGGGCCGGATGGAACTGCTTCACTCGGACCTCAAGCAGACCGAGAAAACCCTTGCCGAGCTTGGCCGCGTGCTCACCTCAACCAAAGCAGAATTGGAATCTGCTAAAAAAGATCTGGATGCCAATCAAAAAACGGTGATCCGGCTCAATGATGTGGTTAATGAACTGGTCGCGGTCTCCTACCAGGACAGAAACGAGCTTTACGAAGAGATTAACCGGATTGCTCCGACCTACAAGATCAAAAAAACGATCACAGTGCGCGATGTTGGTGCGCTGAAAGGCGAGGGCGGCTCACCCAAAACCTTCCGGGAAAATAAGGCAGGTGGTGGCCCCCCGTCCCCTGCCCCGACAAAGCTTCCAGCGGTGTTAAACACCCTTTATGAACAACCGCTGGTCTACGCCGGAATCGTCAAAGAGCTGGATTTTATCGGCGCCAACGGCCATATGCAGCGCATCGAGGCCGAAGGCGATGATCTGGCCATGATTATTGACGGGCAGGGAACCACCATTTTTGTATTTCCAACCAACTTAATGAAGCTCGCAAAAGGAGCTTTAGATGACAAGAAAGCAGCAGAGATGTATGAGGAGTTTCACCACTTCCCTGCTGATGAGTACGACTATGAGCTGTTTCCGCCCTCCGGGCAGACCTTGCTCAGCGCCGGGCACGCCGACCGGATTCTCTACGTAAGTGACAAGGTGATCTACGCCGACGACCAGAAAGGCAAGGACAATCACTACTTCCACTACTTCGATCCGGGAAAGCGGCCGGTATTCACATACGGTGATGTGACCATCATCGCAAACATAAACATAGACGGCAGAGGCATTCTTAACTGAGCCCGCCCGACTAACCAAAGAAGTCGACCATGAAAGAGCGACTGTTCGCAAAGAATCCTTCCGAGCTACATATAATCGAAAACCCAAACCAAAGACGCAGTACTATGGCAACAACAAGTAAAATCACAACCGGGAAGGCCGTTTCCGAGTTTAAACAGCAGGCGATTACCGCCGGATACATCCTCGGTGGCCAGGCGGTTGCAGCTCAGGTGAGTGCCCTGGCCGTCCCCCTGCTGACCGGCAATGCATCAGCAACCATTCAGCAGGCCACAAGGGCCGGAATCCCGCTGACGGCGGGCGTTCTGCTCACGCTGATGAGCAAAAACAACCATGTCCGCGGCCTTGCCATGGGCATGGGCGTACAGGGCGTGATGGAAGTCATCAAATTCATCATGCCCGACTGGACCCCGTCCCAGGGCCTGATGGATGGATCGGCCTATACCACAGGAGGCCCGCGACTGGCCGATACCAGCCACGTCTACCGCGAGCTTCCACGCCCCAGGGAGACCACCCAGCATGTAGAAGATGTTGAAACGTCCCTTGAAGTAGAAAACACGATCGAAGTGTAAGCATGCACCTCATCGCTCTGGCGGCACATAAGGGGGGTACTGGTAATACTCAACGGCTAAAAGCCAAAAAAATAACCCTTAAATACAACACCAGTTATGAGCAATCGAATCAGTAAAAAAGCATTGGTTCCTGCCTCCGCGCGGATCAAAACCTATTTTGACACCCGGCTTGTAAAGCAGAACCGAAGCGTCATTAATTTCTTCCCGGCAAATGCCAACCGCAAACTCACGCGGGACAATTACGTGAGCAACCCCTTTCCGGGAGCCATGAAACGCCGGATTCTCGGACTATCTTTCGAGGTGACCAAGCAGTTCATCGAGGACGACCCCGCCCATGGCATCGACGCCCGCGGCATTGTGAACGGGCTGAAAGACGCCGCGATCCTGCTTCAGGCCGACAACGACAACAAGGAGTTTTTGCGCGCGCCGATCAGCGAGTTTTCCAACTTTGCCGGCACCGGCCTTCAGTTTGTCTCGGCAACGGACAATACAGTGGACGCGGTGGCCACTTTCAAGCGCATCGCTTCGCTGAAATCTGCCGGCGAGTACCGCTTGCCGGATCCCTTCGATCTGGCCGTGAACCAGACCGTCTCACTTGCCGTACATTTTGATGACGCGTCTGTCTTCCCCTCCGCTGACAACTGGGCGCAGTCGGGCCAGGGCCCGCTTTGGCTTCGCGCCTCTCTGGTTGTCGCAGAAGTGGACGCGTAACCCAATCCATCATCGGTACCGGCCACCCACCATAGTGGCCGGTACTTTTAATTCAACCGCGGCTAACCAAGACTATACATATGAGAATCATAAAGAACTTTTTACCCCCGAAAGAATCCTCGCCCTACAACCCCGCAAAATCATTGGAGCTTGCCGCCGGGGCCACCGGCGAGATCATCATGAACGGGATGGGTGGAGAAAGCTTCGGCGTGCGGAGCATTCTGCCCTACAGCCAGGATATGAACAAGATCATGGTCTCTGCCCGGCTGAACGAAGACCTCTACATGTTCCGGGGCGTGCAGCTATCGGTGGTTCACACCCTGTTCAAATCCATCGACGGGCTGCTTGCCCCCTTCATCATTCAAAAGAACAACAACATGGTTTTTGAGCTGGAAAACAAGGCAGCCGCCCCACAGACCGTAAACATTCAGCTCATCGGCTACGATCAGTATGCCATGAACAGGTTTCAGCGCGCCTACGAGCAAATCGGCGCCCCGATTCCCGCGCCCCGGTTTCTGTACGGCCACGCCTTAGTCCCGGCCGGTGGGATCAACGCTGATCTCGGCGTGAAGAGTAAGAGCGTGGATGTGGAGGTCCGCCGAATTGCCATGAGCAGTGATCGATCTGGCATCACCACCTCCATGAAGGTGTACAACACCACGGTTCGCAGTGAGCTGTTTATCGACCAGATCAATGACGAGTTCGACGGCAAATATGCAAACGTGCCCTTCATTGTCGGGGCCAATGTTCCCTTTGATGTGTATGCCACGAACCAAAATGGACAAGCCGCAGCCGTAAGCTTTCTGTGTGAATGCTACGTTGTTCAGGCTGAACTTGCCAGCCAGGAGGCCTGACATGTGGAATCAGCTCATACAGGCTCTTTGTGAACTCTCGGCCAAGCTGGATTCACTTTTAAGTGAAATTCGTATCAGTGGATCCGGATCGGTGGCTACCGCTACCGGTAAACAAATAGGTACATCCATCTCGCCCGTCATGAAACAGGGTGAATCACCGGTGAGATTGGTCAACGCCAATCCGGGGCGGCTGGGCGTCATCGTCCATAACAACAGTGGCGGCGAGCTTATGATCGCCCTCGATGGCCAGCGGATCACTCCTACCCACTACACCTTCAAAATCCGGGCCGGAGAGACCCTTCACTTTGACCTGCGAACCTATGGTGAGCTGTACAAGGGCGCTTTTATGGGTTTATGGGATGAGTCAAGCGGAGCCCAGGCGGACTCAAAAGCCCTGGTAACGGAAATCTACTGGAGTCATTAAGCCATGAGCAAGATTTCAGGACGAATATTTGGAGAAGGCTTTGCACTGCGAGTGGTTTCAGGAATGCTTCATGGGGGAAACCTGATCATTTCCTGGGCAACCGGTGAGCGCGCCGCAGGACAGCTTGATTATGGCTACGACAACTCCGTTCCGTACCGAACTCCGGTGGAGTACCTCCAGCCGGGCGAGCCCGGATACAATCCGGAAGAACCCATGCCTCTGTATGAACGATACCATTATCGCGCATTTCCAACTACCTATATCGACACCGAACACTTTTTCCGCGTGCGGGCGATAAACCCTGCCGGGCGAACCTTGGTATCGGCCATTTATTCGGTCTATGTACCCGAAAAAATGCTGTTTCAATCCAGGGCGGGAGCCGTATATGTGCGCGTCTACCCTGTTCAGCCCAGTCATCACCGCGAAAGTGCCGGCGTTCCCTCCACGATACTTGACGCGGCCTCAACGGAGTCCCATGCGAGCGAGAGCTTCTCGCTCTACGGCTCGGCGGCGACAAAAGATGTGGCCGAAGCCGCGGCAACCGACGGGCAAAAAACAACAATCGGAACCGTGACAACTTTAACTATCACCTAAGATTATGAACACCATTCAACAAACACTAACCATCGGCAAATCCAGCCAGGGCCTGGATATGCAGGCCTGTATTTCCCTGGAAGGAAAGCAACTGAAACAATTTAAATGCGACAGCATGGTCGGCAATTTTGCCATGTACCTGCGAAGCCAGTTTCACGGTGGGAGAACCATCCGCCCGAATATTCCAACCACTACAACCAACTACGAAGAGATTACCGGGCTTGTCTACGACGAGATTATCGGAACCGCGCGGCTACGATCTTCATACAACAGATATTTCGAATTTTACTGGAGCAATATTGGCCGCGATTTTCTCTACATCTACGGGGTTACAGGGGAATTGGCATATCTGAACGGCTTTTATAAGGTATCAGACTACGATAAAATCTGGGGCAGTATCTACAACATGGATGGCGCTCCTGTGCAGATCACGGGCCAGTGGAACGGAAGTGGCTACTTTCGGCGCGTAAGCTTTGAGGACTCTTCGCGCAGCGAAACCCACGGGAGGTATTTTCAATCCTGGTGGCCGGTCGTTGGCTCAGATAACACGCCCGTTCATGTGGAAGATATGTGGCTCCATAGAATGATCCGGCACGGATCGGACGCCGGCGAACTTCATCACGGTGTGAGAGACGTCTCGGCGCTTGCCACCGATAAACCCTCCAGCCGGTTTGTGATCACCCGCTCCTTTACCAATCAGACGGCGGCCGATATCACGGTCCGGGAAATTGGCCTAGCCTCAGATTATACGGCCAGCAACATTCCCGGACGGGCAAAAATCCTGCTCGCACGCGATACGATGGACGAAGGCATCATTGTTCCGCCCAACAAGACCCTGACAGTGGCCTACGAAGTCATTATTGAGCTGACTCCGGACACGCAAAATACAGACCTTGACGGGACCAACGGCGGGTTTCTGCAAAATTTTATGACCCGGCTTCGGAATCTGGCCCGCCTGGACGACTATGACAGTACCCATATATTCAATATGGCTGCTCCCGGCGGCTCCTCCTCGGCAAACCCCAGTGGAAATTACAAGGGCTTTGAATACGGCGTGCAGGTCGGCGGCGATAACACCTTTGTCAGTATGACCGATGAGAACCTGCTTGGACTGATCCCGCACGGAGACCAGCCGGGAGAGTTATGGTATCATGGAATGGACTTTAGCGACCTGACGGTCGACCCGGTGGCAAACAAGGCGGTCTTTTCGGTAAGCCGCCTGTTTCAGAACAAAACCGCTGAACCCATTGTGATTCGGGAAATCGGGCTTCGCGGCAACTGGGATTTCAGCCCCACGTTTGCTGCAAACAAACAATATGCCCGGACAGCCCTTCACCCCGATGACCAGGTAACGGTTCAGCCCGGAGCCTTTGCCCTGGTGGAATACCAAGTCGAAATCCTTGTCTAATGAACCAGTCCATCGCTCTTTCGGCCCAGCTCACCTATGCGCGCGTTCGCGGCCTCTACGACTACTTTGCCCAGGCCGCCCGGCGGCATCAACTTCCCGTATCGCTGCTTCTGGCCATTGCGTCACGGGAAAGTAGCATGGGAGTAAGCCTGGATGCAAACTGGACCGGCGACAATGGCAACGGAATTGGCATCATGCAGATCGACTGGAGATACCACCCGGAGTTCACATCCCGCCACGCCAACGATGATCACAAGGCGAACATCCATTATGGCGCGCAGTACCTGGCCGGGCTGATCCGGCAATTTAGTGGCGATCCGGGCTCAGCCGTAGCCGCCTACAACGCAGGACCCTCGCGGGTTCGAAGCGCTCTCTCTGCCGGACTGCCGGCTGACGCGGTAACGACCGGCCGGGACTACAGCGCAGATGTATTCAGGCGTAAGGCGCTGATTGAGTCTTTAAACGGCCGCCCGGAGCCGGCGCGTCTGTTCATCGCTTTTATTTCTCTCAGTGTGGCCGGTTTTGCCACCTATAAATTTCTAACCCTTAACTCATAGCCCATGAAAACTCAATCGAGCTATCTATACCATAACCCTTCAGACGGAGGTGGCCAACGAGCCGTGCGATCCATTGATCCCCTTTTTTATGACGGGGTCATTGATCTCCAGCCTAAGGTACAGCCGGTTACCGGCCCGGGATCAAAACCTCAAACAGGCGGCCCCTCGGCGGTTATTAACACAGCGTCCGTGCCTGCCGAACCGGCCAATCATGATGAAGCCCCCGCCCCATTTCTTCAATCCCGGGGCGATCAGTTTGTCATCAATGGGACGATGCAAATTCCGAAAAAGAAGGCGGCGCTTATCGGCGGCGGGGCCATTGGCGCCGCGCTGCTACTCAAATACATCCTTTAACCCTCACATACACAAACATGAGCAAATCAACATACACCTACGACAATGGACTTGGTTGTGGCTGCGGCTGTTCAAAACCCACGCCCGGCCTTGGCGAGTCGCCCATTGAAACTAAAAACCAGGAGGCTGACGGGACCAGGGTAGATCTGTTAAAAACAGCCAAAGACTACATCAACGATGAAATCCCGTTCAGGTACAAGGCCGGAGCGGTTGCTGTTGGCCTGGGATACCTTTGGCTTCGATCCAGGAGGCGGCCATGACACATTCCGATTACCTGGCAATCATCGACGCCTACGGCGGCCACTTCAAAATTGGTGAGTTTCATATCCAGGACTCCATTGGACGAATGGACACCGGGTTCCTTCAATCCTTCCTGGCCTGGCGGCAGTGGACGGGCGTCCCCACGATGATCACATCCGCCTGGCGAAAAAATAATCAGAAATCCCATGGAAAGGGAAAAGCCATCGACTGCCTGCTGTTTGCCCAGTGGAGAGTCAAACAGCTATCGGCAATGAACCACTGGCTGCTGGCCACGACCTGGCCATTCCAGGGAGTGGGATTGTACTTTGACTGGAGCTACCGGTGCCCCGCTGCCAAAACTGATAGTCCGGCCATCGGGCTGCATGTGGACGGGTGGGCCGGTAAGACTCCGGGGCAACGGCCGCTGCGATGGCTTCGGATCGGCGGCCTCTACTACTATCAGTCGGTTGCGGACGGAAGCTTCCACTGCCAGACCAACGGAAAAATCATAACCCTGAGGGAGGCAATCAAGCAA
>CAZWDL010000130.1:0-20231 GCA_964632995.1 uncultured Saprospiraceae bacterium
CCAGTTGTGGGTAGCGAAGCGGCTGCCTGCTTCACCGATTTTGCGGGCGACTTCAACGACCATTTCTGCGCGTACGCCACTCTCCTGCTCGGCGTAGGCCGGCGTATATTCGGCATAACTTTCCCGCATAGCGTCGATGAAGTTCTCGAAGGTCCGTTCTTTATCCGGATGTTTGGTGGCCAGGTACTGTTGCCAATTGACCCAGTTTTCGAGGTAGTCGCGATTGTACAGCCCTTCGTCAAGGATTACCTTAGCCATAGCCAGCAGGACGGCGGCTTCGGTGCCGGGATAGGTGGGCATCCAGTAGTCGGACATACTGGCTGTGTTCGACAGGCGTGGGTCCATGGTCGCCAGCTTGGCGCCCTTCATTTTGCCCTCGATGATGCGCTGAGCATGCGGGTTGAAGTAGTGCCCGCTTTCCAGGTGAGCGCTGATGAGCAGAATGAATTTGGCATTGGCGTGATCGGGCGAGGGCCGGTCGTAGCCGTACCAGGTAGCGTAGCCGAAGCGGGCGCCGGAGGAACAGATATTGGTGTGGCTGTTGTGACCGTCTACGCCCCAGGACTGCAGGATGCGGTCCATGTAACCTTCGTGACCGGGGCGACCGACGTGGTAGGCGATTTCATTGTGCCGTTCTTCCTGCAGGGCCTTGCGGAGGCGGGCGGCGATATCGTCGAGCGCCTCGTCCCAACTGACGCGTTCCCATTTCCCTTCGCCGCGCTTACCGGCGCGTTTGAGAGGATACAGAATGCGGTCGGGATCGGTAATCTGGTTGATAGTCGCCGGTCCTTTAGCACAGTTGCGCCCGCGGCTTCCCGGATGGTAAGGGTTACCCTCAAACTTGCGTACCTGCATGTTTTCCTTATCGATATAGGCGGTCAAACCGCAGGCCGATTCGCAGTTGAAGCAGGTGGTCGGCACGATGCTGTAGCGTGTCTTTTTGACGCGCGGCCAGGCGGTGGCTTCATACTCCACCCAATCATCCCATTGCTCCGGCGGTGGAAATTTGGTGAATTGCCCCGGTTCGGTCAGGCGTTCTACCGGGGTTTCCCCGTTTTTATGCAGATCGGGGATCAGGCCCAGTTTTTCAGCAATGCGTTCTATGAATGATGGCTTTCTTTTATTCATTGTTTGTCTCTTTTTGCACGAGGAAATTCAGAAGAAGATTATCTGTTACCCCGGATGATTGACCGGCTTCCGGCTATTGGCGGTCAGTTTCACGCCGGGGGCCGGACAGCCGGAAAAATTCAGGCTCTATGTGATTCCTCCTTTTTTAACTCAGGGGGATGCGCTGCGGTGCTTCCACCCAGATGTGCTCGGTGTAATAAATACCGATCAGCACGGCCAGTCCTGCCAGTCCGATCAGAATGGGATTGCCACCGGCGACGGCGACCAGGATCAGCGGCAGCACATTGCCGAGCAGGATTACATCACCCCAAAATTTGCGGCGATAGCGCCCTTTGGTGATCATCTTTACCACGCGCTTGGCATCCTCGGTCGGATGCGGCATGGTCAGTTCCAGCAGCAGTGTCAGCAGGTTGAAGGCGATAGCTACGTAGAAAACATTTTTGACGTAAGTCATCCAGGATCCATCGTAACTCATGAACACCATCAGGATACCATACACCGCTGCACCGGCCATGATACTGTGTATCATCATGTGCAACCCCAGCATCGGGCTCTGCCAAAAGTCGCGCCCCTTGGCCTGTGCGAACAAGAAGGCGGTATAGACTGCAACCAGGATCGCGAAAATAGCGGTCGCCCAGGCAATGTAGTCGGTGATCGCTCCCCAGTTCAGGCCGAGCGCCAGCCCCCATAAGACAAGCAGACCGCCATACAGGGAAATCGCGTATCCGCCTTTCACCAACCAGGATTTTGACTGGGGCCGGAACAGGACGTTGAGGAAGCGGTCGGGCCGGTCGAGATCTTTGATCAGTAATAAGCCGGTGGCTACCAGGAAGGCGAGGGCAATACCCAGGCCGGTGTCACGTGCGCCGGTGCGAATCGGCGCCCAGTTGAACAGCCAGGCCAGGAAGGGCACCAGAAATGCGCCGGCCGAGATGGCTTTGGTCAGCACGTATCCCGAAACTTCCCACCCCCAGAGAATGCCTTTATCCGGAGCGTCATAAACGCGACGGGCCTTGCCCATGACCAGATCGATCGATCGGGCCGGTCCGTTCTCGGCGACCTCACCGGCCGTAGCCGACTGGCCGTTGCGCTCCATTAATGTCTGAACGACATCACCGTTGGAAAAGGCCATTTCTTCGGCTACTTTGGCATAGTGACCGACACCTCTCTCCTGGGCGCTCCAGAAATATTCCTTCGATTTTTCCGTCAGGCCGGGCGAGAGGCTGGCCTCGTCCCCATCGATGTAAAAGAGGTTGGGCTCGGTAGCTTTTTCCGGTTTGCGGACCATCACTTGCTGACGTCCCAGTAACTGAGAGATCTCGGACTCGGGGTCGTCCATATCACCGGAAATGATGGCATGCTCAGGGCAAACATTGACACAGGCCGGCTCCAGGCCCACATCCACCCGGTGGGCACAGTAGTTACACTTCGCAGCCGTGTTATTTTCGGGGTCGATATACAGGGCATCGTAGGGGCAGGCCTGCATACAGGATTTGCAGGCAATGCAGCGGTCCTTGTCGAAGTCGACAATGCCGTCATCGCGGATGAACAATGCTTCCACCGGACAGATTTCCACACAGGGGGCGTCGGTGCAGTGATTACAGCGCATCACAGAAAACAGGCGGCGCGTATGGGGGAATTCCCCTTTCTCCACTTGTTTAACCCAAGTGCGGTTGACGCCGACCGGTACGCGGTGCTCGGCCTTACAGGCTGTAGTACAGGCATGACATCCTATGCACTTGCGGTTATCAATAATAAATCCGTATTTCATAATATAAGATTGTGAAACCTGGGAATCAAACAGGACAACTCGATACAGCAGTCCCTGATCAAATTAATACGAGTGATTTTGGCCAGAAAAAGAGCGGCGCTTCATTAGGATTAGGATGTTGAAACAGGGTCTTCAACATCTCGTATAAATGTATGTTGTTTCTTTCATGTAAACAAGGGATTGTCAAATTTTCTTAGCGCAAAGCAAATTTTCTGTGCTGAAAACTATTTCTTGCCGGAAGACCTTCTGGTTTACGCTTTTTTCTTCTTGCGGCACAACCACACCGGGCGAAAGTAGACTAGTGCTCAATAATATAAATTCTGTTCACTCCACATATGAAACTTCATCCCTTTGACGTTACATAATCCCTGTTATCGCCCCTGTCCGGAAATTTAGTTCTCGGCACCCCAATTTAACTATACCAGCTACCGGCGTAAAGCCAAACGGGAACCGGATTGTTCTTTGGGTTTTCAGGCTGTGCCGGCGTTTATCAAACTCCCGAAGGGACCGCAAGGCCAGGGGTAAACTTAATACACGATGATGAAGCGTTTTGTCTTAGTGCTTTTACTGCTATCGACTTTCACTCTACAGAGTCAGACTTTTGAAATTGGTTTGTACGGTGGCCTTTCCTACTATGATGGCGATCTTGCCCCCAACCGGCTAGAGCTTTATTTTCAAACTCTTCACCCCGCCGGTGGAGCGTTACTGCGCGCCAATGTAGCGCCCTGGCTTTCCTTCCGTTTGGGATATACCAACATGACTCTTTCGGGCGACGACGCGCTAAGCGGCAGGAACCGGGGACTTAACTTTGAGACAAACATCAATGAATTTGCGCTGAGTGGAGAGCTCAACCTATTCCAGTGGCACCTATTTAATACTGACTTCTTTGTCGAACCTTATCTGTACGGCGGCGCTGCAGTTTTTCATTTTTCTCCCACTGCCGAATACGAGCGGCAAACCTATCAGTTACAGCCGCTGGGTACGGAAGGGCAAGGACTGCCCGGCTACGAAGCGCCTTACGAATTATGGCAATGGGCTGCCCTCGGCGGAGGCGGCATAAAGCTCCATCTCGATGAGAACTGGATACTGGGCTTCGAGGGCAGCGGCCGCATCACCTTTACGGATCATCTCGACGACGTCAGTGGGGTCAGCATAGTGTATCAGGATATTCTGGAAGGAAACGGCGAACTGGCAGCACGCCTCAGCCGCCCCTCCTTTGATCCGGAAAAAGGAGACCCCACCAGGCCCTATCGTCGGGGCGGGCCAGCCAGGGACTATTTCTTTACCGTAGGAGCTACGATCACTTATCTTTTTGGAGAGGGAAGGGGACTGAATCTGGGCGGATCAAAAATTCCGTGCCCACAATTCTAAAAGCAGCGTAAAAAATACTATCCGGTTGCTGAGGCCTGCCGGAGTTCAGGCAGGCCTCAAGGACATCCGGATGAGGGGTAAGCAGTACGTATCAGCAGCGACAAAAAGCGCCTGGCTGGATTCACACCTTAATATCATTCTCTCTCAGTACCTTAACCGCTTCTTCCGCTCTTTCCGGCAGCGTATACAATTCCGCTTCACCGATCGACGGGATAGCCGAATCCGGCTTATTAACGATATGGCTCTCGATGCCGTTTTGTTTAAGGATATCCTCGGCGATTTTAACCTGATACAATTCACTATCGGAGTAAATCAAAACCCAACCTTCTTTCATAATCGTTCTGGTTTTTGCTTTTTTGAATGTTGACAATACAATTCTTTTATTGCAAATCAGGGGGCAAAGATAGGACAATTATCCGGCTGCCGCATCAGAAAAAAAACTTTCCCGTAAAGACAAACCGCCAGGCCTCCTCATCGCCACGGAAGGCGCTAAGTTGTGCGGTCAGCAAGTCCAGCGGTGAAATGAACACCCCGCCTCCGTATGCAATATGCCACTTTCGGGAGTCCTCCTCCGGTGTCCACACGCGGCCGTGATCGAAACCGGCCAGCAGCCCCATCGTGAAGGGCAGGGATATATTACCGGAGCGCAGCATTTCCCAGCGCAGGTCAACATTTTGATAAAAAGCCGATTTACCGGTAAAGCGATCCCGGCGAAATCCCCGGAAGTTGGCACGCTGCCAGGTACCGCCGAGAGTAGCGGCCTGGTAGAATTCGAACTCATCGTTGAACAGATGACGACCGCCAATACGGGTGCCCAGCACCAGGCGACGCCGGGAATCCAGGGGTTGGAAAGCGGAAATGAACCCCTCCAGATAAGGGAAATTCCGGTCGAAGTTGTCTGCCCGAACCCGCCAGCCTGCATCTACGAATAAATTGACCCCTAATGCCGGATAGTTTGCATCGTCGAGGTTGCTGAAGTCGAAAGTGAATCGCAAACCCAGAAATTGCTGCCCCTCAAAGAACGCTTCGTCGAAAGGGTCATCCTCTCCTTTGGCGTAATCGTCGATAAAGCGGCCCTCGGTGCGCTCTACCTCAATGGATTCAAAGGTAGGTCCGAAGGAAAAAGAGGTCGCCGAATTGACCCTTTTCTTTAGTGCCGGTGAAAAGAGGATCTCACGCTGGCGCACGCGGTGGTAGTCAACGCCCAGCGTGTCTTCCCGGTTAAGGGTTTCGTTGCCGATGCCATAGAAGTTGACGGAATAGAGGGGGGAGCGGTAGATGCCATCTATCCCGATTTCAAAGTCACCGACAGCATCTATCCATTCGGAATTGTAAATGAATTCCGCCCCTCCGGTAGCGAAGGCGTACTTTGCCGACAGGAAGTGCTTCCCGGCATAGGGGTGTTTCTTGTAGCCGTAGTGGGTGAACTGGGCTGATCCGCCGAGTAGGAAGCCATCGTCGGGGTTAAAAGCCAAACTGGGCAGGAAGGTCCAGAAGTCAAAGTTGTAATCCTTAGAGCGCCGGTTGTAGATGTTGTATTGTGGGTCTCCGGAAATTCGCACTCGGGTTTCCGGGCTGCTCGTCAGGTTTCTCTTTTCCGATTTCGCATCGTAGACAATCGTCTTTTTCGACAATCCGCTTACGCGCGATTCATCCGTAAAGGTATCGTCTTGTAAGCCACCGATAAGTCGAATTTTGATACCGTTCCGGACCTTGCCTTTGACCTGGAATATATCTTCATCATCGAGCCCGTAGAGGCTGATTTCTTTGGTGTCCTTTCGGTCAAATGTACGTTCGTAAAAGAGCATTTCCTGTTCACCTTCCTTGTTAGTATCGAAGACCCGTATCTTGGTCAGCCCATTGTCCATCCGTTCAACGAGGAACAGATCGCGCTTGTTAGTGCCGACGACATCGACCTCCCTGGCCCGGTGTTCGTAAAGGTCACGCCCCATTCGAAGCAGGTTGTCCCGTCGTGCTTTCACGGTTTCGATAACGGTGGGGCCGTCGAGGCGGTAAAGTTCCGGCGGCCAGGCCTCGCGCACAGCTCTTTCGATAACGTTGTCGGTCAAATGTTGCTGGATATATTTGATTTCCCGCTCCCAATCCTCCCAGGACATCGCACTGAGGAAAGTGGGATCGAAGCTTCGTGCGCCGAAGTTGGACCACTTGATGCGAGGCTGGAAGGGTTTGAAATCACGCAGCGCCCGGATGAGCGGAGAAGCTTGCCGGACGAAGCTGAAGATGAAGCCGTCGTACTTGCCGAAAGCCTGATCGCGATCGCGGGGGATAGGACGGTAAAGGGTTTTACCCAGTGTATCGAATTCCGCCCAGCGCCACTGATCATCGTGCCGGTCCCAGTCACCGATCACCACGTCAAAGAGCCGGGTGCGCAGCACCCAGTTCTGATCAATGACACGGTCGTGGTGATCATGCACCTCCTCGATAACATCCTCTGTGCTCAGTATTTCCTCGGGGTAGCCGAAGCTGGCCTGTTCCTCCCAAACATCGTCATCGGGTCGTTCTTCCACCAAATATAAAGCATCGCCGTAATCTTTGTTGAAGTTTTCCAGGCGGGGTTGTTTGGGTACGTAGTACAGCTTGGGGTTGGTATGATAGAGGTTGAGCGAATCCTGCATCAAGGGCAGAGGGGTCGCGCTGAGCGGATGAGCGCCGCTGAAGCTGTCCTTGATAATATCGAGCACGATCCGTGACTGATTGAGGGGATAAGCTACCGTACGGGTAGGGTCTTTATCGACCGATCGCATGGTATATTGCCGGCCGTCGTCGGTTTCCAGCCGAAGGGAATTGGTTTGGAACCCACCGCCGCGCTTTACCGGTCGAACGCCTCCCTGGAAGGATTCCAGATCGAGCTTTGGAATATTTACGGTAGCGGCATAGGCGTCACGGTAATGGTTACCCCAGAGAAAACGCCCGAAAGCATTGCGCGAGTAATCATACGCCCCGACTTCCATTTCCAGGTAGCCGGCATCACTGTTGTAGAAGGAAAAATCATAGGGCTCTGCTTTATTCAACCCAGGTAGCGGCCCTTTGAGCTGTTTGCGGAAAGCTACCCGTCCACTGCTGCCATTGCCTTCGCTGACCCAATACTGCACCCAGGCCGATCCGTCCGCATAAAAATCGAGCTGAGCAAAGCCGTGACCGCCGTAAGCAAACAGGGCGCCGTTGCCCGTCTTGGCGGCGCTACGCTTTGACCCACTGCCGCTAACGATAAAGTATTGTTCCTCTTTTTCCAGATACTGCAGGCTATGCTCGTGGCCGGCGGCAAAGATGAAGCTGCCGCTCTTTCGGGCCGAGGTAATCAGGATATCCTTCAGGTCGCGGTAGTCGGGATGCGCCAGGTCCTGCTTGCTGCCCACTGTCGAGCGGAGAAAGGGGTATAGGGACCCGATGAGCGGTAGCGGCAGCCATAGGTTTTCATGGAGATTGGTAAGCGGAAACAGGTGATCTCTCACCCTAAACTCTCCGCCGTGCGGGCCGTTAGAAAAAACGGGATGGTGCATCGCCAGCACGATATTTTTGGAACGGTTGCCCTTGATGGCGTCTTCCAGGTAAATCCAGAACTCTTCGCGGCTTTTGATCACACAACCTTCATTTACCTTCGGTTCTCCCTCCCAGTTAGCGAGCCACCATTGCGAATCCAGCAATATCAGCACGAGGTTTCCGCTGAGTTCTATCTCTTCCGGATCACCACAACCGGGATTAGGCTCCCAGACATCGCTGCGGCCCAGGTATTTTTCAATGAACTCCTGCTGCCGCTCCAGCCCGTCGATGCCGTACTCGTACCAATCGTGATTGCCGGCCACAAAAAAAGGCTTCCCTCTAAAACCTTGCAGGACATCGAGTTGCGCCCGCAGGCGGTACTCGTCCATTTCGCGTTCGGCCGTCTTGCTCTTCGGCGCCATTCCGTCGGGATAAATATTATCGCCCAGAAAAACGACCGAAGTATTCCGCCCGGCGTCCTGAAGTTTGGTTTCGAGCAGGCGCAGTGCGGGAGGCGTTTGTCCGGATTGCGTATAGCCTGCATCTCCGATCAGATACATTGTGTGCTCGATTTCCTTACCCTGCTCCGGCTGCTGCTTTTCCCAGCCCTCCGCTTCCGGGCCATAATTCAACTTGTAGTTAGCGCAGGAGGAGAAAGCGAACAGCAGTATCATCAGGTATAGTGTTACCGGTAGAGGCGTTAGTTTGATTCCCATAGAAAATATTTAAAATGCAAGAATAAAAACCGGCGAAAGCTGGTTGAGAGGCTGTTTCACTTAACTTTCAGTTTTCTTGTGTCTCTTTTTCCGGCGATAATGGTAATCCTTTATTGCAACCCTAAGTGTCTACCCCGAGACGGAGTTGGCTCTTTAAGCGACGTGAGATCAATAACTGTCAGATTTCCTAGGAGTGCTTTTAGCTTTACTCTTCGTTAAGCGACGCACGATCAATAACTGTCGGCTTTCTAGGAGTGCTTTTTCCTTTATCCGGCGTTAAGGAACCGCCGCCCTTAGCCCCACTAAGGGCGAGAACCCTCGCCTTGGCTAAAGAAAAAATCACTTGCCTAGCCAAACACGACACTTATTAAACGCGCGTCGTTAAAGCCAAAATCACTAACCTACTAAACCCGACACTTTTTAATCTCACCTCGCTAATGGTTGAGGGATTCATGATTACATTACCTCCGCGGTACCGGTTTTGAATAACTCTGAACCCCTGCTTTTCTGAAGGCTTCTCATCATTCCGGCCGGCAAAGAATTTCCTGCGGGTTCAAGCCCAGGTGCAGAATACGGCTGCCGGTCTGGTTGATCGGATCGACACTTTTTCCGATCACGACGCCATGGTCCGGGGCGTGGTATTGCTTGACCAGTTTGTCAAAGGCTGTTCGTACTTCGGCAATAAGTTCGCCTTTTCGGATGTGGTCACCGATGCGGGGGAGCACCTGCAGGATGCCACCCTCATCGGTATAGATCCAGTAGGAGTCCTCACAGAGTGTGGTGTGTTCCATAGGGCAATAAATATCGCCTTCCATCATACCGATATCATAGATGACATTCCATACGCCGATGAGCGCGTCGTTGACCACATCGAACTGAAAGACGTGCGGGTCTTTTAGTTCTAGCGTGATAGCCTGTATACCCATGGAAGAGGCTGTTCCCCGGAATGTGCCGTCGTTGGCGGGATTGTGGAGAATGATCTCGGGGTTTTGCAGGCGGGCCATGCGTGAAGTAGTTTCCTGCGACATATCGGCGCGGATGTACCAGGAGTTGATGCGACCGAAGCTGGCGGTGTGCAGATCGATCAGATAGTCGAAATTTTTCAAAATGCGCTCGACGATGCGGTAGATATACACCTGGCTGACATCGCCGTCGGGTTTGCCGGGGGCGATACGGTTCAGATCTGTGCCGTCGTTAAATTTCCGCTGCACCAGCAACAGTCCCGGAACATTCATCACGAGTACGCCGACAATCGTTCCGCTCAGCCTGGTGACGTCAATATCGCGGAAGAGTTTCTGAATGACAGGGATACCATTCAGTTCATTGCCGTGGATGGCCGCCGTCAGGCCAAGCACGGGTCCTTCTTCCACACCTCGGGCTACGAGAATGGGCAGGCGCACCGGCTCGCCGATACCATCATTGATAATGTGCAGCCAATACTCGCCGATACTTCCCGGCGGCGTTTGCTCGACATGGAGCTCAGTAATAACTTCGGCGCTAAGATCGTTCGGATCTTTCATCGTTGTTCAACATGTAGCTTATAATCACACGAAGATAGGAATTCTTGCAGGATGGAAAGAGCAGGTAAAAAAGATGACCTCACCGAGGCGTTTCGGAGAGGCCACTACTTTACACTCACTAGTTTATGAAACTTAAGCCGATGCAGAATTTTTATTTAAAAACTACAAATCGGTTATTTTATTGTTCTTAATTTCTTCTTTTTATCGGAAGGAAGCAAGTTTTTAAGATAATTTTAAACTCTAAAAATGAATTATTAACAGACTCTTTATTTTTTTCTTTACTTAATAGTACGCGATCAGGCTAAAAAGGTTGGTTCATTCAAAAAAAAAATTGAAAAATTCCTAACTTTTTTCTTTCCATCACCTATTTCCTGTGAAAATCGCCTGTAATATTGAGTTAGGAAGGGAGTAAATCCAGCTGATCCGGCCCTTAGGGAAGGGGTATATCAGGACCGGGAGGGAGCATTAATGTCTGAGGTATTTGCTAATCCCCTTTTTTCCACCACATTTTCACCCAGAACCAGGGCTTGACGAGCTGCTCGCGGAGGTGAAAGTCGGTATAGATGCCGGAGAGGTAATCCATCAGTTGCTGATTGCCGTTGATGAGATTGGCAATGGCATTGAGCAGAAAAGGGAAACGGCCGGCGTTTTGCAGGCGGTAGCTGAGTTTCATCTCGGAGCCGAGCACGCGTTGCACGCGCACGTCGTAAGCGTGGAGGCGCTCCGCGGAAAAATCATTTTCCGCCAGCGCTTTCTCGGCCAGTTCCGCGGCGATGAAGCCGCTGTAAAAGGCATTGCCGATACCCTCCCCGGTAAGGGGGTCGATGAGGTGGCCGGCGTCACCGACCAGGAGGTAGTGATCGCCCGAAAGAACGCGTGTTTTGGAGCCGAGCGGCAATCCATAACCGTACACCTTCCCCAGCAACTCCGCGTTGCGGAACCGGTCGCGGATGAGGGGATGCTCTTTAATCGTTTCATCCAGTAAGCGGCGCAGGTTAACCTTCCGCCGCTTGATAATATCGGTGCGCATGCCGAGTCCTACGTTAACTTCTCCGTTGGGCAGGGGGAATATCCAAAAATAACCGGGAATTATATTGCTGAGAAAGTGCAGCTCTATGAAGTTGCTGCGATCCATCCCCGTCACCCCCCGGTAGTAGGCGCGTACGGCGCCGGCATGATGGCGGGCATCTTTTTCCAGATCGGCTTCTTTACGGCTGAAGGCAGAATGCGCGCCGTTGGCCATGATGAGCAGCCGGCAGCGTACGCGGAAGGATCCGGCGGCATCACGCAGCTCCCAGCCTTCCTTCGTTCTTTCATAGTCTTTGACCTCTACGCCGAGGTGCAAGTCAATATTATCGCGCCGTCGCACCTCCTCGATAAGAAAGTGATCGAAGTCCATCCGTTTAGAGACGTACCCCGGTGCGGGAGCGGCCTCATTCACCTCATCCAGAAAGGGCAGGCTTACCGGTTTGCCGTTAGGAGCGAAGAATGTTACGCCGAAGATACTGCTGTGGATAGGCTCCCCGTGAAAGCGCTGCAGGATATCGGGATCGAGGCGTTTGAGCAGGGTAGTCACCTTGCCGCTGATGGCGTCGCCGCAAACCTTGTCCCGTGGGAATTCCGATTTGTCGATCAACACCGAGGGGATACCCAGGTAACTAAGGCGGAGTGCTGTAGCTACTCCTCCGGGGCCTGCCCCGACGATACAGACAGGTGTTTCGATCGGTATCGTCGACCCGCCGTCGGGGAGGGAAGATTCAGTAGGCGTTCTATCTCTTTGCTGCGCTTCTTTTCCGGTTTGCAAGACTGCCAGAATTAGGTGTGAATTGTAGTTCCGGTCTCAAAGATAGAAATTAAACAAATGAATTGGGGTTTTTGAGTTTGTCTTTTGGCTTTCGCCAAAGGGCGACAATCAGGGTTTTTGAGGAAGGTTAATTGCACGAACCTTTTCCTTTTATCACAACACGACAAAGTAAATCTGCTTTGAAGTGTTATTGGCAAAAAAAGGTTCTTTGGGGTCATACGGGAACTATCTCAATCGCATAGCTTCTTGTTTCGGATTTGGAACCAGCTTTAACCACCATTTCAAAGAACAATCATTTCTTTTCTTTAAAGTAAAACGAACTCCATTTAAACTGTGTGGCAATCGTTCAAAAAAATACTGTTTTTTGAATCCGCTGAGTCGGCAGGAAGTATACTGGAAGTGAATTGCAAATAACTCAATGCCTGGACAAATTGAATCACTTATTATCTTGAGCGGCTTTGAGCAGCCTTCCGTAGCATTTCCTACATTTGCAGCGTTCGCTGTTTTCTGAATCCTACATTACTGTTATGATGAGTCAAGCTACCTCGAAGAAGATGTCCCAAGCCCGCTCTTTATTATTACTCCTTCCGTGCCTATTGCTCATCAGTTGCACTACTCCCCGGATGGCTGTAGAAGATGCTGAAGGAGAGGTCCCGCCGTTGCCGGAGCGCGAATTCCGCGCCGCCTGGGTGGCGACGGTGGCCAACATCAACTGGCCCAGCGAACCAGGGCTGCCGGCCAGACAGCAGAAGGAAGAAGCCATTGCCCTGCTGGATCTACTGGCCAGCCACAACTTTAATGCCGTTATCCTGCAGGTGCGGCCACAGTGCGACGCCCTGTACAACAGCCTGCACGAGCCCTGGTCCTATTATCTTTCCGGCACACAGGGAAGGGCGCCCATTCCCTACTACGATCCGCTCTCATTCTGGATTGAAGAGGCACACCAACGCGGGCTCGAACTGCACGCCTGGCTCAACCCCTACCGCGCGCATCATCCAAGCGGCGGGCCGGTTTCCGACTCCTCCATTGTCGTCAAACGGCCCGATCTGGCGCTGCAACTGGCCAACGGCTACTGGTGGCTGGATCCGAGCAAGGAAGGCACCCAGGAACATTCGACCGCTGTGGTAATGGACATCATTCGCCGCTACGACGTCGACGGCATCCACTTCGATGACTATTTCTATCCCTACCCTTCCTACAATAACGACGAAGATTTTCCCGACGGTATGAGCTGGCAGACCTACCGCCAGGGCGATGGCAAGCTGTCGCGATCCGACTGGCGCCGGGAGGCCGTCAATTCTTTTATCAAAAACCTTTATAAGAAAATCCGCAACGAGCGCCCTCATATCAAGTTTGGCATCAGCCCCTTCGGTATCTGGCGTCCCGGCAATCCTACTTCCATACAGGGTTTCGATCAGTACGAAGTGCTCTATGCCGACGCCCGGTTATGGCTGCAGAAAGGCTGGATCGACTACTGGACCCCGCAACTGTACTGGCCCATCAATCGCATCCCGCAGAGCTTTCCCGTACTACTGGGCTGGTGGAAGCGCCAAAATGATAAAGATCGCCACCTCTGGCCCGGCATCCGCCTCGGCAGGGATAGTACCGGGCAGGCTATCGATGAAATGGTCAACCAGATCATGATCACCCGCGGCATGCTGCCCGACAAGCCCGGCGCCGTGCACTGGAGCATCGGCCCGCTGATCACCACGCCCGGCCTGGCCGACGCGGCTCTGAAAGGGCCCTACCAAAAGCCCGCTCTCGTTCCGCCCTCGCCCTGGCTCGACAGACGCGCACCCAAAGCACCGCAGGTGGAAACATCGCTTGATCAGGATACCCTGCTGGTCGAATGGTCACACCAAAAGGAAAGCGAAGTGTTTCGTTGGGTAGTCTATATCCAACGGGGCAACAGTTGGTCGTACCGGCTGATGAGTAAAAGGGAGGTATCACTGAAACTGCCGCTCAGCGAAGGGCAAATCACGCTCGATACCGGCGCCGGAGAGGCCGCCGCTTCCCCCCAGGTCATCACGCAAATTGCCGTTTCGGCAGTTGACCGGACGGGAAATGAGAGCGCCGTTACCAAAGTGCGGATCAAACCGGGAGAGACGGCGTTTTCTTCAATGCCGTGAAAGTACAGGAGGAATCTTTTTTCTACATTACCTTGCCTCAGCAAGTAGGCGGTTTTTTCTTCAATAAGTAGAGGTTTCCAAAAGTGCTCCTTCCGTGACGCTGTAATCAGCACATCTGGAACCTGCGTCAGACCAGCTGCCGGCTGGATCACTTCCCTGGTTATACCATCCGTAAGGAGCCGCTACCAGATCGTGCTCTCCTGTATTATCCAGGTAAAAAAATGATCCCGCCGGCATGCAGGCATCAGGTCAGTTGGTCAACCTCTGCAAACAACCTGGAGGTTTTCCACAGCTACCTGAGTAGTACCATCCTTTGAAATGGTGACGCTGGCGTATACCATAATTTGCAAACCGCCGCCGAACGGCGCTCCACCGGTGACAATGACTTTTCCCGTACCATTATTCAGGTTGGACACTTCGGTCGATCTGGATTTGAAATGAAACGGGATAGCATTCCCGTTTTTGCCAACCAGAGTGCCTTTCCAGTCATCCGTAACTCTCATGACATATCTTCCTTCTCCCTGATCGACCACGGTGGTTTTCCCGCAAACAGAAAATCTGGCGTCCGCGGTAGGAATAAAAAGCGAATTTTCATGGTGATAATTTTACTGAAAAGTGATTAAAAAAATTGTTGAAAACGATCTGGTTTCTCGTTTATTGATAGTTCCTTCCAACCAGAATGACCGGCGCTCCGCCCGTGGAAATTCGATTGGCATCGGCGGCAACTTCCTGCATAGCCGGTGAAGCCATAGCCGTATTCAAAGCGTCTTTTGAATCGAAAGGCATCGTAAACATTTGATAGAAAGCGGGCCTTTCTGTTGAATCATGGATGAATTTGGTGATGGTGTAGGGTTTCGCATCGCGTGGTATGCCCATTTTTTCGTGCAGCAGATCCAGGTGATTGCCGTAATCGCCTTCAAATTGTTTGTCATCTTTGGGCCAGGGGTAGAGGACTATTAAGTTTACCATGGTAATGTTTTTAAAAAAGCGTTGAGAAATAGATAAAGTCGGAAATCGGAAGTCGGAAAAAGTAAACCGGGGCTAATGCCTGGGAGCAGCAGGAAATGGAATGCTTTTTTCATGAATTCAGGTGTTATTTGGGTTGTTTTAACTGTTATGTTGTATGGCCTACAACATTTTTTCACTGCCCCGTCCATGCCCATAAAATATTTTACGCTCTTCCGTTCATCATTGATTTTCCCAAGATGTTGGTAGTCAAAGAATGTATAACTTAGTTCCCGGTGGACTACTGCCTCGGACCTGACTGCCCGAAGCATATCTTTGATTGACCGAAAATTTTGCCGTCAAAAGCGTATTTTATGCTGACGTCGAAATGGTTTGAATCGAGTATAGCTTTTAGAGCTTATTGTATGTCAAGAAAGCGTCTTGGCTGTGTCGTTCCCGCCTCACTTGACCGCCTCCGCCGCCTGTTTGGTATCTGTAAACTGCTGGAAAGCCACGATTTTGCCGTCCCGCAGCGTCCACAAATGCGCCGTTTGCGAGTCAATCTCCTTTCCGGTTTCCTTGTGCTTGGCCTTGTACCGCAGGGTGGCCAGGATCCTATTGCCCGACATCTCATGCAGTTGGATATCCGTCAGATTCCAGTATTCCCACTCCGCCCCGATGCGGGCGAATATGCCGTTCAACACGGCCTCCGGGCCGATGTAGGGATTTTTGTCAGCGTAGGGGAAACTCTCGGCTTCGTTCCAGACGATATTGGCGTCCATTACAGCGAGCACGGCCGGCACATCGCCTTTAGCAAAACCCTGGTACAGCCCATCCACGACGGCCACGTTGCCCGGGGCCGACACCACGCCCATTTGCGCCAGTATCGACATATTGTCCATGAAATCCTGCTCCTCGGCGATGCGGCCGTCGGCACTCATGCGTACGATCGTGCTACCGGTAATTACGACCGGATTTCCCGTAGCCGGGATGCCGAAGAAGTCGCCCGTGTGCGTGCCCTCGAAAGTCCAGTGCTTGACCAGCTGGTCGCCCTCCCCGAAGATATTGTTGATGGTAAACTCGAAGTCGGAGAAAGCCGAAAGCAGGGCTTTGTAGTAACCCGCCATGCCCTCGATGCCCTCCACGTTTTCCGGTTCGGCGTGCATGACCACATCGGGCATGAAATGGTCTTCATTGAAAAGTTCGAACCGGCCTTCGTTGATGATGGCGTCCCAGGTCTCGGTGTACATTTTGACGTTGGCGGCTACCTTGGGGTCTTTATGCATCAGCGGGCTGAGCATGGTTTTGGCGATTTTCCACTCGCCGTTTTGTTTTGTCATCGCGTTGGTATACTGGCCGGCGAGGTCGATCTCGATGTCATATACGTGGGTCTTGCCGTAGACCTCGTAAGTGCCTTTCGCCACCCAGGCATGCTCTGCATCCGACCAGCTGAGGCTCTCTTGCCGGAGCAGCAGCGTGGCGTTGTTGTTCCGGAACTGTTCGGCAAAGTAGTCGGCGATCTTATCTCCGCCGGTCATTTTTTTGCCCTCGCCATCAATCCGGACGGCATCTTTGGTGTACATTTTTTGGAGAGCGGCGTGATCGCCCGAGTTATAGGCGGCCATGAAGCGGCGGGCAAAGGTGTGCATGTCGACCTCGTCGTTGGCAGATTGGGCATGAAGAAGTATGGTGCAGCCTAACAGGGCTGCGAGAAGAAGTGATTTTCTCATAGTATAAAATGGGTTTTGTTATGTGGCGGCACACCTGCGAGGTATGCAGCCACTTACCAATGATGAATTAATAATTGATTTCCATTGACATGGTAATCGGCTCCAATACGGTGTGTTTGGCTTTTATCCCCGCGTTTTTAGGGTCATTGATGATGGCGCCCAATAATTCCAAGTCGGTCGCTTCAATGACCAACACGACTGAGTTGGGGTCGTCCACATCCTGGAAAGCCTTGTAACCGCTAATGGCCGGTGCAAAAAGGTCTAAGCGGTCCTGGTGGCCTGCTATCCAGGTTTTTGCATCGCCTACTTTGTGTCTTACTACTACTGTTTTCATAGTTGTTGGTATTAATAGTTGCGCCTACTCTAGCCGGTTTTCGGCTTCCCCGCTTGTTTTTCTATCCTGCGTAGCCGGCTAAGGTTTCTTTTAACGGCCTGAAGTTTGCGCCCAATTCCTTTTTCGCCAGGCCATTTTGGTAAACCACCACAGGCTGCCCTACTGCCGGCTGCTTATTGAGCATCAGCGAAATATCCGACACCCGATAGCTTTCGCTCGACAGGAGGTAGTTTTTACCGTGCAGGTTTGGAAGGACGGCCGCCTTGTAAACCGATGCTGCCACATCTTTCACATCCACGTTTGCCCAGTACACATCCTGATCGTAAAGCATCTGGATAAAGGGATTCGGGGCAATTTTATTTTTGAATAAAAATTGCAGACCCATCGAAGTAGAATCTTCCCGCTTCGACATCGCCATGCCCATGACGCCCACCGGCGAAACGGTGGTGATTTCAAAACCTGGATCAGGATGATCGGCGATGAATTGATCGACGACCCGGTTGGCAAGGAATTTCGCTTGCGCATACGGGTGGTTTTCTTCACTGAAGTAGAAAGGATCATCTTCATTGATTGTGTCGCCTTCGGCTTTGCCGGCCGGCAATTGCGGGAAGTTGGTATTCATAGCCGCTACCGAAGCGATGAACACCACCTTCTTCACGGTTGGCGTTTCGCTGACCACCCGCAGGAAATTCTCCGTGCCTTTGATGGTGGGGTCGAACAGATCCCGCTGCGGGTCTTCCACGTCCAACTGAAATGGCGTGCCGCCATGCACGAGGAGGTCGCAGCCTGCGGCAAAGGCCTGCAATTGCGCCAGGTCCTGCACGTCGAGCGGCACGAGTTCCATATTTTCCGCATTTTTGAGAGCGGACAGGTGTGCATATTTTTCTTTGTTGGAAATATCGGTGGCCGATACCTTGACCGGGTAGCCATTTTCCAAAAATTGTTGAGTGACGTAGCTGCCGATGAAGCCGGCGCCGCCGATAATGCCTACGGTTTGCATGATGTTATTTGATTTAGTAAAACCCATGGTGATTCTTCCCGCAGGGAATCCTGCGGAGCCAAACTACCATGCTTTGAGGAAACAATTACAAGAGTTAATTACCGGCTGCTTTCAAAGCCGCCCGCGCCTTTTCGGCCCGTTCTTTTGCACTTTCCAGCCCCATGGCTACGGCACGGTCGTAATGTTCCACCGACTTGGCGTAGTCCTTGGTTACCAGGTAGTACTCCCCCATGCTGTCGTAGGCATTGGGTTCGTCAGGGGCTAGTTCGAGGTATTTCTCGAAGGCAACCTTGGCTTTGTCCATCTCCTCGAGCGCCATGTAGCTATAGCCTAAGGAATTGTAGCCGCCTCCGTATTCGGGGCGCAGCTCCAGCAGGCGCAACAAGTGTTGTACAGCTGCCTTGGGGTCTTTGCTGATCCAGGAGGCGCCGGTAGCCGCCAATTCGTGCGCTTGAGCCGTGTTGGGGTAGGCCGCAGTCAGAGAAGCCATGAAGGGGGCGGGATCGGCTTTAGGATCCTTTTCCAGGGCTTGCAGGGCTTTTCGCACAATCTGCTCGCCTTCATTGAAGCCCGCAGGGTCAATGGCCAAAGCTGGCTTGATGAAGACAGCGGCTTTTTCGTACTGCTCAAAAGACGTTTCCGCCAAGGCGAGATAAGCATAAGCCATGAAGAAGTTGGGGTCCGTTTTTACGGCGGCTTTCATCCCATCGAAGAAGCCGGGGATATTGGCATTTTCGGCTGCCTGCAAGGCTTTGATGTACTCGGCTTTCGCCGTTTCCGATGGGGTGGAGATGGGCAGGAGAAGTTCCTGCGCGTTGAGGATCATCATATTGCCCAAAAACAGGGCGATGAAGAAGAAGATGGATTTCATAGTGAATTATTTATTCAAAAAAATGGTGTTAGTTCAAGTTGCGAAGCATACGATAGCGCTGCGTGTACTCTGCAACTTCGGTTCGTGCCTTATCGATTGAAAATTCGAACACTATAAAGATGCGGGCAAGGCCGGAGAGCGCCTTTCACCTATTTTACAAAAGCATAAACTTATTTTACAGGAGGAGAAAAAAGGTAGGACTTATTTTACAACGGCATGTAAAACAAGTACCAATCAATTGACTATCAACTACTTTATAAAATGACTTGGGCTTTTATCAAATTCCTTTTGGAATACCCTGTAAAAGTAACTGGGATCGGTTTTCCATTTGAAGCTTACCCCAGTAATACTGATAATTCTCAATAGCGGAGGTATACGCGGAATAGGGCTGAAACTTGTCTTGCAGGGAGGGCTGAATAATTTCCTGAATTGTGTACCCGGGGAAGGTGTACTTTAAGATCTGAATGGACGACTGGAGTCTGTAGTCAGTTTGTTCGTTTTTTAATAGGTGAATTTTCGGGACTTCACCAGCTTTCGAAATCAAATCATTATCAACCTCACAACTAAAAACCAGCAGTACACAGACAACAACCCAATAATTTAAACTCTTTCTCATTTCGAAACAAAGCTCGTTTTTATTTTTTTATTGGGTCTGAAAATTTTGAAATCGCTACTATTAAGGAGGAACGATCAGGAAACTGACGACCGCTTTTTCACTCTAGGCGAAATCCGGCAGGAAAGCCCTAACGACTACCTGGTTCTCATCCATTTTCACTTTTTCAAAGAGGATTTACTTATTCTTTTTTCCTTCACCAAAATACGAATAAAACATCCTTTTCAGATATTTATAGGAGACATTATTGCTGACAATAACAGCCGGACGCTTTTTCTTGACTTCCTGTCCGCTCAAAGAATCGAAGTTCACCCAGCAGATTTCTCCCCACTTCTTCATAAGTCGTCCGAATTGAGCGTACCCTCAATCCATTCAAATACTTCTTCTTCTCTTTTCTGGTCTTCTGACATTTCTTTGTAACCCTTCTCTAAAGCAGAGAGTGGCTCTTCTTCCTGCTTTTACTGGTAGAGCTTATTGCTTTCATACGAAGGACCTAACCCGGATTATTCACCGATATGCGAAAAAAATGGGTATAAGTTCTTATATTAAAGTTGATTAGACCTTTGAAAATATAAAAACCTTATACCCAAGAATGAGTACTAAACATACGGCTTTTTATCACAATAAAAAAGAAGTTCAGTTTGATTTTTCAGCCAAGCAGATCAGTTCGGATGGCGGTCTACCCTTGTTGTATAAGCTGGCCCGGAAATCCAAGTTGATCAAGCGCTTCTGTGAGTTGATTACCGAAAAGATCCGCCGTCGTTTTGGAGATATTCAGATCGTCATTCGGGCAGATGC